>NZ_FOHZ01000032.1 GCF_900111555.1 Marinobacter segnicrescens
TGATCAAGAGGATGGCGTATGGCTACCGGGATAACGGCTACTTCTTCTTAAAGATAAAAGCAGCGTTTCCCGGTAAAGCGCGATGAACCTTTTTTATGGCTGGCTCAACCGAGTATGGATCCCGCCTATTTCTGCGCTTCCACCCGGAAACCATAACGGGGAAAATGCACGTGCACATGCCCGGCACGGTCGTCCTCACGGCTGATCACGACTTCTTCCGCGTCCTGGTAGACCAGTGTGCCAGCGACGGGATCCACGCCGTAATCCACGGCAGCAACGGTAACGGACTGTCCCAGGGCAAGGCCATTGGGATCGACAAAGCTGGCTTCTCGCAGAGGTGCCGGATCTGCCTCGCGGGCTATGCGAATGGCTTCTTCAGAGGCCAACTCCGAGGGCTCGCCATGACCACAGGCAGCCACCGCATCCAGCCAGCCACGCACTTGCGGATAGGGTTCCAGCGCGGGTGCGGAAGCCTTGTTGCTGGCCACAAACCATAGCGGGTGATACCAGGCAAAGTCGGCAATGCACGGCTCTTCACCCAGCAGGAAGGTGCCGCTGTCCTTCAGTTGCTGTTCCAGGCGACCCAGCAGGGTCGGCCACTGGGACAAGGCCTGGGAAGGATGCAGGCGGGAGGCGTTGCCGCCTTCAAACAGTTTCTTACGGTCCGCCAGGAAGGCATTCATCACCGATTCCGGCATCCCCTTGAAGCGCTCGGCGACGGCATGGGGCTGGAAATTCAGGGCAACGCCGTGCTGGAACATCACCTGGTCGGCAAAGTGGGCAGAGCTGGCGGCAATTGCCTCCTTGCCTTCCGGATAGAGGGCTGGCATGGACTGGATGCGGTCCAGCTGGCGAGCCATCATGGCGGTATCGCAATAGATGTCGGCACCAATCTGCATCACCGGAGTTCTACGGTAGCCTCCGGTAAGGGCCGTCAGGTCCGGTTTGGGCATAACCGGGGGTATATCCACCGAATGCCACGCCAGGCCCTTGAAGCCCAACATGATTCGGGCTTTCTCGGCAAACGGGGAGGCGGGGTAATGGTGCAGGATGATGTCGTTCATGGCGGCTCCTGGATTGTTATGGCTATATGGTTGCTTAACGCAACCAGCTTAGCCGGACACAGGGCGAACCGCCAGTGCGACCTCCGGATGCTAACCCTGGCAGGGACAGTTCAGCTCCATTTGCGAACCGGCGGTTGATAGTTCTGCAACGCCCGCAGCATGGCTGCCGGGTTATCCTCAACCACCAGCATGCGTTGATGTTCCGATCTGAGAAACCCGCTGCCTGCCATGTTCTCGATAAAGGCCAGCAGATGGTCGTAGTATCCGAAGACGTTGTACAGGGCACACGGCTTGTCATGGTAACCCAGCTGCGCCCAGGTCCAGGCCTCGAAAAGCTCATCCATGGTGCCCGGGCCGCCGGGGAGGGCCACAAAGGCGTCGGCCCGGTCCGCCATCAGTGCCTTGCGCTCATGCATGCCCCCGACGACCTTCAGTTCGGTCAGACCCTGGTGAGCCAGTTCCCGGTCCCTCAGGGACTCCGGTATTACGCCAAACACCTGGCGACCACCAGCCAGCACGGCATCTGCCACCTCACCCATCAGCCCGACGTTGCCGCCGCCAAACACCAGATCCACACCCTGGCTGGCCAGGTACTCACCAAACTCCCGGGCACATTGGGCGAACTTCGGGTCGTTGCCATGGCTGGAACCACAGAATACGGCGACTTTCATGGGTATGGATACTCCGGCTGATGGTGAATGGTACGCCCGGGGTCAGAACCTCACAGGCACGGGGCCATTATCAGCCCCGGTACCACCAGGAGCAACGATGCCACCGCAGAACAGGCCGACACCATGGCGGATGTCCGGGGCATAAACCCGGTCTCTGAAGGCGTTCGCCAGGCAGACCATGCCGAGATGAGCAATAACAGAGTCACCAGCAACCCTGCAACGGCCAGCAGCAGATTGATGGCGGCCGGATGGTCACCGCCGTTCACCAGCCAGCCCTGGAGGCAGGACAGCGACAACATCGCATAGAGCACCACAAACCAGAGTGACCATACCACCGGCCCCAGCAGCAGGCTGGCCGGATGTCGCCAGAACCGCGACCGGATCATGCGCCACCTCCAAAGGCCGCCGGCAGTGCCAGGAACACCACGATGCTGATCCAGTAAACCACCACTGTGTAACCCCATAGCGGATGCAGCACCCGCAACTCGTAGGGCAGGGCCTGACTGGTGTAACCCTGTCTCACCCGCAATGCCTGTAGCCCGGTCAGCAGCGTTGTGAGACCGCTATGGAAGATCAGATAGGCCAGAACGACCGCCAGGATCGAGTCATGGGCCGAGTCCCCGGGCCCGAGCCCGGCTTCAATGGCCGTCAGAACCAGCGCCACGCAGTGCGCCAGCCCCACCACGGTAACCAGCAACAAGCCACCCACGGATACAGCACCCTGCACCTGTCTCCACCACAGCCCCAGTGCACCCGCGAGCACCAGCCCACTGCCAAGCAGCCCCCAGACACTCAGGGGGGACTGCTCCGGCATCTGCCAGTCTGGTGCCACTGGCCACAAATAGAGCCATCCGAACAGTAACGAAGCGAACAGGGTTCCGTCGGCCATCAGGGTTACGATCATTCCCCAGCGCCCGGGGCCATCGGTGGTCCGGGAGTGCAGGGGCAGGTCACCAGTCCGGTCTCGGGGGGCTATTCGCGGGTGCAGGCCGTTCACCCAGCTCCATCTCAGGCAGGCCACAAGTGCCAGTACCGCGAACAGAATAGCCAGAAGATAGGTCTTCAATAGCAACGACAGGCACAACCCGGCCAGCACTGCAGCCGTAATCAACGGTTCCCAGGAGTTCGTCGGCAGGTGCATGACCTCCCGCGCCTCGCCGGTAACGGCGTCACTGCCGATGGTATCCCGTCGTCCGTCCTCGATCTGGCTTAGCCCGTGCTCGCCAGCGGGAATGCTCCGCATCAGTTCCGGCTGATCCCAAAGCGGATGGCGGGAGCGGATCTCGGGGATGCTGGCAAAGTTATAGGCGTTAACCGGCATCGGGATGGCCCACTCGAGGGTGTCCGCCTGCCAGGGATTCGGGCTGGCCTTGCGGCCGAAGCGGAAGTGCAGAACGATATCCAGGATCACCGTCGCGACTCCGATGGCCATGACAAACCCGCCCACCGACGACAACAGGTTGAGCCAGCCCCAGCCCAGACCTGCCTCGTAGGTGTAGACCCGTCTTGGCATCCCGAGCAAACCGGTCAGGTGCATCAGCAGGAAGGTCATGTTGAAGCCGATAAAGAACAGCCAGAACCCCCACCGCCCCATGCTGTCAGACGGCATGCGACCGGATACGTGGGGCAGCCAGTAATACAGCCCGGCCACCAGGGGGAACAGCATGCCCCCCACCAGTACATAGTGCATGTGCGCCACCACGAAGTGGGTGTCGTGGACCTGCCAGTTGAAGGGCACCAGGGCCAGCATGACGCCGGTGAGGCCGCCGCATACGAATACAATCAGAAACCCCATGATCCACAACATGGGCAGATGAAACCGCACCTTGCCGGCCCACAGGGTCGCCAGCCATACGAAGATCTGGATTGCGGTGGGAATCGCGACCAGCATGCTGGCCACAGAGAAAAACGCCTGCGCCATCTGCGGGATACCCACGGTGAACATGTGGTGTACCCACAACCCGAAACTGACGAATCCCATCATGATGATGGCCAGGACCACCCAGCGGTACCCAATGATGGGCCGGCCCGCGAACACCGGGATAAGGGTGGACACGATTCCCGCCGCCGGCAGGAAGATGATGTACACCTCCGGGTGACCGAACAGCCAGAACAGATGCTGCCACAACAAGGGATCGCCGCCGCCCTCTACCGCGAAGAACACCCAGCCGGCGGCCCGTTCCAGCTCCAGCAACACACTGCCAAGAATCAGCGGCGGGAAGCCGAAAATGATCATCAGGGCCATGGCCAGGATATACCAGGAAAATAGCGGCATTCGCTGCAGGCTCATGCCTGGCGCCCGGGACCGGAGAATCGATACTGCCAGCTCAACCCCGGCGGAAATCGCGGAGATCTCCACGAAGGTAATCCCCAACAGCCAGAAGTCAGAGCCCATGCCCGGGGAAAACTCGCGGCTGCTCAGCGGGGTATACATAAACCACCCCGAATCCGGCGCAATCTGCAGGAACAGACTGGAGAGAATGATCAGACCGCCGAAAAGGTAACAGAAGTAACCCAGCGCACTCAGCCGCGGAAACACCAGGTCCCGGGCGCCGATCATCTTGGGGATCAGGTACATGGCTGCCCCTTCCAGTACCGGAATGGCGAACAGGAACATCATCACCGTGCCGTGCATGGTGAACAGCTGGTTGTACAGGTCGGCACCGATAATCTCCTGTTCGGGCAGCGCCAGCTGGGTCCGGATCAACATGGCCAGCAGGCCGCCCACCAGGAAAAAGATCAGTCCGGTGATCAGGAAGCGAAGACCAACGGTGGTGTGGTTGACGGCGGACAACGTGCCCCAGCCGGGCAGGTTGCCCCACACCCGCTCAAACCGGTCGTTGCGTGCCTGCTGTTCCGCTGAAGGCGCCTGGCTCATTCCCTGACCTCCTGTTGCCAGCGCTGGAATGCCGTCTGGTCATGTACTTGCACCCGGAACTTCATATGCGCGTGCCCGGTCCCGCAAAACTCGGCGCATTGCCCCCGGTAGGTGCCGGGTTGGTCTGCCTGCAGTCGCAAGACATTGGTGTGCCCGGGGATCATGTCCAGCTTGCCCCCAAGCCTGGGCACCCAGAAGGAATGGACTACATCGTCGCTGGTCAGGTGGAGGTCCACCGGGGTGTTTGCAGGTATGTGAACCTCGTCCGTCAGACGGATTCCGCTATCCGGATAGTTCACCTGCCACTGCCATTGGCGGGCCGTCACGTTGATTCTCAGGGGCTCACCATCACTCACCGGCAGCGGCAGCATGCGCTGACCCAGGGGAATACCGAAGCCCAGGATCAGTACGATGGCGGTCATGGGCAACACCAGCCCGCCACCGATAATCCACCACCTGGCGGCTCGCCTGGCTCCGGATTCCGTCTTCGCCGGGGCACGGCGCAGGGCAATGAACCATACGGCAAATACCAACAGCATGATGGTGCCCAGCAAGCCCAGCATTGCCCACCACAACCAGGCAGCAGACCGGGCACTCTCGCCAGCCGGGTCCAACGCTGAGAGTGGCCCGCCGCAGCCGCCCAGCAGAAGTGGAGTGGTAATCGCCACCAACTTTGCTAACGTTGGATAAAGTCTGTTCCTGTCACGGAAGGAGTCCGCAGCCCCATGGATGTCGCCCCGATTCGCAGCCGCATGGCGCTGTTCGGCCACCCCATCCACCCCATGCTGATCCACTTCCCCGTTGCCGCCCTGTTGGGACTGATCGGAACGGATATCGGCTACGCCCTGACTGGTGACAGTTTCTGGGCCCGGGCCGGCACCTGGCTCGCCGCGATTGGCATGTTGGGGGGATGGTTTTCCGGGCTGATAGGCGTCCTGGACCTGGTTCTGGTGAAAGAAATACGCCGCCTGGTGATCGCCTGGTGTCACGGCATCATGGCGGTGATGCTGCTGTCGCTTGCGACCCTGAACTGGCTGCTTCGACTGGGGGACGTGGAAGCGCTGATCATTCCCTGGGGGCTCTACGTGAGCCTGCTCAGCGGGGTGATGATCAGCATCACCAGTTTTCTCGGCGGCCAGTTGGTGTATGACCATGCCGTCGGGGTGGCAGCGGAAAAAAGCATCAACCGGGCCCGACGCAACGAGAAAATCCGGAACATCGAGGAAGACAGGCTGGTGGACTGACCGGCTCATAGCCATTGCTCCACTGGCGGCTTCGCCAGCACCAGCCAGAGTATGACCAGCACCACCGCAGCAATGCCCGCCATCAACAGCCCGCTCCACAGGGTTACCGGCGCATCGGGCCTGGTTTCCGCCCGCACGATCAGCACACCGGTCAGGGTGTGCAGAACCACCAGCAAACACACCACCGTCAGCTTCGCGATCAACCAGGGTTCAAAGTTGATATCAATAGTGAACACCACGGTGCCGGCAAATATCGCCACCAGCGCTGCCGGTGTGGCCAGCCGGGTAAATAACAGGCGGGAGAGGGAATCATAGGGGTGCGGGCGCTCTTCCAGGGAATGGCTGCTACCCATGTGGCTCGCCACCAGCGCCGGCAGATAGAAAAGACACCCGATCCAGACCAGAAGCGCCGAGATGTGTAACACCAGAAATCCCTTCAAGATCGGACGACCTCCCTTTACCGCGTGCCCTGTCCAGGCTGTCTTCAGTGTAGACGCGGGGAAGGAAGGTGGTATTCAGATTAGGAATTGGTAATGCGGCAGCCTTCAGTCTGATAGCACGGCAGCCGACAGCTCGCCCAGGGTGCGGACAGCCTCTTCGATCCGAGGTGTCCAGGGGTTGGCCGCATTGAGGCGAAGGCAGTTTTCGTATTTACCTGTGGTGGAAAACATGATGCCGGGCGCCACGTTAATACCCCGCTCCCTGGCCAGCCGATAGACCTGGGTACCGGAGCAATTTGCCGGCAACTGCACCCACAACACGAAGCCGCCGCTTGGCCGGCTGACCGCCGTGCCCGCAGGGAAGTACCGGGCGACCGCGGACCGCAGTCTTTCCACCGACTCCCTGTAGGTGCGCCGGGCACCACGAAGGTAGCGGTCATAACCGCCCTGCTCCAGGAAATGGGCGACGGCAATCTGCGGCAGGGTGGCCGTGGCCAGGTTCGTGAAGTACTTCTGCTGGCGTACCGCCGGGAAGTGGCGCCCCGGCGCGATCCACCCCAGTCGCAATCCCGGGGAGATCGTCTTGGAGAAAGAACTGCAATAGATCACGTTGCCCGTACGGTCAAAACTCTTCGCCGGCCGTGGACGCTCACCCGAGTGGGCGAGATCGCCGTAGATATCATCCTCGATCAGCGGGACGCCTGCATCCTCCAGCAACGACACCAGCCGTTGCTTGTGCTCGTCCGACAACCGCATGCCCATGGGGTTACTGTGATTGGTGACGGCCACGCAGGCGCGGATGGGCCACTGATCCATGGCCAGCTGCAATCCCTCCAGGCTGAGACCTTCTGCGGGATGGGCCGGAATCTCGATCACCTTCAGGCCCACCACCTCAAGCGCCTGCAGGATACCGGGGAACGAGGGCGATTCCACGGCGACAATGTCGCCGGGACTCGTCACCGCCCGCAGGGCCATGATGATGGCTTCCTGGGCGCCATTGGTGGCCAGGATCTCATCCGGCGAAACGGCAACGCCCAGCGCGGCCATGCGTTGGGCAATCTGGCGTCGAAAGGCGCTCTTGCCGGGAAAGGCATAGTCCAGGGATTCCAGGCCGCGGCGGGCGGCCCAGATTGACGCCTGCTGAATCTGCCGGATCGGCAGGTAGTCGGGATGGGGAACCGCCGTTGCCAGCGGGACCATCCGCTTCTCTTCGTCAGAGCAGAGGTCCATGGCCATGTCCCGCAGGGTCACCGGCACGGGGCGGACATCCTGGGCGGACATGGCCGGCTCGGGTGCATCGACCGGAGGACGCCGCACGAAGTAGCCACTGCGCTCACGGGGCTCCAGCAAACCCCGCCCTTCCAGCGTCTGGTGAGCCTGCAGGACAGTGGCCACACTGACCCCCAGCTGCCGGCTAAGCACACGCACCCCCGGCAGGCGCTCGCCGTCCCGGAACACGCCGTCGCGAATCAGGGTTTCCACCTGGTCAGCCACCTGGTGATAGAGAGTTTCCATACTGACTATCCTTCCACAGGTCATGGTCAACGACACAGCACAGTTGAGTGTCAGAACGACCGGTACAGTTCCGGCGTCCTAACACGCTGTACCGGTTCAAAAGCAGAATAGCTGAATCTGTTATGGATCGCACCGGAGGGAGACACTGGAAGCCTCACGAACCGGGAAAGGAGACTTCCCATGACACACCCCGCAAACACCTGCACACTACACTGTTCAGGCTCGCGCCAGGACCTTCTGCGGGTAGGAGGTGATACTGAGATTACAGCTTCCGAGCCGGAAACTGCCCTGCGCAACATGGGTTACCGGGTGGAACGACGGCGCCTCCACCACTGGGTTCTGACCACCGGCGAGCCGCTGCCGGAGTTGCATTTCTACAGCAAAGCCGAGCTCAGCCGGTTCCTGATGGACCGGGCTGCACAGTATCTCACTCACACCGACAGGAGCCTGCATCATGCGGACGTTACCCTTCTACCAGGTCGATGCCTTCGCCAGTGAAGTTTTCAGGGGCAACCCGGCGGCGGTCATGCCCCTGGAGAACTGGTTGCCGGATGGGGTTCTGCAGGCGCTGGCGGCCGAGAACAACCTGTCAGAGACGGCCTTCCTTGTGCCGGAAGGCGAGGACTCAGCCGCCGACTTCCATATTCGCTGGTTTGCCCCGGGTGCCGAGGTGCCCCTGTGCGGTCACGCTACCCTGGCCAGCGCCTGGGTACTCTTCAACCGACTGGGTTGGGAAGGTGACCGGATCCGGTTCCGTTCCCTTCGCGGCGAGCTGGGCGTAACCAGACGGTCGGACGGATCACTGGAGCTGGACTTCCCCGCACTCTCCATCGAACCAGTGGCGATACCCGAGCTGTTACGCAAGGCCCTGCCGGAAACCCGGGACCTGGTCTTCGAAGTACCCCATGACACCAACTACCTGGTGGTACTGGATAGCGCGGAAGCGGTCCTCCAGGCCAGCCCGGACCTGGGCCTGTTGCGGGCACTGGACAACCAGGGCGTTATCATCACCGCCCCGGGTGATGACTGCGACTTTGTCAGCCGCTACTTCGCCCCGGGCATCGGCATCGATGAAGACCCGGTGACCGGCTCCATTCACAGTGCCCTCACACCCTACTGGTCAGAGCGGCTGGACAGGAATCCGCTGCTCGCCCGTCAGCTCTCCGCCCGCGGCGGTGAGTTACGCTGCGAACACCGGGGTGACCGGGTTGGCATTGCCGGGAAGGCTGCGTTCTATATGGCAGGCGAGGTGGAAATACCCTGATCCATGTTCAGGGCAGGATGACCAGGTGGTTGGGAAGTTCATTCCGCTCGTGGGTAGCCGGAACCTGCTCCCTGAGATGCTCGCCGCAGGCCTGGATGCAATCGAGGAAACCCTGACAGGTGTCGCCCTGGCGCACCTGGCGGGTGAAGACCTGGACGATCCCTTCCCAGACCGCGTTGTCGACCCGCGCGGAAATACCCTGGTCAACCAGGATCTCGACATAACGCTCCGCTTCCGATACGAAGATCAGCATACCGGTGCTGCCTTTCGTATGGTGCAGGTTCTGTTCCAGGAATTGCCGGCGGGCAAGGTTCCCGGCCCGCCAGTATCGAACATGGCGGGGAATCAGCCTGGTATTGATCCTGGGTATGCCGAACAAGGCACCGAGTACAAGGAAAACGCCCCACTGGACCAACAGCAGTAAATCGGCGTCAAACCACTCGGTAAAATAGTTAACCAGACCGGGCAGCAGTAAAGCCAGGATGGCGGCCCAGAGCAGGGGAATATAGGCGTAACTGTCTGCCTGGCGGGCCAGCACGGTAACCAGCTCGGCATCCGTTTCCCGTTCAACGGCATTGATGGCCGCAGCCACCCGATCCTGTTCAGTCGAGGTTAATAGCGTCATGGAGTGATCTTGCTCTCAGGTAAATTGTCCATTTATCCGGCTACCATCCTCCGGACGCGCCACCGCCGCCGAAACCGCCGCCCCCACCACTGAAGCCGCCGCCTCCAAAGCCACCACCACGGCCGCCCATACCGGCACCCAGCAAGGCACCCGCCGCCAGGGCACCCCTGCCGCGACCGCCACGGCCGCCGCCCCCGACCAGCGAAATAAACGACACGATAATGATGAAAAAGAAGATCACTGCAAGCAGGTTGGGTTTGTCCCCGGGTGCTGCCTCTCCCCCGGGCACAGCCACCGACTCGCCGCCCAGTGCCTGGATCATGGCTTCGGTACCGTCGGTTATGCCCCGGGCAAATTCGCCCTGGCGGAAGGCTGGTGTGATGACCTGGTTGATAATGGCGGAGGACGTGGCGTCGGTAAGCCGCCCCTCGAGCCCGTAACCCACCTCGATACGGATTGCCCGTTCTTCCTCGGCGACAATCAACAGTGCGCCGTTATCTTCGCCTTTCTGACCAATGCCCCAGTGGCGCCCGAGCTGATAACCGAATTCCTCAATCGGGTAACCCTGAAGATCAGGCAGGGTGACAACGACCACCTGGTTGGTGGTGGCTTCTTCATGGGCCGCCAGCATTTCGGTGAGTGCCGACGCCTCATCCTGTGAAAGCATTCCGGCGCCATCCACCACGCGGCCTGTGAGCTCGGGAAACTCGGGGGTAGCCTGGCCCCAGGCCGGACTTTGCAGCAGGCACAGGGTGATCAGCAGGATCAGGGGGCGAAGCACAACCATCAGAACTCAACCTGCGGCGCCTGATCTGCGTTCTCGGTGGTAGCCTCGAAGTTTTCCCGCAATTCCATATCGCCGTACAGGAGGCTGTGCCAGATACGACCGGGGAAGGTGCGGAGCTCCGTGTTGTAGCGTTCGACCGCCTGGATAAAGTCCCGCCGGGCAACGGCGATCCGATTCTCGGTGCCTTCAAGCTGGGATTGCAATGCAAGGAAATTCTGGTTGGATCTCAGTTCGGGATAGCGCTCTGAAACCGCCATCAAACGGCTCAGGGCGCTGGTCAGCTGGCCCTGGGCCTGCTCGAACTGCTGCAACTTCTGAGGATCATTGAGAATACTTTCGTCCACCTGGATGGACGTCGCCCGGGAGCGGGCCTCGACGACCTCCGTCAGGGTCTCCTGTTCCTGGGCAGCGAAACCCTTCACGGTTTCCACCAGGTTCGGCACCAGGTCCGCCCGGCGCTGATACTGGTTTTCAACCTGGGACCAGGCTGCCTTCACCTGCTCGTCGTAGGTGGGAATATTGTTGATACCGCAACCGGTCAGGAGTGACACCAGGGCCACCACCAGGCTCAGTTGAAGGAACGCCCACTGTCCGGACCGCCCTGAAGTATAGGTCATGTTTATTACTTCCTTTTGATCGCGCGAGCGCCCGGTTTCAGCCAGGCGCTTTTCCCTGAAGTAGTGTCCCAAACCGGCACAGTCCCTGAAAAGGGGCACCTGTCACTTCTGCCGGTAATCCGGGTCCGTCCAGCAAACCGGTAATGGCTCGCCGGAAGGAAAGGCCAGCTTTGACTTGGCGATGGGCTCAGGGTCCTGGGCCTCTTCGCCGTAGTGGACACTGCCGGTGACCTCCTGTTCGTTCGGGTCGTACAGGGCCTTGATATCACTGATTTCGACAAGGTGTCCGGTGGATTTTTCCGCCAGCAACATAGAGAGCCTCCTGGTTCCGGTATCGACATGGCTTTCTGTTCAATGTGGCCCTCGTAACCCGCTTCTGCAACCTTTCTTACATCCGACAATGCCCCTGCCATTAATAACGCGTAACCCTGCATGTGGTTTTTTCCTGCTCTGCCGGCCTCAGAACTGAGGGGTAGTGATCTATGCTTTTTATCAACCACAAACCCGGGAGGTTTCACCATGAGTGCATCACTGAAAGGGAAGAAGGTCGCGTTCCTCGCCACCGATGGCGTAGAGCAGGTCGAACTGACGGACCCAAGGGAGGCCCTGGAAAAAGCTGGTGCCGAAACCGAACTGGTGTCCATTAAAGAAGGCAGCATCGACGGCTTCCACCACCTGGACAAGGGCGACACCTTCAAGGTGGACAAGCTGGTTGGAGACGTGGATTTCAATGACTATGACGCCCTGGTGTTACCCGGCGGCGTGGCGAATCCGGATGAGTTGCGGCAAGATCGGGCCGCCGTGGCGTTTGCCCGCAGCTTCGTGGAAGCCGGCAAGCCGGTGGCCGCCATCTGCCACGCGCCATGGTTGCTGGTAGAGGCCAACGTTGTTCGGGGCCGCACACTGACGTCTTTCCCCAGCGTCAAAACCGATATCGTGAACGCCGGCGGTCACTGGGTAGACGAAAAGGTCTGCTACGACGCGCCCCTGATCACCAGCCGTAACCCGGACGACCTGGAAGCGTTTTCCAGCAAGATTATCGAGGTGCTTGGTCACTAGGGCCGGCTGGGCCGGCGCTGTCTACCGATGCGCCCGGGTAGCGTTTCCTTGCCCGGGCCATCCGGATGATGGTGATCACGTTGGTAACGAAGATCATGCCCTCGGCGAGGGTTCCGCCAATGGAGCCGATCGCCAGGTTGTTCAGCATCCAGGCCAGGGCCGCCAGCCCCAGCATGATGCGCATGGGAATACCCCGCAGCAGGAACATGGCGATGGTGCCCAGGGTCGCCGCCGTCAGCGGCAGTACATCCACCCAGTCCCGCCAGGTCAGCGCCGCTGCCACCAGGTTCGCCACCAGTACCACCCACATCACCCACTGACTGCCCACATAGCGGCGTGCCAGTACGATCCTTGCGATCACCAGCACCGTCAGGGCCGCCGCCGTCCAGCTGCCAAAGAACGCAAACTGCAACGCAAACGCTACGTTGGCGGAAATCAGCAGCACCAGCAGCCGGTCATCGTTCTTGCTCGCGAAGGCCACCAGGCAGATGGCAAGCGCCACCAGCCCGAAGAACTGGCCGGCCAAACTGGCGAGGGTAAGGCTATCAAGGTCAGGCATGGATCCCCACAAACCAATGGTTTATTGCACAACTGTCATGCGGCTAACAACAGGGTGCAAGTCGTTTACTGCTACGCTTTCTGAAACTGCCATACCTTATGGTATGCCACCTGAACGAGAAAACCCGCCACAAGGAGACTCGCGCATGTTTTCCCGTGTTCTGCCAATACTGGTAACCGGTGCCTTCCTCACCGGCTGTGCCACCAATCCGGGCCCGAAGCCGGATGACCAGCTGGCATCGGCGCAATCAGCCCTGCAATCTGCCGCCAATGCCGGTGGCGAGGATACAGAGCCCAGCATGGTTGCAGCTGCCCGTGAGAAAGTCGCTACGGCCGAATCCCTCATTACCGAGGAGCGGTATGGCGAGGCACGTCGGCTGCTGGAGCAGGCCGAGGTGGACGCCCGCCTGGCCGAGGCCAGGGCCGAGACCCAGAAGGTACGTGACGAACTGGGCGATGTCAGGGCCAGCATCGATTCCCTGCGCCGAAACCTGGAAAACCAGAACTGACCCCCAAGGAGGCAATATGAAACGGCACTACTTTGGCACGGTTCCGGTGATCACCGCCGCTGCACTGCTTTCGGCCTGCGCCAGTACCCCACCGGAAAACCCCGCCCTGAGTGAAACACAGGCGGCCTATGAAGAAGCCGTGGAGAATTCCGAGATTGCACGCAACGGCCTGTCACACCTGCGGGATGCGGAAACGGCACTGGGCCAGGCTGAAACCCTCCACGCGGAAGGCGGCGATGAAGAAGCCCTTGGGCACCAGCTCTACCTGGCCAACCGACACCTGGACCTGGCCCGGGAGAAAGCACTGCGCGCCGGCCTTCAGGAGGAGCTGAGCGAAGCGGAGCGCCAGCGGGATGACCTGCGCATTCGCATTGGTGAGCGCCGCGCCCAGGAAGCAGAACTCCAGGCCCGCATGCTGCGGGAACAGATGGATCGGCTGCAGGCGGAACAGACCGACCGTGGCATGGTGATGACCCTGGGGGACGTACTGTTCGACATTGACGAGGCCGAACTCAAGCCCGCTGGTGAGCGCACCGTTCGCAAGCTCTCGGACTTTATGCAGGAGTATCCCAACTACCGGGTACGGGTCGAAGGCTATACCGACAGTACGGGGGAAGCAGCCTATAACCAGGAGCTGTCCCTGAGCCGTGCGCAGGCGGTTGAAAACAAACTGCTCTCCGATGGCATAGACCCGGACCGGGTTGAAACACAGGGCTTTGGAGAGGAATACCCCAAGGCCACCAATACCACTGCCGCCGGACGCCAGGAAAACCGACGGGTGGAAATCGTCATCTCCGACCGGGACGGTAATATCGGCTCACGCTGATTTGCCCACTAGACGCAAAAAGGCCCCGCAACCAGACGGCTGCGGGGCCTTTTTCGTTATGGCCTGGCGGATCAGGCTACTTCGGCCTCCGCCTCTTCCGGCACTTCGTGACGGATCAGGAAGTCAAAGGCGCTCAGTGCAGCCTTGGAGCCCTCTCCCATGGAAATCACGATCTGCTTGTAGGGTACCGTCGTCGCATCACCAGCCGCGAAAACACCCGGAATGGAGGTTTCGCCACGCTCATTCACCATGATTTCACCATGCTGGCTCAGCTCGATGTCACCCTTCAGCCACTCGGTGTTCGGCACCAGGCCGATCTGGACGAACACACCTTCCAGCGCCACGTGGTGGTTGTCACCACTGTTACGGTCGCGGTAGGTCAGGCCGTTC
This sequence comes from Marinobacter segnicrescens, assembly GCF_900111555.1. Classification (GTDB taxonomy): domain Bacteria; phylum Pseudomonadota; class Gammaproteobacteria; order Pseudomonadales; family Oleiphilaceae; genus Marinobacter; species Marinobacter segnicrescens. The sequence goes on from NZ_FOHZ01000032.1 coordinate 14,448, forward strand.
ACCTTACCGCCTTCACCGGTGATCTCGGTGGTCTGGGCAGATGTCAGGATCTCCACGTTCTTCAGGCTGCGCAGTTTCTTCTGCAGCACCTCATCCGCCCGCATTTCGTCGGCGAATTCCAGCAGGGTCACGTGGCCCACGATACCGGCCAGGTCGATCGCTGCCTCGACACCGGAGTTACCGCCACCGATAACCGCAACGCGCTTACCCTTGAACAGGGGACCGTCGCAGTGCGGGCAGTAGGCTACGCCCTTGTTGCGATACTCTTCCTCACCAGGTACACCCAGCTGGCGCCAGCGGGCACCCGTGGACAGCACCAGGCTGCGAGCCTTCAGTGAGGCGCCGTTGGCCAGCTGGATCTCGTGGTAACCACCGGTCCGGGCTGCCGGAATCAGTTTCTCGGCGCGCTGCATATTCATGATGTCCACGTCGTATTCCTTGACGTGCTGCTCCATGGCCGCCACCAGCTTGGGGCCTTCGGTATAGGGCACAGAGATCAGGTTTTCGATACCCATGGTATCGGATACCTGGCCACCAAAGCGCTCGGCAGCAATACCGGTGCGGATTCCCTTACGGGCGGCATAAATGGCTGCGGAGGCGCCCGCCGGGCCACCGCCGATCACCAGCACTTCATAGGGGGCTTTCTGGCTGAGCTTCTCGGCTTCTTTCGCACCGGCGTTCTCATCCAGCTTCGCCACGATCTCTTCCAGGGTCATACGGCCCTGGCCCCAGGGCTCGCCGTTCATGAACACGGCCGGTACCGCCATGATTTCCTTTTTCTCGACCTCATCCTGGAACAGGGCGCCGTCGATCGCGGTGTGGCGGATCTTCGGGTTGATGATACTCATCAGGTTCAAGGCCTGAACCACGTCCGGGCAGTTCTGGCAGGACAGGGAGAAGAAGGTCTCGAACTCGTACTCGCCATCCAGTGACCCGATCTGCTCAATCACTTCCTGGGAGGCCTTGGACGGGTGACCGCCCACCTGCAACAGGGCCAGTACCAGCGAGGTGAACTCGTGGCCCATGGGAATGCCGGCAAAACGCACCCCGATGTCAGTACCTACGCGGTTAATTGTGAAGGAAGGACGACGTACGTTCTCGTCAGTTTCCGTACGCAGGCCGATCTTGTCGGACAGCGGCTCGATCTCTTCCAGCAGCTCCCTGAGTTCCTGGGATTTCCTGCTGTCGTCGTAGGCTGCCACCAGCTCGATCGGCTGCTGAAGCTTTTCCATATAGGCCTGAAGCTGTTGCTTGATATTGGCATCCAACATGTATGCATTCCCCTTGATGTCTTAAGCCGGGTGGCTGAATCAGAAAAAGTGGTTAATTGAAGTTAGGGTTACGATACGGACCCTCATCACCAAGCTCAAATTAATTGGTCTAAACCATTTGATAGAACTGCGCTATATACGCGAGGTATCCCATCCGGCCCTGTCAGTAACTGGAAAATGATCGATGAATGTCGCTGCCATAACGACGGATGATGGCCATCTTGGCCGCGTGGAAAGCCGCCACCGTTTCCTCGCCGCCATCCCGTACCAGCTGGTACCTGGCCAGTTCATCCGAGATCACGTCCATAAACAGTTCCGCAAGTAACAACCGTGCCGAATCCCGGAACCGGCCCCGGCCATCCACATAAAGCTGGACAGTCGGCGCAGCGGTATTGATCAGGATCTTGCGCTCATCGTGGCTGTACACGGCCCGCTCAAGTTCGTTATGCAGATTGCGGAACTCATAACCGGTGAACATCATCTCGCCGTGGTCCCGCGGCGGTCCATTGTGGCGGTGATGAGCCCGGCGCGTTGAGGGACGCTGATGATGGTGATGGGCCCCGTGATCGGCAATGACAACCTCGCACCAGGCGAGGTAGTGGCGGGAACGAACAGTAATCTCGCCGCGGTCACCAATGGTATCACCGGCAACCGTCCACTGGATCCGGCCCTTGTCCGCAAGGTCCGTTACCGGCACTTCCGTAATCGCGGTATCCAGCTCCACTGAATCCGGAAACTGGTAACTGATATGCAGAACATCATCTGGCTCAAAGCGGGCCGGATCCACCAGCAAAGTGATATGGAAAGGGCGACCGGCCTCCCGGTAATAGAACGGCGTGGTAAAGCGCAGGGAGGCTTCCCCGGATTCCGGCGCCGAGGCTGTTTCAACGGGCGCCGGAAGGGCAATATGCAGGTCCTCGATGGCCGCACGGTTCATTCGCCCTAGCAGGTGCTCGATCATATGGTCGGTCCTGCCCGACGCCGTCGCATGTTCGAGGTAGCGCAGGTTCTCACGCTCTTGTGCGACAGCCGGCCTGATCAGTTTACTGACTGCCCGTGCGAAGGCTGCCACAAAGGGCTCTTTCAGGTTCAGGCCTTCACGTTCATCACTGATCACGGCCAGCCCCTGACCGAGCTTTTCCGAGAGCCCGGGGCAGTTCACCTCGCCAAACAGGTACTCGGTCCCCACCTGGTTCTCGAACTCAAACATCTGACAATCCAGTACCGCATTGCCGGAGAGCACCAGTAAGCCGTTGGTACGCTCGTCTCCCCGCAAGGTCAGCTCTGCGGTCAGCGCCCGTTTCAAGGTCAACGTAAATGGCCAGGTCTGCTGCTCGTAAACGAAGCTGAAAGGCTGCTGCGGCCCCGTCAGTACCCTCGCTTCGGGCTCCAGGTAATGAACCGGTGCGATTCGCTCTGCCTCCCTGCCCGCCTGACGGTGTACCAGCTCAATCGTGCGCCGGCCAAGGATTTCCCGCAGATAGATATTATGGGACACGGAATGGAGTACCGAACGAAACTGGATGATCTGTACCAACGGGTTGTCGATAATAATGGCTACGCGGGTTCCATTGGCATCCGTGCCCAGTCGGGCATAGTCGGTGTCCCTTGCCTCCCGGTCACCGGAACCGTCGTCGTAGAGATACTCTCCGTGCTCACCCCTGAACAGGTCTACACGGGTATAGCGCCCATCCCGGATAGTCTCCAGCCAGCCGTACCCGAGACCGTAAATGGCCTGCTTGAGGCCGCGCCCGAAATAGCCCCTGCCCGTGCCCTCACCCCGGGCGAGGGGACTGTGTGCCCCACCATAGGTCAGGCTTGCCAGGGCCTGCTGCCACGACATGCCTTCAGCCTGGTCCGCCACTACCAACCTGGCACCATGCTGGTGTCGCTCGTATTCGACACGAATGGTTGCGGCGACAGCAACACCCTTGCGCTCAAGCCGGTTGTAACTGTCGTCACTGTTCGTGATGAGCTCCACCAGCGCTTTTTCGATGGATGCAAAGCGCCGCGAGTCGATATCGATCACCCGCTGGTCCACTGGAATAGCCGTTATACCCATAGCCTTGTCCCTGTCCGCCCGATGTAGGAAACCAACCATCAAATCTGGTACGCATACAGCACCTACCTTAGCCGATTTCAGCCAGGCTGCTCATGACAAGCCTCAACGCCGGGATCACCAAACGCAAAAAACCCCGGACAAGCCGGGGTTTTCAGGGAACCAGTACCTGCACTGCAGGCCCTGGCTCAGGTCAGCTTCCCTTCAGCAGGGAGCTTAGATCTTGCCTACCAGGTCCAGGGACGGAGACAGGGTCTCGTCACCTTCCTTCCACTTGGCCGGGCAGACTTCGCCAGGATGCTTGCGAACGTACTGGGCAGCCTTGACCTTGCGCATCAGGTCGTCGGCGTCACGGCCGATGCCTTCGGCGGTGATTTCCATTGCCTGGATAACGCCATCCGGATCTACCAGGAAGGTAGCTCGGTCTGCCAGGCCCTGGCCTTCACGCATCACACCGAAGTTGTTGGTGATGGTGCCAGTCTGGTCGCCAACCATGTAGTACTGGATCTTGCCGATGGTCTCGGAGCTGTCGTGCCACGCCTTGTGGGTGAAGTGGGTGTCGGTGGACACGGAGAACACTTCTACGCCCAGCTTCTGCAGCTCTTCGTACTTGTCCGCCACATCACCCAGCTCGGTCGGGCAAACGAAGGTGAAGTCAGCCGGGTAGAAGAAGAAGATGGCCCACTTGCCTTTCACGTCGGCATCGGAAATTTCAACGAACTCGCCCTGTTTGAATGCGGTTGCGTTGAACGGTTTGATCTCGGTATTTACCAGAGTTGTCATTGATTCAATCTCCTTCAAGTTGGTTGGGACACCCAATGTAGTTGGTCCTGCCTAATTCCTCAAATTGATTAACTTTAAATGAGCAATAGGCCAGACCTATAAAACTTTCGTTCCTGCCAGGCCAGGCTGGCCGCAGAAACCCCGCAATAAGTGACTGCACAGGCTTTATTGGGTAGTCAGTACCGGATTTCAACAGCCGCAGATTACCAACCGGTCATTGTGCGGGACGATTCACTGTGTGCCCCATATTCGCTAATCTGTGTGACCGTTCTGATACACTCTCCGTGAGCTTTCTGACCATGCACGAACTCCCTATTCACTACGTCGAACCTGTGTTCCGCCCACCCAGCGAGGCGAACTCCCTCATCCTGCCGGTAACGAATGGCTGTTCCTGGAACAAGTGCACCTTCTGCGATTAGTGGAATAGAAAAAACATCCTAAAATACGGAAAAAGTGGGACCAAAGGTCAAGTTCTGGTTTTTTTTATGCCCGCAGAAGTATATAGTTGAATTCGAAATGTACTATTAATACCATTTTGGGGATCGTGTGCTAAGTAGCGTCTGCATAGAGGCACGCGTCAAAGTGGACAACACAGGGACCAAGATAAGTCTCCCGGTGATCGTCACCCATGATGGTTTGCTGAAAAGTTATCTGGACTATCTGATTGTACATCGGAACAAATCTCGGAGCTGGAAAGACAGAAGTGCTTTTGCTGTTCGACTTCTCATTGATTACACGAATCAGAACAAAGACTGCTTCGCAAACCCTCACCAACTTTTTCGAGAGTTCTCAAACAGCCTTTACACGGGAACGATTGGCGAGGACGGTAGCGACCCGAGTTGGTTGCGTTGGCGGCCACGCAGCGATAAAGACGCCGCTTTTCTGATCAGCCTCATAACCAATTACACAGACTGGCTCTCTGAACAGTCTGAAGAGAAAAAGCTTCAGATAAATCCAAAGGTTAGACCCAATCGTTATGAAGAATGGATGGGCCTAGCAGCCTTCTACCAGAAGAAACGGCGGGCTTTTCTGTCACATCTATGGGCCAGCAAGCCAGACCCCTCTCATTTTCGGAAAGTCATGCCCAGGAAGGTTTCACGTTCTAGCGGAAACGAGGGCAAGAAAAGCTTTCCGGAAGGACGCATTGACGATCTCTTATGGAACGGCTTTACGAGATACGGTTTCGAAACCAGCGACACTGTTCATGAGCGTCTCGACCTAAAAAATGTGCTGATCACGATGCTGATGCACTACGGCGGACTCCGGCTCAGCGAATGCTTTCACCTTTGGGTAGAGGATGTCGCGCCATGGGAGGATGGAACCGCACTGGTTAAGGTTTTTCACCCGGACAAAGGACGAACCCGTCCAAACGGCCCCAGCAGGCGTGAAGAGCTGATCCAAAAGTATGGGATGCAGCCACGATTTGAGTATTCGAAATCCCATACGTTGCACGCAGGCTGGAAGGCACCAAAAGAGGACAACGAAAGTCGCCACTTTCTGCGGGTTTGGTGGTTTCCGCAAAGTGCCGGCGAGACCTTCAACGACTTGTGGCGACTTTACCTGACGTACCAGCGGCACCCAGACGACGATAAACACCCGTTTGCATTCACAACGCAATCGGGCGCTCCGCACTCGATTAAAGGGTATAACCAATCGCTTAAGAGGGCCGTTGAAAGAATTGGTTTACTGTTTTCAAAAGAAGCGGGTACGACCGCACACGCGCACCGCCACTCCTACGGGCAAGCACTCGCCGATGCAAAGGCCAGCCCGTTTATAATCAAAAACGCCCTGCACCACAAATCGATAGAAAGTCAGCAGGTCTACACCGAACTCACTGATAAGCAGATGCGTGCGCATTTGAACAGTTTGTCACCCGAGCACGGCTTAATATCTCCAAGCAAGCAGGGACTCACTCATGAGGATTAAATACGCCACTGTCGCTGAGGCGTCTGAAGCCGCTAAGCGCTTGGGGTTCAAATCACGTTCTGAATATAAAAAGGGCTACCAACAAGACCCAAAGCTGCCGTCGAATCCCAATAACGCTTACGCCAAGGATTGGGACGATTGGTACGAGTTCCTTGGCACTGATCGTCCCGGTGAGAACAGGTACGCCACCCTCGCTGAAGCGTCAGAAGCCGCTCAGCGCCTCGGATTCAAAACATTTCCTGAATACCAGAAGGAATATAAGCTGGATCTCAAATTACCGGCGGCACCCAACGTTTACTATGCTGCTGACTGGATAGACACATATGATTTTTTAGGCGTAAAGCGCCCTCCTGAAAAATACGCCACCCTCGCCGAAGCGTACGAGGCCTCTCGGCGCCTGGGATTCAAATCATCGAAAGAATACCTAAAGGGCTACCAACAAGATCCTAGACTGCCGATCAGACCCGACACATTCTATTCGGATGAGTGGGTGGATTGGTACGACTTTTTCGGTAGAGAGCGGAACTATGCCACTTATGCCGAAGCGTCTGAGGCCGCGAAGCGATTGGGGTTCGCAAAACGAGCTCAATACTTAAAGGGCTTTAGCAAAGATCCTAAATTGCCCTACAGTCCGGAGAATGCCTATGCAGAGAATTGGAAGGACTGGCACGCTTTTTTGGGTACGCAGCGGAACTATGCCACTTACGCCGAAGCGTCTGAGGCCGCTAAGCGGTTAGGATTGAAGACGCTAAAGGGATATCAAGTGGGCTATAAAAAAGATCTGAAACTGCCCTACAACCCGGAGAACGTCTATGCAGAGAACTGGGAGGACTGGCACGCTTTTCTGGGTACGCAGCGGAACTATGCCACTTACGCCGAAGCATCTGAGGCCGCACAGGCCCTAGGTTTGAAAAAGTCTGAAGAATATTTTAAAGGTTACCGGCAAGATCCAAGACTGCCGAGCGCTCCGAACCAAACCTATACTGCGGACTGGGTGGACTGGCACGCTTTTCTAGGTACAGACCGCCGCGGTGAAGCATTCTATCCCACCTACGTCGAGGCGTCCGAGGCCGCTCAACGACTGGGATTTACATCAAGCGTCGAATACCATGAAAGCTGCCATCGAGACCCTAGGCTAGCTGTTCATCCTAACGTTTTTTACGCTCAGGATTGGGTGGATTGGTTCGAGTTCTTGGGTAGTGCCCGCTCCGGTGAGAAATGGTACGCCACCTACGCCGAAGCGTCTGCGGCGGCGCAAGCCTTAGCCATTAAAAGCTCCAAGCAATATAAAAATTTGTACCGGAATGACGTAGGGTTGCCAAGCCTTCCCAATGAAATTTATTCAGATGACTGGGTCGACTGGTTCGATTTTTTGGGTATCGCCCGCCCTCCAAAGAAATACGCTACCTATGCCGAAGCGTCTGAGGTCGCTCAGAGACTAGGCTTCAAATCGCTCGTTGAGTATACAAAGGGCTATCATCAAGATCCCAGACTGCCAGTCAATCCTCACGTTCGCTACTCCGAGCACTGGCCTGGTTGGCCCAAGTTTCTAGGTAATGAAAACGCATTTGATCCCAATTTGCTGACCGCTTATCCAAGGTTTTGGAAAGCCATTCAGCGTTTTGTGTATTCTGGCGTTAATCAGAATGCGAAATACACGCATTTGAGGGGCTTTCTCAAAGACTATGTTGCAACGCAAAAGTTAATCGACGATCCAGGGGTCATGCTGTCGAGGGACATTCCGTTCAATGACCGAGTTTACGAGGCCTTTGTTCACGCCACGGGGGAGACTCAAAAAAAAGCACGGCACAAAATATGCTCCAATTTCTTTGAATGGGTTTTGGAAACTTATTGCTCTGACGAGGATGATGATGGCGAGCTGGCAGTCTTGCCTGGTTATCGCAACCCTCTGCGAACCGTCCTAAAGGGCTTGCTAGACCAGTTACCCAGCGCTAGGCGCAGTGAATCGAACAAGCCTCCACTGCCCATGGAGGCCATTTTGCGAGCCAAACAGCATCTGATTCCCCCTGAGGCAACGTCGTTTCGCGATCTCTATCGATTGCATGCGTTCCTGGAAGACTGCTGGTTTGAGGTTGATCCACAGTTAATAGATGACAGCGACCCAAACTGCATTTATCGAGCGGTGACAAAAGACCGAAAGCGAGATGGCGAGCGCTATTCTGAAGAGGTGTACGAGTTATGGTCGCCCGTAAAAATTGTCGCGAACTACACGCTGTTATCCATTCCACTACGAGGCCAGCAGATTTGTTGGCTCGACAGCGGAGAGGGAGATGAGTTTGTTCCGATATGGCGCGATGGGAAGGTCAACTGGATCAATAACCCAAGCCAGTTTGCGACGCGCAAACGGAATCAGGAGTTATTGTCAAATCTGGTGTATGACCATCAGGCAGCGTTCCTGTCAGATTGGTCTTCCACCTGTATTCCATCCTGAAACTGTACGTTGTCCACGACCAGCTTCAGTTGGTCGAACCCCTTGATCCGCTTCCAGCGTTTCTGGGCGGACTGGAGCAGCTTGAACACCATCGATAAGGTGGTGTCACGGCTGCCGCAGGAGCGGCTCCGCTTGGTTCTCAGTCGTACTGTGGCGAAGGTGGATTCAATCGGATTGGTGGTCCGTAAGTGAATCCAGTGAATCGCCGGAAAATCATAGAAGGCCAACAATTCATCCCGATCCTTCTCCAGGTTTTCCATGGCCTTGGGGTACTTGTCCCGGAACCGCCGCAGGGTGCTGTCGAACGCCTTGTGGGCACTGTCTCGTGTCTCGGCCAGATAGATCTCATGCAAGGCTGACTTCACCTTCGGCTGCACCGACTTGGGCAGCTTGTCCAGCACGTTGGCGGTTTTATGGACCCAGCACCGCTGATGCCGGGTATCCGGAAACACCTTGCTCAGGGCCTTCCAGAAGCCCAGTGCGCCGTCGCCAACAGCCAGCTTGGGCGAGGGCTCCAGGCCCCGTTCCCGCAAATCCGTGAGTAGCTCTCGCCAACTGGCCTCGGACTCCCGGTGGCCGTCCTCGACAGCAACCAGCTCCTTGTGACCATGCTCGGTCACGCCGATGATCACCAGGAGGCAGAGCCGGTCGTCCAGGCGGACGTTGCTGTACACGCCGTCGGCCCACCAGTACACATAGCGTTTCTGGCTCAAGTCCCGTCTCTGCCAGTCCTTGTGCTCATCAAGCCATTTCACCTTGAGCCGGGATACCGTGTTAGCCGACAGGCCATTGGCCTGCTCGCCGACCAGCGCGCTCAGGGCCTCCTGGAAGTCACCGGAGGAAACGCCACGCAGGTAGAGCCAGGGAATCAGTTCCTCCAGGCTCCGGGCGCGCTTCAGGTACGGTGGCAGCAGGTGGCTGTTGAAGCGAATGCCAGCGCCACTGCGGTCCCGGGCCTTGGGAACCCGGACTTCCACGTCGCCGACGCCTGTCTGGACAGTGCGTTTGGGAAGGTGTCCATTACGCACCACAGCACGGCGGCCATCCGGCGTCTTGACGTCCGCGTACTGCTTCAACAGGCTCTCCAGCTCCGTCTCAACGGCCTGTGCGATCAGATCCCGGGCACCCTGCCGGATCAACTCGTGCAACGGGTCGTTGCTGGCTACCTCTGGTTGTGAAAGAGCATGCAGGTTAGACTTGGACATGGCGTATCATTCCTCTGTTGGTTGTGATCTTGGCGGAAATCAACCAACAGGATACGCCACCCCTTCAGCCTGCTTCCATACACCAGAAATCACCATAACTCCGGAATCAGGGCTTCATACGGAAAGGAAATGACGATGGTGAGTTGAGTTCGTACATCACGACGAACAAAACCGGAAAGAAACATGGAGGCTACGATATTCCCTTCATGCCGGAAGATCTGGCGTATTGGGTTGTCCAGCTTCGGGAGTGGCAATCCAAATACAATCCTATCAAAGAACTCACACCGTGGACGCAAATCAGGCTGCGGTATCCGCAACACAATGACGTCCTCAAAAGGCGCGGAAAACAAGCGTTCCTGTTCCGTGATCCGGCGTCTAACGCCTGTGATGAAAAGTTATCGCCCATGTTCACGACCACCGCTTTCACACGAACCCTGCCTGCACTGTTATTCTACAGCCAGAGACGGGAGGAGGACCTAGTGTCCCGTCTGGGTAATTCGTTTATTTATCATTAATGACACTCAACTTTGCTCGCGCCACTGAAGTCATAATCGATTCTGCGCTTTTGTGCCAGCGGAAGGGCTTTGCCAGCTTCTCATTATGAGTTTGGATAAAGCGACGAATCGCCTTCTTCAGTTCGCCGACACTGGTAAAAATGCCACGGTACAAAGCACGGCGTTCCAGTTGACCAAACCAGCCCTCCACGGCATTCAGCCAGGAGGCGCTGGTTGGTGTGAAGTGAAGCTTGAACCGGGGATGTTTCTCCAGCCAGGCTTTTACCTCTGGTGTTTTATGAGTCG
>NZ_FOHZ01000079.1 GCF_900111555.1 Marinobacter segnicrescens
GCTGCTGGCTTGGGCACAATGGGAACCTATTTTTGCTGATCGATAGCCTCATTATAACCAATATGAGTCAGCGAATTAACCGAACGGCACACTAGACAGTATCCGTAGTGCCCTCCAGCGAGATCGTAGGCCATCCGAAAACAGCGCTCCGCTTCTAGCCAGTTGCCCTCATCCTGTGCCCAGTGTCCAAGGCGATCCCACAAAAACGCGGCTTCTTCCGTATTATCAATGTGCTTTATATGCCTAACAAACTTATCCAGAAACTCCATGTAGGTTTGGCCTATATCTTGGCCTTCCGCCCGTAAATATAAGGTAGCCAATAACATCTCGCGACGACCTCCAGATGTATCAGGATGAGCGTCTACATAGCGATGCCAGAACCCTTGCGCCTGACGCGCATTTTCAGCCGTAGCCCGACCGAAACTAGCTACTAGCCGCGCAAAAAACGGCCAAACCCATGGCTCGCGGTCGGCCTGGGCAAGAACATTGTTAATTTCGCGGAACGCAGCAATCCCCTCACCCATGTTGAAAAGAACGTTAGCTCGCCAACCCGCAACTCCAGCTGCTTTAGCATATATAGGATCTGTGAAGACGGCCTGATCCAGATGCTCAAGAGCGCTCTTCCACTCGCCCTTACGCACGTAGAATTGGGCTAAGGCATAATGGGCTTCAGGAAGGAGAGGATTCATTCGCAAGGCTTCACGATAGTGGTTAACTGCTCGCACCTCATCTCCGAGCCGCTCAAAGCTCGTCCCGAGATTCTTATGGCCTTGGGATGCCAGACTTAACGAATTTGCGAATGCAGGTTCGAGCAACGCTGCCTTATAAGCCTCTGTGGCGCAATCCTCCCGGCCGAGCGCCGAGTAGGCATTACCGATTGTGTAATGCAGGCTTCCCTGCTCGTAGCGCCCACTACTAAGCTGCCTCTTAAAATGGATCACTGCTGCTTCGATCCGATCAGGAAACCGGCTTCTCTCAGACATGCCCAAGTTAATTTCTGACATATAAGCGCAGCCCATGGCATCGTCTTCTGGTCCAAGCACGGCCATGAATCGGTCAAAGGCGGCACTAATTTCCTCATCAGCATCTTGGTCATATACTAACCCGAAATAAAGTAAGCGAACATCATCCAGAGATATAAGCCAGGTCCGGATGACCAAAAAACGATTTCAATAGCTTTGGCAATTTCTG
>NZ_FOHZ01000045.1 GCF_900111555.1 Marinobacter segnicrescens
ACAAGCCGGTTTTCCTGATCCTCGATAACCACCCGGTTCACCATGCTCGTCGCGTTCGCGAGTATGTCGAGAGCCTCGACGGCAAGCTCAGGCTGTTCTTCCTGCCGCCGTACTCGCCGGAGCTGAACCCTGATGAGTCTGTTTGGGGCTACATCAAATACCACCACGTCGGTAAAAAGATCATCAACAGTAAAGAACAACTTCGGAGCATTGTTTACCGGCAGCTTCGGCGCTTGCAGAAATTGCCAAAGCTATTGAAATCGTTTTTTGGTCATCCGGACCTGGCTTATATCTCTGGATGATGTTCGCTTACTTTATTTCGGGTTAGTACTTGCTCCCATTGGGTGCAATCGTCCTGCCTGCCCTGATGGCATTCTTCAGCGGAGAGAACCTGAAATTTGCTCGAATTACGGGACACCCGAAACCTTTCCCCCCTTTCCCCTTATCGGTGAACTAATGACGCCAATACCCCAGCCTGCTTCTACTGCCCGCCTCCAAGTTGCTGGCAGAAGAACCTGGGTCGAAGGCGTCTTCGTGGCCTGCAGTTCGTGTTGGATAGGCGGACCCAAACAGCAAAAACACTTCTTGCCTCCTGGATCAGACCAGTTGTGAATCTAGGTACCGTCGAACAGTGGACAGATCGTCGACCATGACTTCTATCGCGGTCCAATTGCCGAAAGCCTTGTTTGGTTTTTTCACCCATTCGTTCGCTTGCTGTTCCGTCGGAAAAATTATCCTCAGATTTTTGTAGATCCCGAAAACGTCTGAAACCCGCTCCATTGCCGACTCTGATATGGTCTCATCGGTATTGCCAGGAGCACCCAGAAGCTCCGATACTTCTGAGTCGTCTAGTCCCCAGGCGCGCGCTATGCGATGAAAGATTCGAAGAGCTGTTTCAGTCGATTCAGTAGGTAGAGTTTGGGTTTCGGGAGTCATCACCATCAGTTGTGCCATCGAGCGTCCATTATTTTCACCATTTTCCCACTCGTCATGTCGACTGTGACAGGTGTCCATCGATAATCTGGATCCCATTCGAAATCGGCCATTAACTGCATCACACACTCTATCGCATCGTTATGGTTCGGAAATCCCCGCGCTTCTGTCGGCTCCGTAGTAAAATTCATGCGGTAACCGTCGCCTGTCCCGCCATGCTCTGTCCGAACGTAGTGAACGTCATTATGGGTTTCCTTGAACAAGTAGCCAGCGACAAACATAAAACTTCTCCGTCCTGTTGAGTTAACGTTAGCCCGGCTTTTTCAGGGGAATAGCAGAAACCGACTAAACGTACTATTTTCTGTCCCGGTGATTCCGGCCACCGGGACACGGAGCCTCAAGCGGCATGGAACCGGACAGCCAGAAAACACCACGCCGCATACTTGTTGAACAGCGAACCTGCTTACCCTTGTAGGACATTATGCTTGGGCTATCCAGTCTAAATACCGGCGTGTCAAGGCCATTCCCTCGAGGGAATGGGTGAGCATGAAGTTCAGCGCCGACCGTCCACAAAATGGCTCGTCTGTCGTCGGAAGACGAATGCGCCCCGCAGCTCGTTCTTCCGTGGGATACAAGGTGTTCAACGCCCGATATATGCCCATCAGGTAGCTGATACGCATCAGAACATCATCCGGCATCTTCGGAGAAGCTTGCGACTGAAGAACCTGAAAGGTGTCCGCGTCCAGTGATAGCAGTTGCTGCTGCTCTTCGACCGTGCATTGCCACTGCTCCATGATGTACCGGAATCCTATCAGCCCGACACGCGCTTCCTGCTCCGATACACTGAGTTCTTTGTCACGGTCACTCCGCATAACGCTCTCACTCCGGTTTGGGGCAGCGCCAAGGTTAGTGGTACTCCCGTGGTTCAGGCCCGGGCCCCGGACTTCTCCATATGCTCACTGATCTCCCGTTCAAGCCGGGAATGGATATCCAGCAGTTCATCCTGTTCCACAGGCTGGTCCTTGAGACGGGAGCGGGATTTGTTGCGCTCAAGTTCGGCCCGCTGTTCGGCGTATACATGATGCAGTACCCCTACGCCCAGGCTGGCTTTTTGCTCGTCATTCAAATGCTTTCGCAGCTGTTTGAACTGCTCCGGAGTGGGCGGGTTCTGACGTCTGGTTTCGATGTCCTTGTGTCGAATCTGGAACGCTTCGCCCCACAGCGACAGTGCCTTGTCCCACGCCTGTGACAGGGACTGATGTTCCGTGATCGCAATTCGCACCGGGTTGCCAGGCGCATTGATTTGAAAATAACACTGTTCGGTCTGGCCACCGCCAATGGTGCCAATGCCCAGGGTGATGCCCTGAAAACCCACGCCCCGATAGGGCTTGCTCCGAGCATGCTCTGTGCGGATGAAGTCCAGGTACTTCACAGCGGCGGCGCGCATCGACCATCGGGCATCGTAGTATTCGGCGCGGGTTTTCTGGTACCGGTGCCAAAGCTCCTGGGGAACGTTGTCACTGGGTCGGCGCAGACTCAGATATTTCTGATAGCGTTTTCCACGAATCATTGCGGCAACCCGCCAACCATAGAATCCGGACGACAGCTCACCCTCGTCATAAAAATGTATGGCCATAGATGGCGTCAGGCTCTCTTCTGGTTATGTATGCAAGTATACAAGTCGATGGGCACACCGATTGGCATAACCCTGGTGTGCTTTCTGACAGATTCGGGCAACACCTGCCACTGTGCGGTTTGTTCCAGATCAGTAAGGGCCACACAGCGCGATTGCAACCCATCAAAGACCCGCTCGGGGTCATGGGCGAATCGTTGGACGATGGCAATCCAGTCCGGGTGCCCCTGATTCAGCCAGTCGCGCGGCCAGGTCGTGGCCCAGGCGATACCGTCTTCGTCCATAACCATGGGGGCGACATCGTACAGCGGGGTGAGATGGATGCCCCGTTCGGTGCGATGGAAGGCGGTGTTGCGCCCGTGATTGTCACAGTTGCCCAGCAGGCGGTTAAGGTGATCGCGGATCAGGTATTCGATCAGCATCTCGTCCGAATCACTGGCCAAGGGCAGGATCGTGTACAACACATCGATATGGCTCAGACGAGCACCGTTGCCGATACGACCCATCACATTATACAACGACTCCACCGGATAGCGTTCCCCTCCAGGTCCCCGGTCGAAGCGTCGAATCCATAGGGCATCCTCACGCCACTGGACCTCGGGCGCATCGAAGCCGAGGGTCTGCAGTGCCTGCAGGTACAGATATTCCGCATATAGGATGTCGACCCGGTTGCGAGTGACCGGCTCCCGGGGCCATTTCACCAGCCAGTAGTCAGTGATTGGATAGGCATGCGTTTCGTTGCCATCAAGGTAATACTGGCCATTGCCGCACCGGTTGACCAATAGCTTGGGGCTTTCGCCGCCGGCACCCAGTCCGGCCCAAAGGGGACGTGCACGATCCTCACCCCGCTCATACTCCGACGACACCAAGGGCGAGCGCCATTCTGAGGGATTGTCGAGATCAAGGGGGGTTGGTGCGAACTGCGTCGCTCGCTCCGAATCAGGGTGGTTGATTCGCAGGTTACCGATTGGCGAACAGGTCCCATGCTGCAACAACGCCAGATCAAAGTGAGGACCATCCTGGCGTCGGTGACCCATCTTCCCCAGTAAGCGCCGGCGAGCCCAGCCGCTGGGAATCAGGTCTCTGAGCAGGGCAGCAACAGGCTCTCCTTCGTAGGTCCGGAATACATCCCCGGGAATAGCCGGGCTTGGCCACTGCACGAAGGGCAGACTGAAGATCGGGACATCATTGTCTTCATCAAAGTCTGCTGACTCCGGCAAAATCTCGGAGCCAAGCAGAATTACTCCGGTGTCATAGTCTAGGCGCATGGGGCTGTGTAAGCCATGTTTCGGTTCAAAGAGGGAAATATTGGCCAGCTCCCCCCAGCCTGCCGAGCTCCACCGTTCCAGTGTCACACTGCCCATTCGTCACTCCTTTGTAAAATCAAGACCCTCCCATCGACGTTGAGAGCCTGCCCCTCGCCCAGGGTTATCAGCCATGGCCAGTCCCAATGGGAGTGTCCGAACACAGTCAGACCGGTATACCCTGTCTCTAGTGAAAGCGTTACGCCGGGATCGCCACGGCGGCGACGCTCAACGTCCTCCGGCCCCTGATGCAAAAGGATCATGTGCGGTCGCAGGGCGGTGACCGACTCCATGACCGTCAGGAACGCTTCCTCATCCCGCCGCTGGTGACGCCCGGGATTCCCGATGATGCCGCTGACGCCACCGACCCGCAGTCCGGCTGCGTTGCGAACCTGACCATCGAGAATTTGAACCGACTTTGGCAGCGCCTTCGGTTCCGCCAACTCATCGTGATTGCCATGCACGGCGAGGACCTGTGGCGCCAGCTGAGCGAATGCCTCGTAAACCTCATCCACCGGGCCGGTTCCACCGCGTTTGTGGCAGTCTGGATAATCGTAAAGATCGCCACACAGAAACGCCGCTTGCGGCCGCGGAATCGTACCTTCCGCCACTAATGCCACCAACGCTTCCGCTACAGGCACCCCCATCAGACGGTTGGCGCCGCCGTCTTCACGCCCCTGCAGGTCGGAGACAAAAATCAGCGCCTCTACGCCATCGGGCAACCCAGTGGCCCAGGCCCGATGAAAGGGCAGATGCTTACGCAGCGGTTTCCCTGAGGGGCCGCTGGTTCGATGGGGCACGGTGTGAAATGGCTGCTGCTCAACTTCAATGACCTTCAGCATGCATACACCACACGTTTAAATGATTAGAGCTCAACACGCTCGAAAACGTTATCGGTTCTCTTGGGGGACCATAACCCTACTCGCGCTCCCGACTGATACATCATCTACCTGTTTCTGAAGCTCGCGTAGCAGTAAGATCGATGGCATCGATCATTAAGCGATAACCACATGCCCCTGCATAGTTTTGCATCATGCGCCAGCTTCCCCGACCTCGCTCAATGGCAGAAATGCCGCTCTTGTCGGTTTTTAGACCTTTTGCCAAGTCTTCTTGAGTTAGACCTGCGCGGGTTCTTAAGGTGATTAAGAGGTCCGTCAGATCGAATTCGGTGGTCAATCGGTCATACTCAGAACGTACCGCCGGGTCCTTTAAGGCCTTTGTTTTCAGAGTTTTTAGATTCGCCATTCATCGCCATCCATTTAACTGTTTTCTGAAGAGGGGGCCGCAAGATTCCCGACCCAGGGCAAGACTGGTGCTCAGACACCATAGACCTACTGGATATAGTGAATACTCAGTAATCGGTATTTACCTGGTCAGCTAGCCAGCGAGCTACCCGCTCACAGAGCTCATCGTTCTCCTCTGGTCCGACTAGGCGGCAGTCACGAAAAGCGAGCGCATCGTCGATCTGCTTTTCGATGGGATCCCCCGGTCGCGCCACGACATACCCCATCAGCTTGGCGCCGGGTTTACCCTGCTCGATGGCCTGCTGACGTTCCCGTACCCATCGCTCGGCAGCTTCACGGTCAGCAAACCGCGGTGGCCGACGAATATAGAACCGCGTGGGGATCTCGAACCAGCGACCATCCCGGCAGTAGGCCACGATCTCACCGGACATCTCTGGCAAATAGCTGGTATCGCTCTGGAGTGCCTCGAGGGCACTGCGGAAGTCCGGAAAAGGCGCCAAGAACCGATCCCTCAGGTCAAATGCTCGGTACGCAAAAATATTACTCAAGGGCCCATCTGAGAGTACATCGGCGTGGGCGGCGTAAGCATCCAGACTCTCCAGAATACTGTTTTCACTGATTTTTTTAATCACTTCACGCCCTCCACCCTCGAACTACTGCCCTCGTCCAATGATACAAATTGTATCGTTTACTACCGTTGAGCTTTTGCATTCAGTTTCAAGACAGAGTAGCTTAATAAAATGAAACACCCAAGCAGGGATGTAAAAATGTCGAACCATTCGTTTGTCAACGGTTTTGTCACAATAGACACATTGCGTACCCACGCTGCGGCCTGCCTCCAAGCCGCTCCAATTGGGGTCAATGATGGGGAGGATCTTCTTGGCGTCGTGCTGGATCCGCTTAGCTACGAGGGGCTAATGCGGCTAGCGATTGTTCATCGGCAGCAACAGTCCGGGAAGGAGCCCTATCAGACGATGAGCGAGGCCATGACCGCATTCATTGACATGGGGGAGCGGCTACTTGGCGAAGCATCAAAAAGCGTTCCGGATGATGCGCACAACCGAAACCGACCTCATCGCGACCCAAGCCCAGATGACGAGCAGCCTCCTTCATGAGACGGAATCTGATTGTCCATCAGCATTTCGAGAGGAACCGGTATGGCCGGGACTGGGTCTGTGGCGACCTGCATGGCCATTGGAACCTTTTGATGGCAATCCTTGGAGAAAAGGACATCGATCTGGAAACGGACCGTCTATTTCTGTTGGGCGACCTGATTGACCGGGGACCGCAATCAGCTGACATACTCAACTGGGCCCTGCAGACCGACAACGTTTTCTCGGTGATGGGCAATCACGAACTGATGTTTATCGGTGGTGCCATCCGGCCGGGGTACCGGGAAGAGCATCGGCGCATCGGCGGTGAATGGGTCGATGAGTTGAGTTTCGGCCAGTATCGCAATCTGACGACGAAGTGCGCGAACCATCTACCGCTAACCATGACGATCGAGACCGCGGAAGGTCCACTGGGCCTTGTGCACGCCCAGTCGCCGGTCGATGACTGGTGTGAGCTGGCGACTATTGAATACACCGACCAAATCGCCATCGACTGCACCTGGCCGTGGAACCGGGCCACCGGTCCCGGGCAGTCGATCGCGGGTGTGAGCGCCGTCGTTTCCGGGCACATCGGTACTCAAGACATCGTTCAACGAGGAAACCAGCTCTGGATCGACACGCTTGAGACATCGGGTGAGCCCACGCTGTTACCGGTGCAGGAGCTCGTTACACTTGCGAGGCGAGAATCGTCATGACAGAACATTTTCCTGATGCTCCACTCCTCGTGGTGGATCTGGAGGCTACCTGTTGGGAGAACCGGCGAGCTCCGAATGGTGAACCCCAGAGCGTTACCAATATGGAGATCATTGAGTTTGGGTGCGCGCTGGCCACTCGGCATGGAGAACTCTTGGACAGCAGGTCGTTTCTGGTCAGGCCAACCTGGTCACCCCGGCTTAGCCAATTCTGCACGGCACTGACCGGCATTGAGCAATCCATGGTCGACGACGCTCCAACATTCCCGGAGGTTGTTGGGCAACTGGATAACTGGCTGGGAGAGCGAGCGCAATCGTTTATCTGGTGCAGCTGGGGAAACTACGATCGGCTTCATATCCTGGCCGATAGCACGAAGCATAACGTGGCCCCTGACTTCATGTTGTCGCCCCATCTCAACCTCAAGCGGATCTGGCGTCGCACGACCGGACAGAAACGGAAAAACGGTCTAGCTCACGCGCTCGCCTACCATCATCTTGAATTCGAAGGGCACCATCACCGCGGCGTGGACGATGCAAGAAATATGGTTCGCCTGCTCCCGTATATGGATTGGTCGCTCCAGGATCCATTGCTCACCCATCCGAGTCCTCAGGAGAGATCGTAATGAGGCTCGTGTGTATTTCGGACACCCACGGCTTACACCGACGAATCCCGGCGGTTCCGGATGGCGACGTACTGATCCACGCCGGTGACAGCCTGGGCCAGGGTACGCTGGAAAATCTGGCCGACCTGAACGATTGGCTTGGAACGTTACCCCACCGGCACAAGATCGTTATTGCCGGTAATCACGACTGGGTCTTTCAGGAAGCACCAGAGTTGGCCCGAGAGACGTTAACCCATGCCATATACCTGGAAGACAGTGGGGTCGAACTTGATGGGCTGCGGTTTTGGGGCTCCCCCTGGACGCCGCAGTTCCTGAACTGGGCGTTTATGCTCGAGCGGGGCCAGGCATTGCGTGAAAAATGGCAGCTGATTCCGAAAAATACCGACGTGTTGATAACCCATGGTCCACCAAGAGGCATTGGTGACCAGGTAGCGGTGGATTTTCGCACCAGGGGGGTCGGCTGCGTTGACCTCGAACAGCGTCTGGAACAACTCCCCAACCTTCAGGCCCACGTATTCGGTCACATTCACGAGGGCTACGGCCAATATCGGCGCGCGCAGACCCGACTCATAAACGCGAGCACCTGCACCGCCCGATACGAGCCTACCAATCCACTCATTGTGTTCGATCCGAGCAAGACAGGAGATTGTCGATGACCGCTGACGAACTGATCGCCCGATTGAGAGTTTTGCCTCCGGACACACCCGTTCTGGTGGAGGGGTATGAGAACGGATTTGACGAGATCGTAGAGCTGAAAGGGCAAGACGTGGTGCGCTATCGTCATGCCCAGCCGTGGGACGGTCAGTATCAACCGTCTGAGCGTTTCGAGCAGCCAGCCACCGGCATCATGCAGGCCGCCGTGATTCTGGGTCGTCGTGGACCGCTGCGATAGGAGGAGCCGGTGTCACAAAGGAACCGATACAACCTGACAGATTTGATGGCTCAATGTGATTCAGCCGCGCCCATCCCAGACGAACTGAAAGAGTGGGACCAGGCGCCCTCTGTTGGCCTCGAGCAAACGATTATGGACGGCCAAGTTGATATCGGCGACGTAATCCTCCAGTTCCGCGAGAGACTCGCGGACAACTATGCTGTTATCCAACTGGTTCTGTTCGGCAACCGGGCTCGAGGAGATTATCATTGTGAGAGCGACGTCGACGTTGCTGTGATGCTACTAGGTCTGACCTGCACCCAACTTTCTAATCCATCCTGATCTTAGTAATGTTCATCACCAGAGAGGACGATGAACATGAAGAAGCGATTCACCGAAGAACAGATCATTCCCATTCTGAAGGAAGCCGAGGCTGGCCTTCCGGTCAAAGAGCTGTGCCGAAAGTACAACATCTCGGACGCAACCTTCTACACATGGCGCAAGAAGTATGGCGGCCTGGAAGTCTCTGAAGCCCGTCGCCTGAAAGCTCTTGAGGAAGAGAACGCCCGGCTCAAGAAGTTGCTGGCCGAGTCCATGCTGGACACAGAAGCTCTGAAGGCCGGACACTACCCGACCCTGGACCTGAACATCTCCTATGGCGAGACCGATATTGATGGCCTGAGGGCCGGCAACACCGGAGGCACATCCGGCAGTGGCGGTGCCACCCGCACTGGCAACGGCACCACCACCGAGGGCGTTATTGGCGTGACCCTGAATGTGCCCCTGTACAGCGGCGGCGGGACACAGGCCGGGGTCCGTCAACAGCGCTCACGAGTGACCGCAGCCGATGAAGCCCTGAGCACGGTTCGCCGGGACGTTCGGGTCGATACCCGCAGCTTTTTCCGCTCCGTTAACACCAACATCGAATCCGCATCAGCGCTCGAACAGACCATCGTCTCAAGGCGAAGCGCACTCGACGCCACCCGCGCCGGCTACGATGTCGGCACCCGCAACATCGTCGAGGTGCTGGATGCCGAACGGGATTACTACGAGGCCCTGCAGAACTATGCCAACGCCCGTTATGACTACATCCTCAACAGTCTGCGCCTGAAACAGTCCGCCGGCACCCTCAGCCCCGATGACCTGATCCAGCTCAACCGCTGGCTCAGCGCCTCCGCTCCTGGCATCGAGGCAATTGCCGGGGACGATGAGACCATCGAGGATCCCACGCAAGACTGAATAAAACCCATAAGAGGCACAACAGCATGTTTTCAAGATATTTGCACAAAACCTTAGTAACCCTGTCTCTGAGCGCGGTCTCTGCCACAGCCGTGGCAGACAGCGAATGGCAAAGCGCCATGACCGGCGCCGACTGGGACGGCAGTATCGGTGCAGGCGCATTCTATGCCCCGGATTATCTCGGTAGTGACGACTATGAAACCCACGCACTCCCCAATATCAACCTGCGCTATGGCGAGCGATTCTATCTCAATATCCGGGATGGTTTGGGCTGGAACCTGCTTAACCAGAATGACTGGCAATTGTCCACGTTTCTTGGCTATGTGGGTGGTCGGGACAACGAAGGCGACATCGAAGCACTCGATGAAGTCGATTCGGGGGCCGCTCTGGGTCTGCGTCTGCGATACCAGGCGGGCCCATTCGATCACAGCGCTTCCGTACGCACCCCGGTCACGGGAGATGTGGATGGTTACCAGATTAAGCTTCGCAGCAGTTGGCGAACGCCGGTCTCTGATAACTTGTCATTGTCTGTGGGGCCAGGCCTGACTTACTCCAGCAAACAGTGGACCGAAGACCTTTTCAATATCTCAGCGGTCGAGAGCGCGCGTTCCGGTCTGCCCCGCTTTTCGGCAGACAGCGGATATCTTCGGGCCCGGCTAGGGGGCGCGCTGACTTACCGGATGACCCCTTCATGGTCGCTGACCGGCCTTGCAGGCGTGGCTTACCTCACCGGCGAGGCAGAAGACAGCCCGATTGTGGACGACGTCGGTAACGCCACTCAGGCGTTTGGTGGCGCATTAATCAATTATCGATTCTAATAAGGGCGTCGGGGTCGCCTCAGCCGAAACTGGCATTATCTCTAGCTCACCGACAACATCCGCTCAGATGCTGGCTGCCCATACGCAAGAGTTGCGGCATAAGCCGTTGCAAGGCCGGCCAGCCAGCTTACCCATGCGGCCCAGTAAAACAGTCAGGTCTCGACAGCCAGGAACACTGGCACGCCGGCGCCGTCCCATTCCTCTCCCATGCAGGCCAGTGAAAATAAGGCGCTGTTTGAAATACGGCCATCACCAAAGAGAGACTGGCTGACCGCCAAAGTCCTGGAACGCATCAATCTCGGTTATATTCTATCTATCCACCTTGCATAGAAGGACTATTGGTTGCCTGCTGTGGTTGCAAGCAGCAACTGAACCCGACCGCTGGCGATCAGTACACTCCGTTCCCTCTGCCAGCAGTTTACCTGTACCAAGCTGGTGCGGCGCCCCTGGCGGACAACCTCGGCACTGGCGAAGGTAGATCGTGCCTGCGCTGACCGAAGGTAGTTGATGTTGCTGTCCAGTATGCGTGGGTACGATGCCTGCGCACCTTTGCCGTGCGCAGCAATCCGCGCCGTGATCTCGATCAGCGCACCAAGTACACCGCCATGCAGGGCGGGCAGCATAAAGTTGCCAATCAAAGACTTTTGATAAGGCAGATGAACCCATACCCCACTGGAGTCTTGTTGAGCCTGAAGCCCGAGATGGCGAGCGTAGGGAATGCGTTCCAGCAAGGTTTGCCAGTATTCATTGTTGCCTTCCCGTAGGTCCGGACCTGGTTGCAGTGAATCGATACGCTGGCTCATGCTTCTCTTTTCTGTCCTAAAGTAGTCTGGAAACGTTGGCCGCGGGTATTGCGCATGAAGGTTGCGCTACCCGCCGCAACCGGCTGCTTATCGCCCTCAGGGAAGATGTTACAGTGAATGAACGCGATTTCGTCCGTAAGGTAACGACAGGCTGCTACCGCCAGCAGGGCGCGCTCGGTGGTGGCGGACCGAAAGTAATCCATTCGGAGATCCAGTGTGGCGATCGGGGTGAGCTCCCGGGCTTCGGCAAATACTGCCAGCCCGCTGGCCGAGTCCGCGAGCGAATACAACACGCCGGTGCAAATCTCCTTTGCGCCATCGTCGGCGATCATCCATGACTGTGGCATCAGGCGCATGCAGACCTCTCCCCCGTTCACAGAAACAACCTGCATGCCCAAATCCTGACCATGGGGGACCTCTTGGGTGAACTGCCACGCGGTCATCACGGCATTACTGTGCCTTTTTTCGTGGGATTCAGTCATCAGCGCTGCCCAGCCGGAATGCTAAGCTTGCGGAAACAGGAAAGCTTTCGGGCGAGATGGTTCATCTGTAAATACCATACTTTGTGTCGGAGCGGTGTTTTAGTTATTTTGGTTGGTTAACCAACCAATAGTCAAGCTCTGGCGGGTATAAATGGCGGTTACTTGCATGATGGCGTACCATCACACAAAGGCTATATAGTTGATTTTTTGAACATTACGCTGGCCGTGCCAAGGAGATATTGAAGCTATGGTTCTCAGACCAGTCACGACGGTGCGCAAACTGGATGACTAGTGTCCCGTCCGGTTAATTCGTTTATTTATTATCAATGATGCTCAGCTTTGCTCGCGCCACTGAAGTCATAATCGATTCTGCACTTTTGTGCCACCGGAACGGCTTGGCCAGTTTCTCGTTATGGGTCTTTATATACCGGCGAATCGCCGTCTTAAGTTCGCCCACACTGGTAAAGATTCCACGGTACAAAGCGCGGCGTTCCAGCTGACCAAACCAGCCCTCCACGGCATTCAGCCAAGAGGCACTGGTTGGTGTGAAGTGAAGCGTGAACCGGGGGTGTTTCTCCAGCCAGGCTTTTACCTCTGGTGTTTTATGAGTCGAGCTGTTGTCCAAAATCAGATGGAGGTCCTGCTCTTTCGGTGTTCCTCGATCAATTTGCCGCAGAAAGTCGAGAAATTCTTTGGCACGGTGGCGTTGCGTGATGCGCCCGATCACTTCACCGTTCAGTATGTTCAGGGCCGCGTATAAGCTGGTCGTACCGTGCCTCTTGTAATCGTGGGTGCGGCGCTCAATCTGGCCGGGTTTCAGTTGGAGTTTAGGCTGCGTACGATCCAGTGCCTGGATCTGCGTTTTCTCATCAACAGACAGCACCAGGGCGTTATCCGGCGGATTCAGGTACAAACCGACAACATCGAAAACTTTATCAGCAAAGTCCGGATCATTGCTGATTTTGAAAGTTTTCAGCCGGTGCGGTTTCAGGTCAGCGGCTTTCCAGATCTGATGCACTTGCCAGCGACTAACACCGGCATATTCGGCCATCAACCGGACGCTCCAGTGGGTTGATTCCTTGGGCAGCTTTTTGACCGTGTCATCAAGAATTGCCTTAACCTTTTTCTGATTCAGCTTTCTGGGTTGCCCGGGTCTTGGTGCATCCTGAAGACCGCTCAGGCCCTGTTCGGTGTAACGATTACGCCACTTGAATACCGTGGCCGTTGCGTAAACCGCTGAAGGTTGCCACCCATTCCGCGTGAAGCCTGCCACCCGGACCGGAGCAAGGCTGCCACCCATCGGAGCGTAGCGACGCGGGGTTTCTCTTCTTACTCCGAAGTCTCAGTGCCCGTCAACTTTGCCTGCTGTTTTCGCATGGATTCGCCCCGCAGATTGATCTTGTAGGCGTTGTGTACGAGCCGGTCCAGGATGGCATCTGCCAGAGTGGCGTCACCGATCACGCCGTGCCATTCCTCGATGGGTAGTTGGCTGGTGGCGATAGTGGAGCGCCGGCCATGTCGGTCTTCCAGCACCTCCAGCAAGTCCCTTCGGTTCTCCGCGCTCAGCTTCATCAGCCCCCAGTCATCCAGGATCAGCACGTCGACCTTGGCCAGACTTGTCAGGAGTTTTGAGTATTGGCCGTCGCCCTTGGCAATGGTCAGCTCCCGCATCAGTCGGGTCAGGCGCACGTACTGTGCGGTGTAGCCTTCCCGGCAGGCCTTGTGTGCCAGTGCACAGGCCAGCCAGGTTTTGCCAACCCCGGTGGGACCAGTGATGAGCACGTTCAGGTGTTCTTTGACCCACTG
>NZ_FOHZ01000024.1 GCF_900111555.1 Marinobacter segnicrescens
TCTTGCTCAAGACAAAACTCATATTTCGACGAGTCGCTGCCTCGATATCTGTTGCCAGATGGTCTCGGCCAGCGCCCACACGAATTACTTGGTCAACTTGTTAAAGAGCGTTGAGCGTCTGCTCAATCAAGGCCGCGTATTCTACATCAGATCGCTACCTTGTCAACGGTTATTTTGAAGTTTTTGTCGCCGCTTCCGAAGAAGCCTTACACCGAAAAAACCCAAACCTTACAACCGCTTACTTCCCTTCCCGGTTCCGCCGTCGCCGGCGTTCCCTGTCGAAGTGGGGCGCATTCTACAGCCCCACCGTTTTCTGTCAACGACCTTTTTGAAAAAAGTTCGTTTTT
The DNA here is from genome assembly GCF_900111555.1 of Marinobacter segnicrescens. Lineage (GTDB taxonomy): Bacteria > Pseudomonadota > Gammaproteobacteria > Pseudomonadales > Oleiphilaceae > Marinobacter > Marinobacter segnicrescens. Next base: position 348 of record NZ_FOHZ01000024.1, read on the forward strand.
CTTCAGAATCGCTCAATCGGTAACCAAAACCCGTGCAATTTTCTTCTTGCCAGCCTGGATCACCACATTCTCGCCCCTGGAGAACTGCCGACCGACATCTTCGAGCTGCTGCCCATCTATATAGACAGCACCCCGCCCGAGCACATCCTTCGCCGCTGCACCATTCTTCACCAGCCCGGCCAACCGAAGCACCGCCGAGATTGGCAGACTATCCTGGCCATCGAGCGACACTTCAACTTCCGGAACGTTCTCGGGGATCTCGCCAAGCGCCACCCGGTTACCCGCAGACTTATGGGCGCTGGCTGCCGCTTCCGCGTCATGGAAACGAGTAATGATTTCCTCCGCGAGGATCTTCTTGAATTCCTGGGGATTCGCCCCGCCCTCAACGGCCTTGCGATACTCCGCCACCTCAGTCAGCGGGCGGAAGCTCAACAACTCGAAGTACCGCCACAGCAACTCATCCGGCATGGACAGAAGCTTGGTGTACATTTCGCCCGGCGTATCACTGACACCCACGTAGTTGCCCAAGGACTTGGACATCTTCTGGACACCATCAAGCCCCTCAAGGATCGGCATGGTCAAAATGACCTGGGGTTCCTGGCCGTAGTGCTTCTGCAGAATACGCCCCATGAGGAGGTTGAATTTCTGGTCGGTACCACCGAGTTCGACGTCAGCTTTCAGTGCGACGGAGTCGTAACCCTGAACCAGCGGATAAAGGAACTCGTGAATGGCAATGGGCTGCTCGGCGCGGTAGCGCTTGTCGAAATCATCCCGCTCCAGCATCCGGGCTACGGTATACTGGCCGGCCAGGCGAATCATGTCCGCCGCCGTCATCTTGCCCATCCACTCGGAATTGAAGACAACGGTGGTTTTCTCCGGATCAAGGATCCTGAACACCTGCTCTTTATAGGTGATGGCATTTTGCCGCACCTGCTCCTCAGTCAGCGGCGGCCGGGTTGCGCTCTTGCCCGTAGGGTCACCAATCATTCCAGTGAAGTCACCGATGAGAAAGATAACCTCGTGCCCCAGGTCCTGGAACTGGCGAAGCTTGTTAATCAATACAGTATGACCAAGGTGCAGGTCAGGAGCCGTGGGATCAAACCCGGCCTTGATGCGCAGCGGGCGACCCTGCTTCAGCTTCTCGACCAAAGCTTCTTCGGGAATCAGCTCATCCACACCACGCTTGATGATCGCCAGCGCTTCCTCTATCGATGCCATAATCCTCGAACCCCATAGCAAAAACGGGCGCTGCCGTTACAGACCTCAACAAAAGTAAGCTGAGCGTAACGGCAAACCCTGATACATTTAACGCGTCACCGGCTGCCCGGACACAGAAAAGAAGTCGCGGATTATATCAGCCGAATCGGGAAAATCTGCCGTTACGCTGTTTTTCGCTGTGACGGCGAGCGCTTTTTATACGATTCTGCTTGCTCTATACTTGAGCCAGAACTTGAATCAGATCATACAAGCTACCGACGTAGCGACAAAAATACAGGTTTTCGACGTGATCAAAACGTTCCCCAAGCTCCATCTCATCGCCGCCGCCGGTATCAGTCTCGTGGTGGGCGCCACTTTGGTTTTCAGCCCCAGTGCTGATGTCGAAGCCAAGCGCATGACTGTCAACCTGGACCTGGAAAAGCCTGGACAGCCCGTATCGGCACTGCAACTGACAGCACGGTCCGAACAGGCCAGCTCACCAAGCCCGGAAAAATCCGCACCCTCCCAGCCGGCTGAAGCCCCGACGGCGACAGACACCAAGCCAACCGCCGAGGCACCAGAAGAGTCCGTAGCAGACGCTCCCACCGAACCGGCCGAACCGGCTCTGACCTGGAGCGAACTGAAGGTTGAGAGGGGCGATACCCTGTCTTCCCTGTTCAAGCAGGCCGGATTCAATGACCGCCTGATGCTTGCCGTCATCCATGGCGAAGGCGAAGCCGACAAACTGCAACACCTCTATGTTGGCGAAACGCTGGCCTTTGCCACCAACGAACAGGGTGAGCTGGTCAAGGTGCGCCTGGACCGTAGCCGGCTTGAGTCACTACTAATCACCCTTGCTGAAGAAGGCTATGTCGGTGAAACGGTAATGGCAGAGCCCGAGCCAAGACTGGCGTTCGCCTCCGGAGAGATTGAAGGCTCCCTTTACCTGGCTGGCAAAGAAGCCGGGCTGGATGATCGCATCACCATGGAACTGGCCGGCATCTTCGGCTGGGATATCGATTTCGTCTACGACATCCGTAAAGGCGACAGCTTCGAGGTGGTTTACGAGGAGCTGTACCTGGATGGCGAAAAAATCGATGACGGCAAAATTGTTGCTGCACGCTTCGTCAACCGTGGCCGCGAAGTCGTCGCCCTTCACTACACCGATTCCAGTGGCGACAGCGATTACTACACTCCGGACGGCAACAGCATGCGCAAGGCTTTCCTGCGCACACCCATCAACGCCCGGGTGTCATCACCGTTCAACCTGCAGCGTCGCCACCCGGTACTTGACGTGGTTCGTCCCCACGAAGGTACAGATTATGCCGCACCCCCCGGCACGCCGATCAAGGCTGCCGGCGATGGACGAGTTTCCTTTGCTGGCTGGAAAGGCGGCTATGGCCGCACCGTGGTGCTCTCCCATGGTGACAACATCAGCACCCTGTACGCCCACATGAGCGGCCTGGGCAAGGGCATTTCCAGCGGCACCCGGGTCAAGCAGGGACAGACGGTTGGCTACGTCGGGTCATCCGGCATGGTGACAGGCCCGCACCTGCACTACGAATTCCGGGTTAACGGCGTCGCCCGCAACTCCAGGACCATCGACCTGCCGGAGGCGAGCCCGATCCCCGACAGCGAGATGGCCCGGTTCAAGACCGCCACTCAACAGCAGGTTGCACAGCTGAACACGCTGGGAGAGGGCTTCCGCCAGATTGCCATGGCCCAGGAAGCCGTTTCCGACCGGGACCAGTAAACCAGTGGCCCTGTACATCGGCCTGATGTCAGGCACCAGCATGGACGGCGTCGATGCCGCGCTGGTGGACCTGACGGAGGCCGGCAGGGCTTCCTTGATTGCCACACACACCGAAGCCATTCCCACCACGCTCCTTCAGACCCTGACAGCGCTCAGCCAGAATCGGGGCACACCAGACGAACTCGGTCATAGCGACCATGAGCTCGGCGAGCTCTTCGCCACTGCAGCCAATGCGCTGATCCGCAAGAGCCCGGAATCCGGTCCAATAAAGGCAATCGGCAGTCACGGTCAGACTATCCGCCACGTGCCCGATGGTGCCACTCCGTTTACCCTGCAACTGGGTGATCCCAACATCATCGCTGAACGCACAGGTATCACGACGGTCGCTGACCTTCGGAGACGGGATATGGCGGCCGGAGGCCAGGGTGCGCCCCTGGTGCCCGCGTTTCACCATGCCGTTTTTGGCTCGGATACCCAGCACCGGGCACTGGTCAACATAGGCGGCATCGCCAATCTCAGCTGGCTCCCCGCCGGCAATGAGTCAGCGGGGGGAGGATTTGACACAGGCCCTGGCAATGGCCTGATGGACAGCTGGGCCCAGCACCACCTGGGCGAACCTTTTGACCGTAACGGCGACTGGGCGGCCAGCGGACAGCTGCAAGCTCGTATTCTGGAGGGACTCCTTCAGGAGCCCTACTTCGACAGACCAGTCCCGAAAAGCACCGGTAAGGAACTGTTCAACGCCGCCTGGCTGGATGCGAAGCTACGCCAGTGGCCGGATACGGATCCTGCTGACGTCCAGCGCACCCTTCTGGAGCTGACCGCTCTCACCATTACCCGCCAGCTACCCGAAGCCCGGCCGTTGGCGGTCTATGTCTGCGGTGGGGGCGCGAAGAACGTGGCATTGATGAACCGTCTGCGGGATCTACTGGAACCAGACAAGGTTTCAGTCAGCACCACCTCGGAGTTGGGAATTGATCCGCAATGGGTTGAGGCAGCTGCCTTTGCCTGGCTAGCCAGGCAAACCATGGAGGGCCTCGCCGGCAACGTGCCTGCAGTAACAGGGGCAAGTGGCCCGCGGGTTCTGGGGGGCATCTACCCAGCGTGATTTACCGGCAGAGTGTGAGCGGGTACCGGCACACTGGCGTGCGCTGGTACCGACTGTTGCTAGATAGAAAACGACGAGCCGCACCCACAGGTGGAAGTGGCATTGGGGTTCTGAACCACAAACTGCGAGCCTTGCAGCCCTTCCTGATAGTCAATCGTTGCGCCAACCAGGTACTGGTAGCTCATAGGATCCACAAGCAGGGTCACGCCGTCCCGCTCGATGGCGGTGTCGTCTTCCTGCTGGCTGTCATCGAACGAAAAACCGTACTGGAAGCCGGAACAGCCACCACCGGTGACGAACACCCGCAGTTTGAGGTCAGGGTTACCCTCTTCTTCTACGAGCTCTTTTACCTTGGCGACCGCACTGTCGCTGAAAAACAGGGGTACGGCTATTTGTTCCTGAACTGCGCTCAATTCTGCCTCCTGACATCCTGGAATGATGCCATTATGGTATTCCCGACCAATTTGATCAACTATTCTCCACCAGCCTGACCGGCTGACTTCCGTTCATCCATCGGGTTCGCACCCGGCTCACCCGGACTGTCATCCGGCAGGTCGTCTCCCTGCAGCCCGACCGGCTTCTGCTTATCCGCCGCACCCGGCAGCTGAGGTCGCGGCAAAGAGTCTGGGTCCCTGCTGTGAACCATATTGCCATTAACTGACGCACCGGCCGCCATTTCCACAAGGTTGTAATATACGTTACCCGTTATGGCGGCCTTGGGCGCCAGTTCAAGATGCTCACGGGCAAAAACGTCACCTTTTACGGTGCCGTTGATGATAATGTTGGGAGCGACGACATCTCCCTCGACTTCACCACACTCGGACAGGCGGACCAACGCTGCCCCGGACTCTTCATCAGCAATGATGCTGCCCTGAACACGGCCATCCACATGCAACCCACCGGTGAAGTGGATATTTCCTTCTACCCGTGTCTTTGCCGATATCAGGGTATCGAACCGACCCTGGGGACGCCTGCCTTTCTGCTTTTTCCTGCTCAACATGCTCAATTCCTCGTGATTTGCCGCCAGTCGAAGGTTCGCTCAGCCTCAGAGGCCTTATTTCCTTCAGCCTTGGCAACCACCTGGATTTCGTAGGGTTCAAAATTATCCGGCAAGGTCAGCATTCCCTCCACATCCTGGAAATACCGGAAGCGGAAACGCACGCCCAGCTCCTCCACGTCACCGGACAGGTCCCGCAGGGGAATCACTTCCTGTTCGCCGTTCCGGTCCCCTATGATATTCACTACCACGACGCCCGAAATGTAGCTTTTGTTGTCACCAACCTGGGTCAATACCAGTTTGAAAGCGTACTGACCCTCGACCCTACCTTGCCGCAGGCTCAGTTGATCCACCTGCAGCCCCTTGCTGACCTCGGACGGTGCCATGATTTTTCGATAGAAGGTGAGGTCCGCTTCCAGCGCCGCCTGGCGCCCCTCCAGTTCCGCAATGGTGTTACGAGCTGTCGTCAGGGCCTGCTCGTCAATCGCACTGGCCCGCTCAAGCTGCACCATCCTGCGGCGAACCTCGTCGTACTCCTGGGTAACCTCGGCAAGCTCCCTTGCCAACGAAGGCCGGGTCTGCACCACATCCACGATACGGTGCCCGCCCTGAGACCAGCCGACACCATAACCAACGGCACCCGAAAGGGCGCATAGCATTAACACACCTATCACCCGCCAGGGCTTCGGGTGCCGCCGGCGAGGGACAATGACATACTCATCCCGGGAATTTCGCGTTTCGCTCAAGGCGCCAATTCCATCAGGGCAACAGCGCAGGAACCCTGAGGCCCGCACGCTCATCAAGACCAAACATGATGTTCATATTTTGTACGGCCTGGCCCGCGGCTCCCTTCACCAGGTTGTCGATAACAGAGGTAACAATGACCACCGGGCTGTCTTCCTGCCGGTGCAGCGCCATGCGACAACTGTTTTCACCCCGCACGCTGCGGGTCTCCGGATGGCTACCGAAAGGCATGACATCGACGAAAGGCTCATCCCGGTAGCGCTCTTCATACAACGCCTGCAGGCGATCAAAGTCTGCGGGATCATTCAGTTCAGCATAGAGCGTTGCTTCGATACCCCGGATCATCGGGACAAGGTGCGGTACAAAGCTGACCCCTACCCTGCCAGCGGCCATCTGCTCCAGCCCCTGGCGAATTTCGGGCAGGTGCCGGTGTCCGGAGGCACCATAGGCCTTGAAGCTCTCGCCTACCTCACCATGGAGCATCCCAACCTTGCCCTGGCGCCCGGCTCCGCTGGCGCCAGACTTGGCATCCGCAACCAGGTGACCCGTCCGGACCAGTCGATTCTCCAGCAATGGCAGGAAGCCCAACTGTACCGCTGTAGGATAGCAACCGGGATTGGCAACCAGCTCGGCCTGCCTGATGGCCTCACGGGCCACCTCCGGCAAACCGTATACGGCCTTCGCTGCCCATTCTGCCGTTTCGTGGGGCATACCATACCAGCGAGCCCACACATCCAGGTCACGAATCCGGAAATCTGCTGACAGGTCCACAATCCGGACACCCCTGGCCAGCAATTCAGGTGCCATGCGCATGGCAACACCGTGGGGAGTCGCAAAGAAGACCAGGTCACAGCCTGCAAGCACCTCCACGTCAGGCTCGGTAAAGCTGAGGTCGTAGTAGCCGCGAAGATTGGTATACATATCAGCGACAGCCATACCGGCTTCCGATCGCGAGGTGATACAGGACACCTCCACATCCGGATGCGTGGCCAGAATCCTCAGAAGCTCAACCCCGGTGTACCCTGTTCCGCCGACAATACCTGCTTTAATCACCAATCTCTCCTGCTCGGCCTGTGAATATGACAATGCGTGCCTTCACCCCACCGCACGGTCAGGGCTCTGAAGGAACGTCATCATTAACGTCTTAGTCTACCATGATAAACCAGTGTCTTATTGCAGAGGCGGCAGGGCCGGTTACAATGCGTCCTAACTTGCTGAAACGGCGGTGTGCAGCGGCGATGTAATGAACGATCTGAAACAGAAACTGAGCGACAGGCTGATACCCGGATTCCGCCGGAGACTGGCCGGAGTAGATGCCCTGCCGCAACTGGCGCTGCTCGGCTTGCTCTCTGGGGTCTTTACCGGCGCCGTTATCCTGCTGTTCCGGTTCGCCATCGAATTTCCCCTTGGCTACCTGTTGCCGGAAAACGACGCCGAGAATTACGAAGACCTGGCCATGCTTACCCGCACACTCCTGCCACTGGGCGGGGCGGTCCTGCTCGGCTTGCTCCTGCACTGGCTTGCATCCCGCGACCGCAAGGTAGGGGTGGCCCATGTCATGGAGCGCCTGAACTACCACCAGGGTTACATCACCTTTCGCAGTGCACTGGTCCAGTTCGCAGTCGGGGTAGGCACCCTGCTGACCGGCCAGTCAGCGGGTCGGGAAGGGCCTGCAGTGCATCTCGGTGCAGCGGTATCCAGCCTGATGGGCCAGTGGATGCGCCTTCCCAATAACAGCATCCGCACGCTGGTAGCCTGCGGCTGCGCTGCAGCAATATCCGCTTCATTCAACACCCCCATCTCTGGCGTCATTTTCGCCATGGAAGTGGTGATGATGGAGTACACCATCGCCGGCTTCACCCCAATCATCCTGTCAGCGGTCAGCGCGGCCATTGTCACCCAGGCCGTGTACGGCAGCGAACCGGCGTTCTCGGTTCCGGCACTGACCATGAACTCACTTCTGGAAATCCCCTGGATTCTGGCGCTAGCGGTAGTGATCGCCATTGCAGCCGCCAGCTTTATCCACATTCTTTCCTGGGCCAATCGTTTCAATCATCGGCCCATTTTTCTGCGAGTCGTTTCGGCGGGCGTCCTCATGATGCCCTTCGCCCTGATCATCCCGGAGGTCATGGGCATCGGCTATGACACCGTTTCCCTTGCGATTCATGGTGAACTGCCGTTCTGGATCCTGCTTGGCGCCGGCCTCGCCAAGGTGCTCGTGACCGCACTGACAGTCGGCCTCGGCATGCCCAGCAGTATTATTGGCCCCACGATATTCATGGGTGCCACCCTGGGGGCCGCAATGGGAATGGTGGGCGCCATGGTAGCGCCTGAGCTGGCATCATCCGTGGGCTTCTATGCCATGCTCGGCATGGGCGCAATGATGGGAGCGGTTCTCCAGGCCCCGCTGGCGGCACTAATGGCACTCATGGAGCTGACCCGCAATCCGAACATCATCCTGCCGGGGATGCTGGTCATTACAACCGCCTCACTGGTGACCAGTGAGGTCTTCGCGAAGCGCTCAATCTTCCTGACCATGCTTCAGAATCAGGGCCTCAGTTACCAGAACTCACCCATTATCCAGGCGTTACGCCGGGTCTCAGTGGGCGCCATCATGGATCGTAGCGTGACCCGCATCGACAGGGAAATCAGCTATGACGCTGCGCGGGAACTCCTCAAAAGCGAACCGAAATGGCTGGTTGTCGAAGGCAGTAACGGGCCCTCTGCCCTGCTACCCTCTGTGGACCTGGCACGCTTCCTTGAGCACCTGAAAAACCGACAGGCGGAGGAGGACAAATCCCTGCCAGAGGTAATCGACCTGATGGAAATGCCAGCAAACCGCCGGGACATTGCCCCGATCCAGTACCAGGCGACCCTGGAAGAAGCGCTGGACCAGTTCGAATCCACCCAGGCCGAGGCACTTTACGTGCAGCGTCATGTCGCACCGATGATTCAGCGCATTTACGGTATCGTGCTCAAGTCCGATATCGAGAGCTACTACCAATACCGACGGAGTTGACCATGCTTTGGGTTAAAACCCTGCACATTATTTCCCTGGTTTGCTGGTTTGCCGGCATCTTCTACCTGCCAAGACTCTTCGTTTACCATGCCGCCTGTGAGGACCAGCCAGGGCGGGAGAGGTTCAAGGTCATGGAGCGCAAGCTGTACCGGGGTATCACCACTCCCTCCATGGTCGCCACGGTGATCTTCGGTGTCTGGCTCCTGAGTTACAATGTATCCGGCTATTTCAGTCAGGGCTGGCTGCACGCCAAGCTGTTGCTGGTGGCGCTACTGATCGCCTATCACTTCTATTGCGGCCACCTGGTCAAGGTATTCCGGGATGACCGTAACCGGCGCAGCCACGTATTCTATCGCTGGTTCAACGAATTGCCGGTGCTGGTCCTGGTTATCGTGGTCATTCTGGCCGTGGTCAAACCATTCTGAGGAGTTACGCCATCAACCTACATCAACGCCCCCAGGTTCTGATCGTTTCCGGACTGGACCCGTCTGGCGGAGCGGGCGTGCAGGCCGACATACAGGCCACCACCGCCCTTGGCTGTCACCCCCTGCCGGTACTGAGTTGCCTGACGGTGCAGGACACCCGCAATGTTTATAACGCCGAGGCGGTGGACGCCGACCTGGTTCGGCAGCAACTGGAGTACCTCGCGGCAGATTGCCGGATCGATGCCGTCAAGACGGGCGCCCTGGGCAATGCTGCGGTGGTCAATGCAGTGGCGGATTTTCTGGACCAGCACACATTGCTCCCGCTGATAGTCGACCCGGTCATCAAGGCAGCGGGCGGCGGTGACCTGGCTGACGATGAACTCCTCAGCGCCATGCAGCAGCGCCTCTTCGCGCGGGCCGAAGTCATTACCCCCAACGGTATCGAGCTGACGCAGCTTGGCGGGTTTGAAGACCAGCGAGACAGCGCGCGGCACCTGCTGGACGGGGGCTGCCAGGGCGTGCTTGCTACCGGCGGCCACGGTATCGGTGAGTTCATCACCAACACACTCTACCGCCAGGACCAGGCGGAAAAATCCTGGCAAATTGAACGGGTAGGCGGCGAGTACCATGGCACGGGGTGCACCCTGGCCGCAGCCATTGCCGCGGGGCGAGCGGCCGGACTATCCCTCGAAGATGCCATTGAGCAGGCTCAGCGGTTTGTCAGTGGCGCCATTAACCACGCGCTTGCGGTTGGTCACGGGCAACCCGTGCCTGACCGGGGTGTGACCTGGGCAGCTCAGGGATGACAGGACCTGTTTTCGCCAAGGGCCTGCGCCCGGGCCTTTATGCCATCACTGACAGCCGCTTGCTGCCGGATCACCAGCTGGTGGCCGGTGTAGCTGCCGCCATTCGAGGCGGTGCCGTACTGATCCAGTACCGGGAAAAGGACCTCAATACAGCGGACAAGCTCCGACAGGCAACAGCACTGACCGAACTTTGCCAGAGGGAAGGTGTTCCGCTGATCATAAACGATGACCCTTACCTGGCTCAGCAATGTGGCGCCGACGGGGTTCATTTGGGGCAGACCGATGGATCCATTGAAACAGCCCGCCACATCCTGGGGCCCGACGCCATTATCGGCGTCACCTGCCACGGCGATCTCGCCCTGGCAGAGACGGCCCGTACAAGGGGCGCGGATTACCTGGCATTCGGCCGGTTCTTCACCTCAGAGACCAAACCGGGAGCACCCCGGGCCGAAGCGGTAATTTTGGGCAAGGCGGCAGACCTGAACCTGCCACGTACCGCCATTGGCGGGGTAACCACGGATAACGGCGCGTCGCTGATCCAGTCCGGGGCAGACCTTCTGGCCGTTGTCGGCGGCCTGTTCGCCGGGAGCAGCGAGCAGATCGAATCACGGGCCAGGGCATTCACCCGGCTGTTTGCCGAGCACCACCCTCTTTTCAAACTCTGATAGCATTGCGGTCACTCTCACTGCCGAGTCCTGACCGGACTACCAACTTTCCCCGGCGACCATCAAGGAGCCTACAGATGACCCATTCCGAGACCCTGTTCGAGCAGGCCCAGAAATACATCCCCGGTGGTGTGAATTCCCCGGTACGCGCCTTCAAGGGCGTGGGCGGCTCTCCAATCTTCTTCAAACACGCCGAAGGTGCCTACCTGTATGACGAGGATGACCGTCGCTACATTGACTACGTGGGCTCCTGGGGACCCATGATCGTCGGGCACTCCAACGAGCACATCAAGCAGGCCCTGCATACCCAGATCGAACTGGGCGTAGGCTACGGTGCGCCAACCGCCATCGAAACCGAGATGGCGATGAAGGTCTGCGAACTGGTGCCTTCCATCGAACTGGTCCGCATGGTCAACAGCGGCACCGAAGCCACCATGAGCGCCATTCGCCTGGCCCGGGGCTATACCGGTCGGGACAAGATCGTAAAGTTTGAAGGCTGCTATCACGGCCACGTGGACTCACTGTTGGTAAAGGCGGGCTCCGGTGCCCTGACCCTGGGCGTACCCAACTCACCCGGCATCCCCGCCAGCCTGGCAGAACATACCATTACCCTGACCTACAACGACATAGAGGGAGTTCGCAAAACCTTCGAGGAGATCGGAGACCAGGTGGCTGCGATTATCGTGGAGCCGGTGGCCGGTAACATGAACTGCATTCCACCGGTACCAGGCTTCCTGGAGTCCCTGCGGGAAGTTTGCGACCAGCACGGTACAGTGCTGATCTTTGATGAAGTGATGACCGGCTTCCGGGTTTCACTCGGCGGCGCCCAGGGCCATTACGGCATTACCCCGGACCTGACCGCCCTTGGCAAGGTGATTGGCGGTGGCCTACCGGTTGGTGCCTTCGGCGGCAAGCGGGAGATCATGGAACACATCTCTCCGCTGGGCCCCGTCTACCAGGCGGGCACCCTGTCCGGCAACCCGCTGGCGATGACCGCCGGGCTGACCACCCTGAACCTGATTTCCGAAACCGGCTTCCACGACAGGCTGACGGCGAAAACCCGCACCCTTTGCGACGGCCTGAAAAAAGCCGCCGACGAAGCGGGCATCCCTCTGACGGTGCAAAGCGCCGGCGCCATGTTCGGCCTGTTCTTCACGGACGAGCCCGAGGTCACACGGTTTGACCAGGTCATGAACTGCGACGTTGAGCGTTTCAAGGCCTTTTTCCAGGGGATGCTGAAAGAAGGCGTTTACCTGGCACCGTCCGCCTTTGAGGCCGGCTTTACCAGTGCGGCCCTCAGCGATGAGGACATCGAAGCCACCATTGCAGCTGCAAGAAAGGTCATGGCTACCTTGTGAGTCCTGAACGGGGAGCGTGCAACAGTCCGGCAGCTCCCCGATCGGGCCGATTAGAACAGGTAATCAATGCCCAGGCGATAAACCTCGTTATCGTAATCATACTGGTGCAGTGAGCTGTCGTTGCTGTGATGGCTCGCTGCTGCCACAACAGACCAGCTCTGAGTAAGGAAATACTCCGCTGTCAGCTCGACGGAGTAACGGTGATCCACCCGACGTCCTGACTCCCAGCCGATGTCGGACGTAATCTGATAGGGGTCCGGATAATCACTGTAGCGGTAGCCCAGTCCACCACCCAAGATCCAGGCAGCCCAGCCCAGGTAGCTCAGTTCCAGACCAAGCTCCTGGCGTCGGGGTGACAGGCTGGCGAACTGCCCGTCACCGGCAAGGTCCTCACGCCGGTTGAACTCCAGCCCCAGGCTCCCGGCGGCCTGCCACCGGGCCCAGCGATGGTGGTAGCTTGCCACTGCTTCGTAGCGCATACCCTCATACGGCTCGAACCCATCAAACGGACGAACGTATGAGGCTTCCAGGGCAAGCTGACACCGGCCGCCCAGATAGTCGTCTGCACAGCTATCCTGCTGGTATTTGAGTACCAGTGCGGTATGAAGCTCCCGGGAATCGCCTCCCTCCCGGAAAAAACGCTGCTCCACACCGATCTCATAACGCTCCGCCACACCCCGGGAAACCCAGGACACGCCGAGCTGGGCGGCATCCGTAATGAAGTCGCGTTCAGTATGATAGTGACGCCGAAAGACGCTGGCCGATAGCTGGACTGCCTCTGCAGAACTCCCCCCGGTCGCTCCGAGAGGCAGCACAGGACCACGGCCGGCCAGCAATACATCCGTGAAGCCATCAGACAGGTCCGATGCCGCACTGTCGGGCCTCAGGGCGAGGTTGCTTTCGTAACCGCCGCTCAGGGCGACCAAACCCAGCCAATACGCTGGCGCCGGGGACTGAGTCTGGTTCAGGATCTGCAATTGCCGCCCGGCCAGGCGGCGAAGTTTCTCCTGCCCTGCGGTATCAAACACCTGCCCGAACCACACCCGGGCCATCTTCTCGTCACCTTCCGCCAGGGCGACCAATCCAAGGTTGTAGCCCGCCAGATCCTCATGTTCGGTGCCCAGCAGTTGACGGAATGCCTGCCGCGAACGCCGATAATCACCGACCCGGTAATAGAGGACGCCCAGGTTGTAGTAGAGGGCACTGGACTCCAGGCCACTTTCCCGGGCCTGCTCCAGCAGGCGGCGGGCCTGTGCCAGCTCTCCCCTCTCAAACGCGCCGACACCTTCCTGCAGCAACTGCCAGGCATCTGTGTCAGCGGTATCACCCGGCGCTGCAAGGGACGGCAAAGCCACCATCAGCAGCGGGCCGGTCAGGAGCAGGAAAAGCAGACGCGACAAACAGATCTCCCGGCTCGGTTATGACAATCGATGGAGTAGGGTCAGGCGAGTATAGCAGGGCGGCAGGCAGGCCCAAGTATCAGGCCGGCGGCAAACGACGCCTTGAGCGAACATAAAGCGTGCCAGCGAAAGACCCGGGACTGGTCAGGGGCGCCCGCCCGGTTCGCGACCAGAACCTGGCCGGTCGTCAGGCTGCATCCCTGGTGTGGGGCGATCAGTGCGCCCCCTGCCCGGAAAGTCGGCGGGCGGAAATTCAGGCGCGTTGCCACGGCCGACAGGGGATCGCTCCTCGCGCCGCCCCCTGGCCTCTTCGGAGATCTGACGCCCAAGCTCGCGCCCTTGCTCGCGGAGATCCTCCGTCCGACCCGGACGCCCTTCACTATTTTTCGGCAGGGCTCCGGCCGGCGGCTCGGGCAGCTGGAGTTCCTGAATGACCCGGTCCTTCAGCTCCGCATCGTCAACCACCATGCGCATGGTGACATCCAAGTCATCATTACCCTGGGCTAGCAGACTACCGGGGGCCACCAGACCAATCGTCGCCAGCGCGAAAGCGACGGACGGTGTCCGCAGAATCCTGCTCATGATGAAGGCCCCCGTTCTGATTCCTCTGACTTGCCGATGCTGGGTATAGCGGCACGAAATGTCCTGGTATTACGACCGTCATCCAGGCGGGCGACTATTTCGCCTGCCTCCGGGTAGGCAATGCGCAGTGGCAACGCAATCACGTTATCCCCGGGCTTCAGGTCTACCTGCCAGGTCAACGTCTGATGGCCGGGAAAACGGGCCAGCTCTACATGGGCCGGCAACTCCAGCGTAAGGCTGACATTGTCCAGCTCGGAGCCGGAAGTAAAGGCCAGCCTGACGGTCTGCTCACGCGGCACCGGGGGCACAGCTCGCTCATCGTCAGATGCCTGCCTCGGGGCGCCGGTCCACGTGCCCGTACCAAGCACGAGCCCCAACACCAGCGCCGCTGCCACGGCACTTCCCGCTACCGGGGCCAGCCAGCGACGGCGGGCATTCGGATGAGCACGCCCGGTGGCAGCTGCAAGCACCCGGGCCTCGAAATCCGCGGACGGCTCGGGCACACGAGCCTGGTTTGCGAGTTCGTCAGTAATGCACTGATGCCACCGTAAACGACGAGCACACAGGGGGCAGCCGGCCAGGTGACGCTCAAGGGCAAGTGCGTCGGCCGGAGCAATGGCGCCGGTCACGCACTGGTCAATCAACTCGTGGCTCTGCTGGCAGCTAGTCATTTCCATCACCTCATTTACCAACACGTCGGCCCTGCATAAAAGGTTCCAGTCCGGCCACCATGTTTTTCCTCAGACTGGCCCGGCAACGGTGCAGTCGTGACTTGACGGTACCCTCCGCGATACCCAGTACCTCCGCAATATCTTCCTGGCGCCAGCCGTCGACTTCGTGCAGCACCAGCAGTGTGCGCTGGTCCGGCGACAGGCTGTCCAGCGCGGTCGCCACTGCCTGTTGCAACCGCGTTATTTCCAGCTGCCCCTCCGGGTCGACACCACTGTCCACCAGGCTGTCCAGAAATTCACGGCTGGCGTCCTCAGACATGAGAGCGGAGGCAGGGCGATCGGCCTGACGACCGTGCTTGCGTGTCAGGTCAATGAAGTGGCGGTAGAGAACCTGGTTAAGCCAGGCACCCGGCCGTTCAACCGCATACAACTTCTCGGCCTGCGGGTACAGTTTTGTCAATACCTCCTGGACCAGGTCCTCCGCGTCTTCCCGTTGCCCCGTCAGTCGATAGGCAAACCGGTACATGCCATCGAGCCAGGGCCGGACAGAGTCTTCAAATTTTCGGGCCCGGGAACGTCGGAAGGGGATCAGCGCCACGATTACGACCTGTGGATGCGTGTTTGAACGCGCTTTATAACAGAAAAAAACACCCTGTGCGTTGACCACGACCGTCAGGGAGAATACTCGCACCTTGAACATCTTGTAATACAACCCGCTGGAACCCTGACCTCCATCAAAGCGTTATACCAACAGGTGCGCGGATTTTCCGGACCAGGAGCCCGCACTGCCATAGCCAACCAAGGGATACAAACCGGGTCCTTACCCGACGGAGGTTTCATGAAGTATGCGCTGATCAAGACTTTTGGTGTTACCGCACTGGCGGCGGCTGTTGCAGCCTGTGGTGGCGGCGACAGTAGCAGTGACTCCACGGCTTCAACCGGGTCGATGTCGGTCGGACTGACCGATGCACCCGTCGATGGCGTCAGCGAGGTCAATATCGTTGTGACCGGCCTTGTTCTTCAACCTGCTGATGGTGAAAGGGTTTCCTTAACACTGGAAGAACCCGCAAACCTCAATCTGCTGGACCTTCAAGGAGGCGCAGTGGAAGCCCTGGTCACTTCTGAAGATGTGCCGGCGGGAGATTATAGCTGGATGAGGCTGCAACTCGGCGAGCAGTCTGAGTTCAGTGTTCTGACCGATGAAGGCGGCGTGGAAAATCTCCGAGTTCCGTCCGGCGACCAGCGAGGCCTTCAAACATCCGGGTTCGTCGTGCCGGCAGGTGGAGAGGTAAGTTTCACCATCGACTTTGACGTACGCAAATCGCTGGTTTATCCACCCGGCCAGGATCAATACCTTCTGAAGCCTGTTCTGCGGTTGGTAGACAACAGTGAAGTAGGCACGCTGGTTGGCGAAGTGGACTACGCCACGCTGAATCAGGATGAGACGTTGGGCTGCAACTATGAGGGGGCCGTCTACGTTTATACGGGAACAGTCACCGAGGAAAACCTGACTGACCTGAACGTCACTTTGACCGGCGACGAAGCAGAAACCCAACCGCTGGTTGTTGTGCCGGTCAACCAGGACGGCGGGGACTCGCTCTACAGCTACATCGCTGCGTTCCTACCGGCAGGAGAATACACGGTCAGCTACAGTTGCCAGATTGACGACAATGAAGCGTCTGATGATCTTACCTTCGTCGGTACTCAGCAGGTAACTATTGAGGCCGGTGAAACCACCACCGCGGCAACCATTCCCAGCGATTAAGTCCAATCAGTAAGGCCTGATGTGACAGCCCCTGCCCCGCAGGGGCTTTTTCGTTTAGAGCTGACTGGCCCGCCGCTCAGCCTGCTCGGCACCGGCTACATTGCCCCGCTCGTGCCGGATACTGGCCAGCAGCTCCCAGCCGCTTTTCTGTAGTCGAGTGTTGGAACCGGCCAACGACAGCCCTTTCATGGTGAACTGTTCTGCGGTCCCCAGGTTGTTTGTACGGGCGTAGGCTTCGGCCAGCTTGAAGTAGACCTGGGCGGACCGTGGCGAGATTCGCTGAGCCCGTTCGAGCTGACTCAGGGCGGCTTCAGGCTGGCCATCGGCCATCAGGGCGTCGGCCCGTTCGATCAGGCTGACAGCGGCGGGGGACAGGTCATCCCCCTGCTCCTGGTAACCCGGCCCAGGCGCCCGTTCCCGGGTATCTTCTTCCGGCTGTTCTGACAGGCGCGGGGAATCACGCTGCTCCTCATCTTCCACCGTTGGCGGCTGGGGCGCCGGTTGTGGGCTACGGTCACCGCCCCCCGGGGGTGCATAGATATCCGATGCGCAGCCAGCAAGGCCCGCCGACAACACGCTCACAAGCAGAAAATTTCGAAATGTCTGACTCATTGGAACAACCCTTCAAACCAGCCACGCAGGCGTCGTGAGAAATCGCCGCCACAACCTTCGAAGGTTTGCGGCTCGCTTCCGACAATAAACGGTATCAAGCGGGCATTCTCGCAATGTTCATCGGTGAGCACACCCCTTTCGCTGTTTACCCAGTGATACTGTACGCCATCGGGGACCACCGGGGAAAAGCTGTGCTGGGGAATGGATGCCATAAAACGGGTCCAGATAGGCAGGGCGCCGGTGGCGCCGGTCAGTGAAGTCGGCCCGTTGTCGTCGCGCCCCACCCACGCCACCGCCAGCAGGTCGCCACTGAAGCCGGCAAACCAGCTGTCACGGCCATCGTCGGTGGTACCGGTTTTGCCCGCCAGCCCCAGGCTTTCCGGAATGGTCCGGTACGCCGAGCGCCCTGTACCCTCACGCATGACTTCCTGCATGGCGTACTGCACCAGGTGGACCGCAGCCGGGTCCGCGACCTGGTTGACCTCGAGCTGGTAACGACTCAGTGCTTCACCTTCTGCGTCGGTGACGTCACGTATGGTTCTCAGTGGCGCATTGAACCCGGAGGTTGCCAGGCCCTGATAGGCCTGGGCCACGGCCACCGGTTCCATGGTCACCGAACCCAACAGCATGGACGGATAACGGTTGATATCCGAGGTCACACCAAAGGCCTGCAGGGTTTCGGTTACCGCCGGCACACCGACGTCCAGCCCGACCCGCACGGTTGGCAGGTTCCATGACCGGGACAGCGCCTGGTGCAGTGGCACGTCGCCACGTTGTTTGTGGTCGAAGTTGCTGGGCTCCCAGCGCTGGCCGTTCTCGAATTCCAGCGCCAGCCCCGCGTCCTTCACCGGGGTGATGAGGGTATAGCGATCGGGCTGCGAAAGCGCTGTCAGGTATACAAAGGGCTTCACCAGGGATCCGATGGGGCGCCTCGCATCGAGGGCCCGGTTGAAGCCTGCAAACCCGGCATCACGCCCCCCCACAAGGGCGAGGACCTCGCCGCTGTCACGGGAGGTAACCACCATCGCGGCTTCCAGCCGGGTATTCGACGAACCCCGGTCAAGCTGATCCAGCGTCTGGGAAGTGACCCGTTCTGCCTGCTCCTGAATGGCAGGGTGCAGGGTGGTGAATATACGCAGACCTTCGGTCTGAAGGTCCTCCTGGCGGTAGTCACGGGCCAGGTGGCGGCGAACCAGGTCAATAAAGGCAGGATATCGATTCTCTGACCAGGAAGGACGGGCCGCCACGTCCAGCGGGGCTGACCGGGCCCTTTCGGCCGATGTCCGCTCCACCGCTCCGACTTCCACCAGCAGGTCGATTACCAGGTTCCGACGGGCTAACGCACGCTCCGGATGGCGTCGAGGGTCGTAGTAGCTTGGACCCTTGACCATGCCAACCAGCAATGCGGATTCATGCAACTCCAGGTCCTGGAACCGTTTGCGGAAATAGAACTGCGAGGCGAGGCCGAAGCCATTAATACTGCGGCTGCCCGCCTGTCCCAGGTAAACCTCATTGAGGTAGGTCTCCAGGATATCCCGCTTGTCGTAGTGCCACTCCAGTAACAGGGCCATCAAGGCCTCGTTGCCCTTGCGGATCAGGGTCTGGTCCCGGCTCAGGTAGAGGTTCTTGGCCAACTGCTGGGTCAGGGTGCTGCCACCCTGGACGACGCGGCCAGCCTTGATATTGGCAAGCATGGCGCGGGCGATCGACAGGGGTGCAATACCCAAGTGATCATAGAAATCCCTGTCTTCTGTAGTGAGCAGGGCTTCTTCGAATAACGGGGGCGCATCTTCCAGGCTGACCAGCACCCGGTCTTCCCGGTGGGCCGGGTAAATACCTCCGATCTCCGCCGGCTCCAGGCGAACAATGGGTGAGCTGCCACCCTCCAGGACCCTGAACCCGCTGACACGACCACCGGACACCGTAAGGGAGAGACGACGACGGGGCTCCTCGCCGTCGGCGAAGTCAAAGCCCCGGGTACTGATCAAGAACCGATTGCCGCTCTGCTGCCAGGTGCCCGGGCGGCTCCCGTCGCCACTTCGGTAACCGGCCAGTTCCAGCTCCTGACCTAAGGCATCCGCACTGAGTGCCGCGCCATCATAGAGCTCCAGCGGCCTGGCATAGACCCGTGAGGGCACCTCGAAACGCCGCCCCTCGAAACGGGAGGTGACAAGGGCGTCCAGGTAGACCATCCAGCCGGCCAGCAGCACCAGCATGACAAGGCCCAGCCGCCAGCCCAACGACCACAAACGCTGCCGGAAGGTGGGGCGGGACTTGCGGGGTTGGCTTTTCTTTCTCTTGGCGGGTGATTTCTTTGGCATTCGCGGATTATAACCAAACCGTACCCTCAGGCGTCATCGGCCCCGTATGTTATTTGTGTAATGTGCCCGCTATCATAGTGCAGCCCTCAAACGACCAAGGAGCACACCGTGAGCGACGCCCCGGCGACCAACCTGATCGAGAACCTGCAGGACCCGGCCCTTTACGACCACCCGGTCGACAGCTTCCAGGTACTGGAAACCCATATCTCTCAGGTCGTCCTCACCGGTGACTACGCCTACAAGATCAAGAAGCCCATGGATTTCGGCTTCCTGGATTTCTCCACCCTGGAAAAGCGGCGGCACTTCTGTGAAGAGGAGGTGCGCCTCAACCAGCGCCTGGCGCCTTCAATCTACCTGGACGTCGTTCCCATTACCGGCAGCCCGGAGCAACCTGCGCTGAACGGAGCCGGGGAGCCGTTCGAATACGCTATCCGCATGCGACAGTTCCGGCAGGACCAGCTGTTTAATGGACTGCAGGAACGAGGACAGCTGTCCCCGGAGCGGCTGAGTGAGCTGGCAGAGCAGGTTGCCCGGTTCCACGACACCTTGCCGCCCGTACCTGAGGAAAAACCGCTGGGCACGCCGGCGGCCGTGTTTGCCGCGATGCAGGAAAACTTTGACCAGATTCGCCCACTGCTGGGTAGCGACCAGGTACTGGAAGACCAACTCACCGCGCTTGAAGACTGGACCCGCAGTACCTTCGAGCGCCAGCAGGACGTCATCGCCCGGCGCAGGGCCGACGGCTACGTGCGCGAGTGCCACGGCGATCTGCACCTGGCCAATATCACGGTCTACCAGGAGAAGGTTACCGTCTTTGACTGTATCGAGTTCAGCGAACCTTTCCGCTGGATCGATGTAATCAATGACCTGGCATTCCTGCTGATGGACCTGGAGTCCCGCCGTGAATTTGCCCTCGCCAGCCATACCCTGAACGCCTACCTGGAATGGCGTGGCGACTTTGATGGCATTGAGCTGCTTCCGCTGTACAAAGCCTATCGCGCCATGGTGAGGGCAAAGATCGCGCTGTTCACGCGGGGCAACCCCGGGCTGTCAGAAGCAGAAAAGGAAGCCCTGCTGCAGAAATATCGTGACTACGCCAACCTGGCCGAGCAGTACACAGGAATCCCCAACCCCTACCTGCTGGCGACCACCGGGCTGTCAGCCAGCGGCAAATCCACCGTCAGCCATGCCCTGGCCAGCGAGCTCGGACTGATCCGCCTGCGCTCCGACGTGGAACGCAAGCGCCTGGCTGGCCTTGGTCCGCTGGACAGCTCCGGCTCCAGCATTGGCGAGGAGCTTTACAGTGAAGAGAACAACCGCAAGACCTACCATCGCCTGGCGGACCTTTCCAGGCAATTATTGCAGGCTGGCTTTGGCGTGATCGTGGATGCCGCCTGCCTGCGGGAAAACGAGCGGGAGCTGCTGGATTCGGTGGCAGAAAACCTGGCCCTGCCATTCGCCCTCATCCACTGCGAAGCGCCGGAAGCAACTCGCCGGGAGTGGATCCGGGCCCGCAAGGGCGACGCGTCAGAAGCTGACGAAACCCTGTTGGAACAGCAGAGGCAGTGGGAAGAACCCCTCTCTGAGGTGGAGAAAACCCACACCGTCCACATTCATACCGACGAAGCGCTGGCGGCGGGAGAGTTGGCCCACCGTATCAGGGCCCACTTCGGGATGAACCCGGAAGGCTGAGCCTTCTGCCGCTAACATCGACTTCGACCTGTCACAAAACCACCGGCAGCTCCCGCACCAGGGTCAGGCTGCCGGATGGGCCGTCCGGCCCCGCAAGGTCGGCCTGCCAGGCGATCAACTCCACCCCCGCCCCGGCGGCCTTGCGCAACAGATCACCATAGGCAGGATCAATATGGTCCGCCGGCCTGACTTCGCGGGCCCCAGTGTGATTCACGCAGAACAGCAGCACGGCCCGGTCACCGGCACTCACCATTTCCATCAGTTCGCGCAGGTGCTTCTGACCCCGCAAGGTGACCGCATCCGGGAAGCAGGCAACGCCCCCCTCGCACAGAGTGACATTCTTCACCTCCACCCAGGCGTCCGGCTGCACGGGATGGCCCGACAGGTGCAGGTCGATGCGACTGTTTTCAGAACCATAACGGACCTCTGCCCGCACCAGGGAATAGTTTGCCAGGGAGGGTATCCGACCGGCTTCAATCGCGTCCCTCGCCTGGGCATTGGGACGCCCGGTATTCACGCAGGCCAACACCCCCGGCCCGGTCTCGACCAGCTCCCAGGTATAACGCAGCTTGCGTTTCGGGTTGGTGGCCGGGCTCAACCACACCCGGGCATCATCCGGCTGACACCCCAGCATCGAGCCGGTATTGGGGCAATGGGCGGTCACGATCTCGCCATTGGCCAGCCGTACATCGGCAAGGAAGCGCTTGTAGCGTTTGACCAGGCGTCCTTCGATCAGGTTTTCCGGAAATTCCATGACGTCTCCAGGGGCAGTTGGTAGGCTGAACAGGGATCACACAACAAGGCTGGCGCCCCCGCAACAGATCTGCTATTTTCCGCAGATTCCTGGGGAGCCGCGAAGCTCCTGATGCAGGCGGGCGCAGGACAGCACGGAAAAGCTGCGTCCTTTTGGAGTATCAATAAGAGGCCGGGTTACATGGCAAATACCGCAGAAAAAGCACGCGAGCGCTTTACCAACTTCACCCCTTACGAAGCCAAAAAGGGTGAAGAATACATGAGCCCAGAGATGCTGCAACACTTCCGCGAACTGCTCATGCAGTGGCGCCAGGAGCTCATGGAGGAAGTGGACCGCACGATGCATCACATGCAGGAAGATGCAGCCAACTACGCCGACCCGAGCGATCGCGCGTCCCAGGAGGAAGAATTCTCCCTGGAACTGCGTACCCGTGACCGGGAGCGAAAGCTGATCAAGAAGATCGACAAGACCATCGACCGCATCGACAAGGACGATTACGGCTTCTGTGACCAGTGTGGCGTGGAAATCGGCATCCGCAGACTGGAAGCACGACCAACCGCTACCCTGTGCATCGACTGCAAGACCCTGGCGGAAATCCGCGAGCGCCAGACCGGCATCTAACCGGCAACGGGTCCGGGCGCGGGGGTAAGCCCCGCGCGACAAGGTTTCCATGACCTCCCCATCCTACCGCGGGCGATTTGCCCCTTCCCCGACTGGCCCCCTGCACTTTGGCTCACTCGTAACTGCCCTCGCCAGTTACCTGGAAGCCAAAACCCGACAGGGCCAGTGGTTGGTGCGCATCGAAGACCTGGACCCGTTGAGGGAAAGCCCCCAGGCGGCCGACCTGATCCGACTAAGCCTGGATACTCACCGGCTGTTCCCCGATGGCAATGTGCGCTGGCAATCATCCCGGCTGGAGGTGTACCGGCACCATGCCGAGCAACTCGTCGGACAGGGCCGCGCCTATTACTGCGCCTGCTCACGCAAAGAACTGGCCGCCAATGGTGGTCGTCATCCCGGGCGCTGCCGCGAAGGCGGATCCCGGACGCACGGCCGACCGATTGCCATCCGCTTTGCCTTGCAGGATGAGGATGCTTACTGGCAGGACCGAATTCTGGGCGAGCAGCATCAGTTGGTACGGGCGGAAGTGGACGATCCGGTAATCATCCGCAAGGAGGGTTTCGTGGCCTACCAGCTGGCGGTGGTTGTGGATGATATCGATCAGGGAATTACCGAGGTTGTGAGGGGTTCGGACCTCCTGGAGACCACTGCCCAACAGCGACAGATCTGCCTGGCACTGGGTGGGACACCGCCCGCCTGGGCCCATATCCCGGTTGTCCTGAACAACCAGGGGCAGAAACTGAGCAAGCAGAACCACGCCCCGGCACTGGACGACAGACAGCCTGGCCTGAACCTGTGGCGGGCACTGAATATCCTGGGCCAGCAGCCACCAACAGCTCTTGCTACGGCTGATCCGCAAACCGTGCTCGACTGGGCCCTCGAAAACTGGTCGATGACAGACATCCCCCAACGTAGTACCTGTGACACGGCTGCAGTCTCCCCGGAGGGAGTCTGACCTGACAGCCGTACCCCCGCCGTGGTATAACCCCCGAAATCGACGGCCCGGATAAACACCCGATGTATATCTATCGCCTGGTTTTTCTTCTGGTTCTGGCTGTTTACATCTTTTCACCCAATATCCTGGACTGGTGGGTTTCACCAGGCAATGCCTGGTATTCCCCCTACCTGCTCTGGAGCAGCCTGATCGCCGTCGGCGTCTGGCTGGAATGGCGACGGGACCCCAATGAGTTTTAGCCTGCCGGTTCTACTGGTTATCAGCCTGGGTTACCTTCTGATACTTTTTGGCATTGCCCATGCCACCGAGAAGGGCCAGCTGCCCGGTCGCTGGGTCCGACACCCGTTGGTCTATACTCTCAGCCTTGGCGTCTACGCGGGCACCTGGGCCGTGTTCGGTGCGGTCGGGGTGGCCGCCGAATACGGCTATGGCTTCCTGGCCTACTATCTGGGCATCAGCGGCGCCTTCCTGCTGGCGCCGGTATTGCTCAATCCCATCATGCGTATCAGCCGCGCTTACCAGCTCACCTCACTGGCGGACCTGTTCGCCTTCCGCTATCGCAGCCAGTGGGCCGGCACCCTGGTGACCCTGATCACAGGTATTGCGCTGATGGCGCTCCTGAGCATGCAGATCAAGGCCGTGGCAGGCAGTGCGAGCCTGCTCGCACCCGATACTTCGCCCCACGCCATAAGCACCCTTTTCAGCATTATCGTGGTTCTGTTTGCCATGCTCTTCGGGGCCCGCCGGGACCAGACTTCCGGCAGCCATCAGGGGTTGGTGGTTGCCATAGCCTTTGACTCACTGGTCAAGCTCGGCGCCATGCTACTGCTCGGGGCCACTATCCTGGTCTCGGTGTTTGATGGCTTCGCGGGACTGGAAGACTGGCTGGCCATGCCGGGCTCAGGTGTAAGCGCCCTCAGCCTGAGTATTGACGATGGCAGCTGGCGGGCACTGATGTTGATGTCCTTCGCGGGGGCCCTGGTGCTGCCCCATATGTACCATATGATTTTCAGCGAGAACCCTAGCCCACGCTCACTGTCCCGGGCCAGCTGGGGGCTACCGCTATACCTGTTACTGCTGGGTTTGCCGGTGCCCCTGATCCTGTGGGGCGGCATGGCCATGCCCGTCGGCGACCAGCCGGCTTTCTACGCAGTGACTATCCCGCAGGCACTGGGGAGCCCCTGGTTGACCGTACTGATGTATGTCGCGGGGCTGTCAGCTGCCAGCGGCCTGATGATCGTAAGTACCCTGGCCCTGGCAGGCATGGTGCTCAACCACATAGTCCTGCCCCTGCGAACGCCGAGGGACCAGTCCGATATCTACCGGTGGCTGCGCTGGACCAAGCGGATCCTTATTGCCGTCATCATTTTCACCGCCCTGATTTTCAATGAAGCCATGGGCCGCAACCTGAACCTGTCTACCCTGGGCATCCTGGCCCTTTCGGGCATGCTGCAGCTATTGCCCGGGGCGCTGGGCGTCATCTACTGGCCGGAGGGCAACCGCAAGGGGCTCGTGAGCGGGCTGCTCGCAGGGATGATCCTGTGGGCACTGACACTGGTGTTACCCCTGTCCCATGCGACCGCCCCCCTGACCTGGGTATCCGCGCTGCCTATAACACCGGAATACGACAACTGGCACATTTTTACGTTTATCAGCCTGGGCGTGAACATCGTAATCTTTACCCTGGTGTCCATTCTCAGCCCCACCAGCCCGGAAGAGGCCAGTGCGGCCCAGGCCTGCTCCCTGGGCGCCCTTTCCCGCCCACAGCGACGGGAACTGATTGCAACCTCCTCGTCGGACTTTGTCCGCCAACTGGCCGAACCCCTGGGCTTTAACGTTGCCAAGCGGGAAGTGGTCCGTGCCCTGGAACAACTGGACCTGCCCCCCGTGGAGTACCGCCCCTACCAGCTGAGGCGACTGCGGGATCAGATCGAGATCAACCTGTCCGGCCTGATGGGCCCCTCGGTAGCCCAGGACCTGGTGCAGCGTCATCTCAGCTTCAAGCCCATGGCCAGCAGTCGTACCGCCCAGGACATCCAGTATGTAGAGCGGGCTCTGGGTGAGTACGAGAACCGCCTCACCGGGCTTGCCGGTGAACTGGACAACTTACGCCGGCACTACCGCCAGACTTTACAGAACCTGCCCATTCCCGCCTGCTCTGTGGGCGACGATGGCGAGATCCTGATGTGGAACCAGGCCATGGCAGAGCTGACCGGCATCACCGCCGATGAAGTAGTGGGCGCCCGACTACTGGCCCTACCTCCCCACTGGCGGGACCTGCTCGACGAGTTTGTCCACGGGCCTGACCTGCGTCGTTACAAACACCGCCTGGACCTCAAGGGCCGCCCCCATTGGCTGAACCTTCATAAAGCAGCACTGGCTGGCCCTGATCACCCGGAGGGCGGCAGCATCATCCTGGTGGAAGACCAGACCGAGACCCGCCTGCTGGAAGACGAGCTGATGCACAGCGAACGCCTGGCCTCAGTGGGTCGGCTGGCAGCAGGCGTCGCCCACGAGGTAGGCAACCCGGTGACCGGTATTTCCTCGCTGGCCCAGAACCTGAAACTGGAAACCGACAACCCGGACATCCTGGAAACTGCCGATCAGATACAGCAGCAGACCCGGCGCATTTCCAATATCCTGCAGTCGCTGATGAACTTTGCTCGCACCGGCAACCATGCCCAGGCCAACCGCTATGAGCCGGTACAGATACGCCGGTGTGTTGACGAATCCATCAACCTGCTTTCGCTGAGTGACAAGGGCCGCGGACTTGATTACCTGAATGAATGCCCCGGCGACCTGATGGTACTGGGTGACGAACAGCGGCTGGTCCAGGTCTTCGTCAACCTTCTGGCCAACGCCCGGGACGCCTCCCCGGAGGGAGGGCATATCCGGGTCGGTGGATTCCGGGATGAATACTCCGCTATCATCGAGGTCGCCGATGAGGGCACAGGCATACCCCCGGATCAGCTCGATCATATCTTCGAGCCCTTCTACACCACCAAGAGCGCAAGCCAGGGTACGGGCCTCGGACTTTCGCTGGTGTACAGCATCGTTGAGGAACACTACGGCACCATCAATGTGGAAAGCCCCGCCGACAAATCCCGTGGGCGTGGTACGCTGGTGCGCGTGAAACTTCCGGCCTACGAGGCCGACAGCGACGAGGGCCCGGAAGGGGAAAATCAAGGGTCATGACAGAAAACATGCATCGCATACTGATCGTAGAAGATGAAGAGATTATCCGTGCAGCCCTGCGCAAGCTGCTGCAACACAACGGCTATGAAGTGTCGGTGGCAGAGTCCGCAGAGGCTGCGACCGGAGACTATGACCTGTCTTCCTTTGACCTGATCATCTCCGACCTGCGGCTGCCCGGTGAGGCCGGTACCAGCCTGATTGGCCAGGCTCCGGGCGTTCCGGTACTTATCATGACCAGCTACGCATCGCTGCGCTCCGCCGTGGATTCCATGAAAAAGGGAGCCGTAGAGTACATCGCCAAGCCGTTTGACCATGATGAAATGCTCGGCGCCGTAGAAAGCATACTCGCGCAGCACCCGGGCAGCGGTACCGCCCAGGCCCAGGAAGCCGATGAGGCCGCTGACAGCGAGAGTGACCCGGCCCAGATCATGTTCGGTCAGTGCGATGCCATGCAACAGGTGTTCACGCTGATACGCAAGGTTGCGCCCACCGAGACCACCGTACTGATCCAGGGCGAGTCAGGCACCGGCAAGGAGCTGGCGGCCCGGGCCCTTCACCTGCTCTCACCCAGGGCCAGCAAACCGCTGATTTCCGTGAACTGCGCGGCGATTCCCGAAAGCCTGATCGAGTCCGAACTCTTTGGGCACGAAAAGGGCGCCTTTACCGGAGCGGTATCCGGTCGAACCGGTCTGATCGAAGCTGCCGATGGCGGCAGTCTGTTCCTGGATGAAATTGGGGAGCTGCCCCCCGAGGCCCAGGCACGGCTTCTGAGGGTTCTGCAGGAAGGCGAAATACGCAAAGTGGGGTCCACCCAGAGTCGCAAGGTGAGTGTGCGCATGATTGCCGCCACCCACCGCAACCTGAAGGCCATGACCCGCACCGGCGAATTCCGGGAAGACCTTTACTACCGCCTCAACGTCATGCAGGTACGTATTCCGCCCCTGCGTGAACGCAGGGGCGATATCCTGGGACTGGCCAGCCGCTTCCTTGCCCGACAGGCAGAGCGCATGGGCAAGCCCGCGCTCAGCCTTAGCCCGGAAGCCATGAAAGCCCTGGAGCGACATCGCTGGCCGGGTAACGTAAGGGAACTGGAGAACGCCATCGAGCGAGCCTCGATTCTGGCCGACGGCGACCTCATCACTCCGGCGCAACTCGACCTCGAAATGGAAACCGGCGAGGACTACGCCATTCCCAGTAGCCTCGTGGAGGGGGACAATGAACAGAAGCCACCGCCCTCCCGGGAATCTGACGCTGGCAGCGACTTGTCACTGGAAGACTACTTCCAGCATTTCGTGCTGGAAAACCAGGACCGCATGAGCGAAACCGAACTGGCCCAGAAACTCGGCATCAGTCGCAAGTCGCTGTGGGAGCGCCGGCAACGCCTTGGTATTCCCCGCAAGAAGGGCTGACGCCCCTCCAGCCGCCTTCCCCATTTACTGC
The DNA here is from genome assembly GCF_900111555.1 of Marinobacter segnicrescens. Taxonomy (GTDB): domain Bacteria; phylum Pseudomonadota; class Gammaproteobacteria; order Pseudomonadales; family Oleiphilaceae; genus Marinobacter; species Marinobacter segnicrescens. Next base: position 28,428 of record NZ_FOHZ01000024.1, read on the forward strand.
CCCCCGATTCCCGGCCCTGATAGCCTCCACACGTCACCCACCCGGTAACATTCGCCCGTTACCGGTGTTACCGGCGTGGTAACAGTGGCGGTAACACGTGGGGTGTTACCCGGTGTTACCGCACGAAACACGACATAATGGAAAACCGAGACATGAGTAACACTAAGGGCGCGGTTTTTATTCCCAAATCCCATTAAAAAAATTCAAGTTGCTGTTAATAAAGGTTTTTCAAAAAGTGGCACGGGCACTGCAATACTCCAAGCGCACAACAACAAAAACAATGTGACAAAGCAGCGCCACAACAAGAACAAAAAGCTGCAGGAAAAGCGCCCGGTAACAAAAACAAGAACAGGGCGTGAGCGAACTGAGTGTTTTGGGTGCTGAGCTTTTTAGTGGTGCCTTGGCTTGCGAGGGCCGCAGTTGTAGATAAGAAGCGTCTTCCAGACGTCCACTGCCACTGCTACCGGCCATCGCGTAGTCACTACCGCTCTCTGTATTCAAAGCGTTCCGTTTGCAGAATTGACTGCCTCAAAGTGAGGCTCAAGCAGGCAACTGGCCTGCCAACAATAAAAATTGCAAAAACAACAACAATGCAGATCGTCTACTCTTCCCGGGCGGGTTCGCAACAGCGTTCCCGCCTTTTGATTTTCTGGCTCCCGGTTTTTCGATCCCCAGGCCGGCATGGGCAAATCCTGCACAAACCGTTAAACTCTCCCTCCTGCCCGTACCGTGCGTCACCTTACACGACGCCATCGCTGGCAACGTCAAATCACGGCCGGCCCCGGATCCGGGCCGCGGCCAAAGCAGTCCATGGATTTCAATGCTGAAAAACATACAGAAAAGAGTACGCGCCCTGTTTCCTTCCAGGCCTTCCCCTGAGCCGGTCTACCAGCGCCGGGAAATCCCCCGTGACCAGCACAACGTGTCACGGTCGATGATCAGCGAGCCTGCAAAGAAAGTCCTCAACCGGCTCAATAATGCCGGTTACGAAGCCTACCTGGTGGGAGGCGGGGTACGGGATATCCTGCTGGGAGAACGCCCCAAGGACTTTGACATTGCTACCGACGCAACACCGGAAGAGGTGCACGAGCTGTTCCGCAACTCACGCCTGATCGGACGCCGGTTCCGCATTGTGCATGTCCTCTTCGGCCGGGAAGTGATCGAAGTCACCACCTTCCGTGGTAACGCCGGTAACAGTGAAGAGAATGACGAGGAAGACGACGACCGCAAGACCAGTGAACACGGCTTGCTGCTGCGGGATAACGTCTACGGAAATCAGGAAGAAGATGCCCTGCGCCGCGACTTCACCGTCAACGCCCTCTACTACTGCATTCGCGATTTCACGGTCGTCGACTATGCCGGCGGCGTGGAAGACCTTCAGAACCGCCAGCTAAGACTGATTGGTAATCCGGAAACCCGATACCGCGAAGACCCGGTTCGCATGCTTCGGGCGGTCCGCTTCGCGGCCAAACTTGGATTCACTATTGAGCCGGTCACCGAGGCACCGATCCACGAACTGGCGCCCCTGCTGACCCATATCCCGCCAGCGCGGTTGTTCGAGGAAGTGCTCAAGCTGTTTTCCGCCGGCTATGGGGAGGCCACCTGGTACCTGCTGAAACAGTATGGCCTGCTGGATCCGCTGTTTCCGGAAACCATGAAGGCCATTGCCGACGGCCAGCCGGATGAGCTGATCGTCCGCGCCCTGCAGAATACCGACGCCCGCATCCACCAGGGCAAGTCAGTCACCCCCTACTTCATGTATGCCGCACTGCTCTGGCCAGCACTGCAAGCTGAATGGCAGCGTCGCCAGGATAACGGCGAACCGGTACAACAGGCATTACACCAGTCTATTGGCAAGGTCATTGGCCGGCAGGTCCAGGCGACATCCATTCCCAAGCGATTCTCCGGCCCCATGAAGGAAATCTGGGAATTGCAGATGCGCCTGCCCCGCCGTCAGGGCAAACGCGCCTATGGCGTCATGGAGCACCCACGCTTCCGTGCCGCCTATGACTTCCTGCTGGTCCGGGAAGCCGCAGGCGAGGTTGAACCGGGCCTGGGTCAATGGTGGACGGATTTCCAGGCAACGGACGACCGCGGTCGAGAGCAGATGCTCACCCAACTGGGCCAGCAGGGCCCCCGCAAGCGTAAGCGCCGCCGCAAGCCTGCAAGTCCCTCTTCAGCAAAGAGCGGTAATTCGTGAGCAAAAGGGTTCACGCCTGGATCGGCCTGGGCAGCAATCTGGAGGACCCATTAGAGCAACTGGCCCGGGCCGTCACTGGTCTGGCGACGCTGCCGGACACCACCCTGTTAGGCCAATCTGCATTCTATCGCAGCCGACCGGTGGGCCCGCAGGACCAGCCCGATTTCATCAACGCCGTGGTACTACTGGAAACCGCGCTGTCACCAGAGACCCTACTCGACCACCTGCAGCAACTGGAACAGGCTCATGGCAGGGTCAGGCTCCGTCGCTGGGGGCCTCGTACGCTGGACCTCGACCTGTTGCTATATGGCAGCGAGACAATCAGCACGCCAAGGCTGACGGTGCCACACCCGCGCCTGGCAGAACGGGACTTTGTGCTGCGACCCATGCTGGATATCGACCCGAAGGCAGCCTTGCCGGACGGTCGCACCTGCCGGGGACTGCTTGCACAATGCACCGATAACGACCTGAAACGACTCGAGCCCCCGATCACTACCGGCCTTGCCACACCACCTCCCTCGCATTAACCTTGACAGCAATCCTGCATGTCCGGAGCGGCTGCACGCAATCCTGCTGACAGCCCCGGTCCATCCATCACAGCAAAGGCATCAGTGTTATGGCGGTAACCATCAATACCCTTCGTGACTATAAGGAAAAAGGTGAGGCCTTCGCCGTCCTCACGGCCTATGACGCTGCATTCGCCCAGGTGGTCAGCGAAGCAGGCGTGGACGCCATCCTTATTGGCGACTCCCTTGGCATGGTTCTCCAGGGTAACGACAGCACCCTTCCAGTCACCCTGGAAGAAATGTGTTACCACACTCGCTGCGTGGCCGCAGGCAACCGTGGCGCACTGATCATGGCTGACATGCCCTTCATGACATACGGCACCATCCCCGATGCCCTGGATAACGCGGCAGAACTGATGAGGGCCGGGGCCCATATGGTCAAGCTTGAAGGTACCGACTGGATGAAGGACACCATCAGTGCCCTCAGTGAGCGGGGTGTTCCGGTTTGCGCCCACCTGGGCCTGACCCCCCAGTTCGTCAACAAGTTTGGCGGTTACAAGGTTCAGGGCCGTGACGAAAAACAGGCAGAGCTGATGATCGAGCACGCCAGTGACCTGGTCGCTGCCGGCGCAGATGTCATCCTTCTGGAGTGCGTACCGGCCCCCCTGGCCGCCCGTATTACCCAGGCCGTGCAGGCACCCGTGATCGGCATCGGCGCCGGCAAGGACACCGACGGCCAGGTACTGGTCCTCCACGATATGCTGGGAATCCCCGAAGGCCGCAAGGCAAAGTTCGTAAAGAACTTCCTTGAAGAAGGCGGCAGCATTCCCGGCGCCATCAAGTCCTACGTACAGGCGGTTCGTGACCGCACCTTCCCCGGCGAGGAGCATACGTTCAAGTAATGCGTACCGTACACACTCTCAAGGAGCTGCGAGCCATCATCCGCAGCTATCGCACCCAGGGTAAGCGGGTGGGCCTGGTGCCCACCATGGGCAATCTGCACGAGGGCCACCTTGCGCTGGTTCGCAGGGCACATGAAGCCGCCGATGTTGTGGTTACCAGCATCTTCGTAAACCCGATGCAGTTCGGTGCCGGCGAAGACCTGGACGCCTACCCCCGTACCCTGGCTGATGACCAGCGCAAGCTGGAGGCAGAAGGCAATACCCTGCTGTTTGCGCCGCCGATCAGTGAAGTCTATCCCGACGGCCTTGCCCGCCAGACCCGCGTCATCGTCCCCGAAGTGAGCGAAGGCCACTGCGGAGCCAGCCGGCCCGGCCACTTCGAAGGCGTCGCCACGGTAGTGTCCATGCTGTTCAATATGGTCCAGCCCGACGTCGCCGTGTTCGGTGAAAAGGACTATCAGCAGCTGGCGGTCATCCGCAAGATGGTCCGTGACCTGTTCATCCCGGTGGACGTCATCGGCCTGCCCACGATCCGTGATGAGGACGGCCTGGCCATGAGCTCCCGCAATGGCTACCTGTCAGCAGCGGAGCGGAAGAAGGCACCTGCCTTGCACCGGCTGCTTTCGGAAACCGGCGCTGCGTTGCTTGGCGGCAGCGATGACTATGCCGGGCTGGAAACAGCCGCCAGGGAGGCCCTGACCGCGGAGGGTTTCCGCCCCGACTATTTCAATATCGTTAACAGCCTTACCCTGAAACCGGCTTCACCCGGAGACCGCCAGCTCACCCTGCTGGCGGCTGCATTCCTGGGAACAACCCGATTGATTGATAACCTCTCAATCGAACGCTAAACCCAAAGAAAGGATGCAAGATGGTACAGGTACGTTCCCCCCTGACCCGGACACCGGAATGGCACGCCCTGCGTGAACACCAGGCCCGACTGGACAAGGTGCACATGCGCACGCTGTTCCGGGACGACCCGGAGCGTTTCCATCGCTTTTCCCTGACCGCTGCAGGACTGCAGCTGGACTATTCGAAGAATCGCATCGATCGCTCCACGCCAGACCTGCTGGCCGCCCTGGCGAAGACCTGTCGGCTCCCGGAAGCCCGAGAGGCCATGTTTAACGGCGATACCATCAATAACACCGAGCACCGACCCGCCCTGCATACTGCCCTGCGAGCAACCCCTGACCAGGATATCCGGGTGGACGGGATCAATATTGTGCCGGAAGTCCAGGCCACCCTGGAGCAGATGGAGGCTTTCGTGGCACAGGTGCACGGCGGCGAGCGTACCGGCTACCGGGGTGACCCCCTGACCGATGTGGTCTCCATTGGCATCGGCGGCTCCTACCTTGGTCCGCGTATGATGACCGAGGCACTGAAACCCTATAGCCGTGAAGGCATCCATTGCCACTACATCGCCAATATCGACGGCACTGATATCAGTGAAGTCCTGGCAAAGGTACGTCCAGAGAGCACCCTGTTCCTGGTGCAGTCCAAGTCCTTCGGCACCCAGGAAACGCTGGAGAACAGCAAGCTCGCACGTCAGTGGTTGCTGGATGCCGGCGCCACCGAGGCGGACCTCGCCCGGCACTTTGTGGCGGTTACCGCCAATGCCGACGCGGCCCGACACTTTGGCATCGCGCCTGAGGCCGTGTTCCCCATGTGGGACTGGGTAGGTGGTCGCTATTCCCTGTGGTCCGCCATTGGCCTGCCCATCGCACTGACCCTGGGCATGGACAACTTCCGCCGTATACTCGACGGCGCCCGGGCCATGGATACGCATTTCCGGGAAGCGCCACTGCAGGAAAACATGCCTGTGGTGATGGCCATGCTGGGCGTCTGGTACGTCAATTTCTGGGACGCCGACACCCACGCTATCCTCACCTACGACGAATATCTGAAGGAACTCCCCGCCCATCTCCAGCAGCTGGACATGGAGAGCAATGGCAAGCGGGTCGATCGCACTGGTGAGCCGGTGGACTACCGCACCGGGCCAGTAATCTGGGGAGGCGTCGGGGCCAATGGCCAGCACGCCTATCATCAACTGCTGCATCAGGGCACGGTGCTCTCTCCGGCGGACTTCATTATCCCCCTGACAAGCCACAATCCGGTCGCCAACCATCACGCCACCCTGTTCGCCAACTGCCTGGCCCAGACCCAGGCACTGATGCAGGGCAAGACAGAGGCTGAAGCCCGCAGCGAACTGACAGCCCAGGGACTGTCGGCAGATGAAGTGGACCGGCTGGCACCCCACAAGGTGATTCCCGGGAACAAGCCGTCCAATACCCTCGTGTTCGAGAAGGCCACACCGGAGGTGCTCGGAGCGCTGGTTGCGCTCTACGAGCACCGCACCTTTGTCCAGGGGGTGGTCTGGAACCTGAACTCATTCGATCAGTGGGGTGTGGAGCTGGGCAAACAGCTGGGCAAGCCCATCCTGCAACAACTTGGTGAAGGTATTCGCTACGAGGAGCTGGACAGCTCCACGGCAGGCCTGATGCGATTATTCCGGGGCGAGTAGCCTGGGCATCGATTACCCTGGCCAGCGGAAGTCCGCTGGCCAGAGCTTCTGTTCACGGTCATAGGCCTGCCACAGCTCGCGGTAGGTGCGACCGTTGACCGGGTGGCGTTGATCACCAGCCAGTTCCGCCAGCGGGCGCAACACGAACGCGTTGTAAAGAATTTCCGGACGCGGAATCTCCACCCCATCGGTGGCCTGGTCAAGGTCACCGTAGGTCAGTACGTCCAGGTCCAGGGTCCGCGGACTGAACCGGGGTGCTCCAGGCTTGCGGCCGTTGGCCAGCTCGATGGCTTTCAGGCACCGGCTCAGTTCCCCTACCGACTTCGCGGTACGAACGCCCACTACCAGGTTGAAGAAAGGAGAGCCGTCAAAGCCCACTGCCTCGCTTTCGTAGATCGGTGACACGGCCAACTCACCAAACGCCTGCGCCAGCGCCTCCAGCCCGGCCCGAATATGGTGGTGGCGATCCACATTACTGCCGACACCGATAAAAACCTGAACCGGGCCAGCCATTACCAGACGCCCCGCTGGATCTTTACCCCCACCTGGCGGGCGGCAGGGACTGCACCGGGCTTCCACAGCGTGAGCCTCAGCCCTGGCACCGCAAACGTTGACATAAGCGAGGCAGCCAGTTTTTCAGCGGCGGTTTCCAGTAACGCAGGCTGACATCCCCTGAAGAAATCCTGCACATGTTCACTCACTGCCGCATAATCCAGGGCCTTGTGAACATCATCGGACGCTGCCGCAAGACGATTATCCCAGGCCATTTCCAGGTCAACGCGCAGCTCCTGGTGGATCTCCCGTTCCCATTCATAGACCCCGATCACCGTTTCTACGACCAGGCCCTCGATCAATACGCTGTCACTCACGGCGTTACTCCACCATTGCCTATTTGCTGATTGAACCACCGACAACAACGGGCTAAGGTCGGAAGTCCCGACTCAACAGGCCGCAAACAGGAAGCGCCCCGACCATGGATTCCATCAGCCAGCCGATACTGCTTATTGCCCTGTGTGGATTCGCCTATGCGGTCGGCTCGATCCTCTTCGCCATCCCGGTCTGTCGCCTGGGCGGCCTGACCGATCCCCGGGCACTTGGCTCCCGGAACCCCGGCGCTACCAATGTGTATCGCAGCGGCGGGCCGCTCCCTGCTGGCCTTACCCTGCTGCTGGACGCCCTGAAGGGCGCTGTCCCGGTCTGGCTCGCCGGCCATTACGGCTTTTCCGTCTTTGCCCAGGCCATGGTGGCCCTTTGTGCCGTCACCGGCCACATGGTGCCTGTATGGTACCGGTTCCAGGGCGGCAAGGGCGTTGCTACCGCCCTGGGCAGTGGACTTGTGCTGGCACCTCTGACCACTACCCTGTTGGCACTGATCTGGCTGGTCATCATTTGGCGCTGGCGCATCTCGGCCCTCGCCTCGGTGATCGCCATTGGCTCAGGGCCGGTAATCAGCGCCCTGTTCGAGCCGGAAACCCTGCCCCTGTTTGGCCTGCTGGCCATTGTTATCGTCATCCGTCACCGCAACAACCTGATCCGGCTTGCCCAGGGGCGGGAAAGCCGGTTCTAGCGTCCCGTTTACGGCGCCAGTCCGTCGAGACACTCGTCGGCAAGTCCCGGCAAGGTGTCCATAGGCCAGCGCGGCTTTGCCACGATCCGGTCGCCATCCCTCTGCCCCGCCAGCAACCGCTGACAGCCCGCATAGGCGATCATGGCCCCGTTATCGGTGCAGAACTCCGGCCGGGCGTAGAACACCGATGCGCCCTGCTTGCCGGCCATGGTTTCCAGGGCCGCCCGCAGGCGCCGGTTGGCGCTGACGCCCCCTGCCATGACCAGGCGGTCGCAATCCGCCGCTTCCAGCGCCCGCCGGCACTTGATCACCAGGGTATCCACTACCGCGCTTTCAAAGGCCAGGGCGATATCGGCGCGGGTCTGCTCTGTCCAGTTATCGGCTGCCTGCTCCGCGGTCACGGTATTGAGGGTATAGGTCTTCAGGCCACTGAAACTGAACTCCAGGCCCGGCCGATCAGTCATCGGGCGCGGGAAACGATAGACGCCCTCACGCCCCTGCTCTGCCAGTGCAGCCACCCTGGGCCCTCCCGGATAGTCCAGCCCCAACATCTTGGCGGCCTTATCGAACGCCTCACCGGCGGCATCGTCCACCGACTCACCAAGCAACTCATACTCACCGATGCCGGACACCTTCACCAACTGGGTATGCCCGCCGGACACCAGCAGCGCCACGAACGGAAATCCGGGCGGGTTGTCCTCAAGCATGGGCGCCAGCAGGTGCCCCTCCATGTGATGGACACCCAGCACCGGAATATCCAGCGCCAGGCCCAGGGCATGGGCAACCGAGCCGCCTACCATCAGCGCGCCGACCAGGCCGGGGCCTGCCGTGTAGGCAATTCCCGTGATATCACTACGCGTACAAACAGCCCGGTCCAGAACCTCGTCGCAGAGGGGCAGCAGCTTTTGGACATGGTCACGGGAGGCCAACTCTGGCACCACGCCACCGTAATCGGCGTGCATGTCCGTCTGGCTGAACAGCGCGTCCGCCAGTAGCCCCCTTTCACTGTCGTACAGGGCTACGCCGGTTTCGTCGCAGGAGGTTTCAATACCCAGAATCAGCATGGGGCGGGTACCTCGGGTCAGGTGTCTGTTAAATTTGGCGGCATTCTATCAGAAACACTGTCGATAGTTTCACCAGACAATTGACGATCAAGGTCCACTGGCGCTATCATTGCCGGCCTTAAATAGGACTGGCCGAAATTTGTCCAATATTTCAAACCGAATTCAAGGTAGGTGATTTTTAATGCCAGCTGTTAAAGTGAAAGAGAATGAACCGTTTGATGTAGCGCTGCGTCGTTTCAAGCGCTCCTGCGAGAAAGCAGGCGTACTGTCTGAAGTACGTCGTCGTGAGCACTATGAGAAGCCCACGGCTGTTCGCAAGCGTAAGGCTGCCGCTGCTGTCAAGCGTCATCTCAAGAAGCTTCAGCGGGAACAACGCAAGTTCGAGCGCCTGTACTAAGAAGAACGGTCCGGAACCCTGTACGGCAGGGTTTTGAACCTGTTCATGGCGCGAGAAGCCTGTCAGATTCATACTGGCAGGAGAGCGTGATACCAATGCCGTCGGGGCATAGTTCCGACGGCATTTTTCGCTGTGGCGTCGGGCAGTGTTGCCCCAAGCACAGGATAGGGAGTAGGCATGAGCGGACTGATCCCCCAGCAATTCATCGAGAACCTGCTGGACAGGACAGACCTTGCTGAGCTCATTGGCTCCCGCATTACCCTCAAGAAAGCCGGCGCCAACTATAAGGCCCGCTGCCCTTTCCATGACGAGAAGACCCCGTCGTTCAATGTCCGACCTGACAAGGGGTTCTATCACTGTTTCGGCTGTGGCGCCCATGGCGATGCTATCAGCTTTGTAAGGGAATTCGAGGGGCTCGACTTTACCGCCGCAGTCGAGGAACTGGCCCGGCGAGCCGGCCTGGAAGTACCCTACGACAAGGTTGCCAGCCAGCAGATCCGGCAAAGTCGCACGCTGACAGATGCCCTGGACTATGCCCGCGAGTTCTATCGCAACCGGCTGGCGAGCACCGAGGGTCAGCTGGCCAGGGAGTACCTGGCCGCAAGGGGTCTGGATGACGCTATTATCGAGCTTTACCAGCTCGGCTTTGCCCCGGGTGCCGGCACCGCCCTTTACAACGCGGCCAGCGAGGAACTACGCAAGCCGCTGATTGAAACGGGCACAGTTTCTGACCGCTACGGCAGGCCCAGGGACCTGTTCCGTAACCGGGTCATGTTTCCCATCCGCAACACCCGCGGCCGTACCGTGGCGTTCGGTGGACGCACCCTGGGAGATGACAAGGCCAAGTACATCAACTCGCCGGAATCCGATGCCTTCCACAAGAGCCGGGAAATCTACGGCCTGTTCGAGGCCCGGCAAGCGTTGCGGCACATCGACAAGCTGCTGGTAGTAGAAGGCTACATGGATGTCATAGCCCTGGCCCAGTTCGGCATTCACTATGCCGTTGCCGCCATGGGCACCGCCACCAACCAGGACAGCCTGGCAGCCCTGCTCAAGCAGACCCGGCACCTGGTGTTCTGTTTTGACGGCGATACCGCCGGCCATCGGGCTGCAGACCGGGCCATGGAAAATGCCCTGGAACTGCTGGAAGACGGCATTCACCTGCAGTTCCTGATGCTGCCGGAGGGCGAGGACCCGGACACGCTCATCCGCAAGGAAGGCGCCGAGGCATTCGAGAAACGCATACAACAGGCCCGCCCGCTGTCCCGCTACCTGTTTGACCGGATGCAGGAAGGCCTGGACCTGAGCCTGCCGGAGAACCAGGGGGAGCTGCGCTCGCGGGTCGAACCGCTGCTCAGCCGTATGCCCCGAGGCAGCCTGCGGGATGCCATGTGGCACGAAATGCTGCGACTTTGTCGGCCACCACGGACCTGGCAGCCCGGTAGCGCGGGACGAAACGGCGGCAACCGAAACCCGGGGCCTGCGCCATCGACACCACAGGAGCGGGTGCCGGTCCGCCTCAGCAAGAACCATATGGTCTGCCTTGCCATGCTGGAGGCACCGGAAATGGCCGTTGAACTCAAGGACCTGTGTCGCCAGGACCGGCAACTGGACAAGGCCGCCGGCTTCGCCGAATGGCTGGACCAGCAAGGCCTTCGCACCCGCAGACAGGTTTACCAGACCCTGGCACGCTCACCGGCGGACCAGGCAAGGTTCCGCTCGTTGTTTGACGGCATTGAACACCTGCCCGGACGAGAGGAAGCCCTCGACAGCGCCCGGGCACTGCTGGCCCCCAACGATGAGGCACGGCAGAAACAACGACTGAAGGCCCTGGCAGAGAAAGCCCGGGACCTAAACTTTGCCGACCTGGGCCCGGAAGAGCGGCAACAGCTCAAGGCTTCGCTATCAGCCCATCAGGGAAAACACGGATGAAACAAACAGGAAGGATCGAAGAATCAGGAGGTTTGGTGAGAAAAGATTGGAAGCAAAGGATTTTTTCAGTGCCCACTTGAAACCACGACCACTGATCACCATCTAACCATTCGGTGGCAGTCGTCTGGTGCGGCCGCTATAATGGTTGTTTAACTTTTTTCCTTTTTACCATCAAGTTCACAGGGTGTCTATGTCAGGCAATTCTCAGAAATCCCGTTTGAAAGACCTCATTGCCCGAGGAAAAGAGCAAGGTTACCTGACTTACGCCGAGGTCAACGACCACCTGCCTGAGGATATCGCGGATCCGGATCAGGTAGAAGACATAATCCGCATGATTAATGACATGGGCATCCAGGTCAGCGAGGAAACACCCGACGCTGATACGCTGCTCATGACTGAAGGCGACTCCACGGCCGACGAGGCCGCCGCTGCCGAAGCCGCGGCTGCACTGGCCGCCGTCGAATCTGACGCCGGCCGCACAACTGACCCGGTACGCATGTACATGCGTGAAATGGGCACCGTTGAGCTGTTGACCCGTGAAGGGGAAATCGTTATTGCCAAGCGCATCGAGGAAGGTATCCGCGATGTGATGGCTGCTATTGCCCATTTTCCCGGCACAGCCGGCACCGTTATCCAGGCCTACGACCGCATCATCGAGAACGAAGGCCGTATCAGCGATATCGTATCCGGCTTCCTGGATCCGGATGACGCCGAGCCGTTTATGGGCGAAGAAACCACGGATACATCTTCAAACGACGACACCGCTTCCGGCGACGACGACGATGACGACTCCGAAGAAGAAAAGGAGAGCGGCCCGGATCCCGAGGAAACCCGGCTGCGTTTCGAACTGCTTCGTGAAAAGCTCGCCGTGGCCGAAGAAAACCTGGAAAAACACGGTCGCGCCCACAAGAAGACCCAGGAGGCCCTTAACGAACTGGGGCAGGTGTTCGCCCCGTTCAAGCTGGCTAACAAGGCCTTTGATGAGCTGGTCAACGTGGTACGTTCCACCAATGAGGTGGTCCGCGAGAACGAGCGCGCCGTGATGCGAATCTGCGTGCGGGAATGCCGCATGGACCGGAAAGAGTTCATCAAGTCGTTCCCCGGTAACGAAACCAACCTGGACTGGGCGCCCAAGATTGCCCGCTCCAAGAAGCCCTACGCTTCGGCGATTAACGAACGCCTGGACGAAATCGTGCGCCTGCAGAAGCGCATCGCCAACGTACAGAGCGAAGTGGACCTGGCAATCCCTGACATCAAGGAAATCAACCGCCGGGTGTCCATTGGTGAAGCCAAGGCCCGTCGCGCCAAGAAAGAAATGGTCGAGGCTAACCTGCGACTGGTTATCTCCATCGCCAAGAAGTACACCAACCGCGGCCTGCAGTTCCTGGACCTGATCCAGGAAGGCAACATCGGCCTGATGAAGGCGGTGGACAAATTTGAGTACCGTCGCGGCTACAAGTTCTCCACCTACGCCACCTGGTGGATCCGTCAGGCCATCACCCGCTCTATCGCGGACCAGGCCCGCACCATCCGGATTCCGGTGCACATGATCGAGACGATCAACAAGCTCAACCGTATCTCCCGCCAGATGCTGCAGGAGATGGGCCGCGAGCCGACGCCGGAAGAGCTGGGCGAACGCATGGAAATGCCGGAAGACAAGATCCGCAAGGTGCTGAAGATTGCCAAGGAGCCGATCTCCATGGAGACCCCCATCGGCGATGATGAAGACAGCCATCTGGGGGATTTCATCGAGGACATCCAGGCCCTTTCACCGGTGGATTCCGCCACCGCCGAAGGCCTGCGGGAAGCCACCCGCTCCGTCCTCGCCGGTCTCACAGCCCGGGAGTCCAAGGTACTGCGCATGCGTTTCGGCATCGAGATGAACACGGACCACACCCTGGAAGAAGTCGGCAAGCAGTTCGACGTCACCCGGGAGCGGATCCGCCAGATCGAAGCCAAGGCCCTGCGCAAACTGCGTCACCCGTCACGGTCTGACCACCTGCGCGGCTTTATCGACGACCAGGGCAACGGATAAATCCAACCCCACAGTAGCGGGCGCCATTCCTCAACGGTATAATGGCGCCCGCTTCGTTTCTGGCAGGCAACTTTCCAAAAAGAGCTTTGTGCTCAGTTGGTTAAACTGCCATGCAGTAAATTTGGGCCTATAGCTCAGTTGGTTAGAGCAGGGGACTCATAATCCCTTGGTCGCTGGTTCGAGTCCAGCTGGGCCCACCACTCCCCCTTTCTACCGATTTCCTCCTGTTCATGGGACTATAGTTTGTCCGGTTTGGCCAAACTATAGTAGAAGTTATGACCTACCTTGTCCGCGGCGAAAACAGCCTTAGAGCAGTGGACTTCCCCCAATAGATCCGCATGTTATCCCTTCGGTTACGCCATCATATTGCGACCGAAGAGTGCCACCACAAATCGACCGCTTCGGTCGCAAAGCGAACGTTCAAATTTTGGACAGTGCTAGCATTGACCAGAGCCGGAGCGATTAACCGGCACAGCAGGACAACTGCTTTACATCCTTGGTGAACGTTTGCGCACAGAGCTTGAGTCCTTCAACCATGGTCAGATAAGGGAACAAGTCATCGCCGATTTCCTGAACAGTTAAACCTGCTCGTAACGCCATCACTGCCGTTTGGATAATTTCACCACCTTCCGCTGCGACAACCTGCACCCCGAGCAAACGACCTGACGTGCGCTCTGCCACCATTTTAATAAAGCCTTGGGTGTCAAAATTGACTAGCGCACGCGGCACGTTTGCCAAGTCGAGCAGTCGGGTGT
>NZ_FOHZ01000005.1 GCF_900111555.1 Marinobacter segnicrescens
TGGAGAAAGCAACGAAAGCCGCCACACCTGAGCGGATGATCCGTCGCATGGCTGCCGTTGAGCCGACCTTCGCCACACTCAAAAGGCTGCTGAATAAAGGGCGATTTACCTGCTGGGGTCTGAGTTCTGCCAGTAGTGAATACAGTCTGGGGGTTCTGAGTTACAACCTGATGCGGGCGATCAACGTGCTGGGCGTGAAGGGCATGCTGGCAAGGCTGACTTGAGGCACTTACGCCTCTCTATCGCATGGAAATATATGCTGATTGAAAGCAAAAATGCCCCGGACGATGTCCGAGGCATTTTGTGGGCCTGCTCAGAAGCTATGTAAATCGAGTTTTTACACAGCCTCCTGTGGCACCCCTTTTTAATGGCGAGCAGTAAAAGCCCGCCAAACTGCGCTTTCGCTAACGCTTACTGCTGCATCGGCACCAGTGTCAGCTCTACGCGGCGGTTCTGCTCGCGGCCGGCCGGCGTGTCGTTGCTCGCGACCGGGTAACGCTCGCCGTAGCCGGTCGCACGGGTACGGGCCGGGGCGATGCCCTGATTCAGCAGGAAGTCACGGACCGAGCTGGCACGACGCTCGGACAGCAGCTGGTTGTAGCTGTCGGAGCCGGTGCTGTCGGTATGGCCGTCGATCTGGATGATCGTCTTGTCAAATTCCTTCAGTACCAGGCCAACCGACTCCAGTACGCCGGTGAATGAGGAACGAATAGTAGCCTGGTCTGTATCGAACGTGATGTTGCCCGGCATAACCAGCTCAATCTGATCGCCATTACGAACAACCCGGACGCCGGTACCTTCCAGTTTCTGTCGCAGCTGGGCTTCCTGGCGGTCCATGTAGTAACCGATACCGCCACCAACGGCGGCACCGCCGGCCGCGCCAATAAGGGCGCCCTTGCCGCGATCACTGCTGCTGGACGTCGCCGCCCCTACAGCTGCACCACCGATAGCACCAATGATGCTACCCTTGGTCGCGCTGGAAACTTTCTCTTCGCCGGTGTACGGGTCATAGGTCATACAGCCGGACAGGCCGAATGCAGCCACGGAAAATGCGATCAGAGTCTTTTTCACGGTCAGGTCTCCTGTTTTGTTAACCGTTTTTTGTGCGGGGCCGCCCTGTGCGCCTCCCAGGCGCGGTCAAAGGCATCAACGATGCCGTTGAACACGGCGGCCTGTAAATCCTGTGCTTCGTTCACCAGATGATGACGACCGTCGCGGAGTTTGAGTTCCTCCACAGACGCAAATTTGTTCCTGATAATCCGCAGGTTATGCCGCCAGTCGACGGTACGGTCTTTTTCACCCTGGATGACCGTGACCGGGAAATCTACTGGTCGGGCCGATTCAATGTGAGGCACCCATTGGCGCAAGGCACTGACCCAGTCCACATGGACTGCCCGGGCCTGCAGGGGGTCATGCTCGCGCAGGAATTTCAGGAAGCGCGCATTGGCACTGTTTTCGGAGAACGCCCGCTTCCAGCGCCTCAGAAATGGCCGGGCCACTGTATGCAATGCCCGCGCACCCAGCCAGCCAAACGGACGTACCAGTGGTGCCAGGAGAACAACGGCAGTGAACGCCGACGTTTCCCGGTTATGGTGGTTGGATAGCAGATAATCGATGAGTATGCCACCACCGGTACTCTGCCCGACCGCGTACCAGGGCTTGGTGGCATGCCTGCGAACCTGCGCCAGCAGGTCACTCAGCACCGCCTGGTATTCCATGAAACTGCCGATGGCCGCAGGTGTGCCACTGGACAGGCCATGACCGGGCTGATCCCAGGCGAGCACGTCGTAACCGGCGCCCAGGCAACGCTCAATCAGCTGGCTGTACAACCCCACATGGTCGAAATAGCCATGGAGGATAAAGACGGTGCCCTTGGTACCCTCACCTGCCGGCTGACGATAGAAGTGCACTGCCACTGAATGGCCCCCGGCTTCCACCAGTCCTGGCGTGTAACGCACTTCCGGGTACTCCACCCAAAGATCCAGTCCGTAGAAGCGACAGTAGGCCTTCATGTCTTCACCCAGACTATGGGCATCATCGGGTGCGAAGGCCGGCAAGGCCTCCCGGACCACATCACTTTCCCACTCCGGAACGCCGATCTTGTCGCTTTTCCAGTACACAGTAGGTCTATGCGCCTGTTGTCAGATGTCTTCTGGGGCCCGAACGGCCGTCTTACGGTATCGGCAGAATAACATACTCGGCTCGGTGGCCGGCCTTTGTTACGGAATTTACGGGTTTTTTACGTGACCGGGTGCCAATTTTACAGCTCCAGCCCCCGATGCCCCGAGATCAGTTCGTCCTTGTATCGACGGGGCCAGCGCTTGACATACCATTCGAGCCTGAGGGCACGGGAGCGGTTGCCCACCGCCTGGCTGAACACCAGCTCCAGCGGTCCCCGCCCACGCAGACTCCGTGCACAGCGTGGTCCCCCGCTACAGTGCTCGGTAAAGCGGCGATTTACGTCTGTGGTCACGCCGGTGTAGAGCGTATTGCCGGCTGTGCGGATGATGTACAGGTGCCAGTCAGCCATGGGCCGGCTCCGTAGCGCCTCTGCGAGCGCCCAGCTGCTGAAACCAGAGCCCGGCCACGATCAACACCAGCCCGGCCCAGGTGGACGCCAGTATGACCTCTCCAACGATGAAGTAGATAAATACCAGCGACAGGAAAGGCGAGATAAAGATCAGGTTGCTGACGCGGGCAGTATTGGTAGCCAGCTTCATGGCCCGGGACCAGAGCACGAACGCCAACCCCATCTCGAACAACCCCACGTACAGGCTGCCGATAAACCCACCACTGGCAAGCGGCGGCAGGCCATCCTGCCACCAGGTCAGTGCCACGATGAACGGCAGTCCGAACAGGAAGTTCAGAAACAGGCCGGTGAGCGGATCCCGCCGGTCGCGGGTCGCCAGGATCCAGTAGCTCGCCCAGACCAGGGTGCTGCCGATGGCCAGGGTTACCCCGAGCGGATCCGAGAAAGCGAGGTCAGCAAGGTTACCCCTGGTAGCAATCACTACGACTCCGGAATAACACACCAGGCCGGCCAGTATGTCGGTACCTTTCAACCGGTGCCCCAGGAACGGTACGGACAGATAGGCCAGCACCAGCGCCCAGGTGTAATTGATCGGCTGGGCTTCCTGGGCGGGCAAGCGATCAAAGGCACCGAACAGGAGCAGGTAATAGATGCACGGGTTGATTAACCCCAGTCCCAGCGACTGCACATACTGCCTGGCTGGCAACCGGAATGCAGCACGCAGTTGGCCCTGGCCGGCGAGCAGCACCGCGAGCACACCCACAGATGCCAGGCATGCGATCAACAGCATCTGCAACGGTGTGTAATAATCCAGGGTCAGCTTGAACGCGGTGGCCACCGTCGACCACAACAATACCGCCCCAAGCCCGGACCACATGGCCAGCCGCTGGTCTTTCATCCTGCTTCGTCCTGCTGTTCCAGCCATCGGTACAGCGTCCGTCGATTGATCCCGAGTATCTGGGCGGCTCGCCGCTTGTTTCCATCCACCCGGTCCATCACCTGGCGGACGTATTGTTGTTGTAGCGTTTCGAGGGTTGGCCAGCTGGCCGTAGGCTCTTCCTGTATCCCACCGGCCACTCCGGGCCAGCCCTGGCCCGGGAGACTGGCCTGGCGCTTGCGAATGCGGGCCGGCAGGTGTTCCGGCTGCACCACTTCACCATCACAGAACGTCACCGCCCGCTCCATGGCGCTGGCCAGCTCCCGAACGTTACCGGGAAACGGATAGTCCGCGAGGGTCTTGAGGGTCGCCTCCCCGAGACGCATGAATCCGCGCCGATGCCGGTCTGCCGACTGTCGCAGGAAATGCATGGCCAGCAGTTCGACATCATCGCCGCGCTCACGCAAGGGCGGCACCGTCAGCATCAGCGTCTCCAGCCGGTAATACAGGTCCTCACGGAACTCTCCCTGACGCACTGCCTGCATCAGGTCTACATGGGTAGCCGCTACGATGCGGACATCCACCGGCTCTTCCCGCTCTGCCCCCACCGGCTTGACCTGGCCTTCCTGGAGAACCCGCAGCAACTTCGCCTGCAAGGCCAATGGCATCTCTCCGATCTCATCGAGCAGCAGGGTGCCACCACTGGCCTCGGCAAACAGGCCCTTGCGCGCCTGGCGGGCGCCGGTGAACGCGCCCGCCTCATGGCCGAAGAACTCACTTTCCATCAGTTCAGGCGGAATACCGGCACAATTCACCGGAATGAAAGGGCCGTCCCTACGCTCACTTTCCCGATGGATCGCCCGGGCGACGAGCTCCTTGCCAGTACCGCTCTCACCGTTGATCAGCACGGAGGCCTCGCTACGCGCAACCTGGCGAATTTCCCGGCGCAGCCGGTCCATGGCGGCACTTTCACCCACCAGGCCCAGGTTCGCGGGTGCGCCGGACGCTGACCGGTAGCGAGCCAGCTCATGACTCAGGGCCGCGTGGGCCAGCAACCGTCGCACCTTCAGACGCAGATGCTCGGTGGACAAGGGCTTGGTCAGGAAATCGTCGGCACCTGCCTGCAAAGCATCTACGGCCTGGTCCACGGTGCCAAAGGCGGTGATGATAACAAAGGGCACTACCCGGCCTTCCGCCTGCAGCTTGCGCAGAACATCCAGGCCATCGCCGTCGGGCAGGCGCAGATCGGAGATGACCAGGTCCGGAGCCTCCACCAGCGCCATCGCAGCACCCTCTGCACTGTTGGCTGCCACGAGCATGCGGTACCCGTCCAGGGCCAGCTCTTCCTGCAGCAACGTACGCAGACTGGCGTCATCTTCGATCAGCAGCAGGGTTTCCGATGCTTTCATGGAGCTACCTCAGAGGTTGGTGACGGCGGCGTAGCGGCGGGCCAGGACAGGGTCATGCGACAGCCTCCCGGTTCGCTGTCTGCAACAACAAGGCGGCCCTGGTGTTCCTTGACAACACTCTTCACCATGGCCAGGCCCAGGCCCGTGCCCTCACCGGCAGGGCGTGTACTGTAGAAGGGCTCAAAAATACGCTCCCGAAGCGCCCCGGAAATTCCCGGACCATCGTCATCGACCTGAACATCCCAATACTCACCAGCCCTGGTAACTGCCACCACCACCTGGCCGCGTGCGGCCTCACAGGCATTGCGGATCACATTCAGGCAGGCCAGTTCCAGCCGGGTTGGCTCGGCATTGACCCAAACGTCACCCTCCGGCAGATTCAGGGTTACCGGGACGTTTCCGGCGCGAGGATCCTCCCGCAGGCCAGTCACCAGTTCCCGCAGCATGGACGCCAGGTCGACCGGCCGGCGTGCATCCGGCACATGCCGGAAACAGTCCAGCAACTGTTCGATAATCCGCGTCATTCGCTGCACCTGGTGGTTGATGTCATCCAGGTGTCGCTGACTGTCTGGCCCCAGCCCCTGCCGGGCGAGGATGGATGCACGACCCTGGATGACGTTCAGGGGCGCGCCCAGCTCGTGGGCGACGCCACCGGCAACACGGCCGATCATGGCAACTTTTTCCTGGTACTCCAGCTGCTCACCGAGTTCTCGTTCCCGGGCGACCCGTTCACGGATTTCCTCCTCCGCCCTGGCCATGCGATCACCGAGGTCCCGAAGTCCTTCATGGAGCTGCCGGATTTCACGGGGGCCAGATGCACGTGAGTAGATCGGCCAGTTGCCGGGCCCCATCCCCTGCATGGCAGCCACCAGCCGGCTGACGTAACGGCCCACTGCGCCATAGTGCCCCAACACCACTACCAGGCTGACCACGACCAGCACCGCACACCACAGCGCCACCGCCCAGACCCTTGCCGACGCTACCAGCCGGTGAAAGTCGCTGCGTTTGCGGGTGACCTGCAAAAGGCCGTTGATACGGCCGTTTTCGGCAATCAGCGGGGTAAACTGGGAGAACACCGACACTCCGTCCACCCGGCGAAACGTGCCACCCCGCTCACCACTCTGGATAACCTGGTTGGCACTGCGACTGGAACGGATGCTGGTATCTGCCACACCGAGACTGGCAACCTGCAACCCGTCTGCATCGAACACTGAGGCACCGTACACACGCCCGATCCGGAAAATGGATTTGAGGGTGTCGTCCAGGACGATATCGTTGCCATCTTCCATGGCCCTGGCCAGCGGCCCGCTGGCAGCCCGGGCGACCAGCTCAAGGTCTTCCCGCAAACGTTCGTCAAGGTTATCTTCGATGGCACTGACGGCAAAAAAGATACCCGCCCCGACCACCAGCATCAGGGGGACCACGATACTCAGCAGCAGGGTCAGCCTTACCGTGTGAAATACCTCGCGGGCGCTGCCCGGAAGTCGCCCCATGGAATGAACTCCCTATGCGCAAATGCCACAAAAGGATGTCACATGTGGCAATATGCCTCAATCCGGATTAAGCGACTGTCATCATAGGAAGCACCCAGGTAATTGATTTTAAAACGATATAAACGAGAATGACGATCTGGCACAGGAATTGACTGGTCACTGGCCCAGCAAACAAAGATGTTCCCAAACGGGCTAACCCCCACTCAATGACCAAGGAGATTGACCATGAAAAAGCTTCTCACATCTGCAACCGTATCCATCGCCCTCCTTGCCGGCGCGCCAGCGGTCTACGCCCAGACCCAGAGCCAGCCGACGGAAACCGACCAGAGCACCTACACTAACCCGGCCGCGTCCGGCGAAGCTGAAACCGACTTTGACGACGCCGAGCTGCGCAAGTTTGTGGAAGCACAGAGCGGCATCAACGACATCCGTGATGAATACATGGCAAAGATCGAAGACGCCGGCTCCCAGGAAGAAGCCCAGGAGCTGCAGATCGAAGCCAATGACGAAATGGTCTCTGTGATCGAGGACGCCGGCCTCGATATCCCCACCTACAACGCTATCGCTACCGCATACAACAGCGAGCCCAGCGTTCGTAACCGGGTCGACGCACTGATGTAACAAGGAAGCTGGCAAGCAACCCGATGCGCAAACGCAGAAGTTCCTGCCAGATTTTGCCCCGCCCCTGAGCGGGGCTTTTTTGCTCGAACAACGACGTTGTCTTTCGCGAGGATTTCCTCCGTACAGCCTCCTGGGATAACCTGTACTGCACGATCCGAGCCCCGACGGAGATAACGATCCGATGACAGCCGTACCCACCCGGTCACTGATGGTGATACTGGCCAGCAGCCTGTTCCTGGGTGCCTGCAGCGACAACGATGAAGTAATGACTGGCTTGCTCCCGGGAGACCCGGAACCGGAGACCTGGCGGTTCGCACTGGAAGAAGTCGGTGGCAGCGTTCAGGACGCCTGGGCACAGGAGTTCCGTCGCCGGATACAGGAACTTTCCGACGGCCAGGTACAGGTGGAAATATATCCCTACGG
The DNA here is from genome assembly GCF_900111555.1 of Marinobacter segnicrescens. Taxonomy (GTDB): domain Bacteria; phylum Pseudomonadota; class Gammaproteobacteria; order Pseudomonadales; family Oleiphilaceae; genus Marinobacter; species Marinobacter segnicrescens. The sequence continues at coordinate 7,354 of NZ_FOHZ01000005.1, forward strand.
TTCCATTGGAAACTCGCCCCACCTGACCGGCCTGGTGAGGGACGGCCGGGTTCACCTGGCCTTTGCATCACCCGGGCATGTAGCTGATAAAGTTCCCGAGGCCGGTGTGTTCCTGTTGCCTTACCTGTTTCCGGAAGATGACCAGGCCACGCGCACCATCCTGTCTGACCCGGAGCTGGGCTCCTTGCTGGAACAGGCCTGGGCGAGTGCCGGGTTACAGTTGATGTCACTGGTTCCGGAGGGCTGGATAGCGTGGACCGCCAACCAGCCGCTACTTGAACCCGGGGACTTCTCCGGACTGCGCATGCGAACCATGACGGCTCCCATGCACAACGCTGTTTTTGAAGCCTGGGGGGCTGACCCTGTCGCCCTGCCCTACGGCGAAGTGCATGAAGCCTTGCAACTTGGCCAGGTAGATGGGCAGAGTAATCCGGCCTTTGCCATCGCCGAAATGCAATTCCAAGAGTTTCAGTCCCACATGACCCTGCCAGCAGCGACCCGCTTTGTCGCCAGCGTAGTCAGCAATCGCGAGTGGTATCAGGACCTCGACACCACTCATCGTGAGTGGCTCCATGGAGCAATTAAAGGCATGCCGGAGTTTATCGATGCGATTCAGCAGGAATACAACCAGCGCAGCCTTCAACAACTCCGTGAATCCGGACGTATCCGCATTCATTCACTCAACGAGCAGCAGAGGACCGGCTTTCACGAGGCTACCGGACCCGCAGTCGACGCCTACCGGGCGCAGGCCGGGAAACGGGGGGCGCAAATCCTGGGGCGGATACAACGGCTAAGTGAAGCTGAGCGAAGTGCAGGGCAGGAAGAAGCCTCCGCACCAGACCCCGCAATAAAACCATAAGGCCCCGCGCTTTTTCGGCCTTACTCAGGAACCAGCCAGGTTTGCTTATGGTCGGCGTTCAGCCCCTGGTCTCCCGATACTTCGGCCATCATGGCACCGAAGCGGTCACTGAAGCCCCAGGGCGGGTTGATTATCACCATACCTGAACCAGTCATGCCGCGTTCCGGTGGCTGCCTGAGTACCAGCTCACTGTGCCAGGTCTTTCGAATACCCAGGCGCACAAGCTGCTCTGGAAGCACTCGGTGCTGTCCGCTGGTGAGCATGGGGTACCAGACCAGGAACACACCATGGCGGCAACGGGTCCAGGCCTGCGCCAATGTCTTCGCTACCCGCTGATAGTCCTCCTTGATTTCATAGGACGGGTCGACCAGCACCAGCAAACGGGGCGCCTTGGGCGGCAGTGCACGCAGCAGCCCCTCCAGGCCATCCCCTGCCTGCACTGTCACCCGGTGCCCCCGTGCCCAATCCTGCAGTCGCGAGGACTCGCCGGAATGCAGCTCGAAAGCTGTCAGGGAATCCTGCTCCCGTTGCAGGCAGTCGAACCATGCCGGTGACCCGGGATACCGGGACAGTTGTCCTTCGCCCGGATTCAGCCTTGCCAGTTCCGCCAGCATGGGTGACCAGTCCGATGACTGCAGCCGGTGGCGAAGTTTCCAGACCTGCTGGATGCCACTCTCCGCCTCACCAGTCTTTTTTGCCCGTTCACCGGCCAGGTCGTACATCGCGCTGCCCGCATGGGTGTCAAAGCCGGCGATTGCCGAAGGCTTGGCCTGCATCATGGCAAGCGTGAGGATCAGGGACGCATGCTTGTGAACATCGGCAAAGTTACCGGCGTGGAATTCATGGAGATAACTGAGCATCGAGCGGGCTCCGGGGTTCAGACCATACAGTCGGCCATTAGGCCCCACTCAGCCGCCGTCAGGCAAGTCCGGGGCCGATACGAATGCACTGCCGGGGCTGGTACCCTATGTAACCGCCACTGACACCCACCAGCACGAGAGGTTGCCCTTGAGCAGACAACCGGATGCCAACCGCACCACCGAGCAGCTCTATGCCCTGATTGCCAACGAAGAGGATGCGCGAACTTGTAGCGACCTGCCGGAAGAGGCCTGTCGCGAGGTTCCCCGTAATTTTTTCCTGATCCTTGCCAGTAACGTGCTCACCAAGCTGGGCGACCTGCTGATCAGCCCAAAAACCGTGCTGGCCTGGCTACTCAACGCGGTGGGCGCCCCCGGCCTGGTAGCCTGGCTGGTTCCCATCCGGGAGTCCGGGTCCATGCTGCCCCAGATGGTTATCGGCGCCTGGGTTCGCCGCAAGCCTGTGCGGAAGTGGTTCTGGACCCTGGGAGCCTTCGGCCAGGCCATCAGCGTGATGGCCATGGCTGCCAGCGTCTGGTTCCTCGAGGGGTATGCAGCCGGCGGTGCTGTCGTCGCCGCGCTGGTGGTGTTCTCGCTGGCCCGGGGGTTCTGCTCTGTGTCCATGAAGGATGTACAGGGCAAGTGTATCCCCAAGGGCCGCCGGGGCCGGCTGTCGGGCCTGGCAACCACCCTGGGCGGAACCATGACCGTCATCCTGACGGTATTGCTGTTCTGGGACCGGGGCGACCCGTCCATGCTGTTCTACAGCCTGTTGCTGTTGCTCGCCGGCGGGCTGTGGATTATCGCCGGGCTGTTGTTTGCCAGTGTCGATGAATACGAGGGGGAAACCAGCGGTGGTGGTAATGCCCTCAAGGATGCGATCAGTAATCTGGGGCTGTTGCGGGATGACCCGCCATTTCGCCATTTCGTGATTACCCGGGCGCTCCTGCTTTGCTCTGCCCTGGCCTCACCCTACTTTGTATTACTGGCCCAGAACCAGGCAGATTCTGCCTGGTTGCTGGGGGTGTTCCTGTTGGCCAGCAGCCTGGCCAGTTCCGTCAGTGCCAGCGTCTGGGGCTGGATGGCTGACGCCAGCAGCCGCCAGGTAATGATCCGCGGTGCTGCCATTGCCAGTGGTGTCTGCCTGCTGGTGGGGCTCATTGCACTGGCGGCGGGGGATGATGTGGGCGGAATGTGGTTCTACCCGCTGGCGTTCTTTGTGCTCAGCATTGCCCATGCGGGCGTGAGGCTGGGCCGCAAAACCTACCTGGTGGATATGGCCGGGGGCAACAAGCGTACTGACTACACCTCTGTCAGCAACTCGGTCATCGGACTGCTGCTGCTAGCCGCCGGTGGCCTGACTGCCCTGATCTCCATCATCTCTGAGGTAGCGGTTATCCTGGCCCTGGGACTGATGGGACTGGCTGGTACGATCAGTGCCCTGCGACTGGAAGAGGTTTCTGCGGGTTCAGAAAGCTGATTGACGTGCAATCAAGGCGCCCTGCCATCGTTCAGGGCCAGGGCGCCCCGTACCACCCGGTAGATGTACCAGATGGCCAGCCCGACCAGGATAAACCAGCCAATAATCAGGAAGGTCGTCACGGTACCGATCACCGCCCACAACAGGGCGATCCAGAAGGTGCGGATCTGCCAGCGGAAATGGGCATCCAGGGGACTTGTGCGCACCTCGTCCTGTTTCAGGTAATTGATAATGACACCGGCCACCGCCATCAGGCCACTGGTGGGTATGGCCAGGGCCTGCAACAGGTAGACCACGACCACGATTTTCCAGAGAGGGTCGTCGCTGTAGCGCTGCTCACGGCGACGGGCGGGTATGTATTCCTGATTGCTGTCCTGATCGTTCAAGGGCCGGTCCTGTCATTGGGAATGCACAACCAGTATAGGGTGTACCTCAATCACTTCAATGACCGGATGGGCGATAGCCAAGACGGAAACCACCCCAGTGACGGCCGTTCACGAATATCGGTACCGAAAGGTCATGCATGATCTCACCGGTGTCCCGTCGATAGGTCTGCAGCAGCATGGTATCGGTATGGCTGCCACAACGGGCACCGGTGCGATCATTGAACAGTCGCTTGCTGCGGCTGCGAACCAGGTCCTGCTGGGGGTCGCCGGTTGGCTCGTGGGCAAAGGCCCGGTTGTGGGTAGGCACATAACCGTCCGGGGCCGTAGTGATCGCGAAGACCAGGGCATCGTGGGCGGCCACCACCGGCTCCTGGATAGCCGGAAGCACCTTGTCGGTAAAGGCATCAAAGCCACTGTGGTACTTGGTGGGCGTGGTGTTGGCAACCGGCTGCCGGTTTCGGTCAAATAACTGACCTTCAGTCAGCTCGCCCAGTCGCAGTGCCTCTTCGAAACGCTCGCCAATCTTTCCCGCGGCACTGGTTGCCTGATCGAAGAAGAAGCGGTGATAGCTGGCCTGGCTGTTGGCCGCAAACGCCGCGTTGGCCTGCTCCGCAAGGTCCATCAGGCGGGTAGCCTGGGTAGCCAGGTCTCCCACCCCACGGTCACTTTCGGCCATTTCATCCCGCAGTGTCTCGACCCCCTTCAGAATCTGCTCAAGGTTGCGCTCGTTCTCCCGGTCACCCTCGGCGATGACGTCCACTTCACTTTCCAGCAGGTCGGCCTGCTCCCCGATCTGCTCAAGGTTACCTGACACCGACTGGACCGACTCCAGCCCCCGGTCAACGGTATAGGCCAGCTCTTCGACGCCTGCGAGGATGCGCGCGGTGGATTCGCGGATATCCGCCAGCACAGCGGCCACCTCCGTAGTGGCCTCGGTGGTCCGGGCTGCCAGGTGGCGTACCTCATCCGCAACGACCGCAAAACCCCGACCCTGCTCGCCGGCCCGGGCCGCTTCGATGGCGGCGTTCAGGGCAAGCAGGTTGGTTTGCTCGGCAATGGCCTCGATAACCGAGGTCACGCCCTGGATCTTGTCTGACTTACCATCAAGGTCGCGAATCAGGTTCAGGTTCTGCTCTGATTGCTGATAAACCTGGCGGATATCCCCGAGCGCTGTTCCCAGCGCCGTACGCCCTTCCCCACTCAGACGACTGGCTCCCCGGGCCACTTCCGCCGCCTCTCCTGCCTTGCGGGCACTTTCGCGGACCGTTTCGGTAACCTGGCTGGCATAGTCGGCCATTTGCCGTATTTCGGTGACCTGTCGATCAAGGCGTTGCTTGAGCTGATCAGCTGCCCAGGACACTTCGGCAGCAGAAACGGCATTATGGTCCGCCGAGCCCGATAGTGTCTCTGTGAGGGCCCTGCCGGCCGCCGCTTGTTCCAGGAGGGTGCTGAATCGTTGATATAGGGGATGATCATCGGGAAGCTCACCCCGTGAGAGCTGGTTTAACGCCCGCGCATGGGGAACGACAAGCCGGTACCACCAGACAAGGGCCAACAACAGGCCTACGATCAGTGTAACCACGAACACCTGCCATGGGCTCGCGCCTGCAAACCTGACCGTTACGCCTGCTGTTGCGCAGGTAACCAGCAACAAACCCAGTCCGGCCAGTGCTGTAAACCGGTTCAAAACGCCCATGGTGTCCTCACTATTCTTGTTTTGATCATATTCTGCTCAAATCAGCATACGACAAAGTAACACCGAGGGAATCCGACTTTAGTGATATGGGACATGGAATTTACATCAATTGACACTCACCCGAACGAATCCGACTCCGTAACCACAGCCCGCACAGCTGTATGCTTTTATCTTCCTGTAACGCGCCGGTCAACGAACTGTCACCAAGTCACGCCAAGCTTTGCCTGACCCAAGACACCCGATGCCTGCCAGCCTTCCCCCTTCCGGGCAGCGCTGGCAGTAAAGAGAGACCAAGGAGCGCACTATGGGACATCATCCCGTTGAAGACAGTAATAAAAGCCAGAACCCCGCCTTCGAGACCATTGTTTCCGCCAGGCTTTCCCGACGGACCCTGCTGAAAGGCTCCGCGTCCGCCGCGACGCTGGGCGTTGTCAGCGCGCTGGGGCTGTCTGCCTGTGGTAGTGGTGGTTCCTCATCAGGCACAGCGGCATCCGGAGAAACCAGCACCGCCACGATAACCCCCGAAAGTCTGGGCTTTGACTCTGTTCCCACCTCCCTGGAGGACCGTGTCATCGTGCCTCAGGGCTACCGTGCCGAAGTGCTCTATGCCAAGGGCGACCCGATCGAAGCGGGCCTGTCCGAATACCTCAATAACGGCACGGATGTGGACTTTGACCGTCGTTCAGGCGATGAGCACGATGGCATGTGGTTCTTCGGAATCTCCGACGACGGCCGTTACGACCCGAATCGCTCGGACCGGGGCATTCTGTGCGTCAACCACGAAAACCTTGAAGACGCGACGCTGCACGAGAACGGGGTCACCAGCGCGGCCGACAATGGCGGCAGCCGTCCGCTGATTGAAGTGGACCGTGAGATGAATGGCCATGGCGTCTCCTGCATTGAAGTCCGCAAGGTCGATGGCCGCTGGGAAGTGGTTCGCGACTCCCAGTACAACCGCCGGGTCACCATCTTCACCGAGATGGACGTCAAGGGGCCCGCAGCGGGCTCGGACCTGCTGCGCACCAAGAGCTCCCCCCAGGGCATCAAACGCTGGGGTACCATGAATAACTGCGCCAACGGCTACACTCCCTGGGGCACTTACATTGCTGCTGAGGAGAACTGGTACGCCTACTTTACCCGCACTGATGACACCGCGAACCGCAGTGACGCCGAGAATACCCTGGCAAGCCGCTACGCCATTGGCCTGAATGGCAACGTGATCGGTCCGGGATGGAATTATCGCGAGTGGGATACGGCAAGCAGCAACGATGTCTATGCCCGCTTTGACGTGACCGCCACCGCGGCCTCTCCGCTGGACGATTACCGCAACGAGGCCAACCTTCACGGCTTCGCCACTGAAATAGACCCGTTCCGTCCTGCGCAGAAACCCCGTGTGCGTACCGCGTTCGGCCGTTTTTCCCATGAAGGCGTCTGGGCGGCGCCAGCTGTTGAAGGCAAGCCCCTGGTGTTCTACTCGGGCGACGACTCCCGGGGCGAGTACGTCTACAAGTATGTTTCGACCGCCAACTGGGACCCGGCCGATGCCACCCTCGGACTGGCGGCAGGGGACAAGTACCTGGACGACGGCAAACTCTACGTCGCCGTATTCAGTGAGGACGGCACTGGCGAATGGAAAGAACTGAGCTACGGTGTCAACGGCCTTGACGAGAACAACCCCCTCTACCCGTTCCGTAACCAGGGTGATGTCATGGTGGCCACCCGCCTTGCTGCAGACCACGTGGGTGCCACGAAGATGGACCGGCCGGAGTGGGCCGCCGTACACCCCATCAACCGCGAGGTGTACCTGACCCTGACCAACGGCAACCAGAGCAATCGCCCCGCTGACGAAACCGATCCGGCCAACCCCCGCGCCGTTAACTCAAATGGCCATATCATTCGCTGGAAAGAGGCCAGTGACGACAACACCGCAGCGACCTTCGAGTGGGATATCTTCCTGTTCGGTTCTGCGGCAGACCGTGATACCGATTACAACCTGTCTGGCCTGACAGTGGACAATCAGTTCTCTAGCCCGGACGGCCTCTATATCGACCACCGGGGCGTTATCTGGATCCAGACGGATGATGGTGCGCTGACGGATGTGACCAACAACCAGATGCTGGTGGCCATTCCCGGTTCGGTGCGCGATGGCGAACGCAAGACTGTCATGACGACGGACAACGATGGTGTGACGTCCACCGTCGAATCCTGGATCGGGCAAAGCGCAACCGATGTCCAGCTCAAGCGCTTCTTCGTAGGGCCCCGGGGGTGTGAGATCACCGGGATTTCACTGACACCGGATGCAAAAACACTGTTCGTCAATGTCCAGCACCCCGGCGAGGGTGGCTCGGCCGAGCTGTTCAATACGGATGTCAGCACCTGGCCGGCAGCCTCGCGGGACGCGACCGAGGTAGGGGCGGCAGGTAGCCGGCCCAGATCAGCCACTGTCGTGATCACCCGCGAAGACGGTGGCGAAATCGCCGTTTGACGGAGCAAGCCAGGATCGGGGGTGGTCATCCAGGCTATCCCCGATCCGAATAACGGAAAAGGCAGGCGCCTCCCGGTGCCTGCCTTTTCAATAGTCAGAGATACAGGGTCGTTTTACTGGACCATTTCGTCTGCACCTTCTTCCATTTCCTCACCGGCCTCATCCATGGACTCATCGATCTCTTCGCCGGCTTCCTGCATTTCCTCACCCACTTCATCAGCGGTATCAGAAGCAGACTCTGCGGCGCCCTCTATCGGCCCTTCCTGCGTGCCGGTTGCATCCTCGAAGGTCTCTTCGGTAGCACTGGCTGCATCTTCCGCCATCTCTTCGACATTCTCGGCCGCCTGGTCCAGGTCGGCGCCCTCGTCGCTGTCATCGCTGCAACCCGCCAGTCCCAGAAGCAACATCAGTGTGAAGAAACTCAGCGTCAGCTTTTTCATTGGTCATCCCTTTTGGTTGGTGAGAACACGGCGTCACGACTCCATTCCAGAACGTGATTCAAGTCACCGTGTGATCACCACCGATACTAGGGCAGGACATGTATATTTTGCATTGCCTCATTATTACCTGTAATCAATAACCGTTCAGGTTATGGCCATCGATAATCAGGATATGATCGACCGCCAGCAGCACACCCTTGTCCAGGGCCACGAAGTCTCCACCCGGGCGGGTGAACAGGTCCCTTATACGTGAATGTACGACCTGCACCTGCCCGGACGAGTCCCGGTAAACCAGCTCGATGATTTGCTGCTGAAGCATATAGTGGGTGATTTTTGCACGGAGGGACGTTTCGAGTACCGGTCTCGGATTGGCCATGTCCTTGCCTGTCTCCTTCTGTTCACTGTTCGTTGTTATCGCTTTTTGTTTAGAATAGCCGGCTTTCGACAGACTACCACCCAAACTCTTCGCCCACAGGATCCACCATGGACTGGCTTCAGATCGTCATCCTATCCCTGGTACAGGGAATATCCGAATTTCTGCCGGTATCCTCCTCCGCTCACCTGATCCTGGTGCCGGTACTGACTGAGTGGGAGGATCAGGGCCTGGCCTTTGACGTAGCCCTGCACCTTGGCAGTCTGCTGGCAGTGGTACTCTATTTCCACCGCGACCTGGCCGCCATGACCGGCAGCTGGCTCCGTTCCCTGCAAAACCGCCAGCCAGATGAAGATGCCCGGGTCGCCTGGGCGGTACTGTTCGGCACCATTCCAGTGGGCCTCGCAGGACTCGCCTTCAAGGACACGATTGAAACCGTTCTGAGATCCCCCCTGTACCTTGCCGCCGGCCTGATTGTGTTCGGCATAGTGCTGGCCTGGGCCGACCTGCGCCACCGGGGCGACCGCACCGAAGCACAGATCAACTGGAAAGACGTGCTGGTCATCGGCTGTGCCCAGGCGCTGGCGCTGTTCCCGGGCACGTCGCGGTCCGGCATTACCATTACCGCTGCACTGTTCATGGGGATGAACCGGGAAGCCGCTTCCCGTTTTTCATTCCTGCTGTCGATCCCGGTCATCGTGCTGGCCAGTGGCCTGCAGATCAGGTCACTGCTGGAAACCCCGGAGCCCATCCAGTGGGGGGCCATGGCCGCCGGCATCGCCCTGTCTGGCATATCGGCCTACCTGTGCATCCACTACTTCCTGGCATTCATCAAACGCATCGGCATGATGCCGTTCGTGGCCTACCGCATCATACTGGGCGTGATCCTCATCGGCGTCTTTGCCTGAGCTTCAGAACCAGGCCGACCTCATGTCGAGACAGGTTGTGTCCTGGTTCTGCAGCAGCACCAGGTCCTGGGCGACCTCAGGCAGACTCCAGTGGAAGAAGTAACGGGCCGCTTGCAGTTTACCCCTCAGGAAAGCTTCGTCCTCCGGTTCGGCCCCCGGAAGTCGCAGTGTTGCGGCGTTGGCAAGGCGAAGCCACATCCAGCCTGCCACTATCTCACCAAACAGATGAAGGTACCGGCCAGCATTGGCTAGCACCCGCTGCCGCGAACCAGCCTGTAATTCCTTGCCCAGTACCTGTGTTACCTTTACCGCCCGTTGCAGCGTTTCGCTCAGTGACAGGGCCCACTGGCGGGTGTCCTGTGTAACCGCCGCTTCAAGGTCTTTCTGCAGGGTCTGCAGGAAAAGCTGCAAGCCGTGGCTCTGATGGCTCCAGACACGCTGCCCCAGGAATTCCCGGGCGAAATGGCTGCCGGTTACCGGGTCGGGTATCCGGGCTGGTACCTCCCCGAGCGATACGGCGGCCTGCCAGGCTGCCTGTCCGGGCCACCAGGCCAGCACAGGCTCCAGAAACGCCAGCAGCCGCTCACTGGTTTCCCGGTGCCCCGGATCGGGGTGACTCTGGACATCCTCGGCCAGCGAAGCCCCGTAGAGCACCATTGCCAACCCTGCTTCACACCGGGTCTTGGCGCTCAGCAGCCGACCACGGAGGTCTACCGAGTCGACAGCATCCAGTTCCGACCGTTCGGCGCCGGCCAGCGTTTGACGAAACAGTTGCCAGGCAGAAAGAATGACCGACATGGGTACCGCCAGGAGATCTTCCGAGCGGGTTCTGAACAGGCGGCTTGCCTGGCCATCGGCCTGGTAAAGCCCATTACCCAGGGTAAGAACGACTTCCGGCACCACACCCACCGATCCCTCTGCCAGTGCCTCAGCCTGCCCGTCACCAGCGCTGCTGCGGCCTTCAGCAAGTCGGCTGAAGGTTTCCACCACAGCTCTCAGCGAGTTTCCGGAATGCTCCTGGTAGCGGGAGCGCGCCAACAGGGCACCGACATCCAGTACATCGAACAACTGAAACAGGAACTCGCGGGATGCCACGGGGCTGGCCACCATCTGTCATACTCCCTGGAAACTGAAACACGGACGGGAAGCCTGTGCATGCCCTGCCGACGTGGGCTGGTAACACGAGGTTCCCGGAATAGCGGGACAGACTCGCACAGGGCGGCAATCAGTTCCATAGAGCAGCGCAAATTCAGGTCAGGTGACCCGTGCATAGACCCCCTCGGGGTTGCCCTTGGAAAGGACCCACTGCCAGAGCTGCAGGTCCCGGGCGCGGAAGGCACCGGCACAGGACAGAAGGTAAAAGCGCCACATGCGGAAAAAGCGTTCCCCCAGGTCTTCGGCAAAACGAGGCCAGGCCTTTTCGAAGTTTCGATACCACGCCATCAGGGTACGGTCGTAGTCGGAACCGAAATTATGAAGGTCTTCGACAACGAAAAGATTATCCACCGCATCACCAATCTGCCCGACAGAAGGCAGTTCCCCGTTAGGAAAAATATACCTGTCCATCCAGGGGTCTGACTGGGGCGCCCGCTCGTTCTTTCCGATGGTGTGAAGCAGGAACAGGCCACCCTCTTTCAGGCACCGGTGCGCCACTTCCATATAGGTGCGGTAATTCTTGTTACCCACATGCTCGAACATGCCAATACTGACGATACGGTCAAAAGTCTCGTCCACATCCCGGTAATCCTGCAACCGGAACTCCAGGGGCAGGTCCGGGTACATCTGCCGGGCCAGGTCCGCCTGCTCCCGGGAGATGGTAACCCCTACACACTCCACGCCATAATGTTCCGCTGCCCAGGACATGAAACTGCCCCAACCACAACCAATATCCAGCACCCGCATGCCAGGTTCCAGCTGCAGCTTGCGGCAGATCAGGTCAAGCTTTGCCTGCTGGGCCTGCTCCAGGGTATCGGCGTCTTTCCAATAGCCACAGGTATAAGTCATGCGGGAATCCAGCATGGCACGGTAGAAATCATTACCCAGATCGTAGTGCCGTTCGCCCACCTCCTTCGCGCGGGACACGGTCTGGCGATTGAGCAGCCGCGATTTCAGGTAATGGAGTAATACCCGGGCGGGCCGGACCTGCCGGTGCAACCGGGCCCGCAATACCCGGTGGATGAACTCATCAAGGGCCTGGGCCTCCCAGTCCCCGTCCATGTAACCTTCGCCAAGCCCGAGACTGCCTTCTGTAAAGATGCGCTCGGCCACGCCGGGGTTGTTCACCTGCATGTCCCAGGGCCTGTCACCACCAACCTGGATATCCGCCTCAGCCAGCAGATCGCGAAGGTAGTCCTGGAGAGAGGTCCGCCCGGGCAGCGACGTTTTGCCAGACTGTTTTGCCAGTTCCATGAGATTCTGCCTCCTCAAATCCGCTCGCACCATTGCGACAGAACGGTCGACCTGTCTATCTGTATAAATATAGACCGGTTTGGCAGATTTTCTAAATTAGAGGCAATCAATCAGAAAGGAAGATAATTTCTATCACGCTCGGGTGGCCCCTCCAGGCGGCCAGGCCCGGAGAAGGTTACACCGACTGCTGGGCCTGACCGTTATCCAGGGCGAAGGTCCGGTGCGAGGAAGGTCAGTTTTTCCAGATCAGCACACCCCGGTCCCCATCGGCGATGCCAAAGAAGGAACCACGACGGTCATGGTCATGGTCATGGTAGGAACGCCGGTGCCTCGGGTAATCGTCACGGTAGTGGCGCTTGTGGTCGCGATAGCTATGCCTGTGATGACGATCCCGATGATGCCACTTCGGCCCTTTTTTATGGTGGTGTTTATCGTGTCCCCGACCCCGGTGACCCGGATGGTCCCGGTATACTCGCTTGGTCAGGTAGCCGTCATGGCGTTCGTGGGCCTTGACGAAGCCGGATTCGTTCCGGTCCGGGTCTGCCAGGGCCAGCGGCGCTGAACCTAACAGGCCAATAGTCAACAAAGCAATCAGCAGGTTTCTCATGGTTGATCTCCTTTTCGTGGTCAGGTCTTGCTTGCACTGCCTGGCCGTTACAGCCATGCCCCACCGTACCGCTGCCGATGTAAACCTATGTTCCCCATGCCGTAAAATTTCTGTAAAGGCCCTATGTGCCGGCCGGTTCCGTATACCAACCCACCTCCGGACAGCCGGGTTCCCTCACTGTCCGCCCCGACCCGTCAAATGCAAACTGGGTCTCAACTGCAAATAATTAGTGTTAGACGTGTCTTATTTTTCGAGACATTTGCTGGTTTTGTCTTAAACAGCCATTAACATTTCCCAAGCCGTTACCTCGCTGACGAACATGGCCAGTGCGGCGACGGCGCCGGAGAAACGTTGTTTGTCCGCAACACAAGAGAAACAGGGTTTCTCCAATAAAAACAGGGCCCGGTGGCCGGCACAGCCACCTCCAGTGGGCCCGAATAACCGCGAGGGAGGTGCTTGTGTCCGAAACCAAATCGACGAATTCACCCATCAGTTCCGGGAGGCGTCAGCTAATGATCGGCTCTGGTGTGCTCGGCGCTGCCGCTGCCGTCAATCCCGGCATGGCTTTCGCCCATTGGGGGCGCGACAAGGGAAAGGGCCGTTGGGGCCGCGACAATCCACAGGAGAACGTGGAACCCGTTGACTGGACCGTAGAGCAGCTTCGCACTGCCCTTGACCGACTACGGGATGATACGTTCTTCGCCATGATCGCCTTCGGCGTTCCCGGCAATGACCCCTATTCCGAATACCAGGGAGTGAGCACCCCCTACCCCGGAGGCATCACCACCCGCGCCGACCTTTACCTGGCCGGGGGCACGAACCTGCTGGTGCCCATGCCTGCCTCCTACATGGGCCAGATGCTGGCTTCGATTGCCACCTACCTGGCGATCCAGCCGATGGATATCCCCGAGATGGCCGCCGGAGATGTGGGTGAGAACGGTGAATACCTTCTCGAAAACCTCAATAGCACCTTTACCGACTACCTGGAAGGCGAAGTATCCAACTCCGTGCTGGTGGCGCTGCTGGTCAACCTGGCAGCCACCCGGGTTGCAGGCAGCATCGACGGTCCGTTCCCGTCACCGTTCGCCAACCTGGGCTGGGAGCAGAAGTGCAGGGTGTTTGAAGAGCTGGAAAGTGAATCCTCCTGGCTCAAACGCGCTATCACCTGGAACATCCCTGACCGGGATTACCGGGAAGCGACACCGGGCGTTCTGTCTTCCATGGTTGCCTTCATCTTGCGTATTGCAGGCTTCGGCAGTTACTGCGAGTTCGCCGTATTCAACCCCGAGACCCGCGAAGTGGCACAGCGCCCGTTAGGCTGGGTACTCAGCCAGTACGCGCCTGATGCGCCTCCCAGCGGCATCGGCAGCGATGACTTTATTGGTTATTACCAGGGACGGAGGAGTGTCTGATGCGTGATGTAATCATTATTGGCGCCGGTGGCGGTGGCCCTGTAGTAGCAAAGGAACTGGCCGAGCGGGGCCTGGACGTCCTGGTACTCGAAGCGGGTGCCCGCCACGCCAGGCCGGAGCAGCAATGGTCTGCCCTTGAAAACCACATGAACAGCTCCCTCACCGGCAAACTGCGGTTCGGCCCTTCTGATCCTGCCAAGCCAGCCTGGTTCCGTGAGCTGGTCACCCCCGGAAGTTTCTCCCAGGTTTCCGGTGTTGGTGGCACTACATTGCACTATTACGGCAACAGCCCCCGGGCCATGCCGGGCGTGTTTGCGGGCTACCGCGGCCGTGATCACGGCATGTACGACTCCCGTCACAAATTCCCGTTCAGTTACGGCGAAATGCGTCGCTACTACGAGTGGACGGAAGCAACCCTGCCAGTACAGACAGCAGCCATGGGCACCAAGGAACAAGCCTTCTTCCAGGCCGCCGAGGCAGCCGGGCTGAGTCCGATCACTGGCAAGGACATCACCCATGCCGGCTTCCGCCCCCAGGAGAACGCGATCCTGCAGCCGGGCGGCAACGCCGGACGCACCAGCGACCCGTCCCAGCTGAACTACCCCGACGCCAGCGGCTGTACTCTGTGCGGCCACTGTTTCCAGGGCTGCATGCTGCCCAAGGGAGCTCCACGTAACCTCAAGGCCCGCCGCTCCACCGACAACAGTTACATGCCCATGGCACTGACGGCGGATCTGTGGAAGCCCGGCGGCAAGGCGATCACCCTGATCAGCGACGCCTACGTCACCCGCATTCTTTCCGACCGCCAGTGGGGCCGTCGGTTGCAGAAGGCAACGGGCGTTGAATGGCGAGACGTCAACACCGGTGAGATTCATTCGGAAGATGCCCGGGTCGTGGTCATGGCCGGCGGTTGCATCGAAAATCCAAGACTGTGGATGAACAGCGACCTGCCAGACCCCAATGGCTGGGTTGGACGGGGCCTGACTGACCATGCCCTGGACTGGGTGACCGGCATTTTCGACCATGACGTCGGCGGCGCCAGGGGCACCTCCTGCTCGTCCCGGGCAGACTTCCCGGGCTACGGAGCCATCCAGAACACGGCCAATACACCAGGGGTACAGGCCAACAACCTGACCAACAGCGATAGTGGTATCCGTGGCGCCTACACCAACGGTATTGGCGGCCAGGGAGCGTGGGACGGCGATTCCGGTCGCGTCTATGGCACCGAACTCAAGGAGGTGATGTCGGACATCAACCGCCAGATGAGTATCCTGGTGCTGACCGACGACGACGTGGAATACCAGAACAAGGTAGACGTTTCCCGTGTATTCCGGGACGACCACGGCCCTGTAGCAAGGGTGGATATCAACAAGCGCCGTCGCTCACGTCGTACCCAGCGCAACCGGGACTACCTGGCCACCCGGGCAGCGGAAATCCTGCGGGCTGCCGGTGCCAGGAAGATTATTCGCAGCGACTGGGCACCTGTACTGCTGCACCTGCAGTCCTCCATGCGCATGGGTGACAGCGCCCGCAACTCCGTGCTGGATGAGAACTGCGAGGCGCGGGCGGTGCAGGGTCTGTTCATAGCCGATAACTCGGCCCTGCCCAACTCCCTGGGCGGCCCGAACCCAACCCTGAGCACCCAGGCACTGGCTACCCGGACTGCCGAGAAGATCTTCCAGCAGTACTTCGGCGGCGACGCATGGGTCGACCGGGAAAGCCCGATCTGCTCCATCGATGATGTGGTAACCCAGGCAGTTATCAATCGGGGGATTTGAGGAACACAGCGACCAGGGACCAGTCGCTCAGGCCGGAAGGGAATCCGGCAATCGTTGGGGGTAACACTCTGCTTGCAGAGTGTCGTCTTGGCCCGGCAGTTTCTGCCGGGCCTTTTTTGTGTTTTCAGGGTGGGCCCAGCTGCTCGAGGCAAAGCTCCAGGGTTTCGGTAATCCGCGCATTAAGGCGCAGGTCCAGCATATCGTCGGCCCGGGTTCGCCCCAGGTTAAGGGCAGCCATTGGTTTTCCCCAGTCCCGCCCATAACGGCAGAAACGAAGACCGGAGTAGACCATCAGGGACGAGCCCACAACCAGCAGCCCATCTGCTGAACGCAGGCACTCCAGGGCACGGCTGACCCGTTCCCGCGGCACATAGTCGCCGAAAAAGACCACATCCGGTTTCAGAACTCCATGACAGTCGGGACAGTCCGCCACCCGAAAACCGCTGAAGTCCACTTCCAGGTCAGCATCACCATCCGGCGCGGCACTCGCACGAAACCGGAGAAAGCCCGGGTTCAGATCGGTACACCAGCCATGTACCTGGTCCCGGTCGCAGCGATAACCACATTCCATGCACACGACCTGGTCTGCCCGACCATGCAGGTCCACCACCTGGCGACTCCCGGCACGCTGGTGCAGGCGATCGACATTCTGGGTGACCAACAGACTGACGTGTCCCCTGGCCTCCAGTTCAGCCAGGTACCCGTGGGCGCGGTTGGGCGTCGCGTTTCGCATAACCGGCCAACCCAACAGGCTGCGCCCCCAGTACCGACGTCGCAACCCCTCATCCGCCAGGAAGGCCTGGTGCTGCACCGGTTGCCGGCGTTTCCAGGCACCCGAGGCATCCCGGTAATCCGGAATACCGGAATCTGTACTGATCCCTGCACCCGTCAGAACCATCAGCCGGGGATGGTTCCGGATGAAGTCGGCGAGAGCTGCGGCTGCCTGTTCCGGCTGCACAGGCACGGGCTCTGGCCCGGTGCGGGGCATGGGTACGGATCGGTTGGAGGGACGCAGGGCTGTCATGCTTCTATCCTGTCTGTCGGCGCTGGCAAAAGTTTGTTGGTACCACCCCGGCAATCAGTGGTTACCCGTCAGGGTTGGCCTTCAAGCTGCCGTTGCCGGTCACGGAGGCGTTGTGCCAGGAAGTCCATGGCCACCCTGACCCGGGCCATCTTGCGAAGGTCCTGGTGCGCCAGCAGCCACAGGTCGATGCTCTCGCCTTCCAGTGGGTCCGACAGGCGGGTCAGTTCCGGTGCCGGATCTCCCAGGTAGCAGGGCAAAACACCAAGCCCCCCACCATTGCGAATCAGGCTGAACATACCATAGAGGCTGTTGCATCTGAGCGTCGAACCGGCGCGACGAAGGTTACGGCGGTACCAGCGCCCGGTAGCCAGGTGAACAAAGCTTTCATCCGGTATTACCCATACGTGATCGCCTGGCAGGTCAGATTCATCGAAGGGGTGCCTTTCTACATAGGCAGGGCTGCCATAGATAGCCGACTCGATACTGCCGACCCGGTGTCCGACCAGGGTTTCCTGGGGCTGGTTGGTAGGACGCAGCACCAGGTCAGCGTCCCTCAATGTCAGCCCTGCCACGTCGGTGCAGGTGATTGCCTCGATATCCAGGCCCGGGTAGGCCGCTATCAACTCGCCCAGAAGCGGTGCCAGTAGCCCATTGAGCAGGCTGTCTGTCGTAGCCAGCCGCACCCGTCCTTCCGGATCCGTCTGCTGCCCTGCCAGCCGGCGCTCCAGGTTTTCCACATCCACCGCCAGTCGCTCAGCTTCCCGATAGGCCAGTTCACCGGCCGGAGTCAGGGCCAGGCCATCACGGTTTCGTTCAAACAACCGGGTCGCCAGGTCAGACTCCATCTGATCGAGTCGTCTCAGCACCGTAGTCTGATGCACGCCGAGCAACTCACCGGCCCTGGCCAGGGTCCCGCCATTGGCGAGGGCGTGTACATATCTCAGGTAATCCCAGTCCATCGATGGTGTCCTGTCATTGATTTTTGTTACTGCATATCTGCAACGGGACTATGCAGTTTAACGTATTTAAACTGCGCATAAGAAACCAGACAATAGTCATGTGCTGACGGACAGGAAACTACCTTCTCCGCGGCACAGCCCCGATCAGGCAATACACCCATGCAACCAGGAGGTAAGACGTATGCAAGATCGAGCCAGAGTTAATCCCGTCCCCTCCACCGTACTGCACAATGCCGTCGAGCTTCGCCGGGCCTATACCCGGATGGCTGCCAGGAATACTGCAAAGGCGGTGGCCCGCTGGATCCGCCATGCCCAGCACTGGATCGCCCTGCACATTCGCCCGAACCGCCCTGCGGCTGGCTGACAGTGCCGGGCCTGCCAGGGCGTGGTGATTGGGAATCGGGATGCAGGAAGCACCAGGAACTCCCCTGACAGGCATCAAAAAGACTTGCCAGACGGGTTCCGGAAAGGCAGCATTCCGGACTCATTCACGGAACAGGGATACTGAACATGACCCAGGCTACAGCTCGCCACATTCTGGTAGAAACAGAAGCGAAGTGCGAAGAACTCAAACAGGCCATCGAGAACGGTCAGGACTTTGCGGATGTTGCCAGGGAGCACTCCCGTTGCCCGTCAGGCCGCAACGGCGGTGACCTTGGATCCTTCGGCCCTGGCCAGATGGTACCGGAGTTTGACAAGGCGGTTTTCAACAGCGACCTGAACACTGTCATCGGCCCGGTTAAAACACAGTTTGGCTACCATCTGCTGGAAGTGACCAGCCGCAACTGATTAACACGCCCTGCGGAAAGTCAGGTTGTAACGCACATGGCCGGTGGCCTCACACCGGCCATGTGCGACCGGCGCAATACCATGGTATCGGAGGCGGTCTTCCCCACCCCATACCAGCACATCCCCGTGTTCGAGGAGAAGCCTCGCCGGCGAACCCCTACGACGCAATTCTCCCCACAGAAATACCGCTGGCAGCCCAAGCGATACCGACACCACAGGCCAGCGAAAATCCTGTTCGTCCCGATCCTGGTGCAGCCCCATTCGGGCGCCCGGTTGATAGCAATTAACCAGACAGACATCCGGCTCGAACCCCGGGTAACCAGCCCTGGCAGCTGCATCCCCTGCCAGCTGGGTTAACAGGGGCGGCATGGTCGGCCAGGGGCGCCCTGTCTCAGGATCCAGCTCACTATACCGATAGCCCTGACGATCGGTGACCCAGTTACGGGCGCCGCAGCCGGTCATCGCCGCCGACATCTGACGACCTCCGGGGGTTTTCATGCGCCGGAACGGTGACTGTTCGGCGACACGGCCAATGGCCTGCAGCAGTTCATCCGCGACGTCCAGGGCATAACCGCGGAACAGCCATGTACCCGGGCCCAGGGATTCCGGGTTGTTGTCCAGGTCAGAAAACAGGTCCGGCACCGATTGCCTCCTTTGTGACGCACAGGGTCAGTATACCCCCTTTATCGTCGCCTTCAGGGTACCAGGTGGCTCCCCCAGTCTCTCTTTAGATCATCCAGACGGCTGTAAAACAGCGAGCTGCCCATCACTGGCGCATGTTTGATGTCATGGCGCGGAATATGCTGTTTTCTCTCACTGAGGCCCCGTTGATACGGGTTCTGTAAAGGAAACCGACGTTCGACCGGAGAACCATCATGAACCAGGGACTTGCCAGGCAGCAGGCTGACCTGCTCCAGCGCCTCCACGAGAACAAACAGCGGCAACTGACCGTCGCCCGCCGTCAGGGGAACGCCTTGCTTTCCAGCGTACTGGAAGCGGAGGCGCGGGCCATCGGCGATGCCATCGAGTTGATGAACCGCCGCTGAACAGGGAGCTGAAAGTAACGCAGATTCAACAGGCTACAAATTAAAGCCTCATTACCAAAGCGTATTCAGGTTTTAACTTGGATGCTACCGATTTTCATTTACGCTGGATAATGTGATGTCGAGCACACCGACACGCAACGGAAGCATGAATTCAACAGATGACCCAGGAGGTCTGTGTTATGCGCATCAAGTCCAGTGTTGCCTGTTTGACTCTTTTTACCGCTGCTGCGGTTGCCACGCCAGTTGCCATGGCCCAGGGCGCTGGTGAGCGGGATAATTCCGGCTTCTTTATCAGCGGTAGCTATGGTGGTTACAAGGCCCACGGCGGCGAGTTCGATGATGACCGCGATCTGTACGGCGTATCCGCCGGTTACCAGTTTAATCCTTTCTTCGCCCTGGAGGCGGACTACATCGACTTCGGCAAGTTCGGTGATGACGAAGTGCGCTCTGACCTCAAGGGCCTCTCACTGTCAGCCAAGGGCCGCCTGCCCCTCACCGAGGCCTTTGGTATCTATGGCAAGGTGGGTGCCTTCGCCTCGGACATGGAAGTCAGCGCCTTCGATGAAGACGAGACCTATGACGAGGTCAGTCCGTTTGTCGGCGCCGGCGTCGACTTCATGATGACCCATTCACTCACTGCATTTGCGGAGTACAACCGCTACAACGTGGATATCGACGAGGATGACTTCAACGGCCAGGTGACCAACGACGGTCCCGAGTTTGACACCGCTCGCGTTGGTCTCCGTTACACATTCTGACCGACCATCCGGCACCTGGCAGGAAGCCAGGTGCAGACTCTCTGCGGCACGAGGCGGCGTCACCGGCCAAGGCATGCTCCGCCCTCAGGGCTTTCGACGTGCAGCTATTCCGCAGGGCGACTATGATTGACTCAGGTACTTCTGGCCCGACAGTCTCCGGACGTCGGGCCGTTTTTAGCGCGCCAACCTGGAGGGGTTCATGGAGTCATCTGAACTGCCTTTCATGGACATGCTGATCCGCTTGTCGGTGGCTACCGGCTTCGGGTTCCTGCTGGGGCTCGAACGGGAGCTCAGGGGCAAGCCAGCGGGGCTACGCTCTCACATGCTTGTCGCCATGGGGGCAGCCGCGTTTGTCATGGTGGGTATGCATATACTCTTCGCCACCGCGACCGGCGACCCTTCGGCCCGTATCGATCCGACTCGCATCGTGGAAGGCGTGATTGGCGGCATCGGTTTTCTGGGCGCCGGATGCATTATCCAGGCCCGGGGCAGCGTGCAGGGCATCACCACTGGTGCCTCCATCTGGATCGCAGGAGCCGTCGGTGTGGCCAGTGGTATCGGTAACCTGTCGTTAGCTGCATTGCTGTCGGCCTTTGCGTTGATTACGATCGCGGTACTCGGGCATTTCGAGAAAGAAGTACTGAACGATCGGGAGGAACCAACCGGCGCTCGTCGAGGTCGTTCTCAGTAAAACCGCCGGACCAGGTCCCGCCCCCCCAATTGTCCCATCTGAGCACGAATCCAGGACACACGCCGCCAGATATAGTCGGATGGTGCAGCAGCATTGTAGACACGAGGGTTCGGAAGCACTGCGGCAAGCCTGGCGGCCTGCTCCGCAGTCAACTGTGAGGCCTTGATCCCGAAATGAGCCCGGCTGGCCGCTTCCACCCCATAGATCCCCGGCCCGAACTCTGCCACATTGAGGTAAACTTCCATAATCCGCCGCTTGCTCCACAAGCCCTCGAGCCCGAGTGCCAGGGCGGCCTCCAAGCCTTTACGGAAATAACTTCGACCACTCCACAGAAACAGGTTCTTGGCTGTCTGCTGTGTAATCGTGCTGGCTCCCCTCAGGCTATCCCCCTCCCGGAATGCGTCGACGGCCGTGGCAATCGCATCCAGGTCCAGGCCCCAGTGCTCCAGAAACCGCTGATCCTCACTGGCAATAACCGCCAGCGGCATCCAGGGAGAAATGTCTTCCAGGGGCACCCATTCCTGCTCAACGCCGGTGCGGTTTTCAATCTGCCAGGTAAGAATGAATGCCGTGGTTGGCGGGTTAATGTAACGAAAGAGCAGGAGTGTCAGGGATATCAGCAGGAGCCCCGCCAGAAACAGCAAGGCCACCCACCGACACGCGGCTTTCAGTAGCGTCATTCGCCCCCGGGCCCCAGCAGTCTGACCAACTGATTCCCCACCGTGGAAACCGGCTCAATGATAGCGGCATGGATGGATTTACTGGCACTCCCGGTAAAAGCCCGGCCTTCAGGTGACTCGAGAAAGCCGACGTATTCTGCCAGTTCCTGGTCAGAGAATGCCTGGTACATGTAAAGATAAGCCAGGTAGACCTGCTCGCCGACCTGGCGCTCGATCATGGGCCGGTTCGCCAGAACCTGCTCCTTCACAGACTCCGCGGTGTCTCCCTCGCTGAGGGCGGCCAGGGCCTCCGCCAGGTGAAGCTGGACCGCCAGGGCCGTTTCCACCGCACGCTGGCTGGCACCCACTGCCTGATCGTAGCGGTCAAACAACTGCTGACGCCGGGTACCGTCAAACTGCTTGCGCAGGCCAGGCGCTGCCGTTGCCATAGCCTCCCAGGCCGGCGGCATAGCGGCTTCCGTTTCCGCCAGTGACAGGCGCTGCCCCAGGTCCGACTCGTACCAGCGCTCCACCGTCTGCAACTGTCGGTCGTTCAGGTCCGTGTTCAGATCGTTGACCAGCCGGGCCCGTATGCGACGGGTATCGAATGCACTGCTGCCGAACCCGGCGATGGTTTCCGCTACCAGTGGCTCTACTTGTCCGGTCGCTATCAGGCCATCACGGATTCCCGCCTTGATCATCCCCCGGGATTGCTCGGCAATGGTTCCCAGAGGGGAAAGGCGAACAACGGTTTCCGCCGAAGAGGAGGCATGGGCCAGTGAGCCCATCCCATAGACAAGCAGGGTCACCATGACCAACATGGTCCGGTATAGCCTTGCCGTACGTGTCGCCACGTATAAACCTTCAAATCTCTGCATGACCTTGCCCCGCCAGTGAATCAGAGCCCTGTTTATGCCACGGCCTACTGGCCGGAACAAGGTCGGAAGCGTCAGTTTCAGTGACAGTTTGGACAGGGTCCGGAAAGGTGTGGACCGCCTGTGCGGGTCACCGGTTACGCGCCCGAACGAACAGGTTCTGCTGCGCCACCCCAATCAACCCCTGCTCGTCATAGAGATCGGAGCGGACCAGGCCAATACCATTGGATTCAACGGTCATCCGGCTGTCCAGCGCCACCCACTCGCTCCGGGGATGGCGATTCAGATAAACCGTCAGGTCCGTGTTCACGAAGGTGAACTCCTCAATGGGCAGGATCCAGCTCAGGCCGTTACCAAAGTCGGCCGCGGCCACCGCACTCATGGCCGGCGAAACGGTTTCGCCAGCTACGACCGGGTACTTGAGGCGGAACCAGGCCGCTGCCGGCCCTGGCCCCACAGTCTGCCCATGGGCCACCCGGATATCCATGGCGGTATAGTGAAATGAAGTGACCTGCTCCATACCGGGCACCAGGAAAGGTTCGTGGCAACGCTCCGGCCCCGACAATGGATGGCCTTCCAGCCTTGGCTCAATACCCTGGTCTTCCCCCTTCAGGAAAAGCGCTACTGCCCGTGCGACTACGGTCTCGCTGTGAGACAGGGTCAGCTCCACCCGTCGCACCGAGCGCCCCTTACCCATGGTTGCTGTGACTGTCAGGGGCGCTAGTGGCACCGGACGCACCAGCTCCATGGTCAGGCGGGCGAGCAGCATCTCCGGGTCACCGACCATCTCTTCGGCATAGCCAGCCAAAAGGGCCGCAGGCGCTCCACCGTGGAGCGCATCGGGACTCCAGGGGCCGCGGCCCAGTTCGGAGGGTACGAACAGATCTCCGTCGCGGACAAACACCGCCTCCCGGGATGTATCGGACATAAACTCAGCACTCTCTAAGCGTTCGGAATGAATCAGAACCTATGAGAATACCCGAGTTCATCGATAAATCCACCGTTCAGAGACCTGGCCAGCGCTCAGCCATGCTTGATCATCACGTGTCTCACCACGGTGTAATCTTCCAGGGAATACATAGACATATCCTTACCATAACCGGACTGCTTCATGCCCCCATGGGGCATCTCATTGACCAGCATGAAATGGCAATTTACCCAGGTACAGCCATACTGCAGGCGTGCCGAAACATCCATGGCCCGGCTGACGTCACGGGTCCACACCGACGAAGATAACCCGTACTCTGACTGATTCGCCCATGCAACAACGTCATCGTCATCACTGAAACGGGTCACTGAGACCACCGGGCCAAACACCTCCCGGCGAACAATCTCATCCTCCTGAAGGGCGCCGGTTATCAATGTTGGCTCGTAGTAAAAACCACTCCCTGAAGGCTTGCGACCACCTACAGCCACATCAATGTGGGGTTGCTCCGCGGCACGTGCCACAAAGCTGGCCACCCGGTCCCGCTGACGCTCTGAAATGAGCGGGGGAATTTCGTTTTCATCATCATCGTTCTGGTTGTATCGTATGGACGACACAGCATCCGCCAGCTTTTCCACCAATCGGTCATGAATACCCGCCCCGGCATAGATTCGACACGCGGCCGTGCAATCCTGGCCAGCGTTGAAATAGCCAAACGTTCGGATACCCTCAACAACCTCATCCAGGTCCGCATCGTCGTAGACAATGACCGGTGCCTTGCCACCCAGTTCCAGGTGCGTCCGTTTGACCCCCTTGGCCGCACTGGTGAGAATCTTCTTGCCCGTCGCGATGTCGCCGGTCAGGGAGACCATGTCGACGTCCGGGTGGTTGACCAGTGATGTGCCCACACTTTCTCCGCGGCCAGTGATGACGTTAAGAACCCCCGCGGGCAGGACCTCGGCTGCGACTTCCGCCAGCAACAAACTGGTCAGTGGCGTCTGTTCGGAAGGCTTGATCACCACCGTATTGCCGGCGGCCAGGGCCGGGCTGATTTTCCACGCGGCCATCATCAACGGGTAATTCCACGGTGCGATGGAGCCTATGACGCCCACCGGGTCCCGTCGCACCATGGAAGTATGTCCCTCCATGTACTCACCGGCGGCACTGCCCTGCAGACACCTGGCGGCACCTGCGAAATATCGCAGACAGTCCACCACCGCGGGAATCTCCTCCGCCAGAACAATGTGAAAGGGTTTACCGCAGTTGAGCGCCTCCAGCCCGGCAAATGTCTCGGCCTGTTGCTCAATTCGATCCGCCAGCCTCAGCAGCAGTAACGAACGTTCACCCGGCGTGGTTCGGGACCAGCGCGGAAAAGCCCTCCGGGCAGCCGCAACGGCCTGGTTGACCTGGTCGTCCGATGCTTCGGACAGCCCGATAATTTTCTCGGCAGTACGCGGATTCAGAATGGGCTCTTCCGGGCCCCTGCCCGCCACCAGGTCTCCACCTATCAGCAACCGGGTATACAGGGCCTGGGTACTTTTTTCATTACTTGTCTGGGACATGGGAAATCTCCGTGATTGCCTTGGCGGTTTCTACTTGCCATGACCTGCAGTGGCCTCGCCACCGCGGGTGAAGTAGTAAGCCATGAGAATGGGCAGGAAGGTGATAATCACCACGAATACGGCCACCACATTGGTCACCGGTCGCTGCCTGGGACGAACGAGCTCACTGAGCATCCATATGGGCAGGGTCGTCTGTTGCCCCGCGGTGAACGTGGTAACGATGACCTCGTCAAAGGACAGGGCAAAGGCCAGCATCCCGCCCGCCAGCAAGGCGGTCGCCAGGTTCGGAAGTAAGACATAGCGGAACGTCTGGAAGCCGTTGGCCCCCAGGTCCAGGGAGGCCTCCAGCAGAGAAGGTGACGTGCGCCTTAACCGTGCAACGGCATTGTTATAGACGACCACCACACAAAACGTGGCATGCCCCAGCACTATGGTCCAGAAGGAAAACGGGATGTCGGCGATGTCGAACGCGGACCGCAACGCAATACCGGTCACCACACCGGGCAACGCAATGGGCAGGATGATCAGAAGCGATACGGCTTCCCGGCCAAAGAAACGGGTCCGGGCCACCGCCGCCGCAGCCAGGGTCCCGAGGACAATGGCCGCACCCGTTGCGATCAGCGCGATTCTGAGGGAAAGCCCAAAGGCGTCCCAGATGTCCTGCCGCTCCCAGACCACGCCAAACCATTTCAGCGTGTAGTCTGGCGGCGGAAACTGGTAACTCTTTTCCTCGGTGGTAAAGGCGTAGAGAAATATCAGCAACAACGGCAGATGCAGGAACAAGAGGCCCGCTACGGCACCAATTTTCAGCTTCAGCGAAGCACCGGACCGTGTTCTTTTAAAGCGCATTGAAAGCCCCCATCCTTTTCGCAATCCACAGATAGATCGCCATCACCACAATCGGCACCATTGAAAACGCCGCGGCCATCGGCAGATTGCCCGCTGTGCCTTGATGCATGTAGACCGCCTGGCCGATGAACAGCCGGGAAGAACCGACAATTTGCGGCGCGATGTAGTCACCCAGCGTCAGTGAAAACGTAAAGATTGAGCCGGCCACGATGCCGGGCAGGGCCAGCGGGAAGATGACTTTGCGGAAGGTTTGACCAGGACGTGCGCCCAGGTCACCGGACGCCTCCAGCATTGAAGCCGGGACCCTTTCCAGGGCGGCCTGGATTGGCAGGATCATGAACGGCAACCAGAGGTAGACAAACACCAGGAACGTTCCGATATAGCTGAAAGACAGGGAGGGACCACCGATAACCGGCATCGATAGCAGCGCGTCCACCAGCGGCGTCAGGCCCACTTTCTCCACCGTCCAGTTCAGGACACCTTCGTTGGCCAGAATCAGTTTCCAGGCGTACACCCGGACCAGGTAGCTGGACCAGAGCGGGAGCATTACCGCGATAAAAAACAACCCCTTGACCCAGCCCCGGGCAAACCGGGCCGCGTAATAGGCGATAGGGAAAGCAATCAGGGCCGATACAACGGTTACTGAGGCGGCCATCAGGACCGTACGCAGCACGATATCCAGATTGGAGGGGCGCAGCAGTTCGGCATAGGTCTTCAGCGTAAACTCCCGGACAATACGACCGGAAAACTCATCAATCGAGTAGAAGCTTTGCACCAGCAAAGCCACCAGCGAGCCAACATAGACCACACCAATCCAGATAAGGGGTGGCCCCAACAGGATCAGCAGCAACAGTCCCGGCTTGCGGAAAAACAGGTCGGACACCCGTCCGAGGATGCCGTCGGCAGGCTGGTTCATGAGGACACCGCGCTGCGCCATCACGATACCATCCTGTGCATGTCATCGAGGTTCCACCGGGCATAAACCGTTTGCCCGACGACGAGGCTTTCAACATTTGACGGCACAGACAGCGAAAGGGAGTGTCCGGCAACGGAGAGCACGCAGCGACGCACCGCTCCCTGATACTGCATGTGGCTGACCTCGGCGGACACCGTGAGTACGTTGTTCTCCCGGGTTACCGACTGGTCCGTGAGTTGAATCTTCTCAGGCCGCAGGCTCCACAAGCCCTCCGGAGCACCTATACGTTGGCAGAACGCCGGCTCCAGGATATTGGAGGAGCCAACAAAATCAGCGACAAAACGGTGCTCGGGCCGCTCATAGATATCTTCCGGAGTACCGACCTGCACCACGCGACCTTCGCTGAAAACCGCCACCCGGTCGCTCATGGAGAGGGCCTCGCCCTGATCGTGGGTGACAAATACAAATGTGATACCCAGCTCACGTTGCAGTGTCTTGAGTTCAACCTGCATCTGCTCCCGAAGTTTCAGGTCAAGGGCGCCCAAAGGCTCGTCCAGTAACAGAACCCTCGGCTTTCCAACCAGGGCCCGGGCCAGGGCAACCCGCTGACGCTGCCCCCCGGATAACTGGGCCGGTTGTCGCCTGGCGAATTCTTCCAGTCGCACCAACTCCAGCATTTCCATGGCCTGTTGATGCCTTTCCTTGCGTCCGACACCGCGAACGGTCAGGGCATAGGCCACGTTATCAATCACATTCATATGCGGGAACAGTGCGTAATCCTGGAAGACGGTGTTAACCGCACGGCGATAGGGAGGCACCCCGTCAACCGTTTGGCCGAAGATCTTCAGATGGCCGGCTGTCGGTTGCTCAAACCCCGCAATCAGCCTCAGGCAGGTGGTCTTGCCGGAGCCGGAAGGGCCAAGCATGCCGAAAAATTCACCTTCGGGGATACTCAGATCCACACTGTCGACCGCTTTGACCTTGCCGAAGTGCCGACTGATGCCAGCCAGTTCAACGGCTGAGGTTTTCTGACCGGCTGCCTCGTTCACCTGACTTCCTTCAGTGTCGTACATGGTTTCCCGAACCGTCGTTGCCATGGAGCCTCCTGTCGTACTTCGCCCCGCGCCTATGGCGGGGCGAAACGCCTCACACCCGCCTTAGCGACCGCCCAGAATGGCGATGTAGTCCGTTACCCAGCGGTAATAGGGAACGCATTGTTTGCCGTCACCGCAGGCGGACACCGGAGTGCGCCAGAAGCTGATCTTTTCGAAGTTATCCAGGCCGTTGGTCTGGCAACCGTTCTCACCCAGCAACTCATTATCTTCACAGGCAGCCAGTACCACCGGCACCGACCCAAACCAGGAAGCCAGGTCACCCTGCAGCTTGGTGTTCAGTGAATGCTCCATCCATTTATAGGCACAGTTCGGGTGCGGGGCATCCACGTGCATCATGGTGGTATCCGCCCAACCGGTCGCGCCCTCCTCCGGAATCAGTGTTGCCACTGGCTCGCCCTGGGCCTTGAGGATGTTTGCCTGGAAGGGCCAGGCTGATGATGCAACCACGCCCTCGTTGGTAAAGTCATCGATCTGGACAAAGGCGTCATGCCAGTAACGACCAACGATCTGGCGTTGCTGCCGCAGCAGGTCCAGGGCAGCGGAGTATTGGTCCTGGGTCAGTTCGTAGGGGTCCTCGATGCCCAGTTCGGGCTGATGTTTCTTGAGATAGAGCGCGGCATCCGCAATGTAGATCGGCCCATCAAAGGCCTGCACGCGACCCTTGTTCGACTTGCCGTCCGGCAGGGTCATTTCCTCGAATACAACCTTCCAGCTTGTAGGCGGCTGATCCCCGAATACTTCGGTGTTGTACATCAGGACGTTTGCGCCCCACTGGTAGGGCACGCCGTAATGAACGCCATCGACCGTATGCCAGGGAGCCTCCTTGAGCCGGTCATCCACGGTGTCCCAGCTCGGGATCAGGTCAGTGTTGATGGGCTGCACGCGGTCACCGTAGATGATCCTCAGCGACGCATCACCGGACGCCGTTACCAGGTCAAAACCACCCTCGTTCATCAGCGCAACCATTTCATCCGAGGTATTCGCTGTTTTTACGCGCACCTCGCAGCCCGTCGCTTTCTCGAAGCCCGTGACCCAGTCGTAGTTCTTGTCGGTCTCACCACGCTCGATGTAACCGGGCCAGGCGACGATATCCACCGCACCTTCACCCTGACCAACCGACTCTTTCATATCGGCTGCAGAAGCAACCGTTGCAACGAAAAACGTGGTCGTCAGCATCGACGACATTAACTTGTTCATGATGTTTCTCCCGCGTTTTATGGGGCTCACCATGTCTTCTGTGACGACATGAGTGACGGCTACCAATTCGAGTATAGAAACCAACACAGGTATCGCCATAAATAAAATCAGAAAACAGATATCAATTTTTCCGATATTTATAGGTAAAACTACGGAGGCTTATGAGAGGGAACAGTCAAGGGAGTTAAACTTTCGATTTTTCCGAACACCTGCAACGACCAGGTCCGGAAATCAACGATGGCGGGAGACGGGCTCTTCCAGGGCCAGGTCAATAAAGGCCCGCGCGGCGTCCGATGGCTTGGCACCGCGGCGCCAGGCAAGCCCAACCTCTACCGGCGGCAACGGCGATGCCAACTTGACGCCAGCGATTCGGTCGCCTTCCAGCGACCAGGGCCGGTAAACAAGGTCAGGAAGCACCGACACACCGGCGCCAGTCGCCACCAGGCTTCTCACCGCTTCTACTGACGAGGTACGCATGGCCATGCGAGGTTGGCGGCGAGCGCGATGCCAGAGATCGGCGGTTGCCAGGCGGATTTCGTCGGTATTCAAGAGTATAAAGCGATCTTCCAGGAGCACGTCCCGGTCAATTTCAGGCCCGTTCGCCAGGCGATGCCCCATCGGCAACCAGGCCCGGAAAGGAGAGGTTTCCATAACCGCCGTATTGAGGGCTGTCCGTTCCTCGAGCGCCGACAGGATAAGGATTGCGACATCCAGCTCGCCGTTAAGCAGATAGTGCTCGAGATACTCCGGCGCATCCTCTACTACCTGTACTCCGGTGGCGCTGAACGCACGCCGGTAACGTGCCAGCAAATCTGGCAAGGCATAGCCGGCCACAATAGAGGTCACGCCAATATTGAGGGTGCCGGTCACCTGCTCCTGTTCTGCGAACACCCCCCGTGCATAGCTCACCTCGGCCAGAATCCGGTTGGCATGGCGAAGGAAGGCATGCCCCTTGTGGGTCAGCCCCATGCCCCGCGCATGCCGCTCCAGCAGGACAACGCCAAGGTCACTTTCCAGCTCTTTGATCGCTTCGGTTATCGTTGACTGGGAAACGGCAAGGTCCCGGGCAGCGCCAGAGACCGAGCCGATCTCTGACACCGCCACGAAGTACCTCAGCTGCCTGAATGAAAAGCTCACTGTTTAGGTAGTGCCGGGTACGCCGGACCTCAGGCCAGGCTTGCCAGGGCATCCTCAACAATCTGAAGACCTTCCTCCAGCACCTCATCTTCAATAGTCACAGGCATCAGGAAACGGATGGTGTTGCCATACATGCCACAGCTGAGCAGGATCAGGCCGTGCTCCTTGGCGTAGGCGGTTACCTTGGCCGCCAGGTCGGCGCGGGGTTCGCAGCCCTGCTTGTCCGTCACCAGCTCGATAGCGGCCATGGCCCCCAGGTTACGCACATTGTCCACATGGCCGAACTTCTCCTGCCATTGGGCAAATCGCTTGCCCAGCTTATCGCCCAGCGCCTGGCTCTTGCCGAGGATGTCCTCTTCCTCGAAGACTTCCATGACGGCGAGGGCAGCTGCGCAGGCGGTGGGGCTGCCAGTGTAGGTGCCACCGAGGGAGTTGGGGCCGGAGGCATCCATCACCTTGTCAGTGCCAACAATGGCAGAGATGGGCATACCGTCCGCCATGCTCTTGGCCATGGTGATAATATCCGGCTCTACACCGCTGTGCTCAATGGCAAACAGCTTGCCTGTGCGCCCGAATCCGCTCTGCACTTCGTCCACGATCATCAGCATGCCGTGCTCGTCGCAGATTTCCCGGATCTTCTTCAGGAAGCTGGCCGGGGCCGGATAGAAACCGCCCTCACCCAGAACTGGCTCGATGACAATAGCAGCAGTGTCTTTTGGATTGGCATCGGTTTTAAGGGCCATTTTCAGGCCTCGGATGGCCTCGTCCTCGGAAACCCCGTGGTACGGCACCGGGAAAGGCGCCCGGAAGACCATGCCGGGCATCACGCCAAAGTCGGTGGCATAGGGCTGTACCTTGCCGTTCATGGCCATGGTCATGAAGGTGCGGCCATGGTAACCACCATCAAAACAGACCACGTTATTCTTGCCGGTCGCCGCCCGGGCGATCTTGACCGCATTTTCCAGGGCTTCCGCACCGGAGTTTGCCAGCATCACCTTGGAGTGACCGCGAACCGGTGCCACCTGGCTGAGCTTCTCGGCCACGCGGACATAGCCCTCATAGGGCATGACGGTCTGGCAGGTGTGCATCAGCTTGTCCAACTGGGCCTTGACCGCTTCAACCACTTTGGGATGACGATGGCCAATATTGAGTACACCGATACCACCGGCAAAATCGATCATGCGTTTACCGTTGGCATCCCACAGTTCGGCGTTGCGGGCGTGATCCGCAAACTGTTCGTTCGGGCTGGCAGCACCGGCGGCCACATACCGTTCTTTCAGCTTTTGCAGTTCTTCGTTAGTCATGCTTCGCCTCAGATCTGTTCAGGGTTTGATGTTCCCTCAGTATGGTCGAAGGAGCGCCTTCCTTGCCACCCCGGCGCCCGGAAAACCCCACACAGCCTCACTTCATTAACGAAACTAATACTGATCTATCAGAACAATTCAGTTGATTGATCCATTGTCCGCTTTCATAGTGGTCAGCACTCAACCAACATCCACTGCCCGGAGGCATCAATGGATTTTCAGTATTCCGACAAGGTCGAATCCCTGCGCAAACAGTTAACGGCGTTTATGGAAGAGCACATCTACCCGAACGAGGCGCTGTACCAACAGCAGAAAGAGGAGAACCGCGAACGGGGCCATGCCTATGCAAAGGTACCCATCGTTGACGAGCTGAAAGAAAAGGCACGGGCCCAGGGCCTGTGGAACCTTTTCCTGCCGGAAGAAGAATACGGCCCTGGCCTGACCAACCTGGAGTATGCTCCGCTGGCGGAAATCATGGGCAGGGTGCTTTGGTCTTCCGAAGTCTTCAACTGCGCCGCGCCAGACACCGGCAATATGGAAGTACTGGCCCGTTACGGCAGTGATGAACAGAAAGCCACCTGGCTGCAGCCACTGCTGGACGGCAAGATCCGCTCTTCCTTTGCCATGACGGAGCCCGCCGTGGCCTCCAGCGACGCCACCAATATTGAAACCCGTATCCAGCGGGACGGTGACGAGTACGTCGTTAACGGTCGCAAATGGTTTATCACTGGCGGCTGTGGCGAGGAAACCAGGTTCTTTATCGTGATGGGCAAGTCCGACCCGGACAACGCCGACCGCCACAAGCAACAGTCGATGATCATCGTCCCCAAGGACACCCCGGGGGTAACCATCGTCCGGGATATGCCGGTCTACGGTTACTATCACGCCCCCAAGGGCCATCCGGAGATCCTGTTCGACAACGTCCGGGTACCGGCCAGCAACCTGATCCTGGGTGAAGGCCGCGGCTTCGAAATTGCCCAGGGGCGCCTGGGACCAGGCCGGATCCATCACTGTATGCGCGTCATCGGACAGGCCGAAAGGGCCTTCGAAATCATGTGTCAGCGCCTGGTCTCCCGGGAAGCCTTCCACAAGAAGCTGTCTGACCAGGGCGTCTGGCGTGAACGCATTGCAGATTGCCGAATCGACATCGATCAGACCCGCCTGATGGTGTTGCAGGCTGCGCAGATGATGGACCTCGTGGGCAACAAGGTGGCGAAGCAGCAGATCGCCATGATCAAGGTCGCAGCACCGGCCATGGCCCTCAGGGTCATCGACTGGTCTATCCAGGCTCACGGTGCCGCCGGCTACACTGAGGACTTCCCGCTGGCGGACATGTGGGTCTATGCCCGTCATCTGCGCACCGCGGATGGCCCCGATGAGGTCCACCGCAACGCCATCGCCAAGGAAGTGCTGAAAGCCTACCTGTAATACGGCCCAGAGGCGCACCGCCCCCCGGTGCGCCTTCAGCTATCCGCATCGTCGCATGCATATTTGCTCCTGAAGACCCTCCCACAGACACCCGACCGGCGCCTGCCGACACAAAGCGTTACGCCCTGTTACGGCGCCTCCACTGAAGATTAACTACACTTCACTATACTCAGCGGAAGCCAGTCTCGACCTACGGAGGACGACGGCTATGCCTCTCGGCGCCGACCCCATCGCCTGCAATGACCTCAAGGCACTGTTCGATCTGTGCAACGAGCGCTATTTCAACCAGGCATTGCGCCCCGGAGACCGCTTTACCGTCCGCTATGGCAATACCGGCCAGGCCCTGGCGAGGCTGCGCACCTGCGACCAGACCCACCACCCCCGCGCCATCGACCTGAGCCCACGCCTGAAAGAGCACCCGCTGGCGCTGCGCAGCGCCCTGGTTCGGGAAATGATTCCCATGCTGGGCAGGCAGTGCTACCGGGAAACCGGAGACATCCGTTTCCTCGACCAGGAACCGTTGCGGGGCCACCTGTTTATCGAAACCGGTATTGGCGCCTTCTTCCTCGCCCAGATGGAACATTTGAACCTGGCGTTCCCCGAACTCGGTCTCACCGTAAAACCCCGGTATGGCAGTGGCAGCCTGTTTGATCAGCGCCGTATTCCCACTGCCCGGCTTCTGGTAGTACCAGTCGACACCCTGGCGAACACTGGCATCATCTACCGGCTTCACGACAGCGCCACCACTGACTGGAAACAGCTCCGTGAAACCGCCTGGTTACACCACGGCTCGCATAAGGTTCAGTTACTGAAAGTCGCCGGGGCGCTGGCGGAAACCTTTCCGGTACTGCGCAAGGACAACCAGCCCCGGGCCAACCAGCGCCCCCGACCGGAAGACGGGTTCGACCTGCTGGTACAGGAGCTCCGTGACCATCGCCTGACTGCAGAGCTGCAGGCCACCGATATCGAACGGGAGCCGGAGTCCCTCAGCGAGCATTTTGCGCGTTGGCGTCCGGAGACCTACTCGAACTACTGACCTCCCCGACGACCACCCTGAGCTTTCCCGGCTGGCAGGTTGCGTTGAACGGCGTGGACCCAGCCACATCTCCATCCACGGTTACTGTCTTGGGGCGGCGGGCACTGATGCGGCACCAGGGGCTCTGCACCTCAACCACGGTATCGTTATCCCTTGGTGGCCGGCCCAGCAAGCGGGTCAGCACAAAGGCCATGGCAAGGCTGGGTATCGACGCCGTCCTGACACCAACTACAGCCAGTTCCCCTGTGGTGATACCGGCATTGGGTACCTCACTGCCGCCACCGAAATACGTGCCATTGGCAATGGCTATGGTCAGCCAGCGCCCCGATAGCGTGCCCTGGTCGGTGTAGACAGTGGCACGGAAACCACGCCTGGAAAAAACCCGGCGAACAAGGGACAGTCCATAACTAAGTTGCCCGAACCGTTGCTTGGTCTCATCGTCGGAATTGGCGTCCCTTGCCGGCATGGTCCCCAGGCCGACGTGGGCCACGTTAAGGAAGATACCACCGTCATATTCCGCCACATCCACCGCAAGACTGCGGTTAGCGGCCACCGCCTGGCAAATGGCTTCGGGCCTGTTCTCAATGCCGAGGTTACGAAAGAAATCATTGGCGGTGCCGGAGGGCAACACCGCCAGGGTTGCGCCAGTATCCCGGCAGATCCGGGCCGCTGCGTTAACGGAGCCGTCGCCACCGGCGGCAAGTACGCGGTCTCCCGGTGCCAGCAAGTCAACCCAGCCCTGGCCGTCAAGGTCACACAACCTCAAGTCGGTCAGCCCAACCTCAGCGAGGTGTGCCTGCCAGAAGTCAGCATTGCGTTCGCCATCGCCGGCTTTCGGGTTTGCCAGCAGCCAGTCCGTCATGATGCGCCTCCGGGGCGGGTGGACCATTTCAGGGTGAACCCTCAGGTTAACCCATCCCCTGCCCCGGGAGGTGACAATCCGTTAAGACCGACGGTCGATCAGCGGGCGGGTATTCTCCCGTTCCGCCAGGTACCAGGGGCGTGGGCGGGTACCAGCAAAGGGCTGGGCCAGGCGGTTCTCGACACTGTTATAGACAAAGAACAGGTTGGCCCTCGGCCAGGGCGACATATTGCGATTGGACGCGTGCAGCGTGTTGCACTCGAACAGCAGCAGGGAGCCGGCAGGTCCGGTGGGGGCCTGGATGCCATCGCTGCCAGCAAGTTTCTCGATGTCAGCCCGGGATGGCAAGCCGACCTGCTGGTGTTTCAGCGAGCTTGCCCAGTTCTCGTCGGGGGTTCGCCCGACACAAGGCACAAACTGCTGGTGTGATCCCGGAATCAGCATGACTGGACCGTTAAAGGCATTGTTCTCGGTCAGCATTATTGAGGCACTTACCGCCCTCATCGCAGGCATACCATCTTCGCTGTGCCAGGTTTCAAAATCCGAGTGCCAATCGAACCCGTTGCCGCAGAACCCGGCCTTGCTGTTGATCCGTGACTGGTGGATATAGACTTCCGAGCCAAGTAGCTGGCGGACCATGTCGAGCAACCTCGGATCGCGGGTCATGCGATCAAAGGCATCAGACAGCTCATGCATGGCGAAGATTGAGCGAATCTCCTGTCGCTCCTTGTCCATGACCACCTGCTCCAGGTCCGTGATATCGTTCCGTGTGGCCATATGCCGGAGTTCTTCCAGGAAGGGCGAAACCGCCAGCTCCGGAAAGAAACCCTCCATCCAGAGGAAGCCGTCTCTCTCGAAACGGTCCAGTTGTTCCCGGTCCAGCGGACCGCGTTCGCGGGCGACACCGGTACTATGTATTACCGGCTCCTGACGGGGAAACAGATCGGGTACGAAATCATCCCGGGTCGGGTAAAAGTCGGTTCTCTGTAACATGGTTACACTCTCCACATGCCCTGATGAATGTCAGATGATCTCCAGGTGACGGGAGACCATCAGGGATGTGGGGCAACGTAACACCGGCTGTTTGTGGCAGACATAACACAGGTTATGACACGCCATTTTCATCGCCGTTGAGGGGGCCGAATGAATAAAGCTTAATTGGCAGGCATCTTTTCAGACTGACTCGGATACTGTCCCGCCAGGCCAATTGCTGAACCTGCGGGACTTCCAGGCAGCCGAAGACTAGGCAGAGACGGAAGTCAGGGTACGGCCAGCAATATGGTCCGGTGTTTCAGCCACGCGCTGATGGATATAAACATCAACCAGCTTTTCCATTACAAAGCGGCGTACGGGTTTATGATAGCAGGCCTGCATGCCGGCACGGAGACAACGTTCGCGGAATTCCGGTGTGTCGTTGGTGGAAATTCCGATAATCGGCACCTCGGGGGGTAACAGTTCGCGCAGGCGAATCTCATGGGCGGTTTCGGGGCCGTCCAGCCGCGGCATCTGGCCATCCATAAGGACCAGGTCCCAGGTCCCCTCCCTTACGGTTTCCAGTGCTTCCATGCCATCCGCCGCACTGACCGGCTCGATATCCAGGCGCAACAACTGTTTACGCAGAATCATCCTGTTGATGGGGTCGTCGTCCACCACGAGAACCCTGGGAATATTGGTGCTCGGACACCCGTCGCGTTGATGGCTCTCAACGGGAGATCCCGGGCGGAGATCACCGGATGCCGATAGCGTCGTGTCAGCCGCCGGTGAAAATGCTGAGGCCCTGCGCTCACGGTGGCGCCGGACTCGTTCATTGCCGAACTGGAGCATTTTGACCCACAGAATGAGCGCAGCTTCGAGCACCAGGATCCCCCCGATCAGCACGAAGGGCCCATAAACAGGAAGCGCAGGCTCCTGCCAGCTGTCACCGGGGCTTGTCAGACTGTTCCAGACCAGTGCTGGTACCACAGCAGAGGCCACAATTACCGAGTAGCTGAATAAGCGGAAACTTCGCGCTTCCTGCCACCGGGGCATGCCCCTCAACACCCGTTTCAGATTGAGCGGAGCAACAACCCCTTTGACTGACTCAAACCCGGTTTTTCTGCGTGCAATTCCCATTGCTTTCCTCCAAGACGGTCATGGGGTATCCGGGGATACCTTTTGTGACCCAAAAAACAGGAGGTGCTATCTGAACCGGAGACTGACAGTGGCGCGGCCACTCTTCTGGCAAGACAACCTGTCCAAACCATGAATTTTGGTCCACTTAAACTAACACCCTGCCATGAGCGACGACATAACATAGGTTATGACAGGTGCCTGACCGGTAGTCCTTTGTTGAATTATGGACCGTTTGTAATAGAGAGTGAAACGCTAAGCCTACAGAATTATGGAAAAGGCAGGTTTAAATTAGCCCGAAACAAGGAGCCCCCATGTCCAGCAGCTGTATCATTCGCCACTTTGAACACTATGCCGAACTCGACCAGAGGGACCGGGAGTTGTTGGACTCGCTGGAGAAATCACCCCGGGAGTTCACCCGGGGTACGGTAATCTGGCAACAGGGTACGGAGTCGGAGCATTTCTACACGGTCAGCAGTGGCTGGGCCTGCAGCTTCAGGACAATGGAAGATGGATCCAGGCAGGTGCTGGACCTGTATGTTCCGGGTGACATCGTTGGCCTGCGGGAATTTGCGTTCCGCCGCAGGGTATCGAACCTGCTTACCGCCACGAATGCCACCCTGTGCCCTTTCCCAAAGCACCGCCTGACGGACGTCTTTGCCACCTCCCGCCTCCTGTGCAACCTGTTTTTCCTGATCGCAGCACGGGACCAGGCCATCCTCGTTGAGCGCCTGATAAACCTGGGACGCCGATCAGCCCGGGAGAAGGTCGCTCACTTCCTTCTGGAGATGGCACACCGCCTCGACAAGGCCTGTGTCGATGTGGACGATTGCAACCACTTGCCGCTCACCCAGGTCGTGCTGGCCGATGCGCTGGGACTGAGCACTGTCCACGTAAACCGCACCCTGAACGAGCTAAAGCAGGAAGGGCTTACCACACTTGGTCCTGACGGCATCACTCTCCTGGACCGGAATGGTCTGCAAGACGTCGCCGGTTTCGACCCGGAATACCTGGAAGAGGACGTGACGAGCCTGCTCAAAAATATCGGTGCCCGACCCCCGGCCTGACGTCCTAAACGCCCAATAAAAACATCACCTACACGAGTAAGCCAGAAAATGCGACTGAGGTGATCATATACTGTACAAACTGTTACCCGCTCATTACTTTTTGGAACAGACACCGGGACGCTCCGGGTCTAATGTCATAGTAATGGCTGGTTACTGACCACGCCGGCTACACAAAACCCAGGTATTACCCAGAAACAACAACAAAATCCCGGACAGCGATTGATCCGGAATGGGAGTCGTCAATCATGTCAGCACCTGTCGATCACCTTCAGGAACGCCTTCTCGATGCCAGTGAGTCACTCACTGACATCATGCCCTCCGCTATCACCCTTGCGATGATGCTTCGCCACCGATCCATGGCCGCCTGGCTGCGCCGTGAATTCGAGGGATATGCGCCTGAAACCGAACTGCCCGCCTATCGTCATGATGTCAGCGGACATATTGTAGCCCGCTCTCCGCAGTACGGGTGGATTCCCGCTCCAGTAGACAAGCAGCAGCTGGAGCAATTTGGCCACCTGGACCTTCACGAGGGCGTGGCAGAGCTCGAAAAAATCTGCATGAACTGCAAGAAGGGCAATGGGCACCGTATTTCCCTGCCCCCGGAGCACCTGCGGGAACTGCAGCAGAAGATCAACCTGACCGCCGAACTGGCGATCAATGTCAGCCGGAGCGCTTACTGCGACGTCATCCGAACCATCCGCGGCA
Source organism: Marinobacter segnicrescens (assembly GCF_900111555.1). Classification (GTDB taxonomy): domain Bacteria; phylum Pseudomonadota; class Gammaproteobacteria; order Pseudomonadales; family Oleiphilaceae; genus Marinobacter; species Marinobacter segnicrescens. Next base: position 46,057 of record NZ_FOHZ01000005.1, read on the forward strand.
CCCTCTACCTCTGGACCAGTGCGGTGCTGGAATCCGGTCTGGCCGGTGACCATAACTCCTTCAGCCAGGAAGAAAAGCAACAGGTCGCTGGCCTGGACGAGCCGACCCGGTTCTGGCGGGAAGCGGCTGAATCACTGCATCAGCTGCCGGTACCTGACGTACGAGAAGCCGGTTTCCTGGAGCGCATGTTTGGTCGCGCCGGCTGAAACAGCCGACACAACAGCCTACCCACATTCCGGCTTCCCTTCAGGGAAGCCGGAATGTGGCGACCTGAAATCAGACCAGGGCCCCATTGATCATCGCCCGTAACTCTTCTCGTATCGGGTAGGAAGACGACGGAATCAACTGGGTCATGAAAACCATTACCAGCTCTTCCACCGGATCTATGAAGAAGTTAGTGCTGGCCAGCCCCCCCCAACCATACTCCCCCACCGAACCGTTGGTCCGGGACTTGGCCACATCGGTCTTTACCGAGAAGCCCAACCCGAATCCGTTACCTTCATAGGGGGTCTCACTGAATGCCCCGATGGACAGTCCGGGCAAGTCCTGGTTGCCAGGCAGGTGATTCAGGCGCATGAACTCCAGGGTCTTGCGACCAATGATACGGTGGCCATCCAGCTCACCCCCCTGGCAAAGCGCCTGGGCAAACCGGAAATAGTCATCCACGGTGGATACCAGGCCTGCCCCACCAGCCAGGAAATTCGGACGCTCCCGATAACGGGAGGTTTCCGGGTCATCCTGCAGAGCCATCTGGTCACCCGGCTGGTAGAGATAGCAGGCCGCAAAGCGGTCCATCTGATCTTCCCGGACCTGGAAACCTGTATCCCTCATACCCAGCGGTTCAAAAATGTGCTCACGGAAATAGTCATCCAGTGACTGCCCGGATAACAATTGCACGAGGTAACCCAGCACATCGGTGGCCACCGAATAGTTCCAGGCGGTGCCGGGATCGAACTCCAGGGGCATCTCGGCGAGCTGTTCAATCAGCTTGTCCAGGGTCAGGTCCCGGCTGCCATCCAGTTTCAGCTCCCGGTAGGCGGCATCCACGTTACTCCTGCAGAGAAAGCCGTAGGTGAGCCCTGACATATGGGTGAACAGGTCCCGGATCCGCATGGTGGTCGTTGCCGGGCGAGTAATGAAATTCGGATAGATGCCGTTGTCGTAGACCCGCAGATGCTTCCAGGACGGAATGTACTTGTGCACCGGGTCATCCAGCAGGAATCGGCCCTGTTCGTACAACTGCATCATGGCAACGGAGGTGACCGGCTTGGTCATGGAGTAGATGCGGAACACCGTATCCCGCCGGGCCGGTTTGTTCCGTTCGATATCCATAAGACCCTGCGCCTTCACCCAGGCAATCTCGCCACGGCGAGCTACCAGGGTTACCGCACCGGGGAACTTGCCGGTACGGATATAGCGCTCATCCAGGTGACGACTGATATTTTCAAGACGGTCCAGCGACAGACCAGCTACAACGTTGGCTCCTGACATGGGGGTAATCCTGTTGATTATGGCCGGGGCCGGGTTCCGGGCCCGATCCGATCGGGCACCTTGAACCTGGCTGCCGCGGCTTCATTGTTTTTGGTAGTAGACTTCAGATCAGTCAGCTTATGCGATAGATGCCCGGGGGAGAAGCCCATGCGACTTGTTTTCACACTGGTTCTGACGGTGGTGGCGATTGCCGTTGTCGCCTACGCCCATTGGCAACTGGCACGCCAGGTAACCGCCAGCCCCCGGCGATGGCTGGGGCATGGCCTGTTGGCGTTGGTTGCCGTTGCCTTTGGATGGGCCGTTACCGGCGTCTACATGGGCGCGGAAGAAGGCGGCGGGGCGGCGGCCTTTCTGACAGCCATCGGCGTGGCGCACCTGCCTCCGGCGATTGTGCTGTTTCTGAAACAGCAACAGGCCCGCTGACCATGCTTGTCATGGCCCGCGCCCGTGATATGATAGCCAATACTGTACATTTAACCAGTATCGGTGACTCCATTGAAGACTCGCGGCACGGCCCTGAACCCTCACAACCGGTTCCAGCCTATTGCAACTGATCGCCAGGTCGACGACGGCTGGTACCAGGCCCCCGAAGACACCCTGTGCCCGGATTCGGTTGCCACCGAAGTCACGGACGAGAGGGTACGTACTATCATCAGCCGAAATCGGTCACCGGATGTGCCTTTCGACCAGTCCATCAACCCCTACCGGGGGTGCGAGCATGCGTGCATCTACTGCTTTGCACGTCCGACCCACGCCTACTGGGACCTTTCACCGGGCCTGGACTTTGAAACCCGCCTTATCGCCAAGCCAAACGCTGCTGATCAGTTGCGGCGAGAGCTGGACAGGCCGGGCTATCGACCAGCCACCATTGCCCTGGGGGTGAACACGGACGCCTATCAGCCGGTCGAGCGCGAGCGCGGTATCACCCGACAACTACTGGAAGTCCTGCTTGAATACCGTCACCCGGTATCCATCATCACCAAGGGTGGCCTTATCCTCCGGGACCTTGACCTGTTGTCAGAGCTTGCAAGCCAGCGGCTTTGCTCTGTCCGTGTCAGCCTGACCACCCTCGACAACAACCTGAAACGCACCATGGAACCCCGTACCGCCGCCCCGGCAACCCGACTGAAAGTCTTGCGGGAGCTGTCGGCCGCCGGCGTCCCTACCGGCATAATAATGGGGCCGGTCATCCCGTTCGTGAACGACCATGAGCTGGAGCGGATTCTGGAAGCGGCCGCCACGGCAGGGGCCATACGGGCAAGCTGGATCCTTCTGAGGCTGCCTCTGGAACTGGACGAACTCTTCCAGGACTGGCTGCAAAGGCACTTCCCGCAACGGGCGGATCATGTCATGGCGAGGATGCGGGACCTGCGTGGCGGCAAGAGCTACCAGAGTGAATTCGGCAAGCGAATGACCGGTTCAGGCCCCTATGCCGACCTCATACGCCAGCGTTTCAACCGGCAAGCGAGGGCTGTCGGGCTGAATCGTGAACCCGAGCCAGCCCTGCGGACCGACCTGTTCAGGCGCCCCGGTAGCGAGCAGTTGGGCTTACTCTGAGCCGGGGCACGTGCCCGCTACAGGAAGGCCTGAACCAGGCCCGCGGCACTGACCGTCAACAAGACGGCGCCCAGTACCCGGAAAAATACCGGAGTCTCTGCCTGCAACATCCTCCGATGGACTTTCAGTCCGATCACATGGCCAACGGCCGCGCAGGGCAATAACCACAGGTGGTGCAGTAGCTGCAGGTCGACATCAGCCCAGATAAAGGCCGCCAGCTTGATGAAGACCAGGATAAACCAGAGTGCAAACAGGGTATCCCTGAGTTTTTCCTTCGCGACCTGCTGGGCAGCCACGGCAATGATCAGGGGCGCGCCGATCAGCGATGTGCCACTGATATAGCCACCCACCATCAGAAAGATGATATCCACCACGCGGCTATTGCTGCGAAACGGTCGGTTGAACAGGTAAGACAGGGCATATATGGCAACGATGACAAAGATAATGGCACTCAGCACCCGTGACGGCAGGGTGATCAGTCCGAACACGCCAACCAGCTTCGGCACCATCATCACTGCCAGCAGATACCACAGGTAGCGCCAGTCCACTGTACTCTCCCGGCGTTCACCAGCCCTGCGTTCTGCACTGGTCCGGCGGTTGTTGAGCCAGATCGTCAGGGACGAGAACACGAGCAGATGCACGGCGATAATGGGCAGGAACACCAGAGGCTGGTCATGGACCAGCAGCAGGAATGGCAGGGACAGCACCGCACCACCAAATCCCAGCCCCGAACGGACGAACCCGCTCCAGACAAAGATCAGCGCAATAAGGACATATTGGTAGGCGGCCAGTGACGACATCCGATACAGCTCCCGGGTTATACTCGGCGAAAACGGGTGGAAATCATACAGGGATTCTCGAGCGCTGACAGGCTCCGGTTCCACCCGGCCAATCCACCAGACAGGGACGCCGACCCATGGGCAGCGAGCAATACAGGAAACGGACGACCATCTCACGCCTGCATAAACTTGGCCGCCAACTGGTCTATTCCAGGCACGCGCTCTGGGGGCTTGGGCTGGCGTCCTTCCTGGAGTCCATCATCGTACCGATTCCGCTTGAAGCAATACTGATCCCGCTTATGCAGGCGCGCCGCCACCAGCTTTTCCTGCTGGCAGGGATTGCCTTGCTGGGTTGCCTGCTGGGTGCCGCCACAGGGTATGCTGTGGGTTACTTCGTTTTCGACGCCATCGGAGCGCAACTGGTGGAATGGGCATCGTCACCGGAACAGTTCGAACGGGTGCGCCAGAGCATGGAAACCGGTGGTTTCTGGTTTGTACTCAGTGTTGGCGTTATTCCGATACCGTTCCAGATCGCCATGCTTGCCGCAGGCGCCACCGGTTTTTCGTTTACGCTGTTCATGGTCGCATCGGCCATTTCCCGGGCGATCCGCTATTTCGGATTGGCCCTTCTGGTACTGGTGGCCGGGAACAAGGCACAGGCCATTTTCGAACGGCACAAGGTAAAAACCGCCGTCATCATCACGCTCTTGGTGGCAGGTGCCTGGGGCCTGTCACTTATCCGTGACGGAGCGTCATGAACGCCAGCAACTTTCGGGAGTAATAATGAGCAGAGCAAAACCACCAGAGCCACAAAAGCCTGACAGTGAACAGGATAAGGACGCCATTGCCTTCGCCCAGGGAATCTTTGAGCTGGCCAGAAACGGAGGTACCGGGGTGCTGGCCACCCTGCTCAACGCCGGCGTACCGGTTGACGTTCGCACCAGCGAGGGCGAAAGCCTGCTGATTCTGGCGGTGCGCAATGGCCATATCGACACCGCCCGCCTGTTGCTGGAGAGTGGCGCGAACCCGGACCTCACCGATGTAAATGGCAACACGGCGCTGGATCTCGCCCTCGCCACGGGCGCCTCCGAGATGATCAAACTGCTGACGGAAAAGGAGCAGTAGCCAGCCCCTTCTGTGCACCTGACCAGATTCCATCTGGGGCTCCTATGGGACTATTACATTGCACACAATCTTATTGCGTGCAATTTTTCCAGAAGGTATAGTGCAGCTATCCGGCAAGCCGTCAGGCAGCGCCGGACCACTAATCCCTGACACGAAAAAGGATCTGCCATGTCTCTGGAAAAAGTGCTCTACACCGCTTCGGCTGAAGCGACCGGTGGTCGTGATGGCCGCGCCGTTTCTTCCGACGGAGCCCTGGATGTCGCGCTGACCACACCCCGCGAACTCGGTGGTGCCGGGGGCGAGGGTACCAACCCGGAACAGTTGTTCGCAGCCGGTTACTCGGCGTGCTTTATTGGTGCAATGAAAGTCGTCGCCGGCAAGGCGAAGCTGCCCATGCCCCAGGATGCTTCCGTAGAAGGGCTGGTAGGTATCGGGCCGTCCAATGGCGGTTTCGGTATTCAGGTGGAACTGCGAATTTCACTGCCGGGAATGGATAACGACCAGGCCAACCAGTTAATAGAACAGGCTCACCAGGTGTGCCCGTATTCCAATGCCACCCGTGGCAACATCGACGTCACACTGACCCGGGTCGACTAAGGTACCAGCAAGAACTGTACTCTTCAGGGCCACTGCCAGCCGGCGTGGCCCTTTTTTATTGATACGCCTTTCCCGGTTCATCGCTTCCCGACGATGCACGGGCTATCCCAAATCAGTAAACTATCGGTTTATTTCGTGGAGTTCCCATGCCCTGGATCAAGGCTTTTATCAGCGGTTTTCTCGCAACACTGGTATTTCACCAGGGTCTCTTTGCCCTGTTCTGGATGGCAGGTATGACGCCGGCCCCGCCCTTCAACCTGTCACCGGTGCCCCCGTTTGGTGTGCCTGCAGTTATCTCCCTTGGGTTTTTCGGGGGGCTCTGGGGGTTGCTTCTGTGGGCACTGTTGGCACGACTGGCCAGCCCCGCGTTCTGGGGCCTGATGGTCCTTCTGGGGGCCATCGGACCAACGGCCGTCGCCATGCTGGTGGTCTTTCCTCTGAAGGAAATCGATGTTACCGCCCAGACCTGGGTTGGCGGCCTGGTCCTCAATGGTTTCTGGGGACTCGGCGTGGCTGTGTTCCAGACCTTGCTGGGCGCTCGCCGAATGGCTGCAGGCACGAGGTAAGACATCATGTCACTGACCACCTGGCTCGCAGTCGTCACCATATGCACCCTTGGCGCCATGTCCCCCGGGCCTTCCCTGGCGCTTGTTCTGAAGCAGACACTGGCCGGTGGGCGCGGTAATGGTTTGATCGTGGCCGTCAGCCACGGCATCGGTATCGGCCTCTATGCCTTTCTGAGCATTATCGGACTGGCCGCCGTGATCACCACATCCCCCACCCTGTTTGCCACTCTGCAATGGGCCGGCGCAGCCTACCTGGCCTGGCTCGGCTTCAAGGGCCTTACAGCGAAGAGAGGCGACGCTGGAGAGTTGCCGGAAGTACCCACAACTGCAAGCGCCGCCCAGGACGGCTTCATGCTGGCGTTCCTGAACCCCAAGGTTGCGGTATTCTTTATTGCGCTGTTCAGCCAGGTAGTAGGACCGGACACCCCCTTGCTGGCCAAGCTTGCCTATGCAGCCACCGCCATGGTGATCGACATCGGCTGGTATATGATCGTGGCCTGGCTGTTCTCCAGCCCCCGGTTGCTGGCCAGCCTCAAACGAAACGTGGTCTGGCTGGAGCGTTTCTTCGGCGTGCTGCTTATCGCACTGGCCGGTCGGCTGGTCGCCGGCATGCTGAAGGCCTGACGTCACTCCAGCATGCTGAGGTACTGTTTCAGTACCACCGCGTTGTTGTGCTCGTCGTCCTTTGCGCTGTATAGCAGTGTGACGCTCTCGCGGCTCGCCCGTTCTGCCAGCGGGCGCAAGGTATCCCGGTGGTCTTTCAGTTCAGTCAGATAGCTTCGACGGAACTCATCCCAGGACACGTCCCCCGAGTGGAAGGCCTTGCGCAGCTTCGATGACGGCGCAATCTCCCTGAGCCATTCGTCAGCGGCAAGCGATTCCTTCGAAATCCCCCTGGGCCAGATCCGGTCGACCAGCACCCGATAGTCACCGCTACCGGACTCGTCGTAGACCCGCTCAAGTCTGATTGCCATAACTTTCCTCCCCTGGTTTGCGATCCATTCAGGCGGCCCCTGCAGGGCACAGTTTCTGCGTGCTTCACCGTTCATCATAGTCGATCACAGGACCTGCCATCGTCACGGGCGTTTCCGAATTTTAATTACCTCCCGGGGTTTTATTGCTAACCTTCACTACAAGATAGGTAACTTCAGGGATGGTTTTCCGGGAGTCAGGGACATGACTCCGGTCAATCCGAACACCGCAACAAGGAGCTGCCACATGGACCTGATTCGAATCCTGATCGCCATTCTGCTGCCGCCCCTGGGCGTTTTCCTCCAGGTAGGCATCGGCAAGCATTTCTGGATAAACATCCTGCTGACCCTGCTCGGCTATATTCCCGGCATCGTGCATGCGGTGTGGGTCATCGCGAAGAAATAACCCATGAACCACCTGACCATTGACATCGTCTCCGACATCGCCTGCCCCTGGTGCGCCATCGGGTACGCCCGCCTGGCGCAGGCCATGGAGTTGCTGGCGGATGAAATGACTTTCGACGTTCGCTGGCACGCGTTCGAGCTGAACCCGGACCCCACCGGTGATGGCCAGCCGATCCTTGAAGCCCTTGCCCGGAAGTACGGCCGCACCCCTGCTGAAATGGAGGCCGCCCAGGCTGATATGATGGGGATTGCCAAGGGCCTGGGGCTGAATTTCAGCCGTATGCAGGAACGCTATACCCGCAATACCTTCGACGGGCACAGGTTAGTGAAATGGGCCGCCGAGTATGGCAAGCAGACAGACATGAAGCTGGCCCTGTTTGATGCCTATTTCGGGCACGCAGACAACATCGCGGATCCTGCCGTGCTGCGGTCACGGGCGGAGAGCATCGGCCTGGATGGCAGCGAAGCCACCGAAGTGCTCACCTCAGACCGTTATGGCGAAGCCGTCCGCGAAGACGAGGCTTATTGGCAGCAGGCCGGGGTCAGTGCTGTGCCGGCATTCGTCCTGAATCGACGCTATATGGTGCCCGGCGCCCAGGAGCCCGACACGCTGGTGCAATACCTCCGCAAGGCCGCCTCCGCACAGGGGGACTCCTGATAATCCACTAAGCGACATGTATGAAACCAGTTGCACATGCCAGGACCCACTGGTAATTTTGTGCAACTGGTTGCACCAAGACGCGCGACACATCGTAACGGGCGTCTTCGGCCACCTGTTTCCCTTGTTCACGCTGCCGCCGGGCCCGGACCAACCGCCACCGGTGGCTCAGTCAGTCAGGAGCTGTCATGTCGTTACCCGATATTCTCAAGGGCCTGTCGCTACCGGCCGTTGCCTCCCCCCTGTTTATTATTTCCAACCCCGACCTGGTTATTGCTCAATGCAAGGCCGGTATCGTGGGGTCTTTCCCCTCGCTCAATGCACGCCCGGCCCATGTGCTGGAAGAGTGGCTTGACCGGATCACCACCGAGCTGGCGGACTACAATGCCCGGAACCCCGACAAGCCAGCGGCTCCCTTTGCCGTCAACCAGATTGTTCACCGTTCCAACGACCGGCTCGAACACGACCTGGACCTCTGCGCCAAGTACAAGGTACCCATCATCATCACTTCCCTGGGTGCCCGTGAGGACCTGAACCAGAAGGTCCACGCATGGGGCGGCATTACGCTCCACGACGTCATCAACGACCGATTTGCCCGCAAGGCTATCGAGAAGGGTGCCGACGGGCTGATCGCAGTAGCTGCCGGTGCGGGTGGCCATGCCGGTACCCAGTCACCCTTTGCCCTGATCCAGGAAATCCGCGAATGGTTTGACGGTCCGCTGCTGCTCTCCGGTTCCATTGCCAACGGCAACGCCGTGCTGGCAGCCCAGGCAGCCGGTGCCGACCTGGCCTATATTGGCTCCGCCTTCATTGCCACTGAGGAGGCCAATGCAGACCAGGCCTACAAGCAGATGATCGTGGACAGCACGGCAGAAGACATCGTCTACTCCAACCTGTTTACTGGTGTACACGGCAACTATCTGAAAAAGAGTATCGAGAACGCAGGCCTCGACCCCGCGGCGCTGCCGGAATCCGATCCGTCCAAGATGAATTTTGGCTCCGGCGGCGAGTCCAAGAGCAAGGCGTGGCGTGATATCTGGGGTGCCGGCCAGGGCGTTGGCGCCGTCAAGACTGTCGGCAACGTAGACGCTCTGGTAACCCGCCTGATCACCGAGTACCAGCAAGCACGGCAGCGGCTCGCCCTGCAGGAAACTAACCGCCAACCTGTAACAGAACCTGCCTGACAGCCCACTCCGGGGGCCGCCCAGGCCCCCAATTGACCCTCGGGTCAGGGTTACATCAGGTCAAAGTGCTTCCAGGGTTTCCCGGGCCCAACCAAGCCAGTCCTCTTCGGCGGATATGCCCTTGCGCAGAACCTGGTGCTGCAGACGCTGCCCACGGGTCGGGTTGTCCGTGGAAAAGTCCCTGGCCTCAATCGCCCGGTATGTCGCCAGCCGATCCTCGTGCCAGCGGATCAGCCGCTCCAGTTCCCGCCGAACGCCGATCGGTCCCAGCACGGCTTCAGCCCTGAGCTTGACCATCAACGCCTCGTTGCTCTCGCCAGAGCTGCCCGGTTCAGCGACCCATCGCTGCAATTCATCCCGGCCAGCCGCCAGAACGTGGTAGACCTTACGCTTACGAGTGCCGTCGTCGCCTTTTTCTTCAACCTCTACCCAGCCAGAAGCTGCCATACGTCGAAGTTCCCGGTAAATCTGCTGATGGGTAGCCTGCCAGAAATGACCGATAGAGCGATCAAAACGGCGGGCAAGCTGGTATCCGGTTGACGGTTTCTCAAGAAGCGAGGTGAGCAGGGCATGTTGAATGGACATGGCGGGATTCTATCCGCAATGCACTCCCGCGCCAATGGCCCCGGGTTGGTCGCGGTCATTATTGTCATGACGGGTGTCCCATCTCGGCAATTCGACCAGAAAAGATGACACCACACTCCTGATGCGGCCACGAATCGCGTCTCACCGCCTTTGCGCCCGGGAATCACTGTGATCCAGTTACAACTGAGTGCCAAATCGTGAAAGCCGATTCCCGAAAGGTGGACTAAAGTCCAGCTACGGCGGTCAGGTGGCAATCGACAAAGCGTCCGTCAGGGCAGGAAGACAATGACTAACAAGAATAATCCGTCCACTCAGTGCCACAAAGCACCCCGGATGCTCCTCCGCGCCCGGGAAGTCATCTTTCTTGGTACCTGTCGCAGTCGCCAGGAGGTCTACCGCACCACACAGGAACTTCTGCCGCCGCTGTCCCAGGCCTACCCGGCGCTGGCCAGTCTCATGGCTCCCGTCGGCGACGGCATATACTGCCACCATCCGCATGAGGCCAAGGTGATCGCCACCATGACGGACGTCCGTAACAAGGGGGGGATTACTGCAGGTACCGCAAGTGCCATGATCCGGGCCAGCCTCATACCTGAGCATTTGCAAAACCTGACCTTCCGGGAATTCGACCCGAGAGTCCTCGCAGTGGCACGTCGTATCCGGACCTCGCTCCATGATGCCCCTGCCCTGTCCGACCTGGCCCGGGAGGTCCGGCTGTCGGAATCGCGGCTGGAGAAACTCTTCAAGGAACAGGCCGGGTTACCGATCACCCAGTACCGGGTCCGTTACCGGGTCTTTATCAGCACTATCATCATGGCCCTGGGATACTCGGTCACCGAGGCTGCCCTGCTGGGAGGGTTCGCGAACTCCGCGCACCTGTCCAGGTGTTATCGCCAGGTAAACGGCCTGACGCCATCTTCCACGTTCCTTCACCCACCCTGCCTGGATGCGTTACTGGATGACTCGGCCATCGAACTGGTCGCTCCACTGCTGGAAGGGCACGCGGTCAGCTGAGATCGAGAGTCCTCCCCTGCAGGCTAAAACGCAGCCTGCTATTGTTGTGTCACTGTTCAGAGAGAAGGAGCACCAGTGACAAACCCCACGGAAAACTGGAGCAAACTCAGTCCACGCCAGGCCATCGAACTGCAGACGCAGATGGCCAGCCAGGTGATCCAGCAGGACGACCTGCCGGAGGTAAGGACGGTAGCGGGAGTGGATGTCGGTTTCGAGAACCGGGACACAGCCCGGGCTGCCATCGTGGTGCTCCGCCTGGAGGACCTGGAGCCGCTGGACTATGCCATCGCCCGCCTGCCCGTGGCCATGCCCTATATCCCCGGACTTCTGTCGTTCCGTGAGTGCCCGGTCATCCTCGAGGCCCTGGACAAACTCAGGATGCAGCCAGACCTGTTACTCTGCGATGGTCAGGGCATTGCCCATCCGCGCCGGCTCGGAGTGGCATCCCATACGGGAATCCTCACCGGACTGCCAACCATCGGGGTAGGAAAAAGCCGACTGACCGGACAGCATGGCCCGGTACCCGACAAAAAGGGCGCCTGGGTGCCATTGACAGACAAGGATGAGGTCATCGGCGCTGTGCTACGAACCCGGGTCGGAGTGAAACCCCTTTACATTTCGCCAGGCCACCGGGTCAGCCTGCCAACGGCTATTCACTACGTTATGGCCTGCGTGACCCGGTATCGGCTACCGGAAACCACCCGCTGGGCCGATGGTGTTGCCTCGGCGCGGGGTCAGCGCTGGCTGGAGCGACTCCGGGACCTGACCGGGCCTGCATGAGCCATGCCTGCGACCCGGGTCGCAGGCAACCCGGAACCTGATTACAGTTTCTACACTCGCGCCCGAAATACGATACCCGACCCGCCTCTCTGAGCAATATTGCGAATCTCGGACAAACCCCAGCCACCAAACCGTGACCCACTTCCGTTGAGGTGCCAATTTGTGAAAGCCCGCTTGCCCCCCTCGAACTACTGTGGCCGGGGGAGCAAGCAGTACCCGATAACAATTCACAAAAAAGCACTGCAACAGGAAAAACACTATGTCAGATCATTATGCCAGCAACCCATTGCGGTCAGTGGTGGCCGCAGCTTCACTGCTTTTCTCCGCTTCTGTATTCGCCGCCGGCGGCGGTGGTTCTGATGGCGGGGATGACGGCTGCACCAGTAACTGTGGTTATGAACGGGGCCCGGCCCCCACCGAGTCCTTCCTCGAAGCCTCCAGTGGGCCATATAGCGTCCGCACTGACAGAGTCTCCAGCCTGGTGGGTGGTTTTGGTGGCGGCACCATTCATTACCCCACCGGTACCAGCGGTACGATGGGGGCAGTTGTGGTCATCCCCGGGTTTGTCTCCGCGGAATCTTCCATAGAGTGGTGGGGACCGAAACTGGCCTCCCATGGCTTCGTGGTCATGACCATCGATACCAACAGTGGCTTTGACCAGCCCCCCAGCCGTGCAACCCAGATCAACAATGCCCTGGACTACCTGATCGAGCAGAATGGCAGTAGTTCCAGTCCTGTTTCCGGCATGATCGACACCAACCGCCTTGGTGTCATCGGCTGGTCCATGGGCGGTGGCGGCACTCTTCGCGTCGCCTCAGAGGGCCGCATCCAGGCAGCCATACCACTGGCGCCCTGGGATACGTCCAGCTTCCGGTTCCGGAATATCGAAACGCCCACGCTGATCATTGCCTGTGAGTCCGACATTATCGCTCCGGTTCGCAGCCATGCTGACCCGTTCTATGAAGCGATCCCATCGTCCACCGACAAGGCCTTTGTGGAGCTTAACAATGGCAGCCACTACTGCGGCAACGGGGGCAACAGCTACAATGACGTCCTGAGCCGGTTCGGAGTGTCCTGGATGAAGCTGCACCTGGACAACGACCAGCGCTACAACCAGTTCCTGTGCGGCCCGGACCACGAGCGCGACTGGGATATCTCGGAATACCGGGGTACCTGCCCATACTGAGGCTACCCACTATCACAACCTGATCAAGCAGCCGGATGTCCTTCCGGCCTAGCGGGCCATGGCGAGCCATGGCCCTTTTCATTCCCTTCCGCTCTCAGGCCCGGCCCAGGAACTTGCGCTCCTCCACGTTGATGCGGATGCGGTCGCCGGTAGATATATGTTCCGGCACCTGGACGACCAGGCCAGTGGTCAACCTCGCCGGCTTGGTGCGGGCCGTAGCGGAGCCCCCCTTGATTGACGGGTCCGTTTCCTCGATGGGCAAGTCCACCGTTGGCGGCAGGTCCAGCGCCACCGGCGCATCGTTGAGCAGGATCACCATGACACCCTGGGTATCCTCTGTGATGAACAACAATTCGTCGGCAATGGCCTCCCGATTGAGGCTGTACTGGGTATAGTCCTCCGAGTCCATAAATACGAACTCATCGCCGTCGGAATAGGAAAAGGTGGCAGGCCGGCGCACCAGGTCTGCCTGGTTGAGCATGTCCGAATCCTTGAAGGTCTCGTCCAGCTTGGCCCCGGTAACCACGTCGTACATGCGCATGCGATACAGACTGCCCCCTGCCCGCCCCTGGGGCACAGAACGCTCAATGTCCTTTACGAAGTAAACACTTCCCTCGTACTCGATGGCCTGGTTCTTTTTGATCTCACTGGCTTTCGGCATCTGTTCCTCTCATTACCAGGTGGTTTCAGGTCGTCTATATACCACGACCGGCGACAAACCCACAGTCCCGGACCGGGGAACATACTGTCGCCGTGCTAACCAGGACTTTGCGCAATACATGTCGAAATGTTTTCTGCTGCTACCGGATGCGCCGGATACCTTCTGGTGGCTGCATCAAAAAAGCCACAGGGCTCTCGCTCTGTGGCTTTTCTGTTACTGACCAGCAGGAACCGCCCAGGCGTTCCTCGCGATACTTACACGATGACCAGGTTGTCCCGGTGAATCATTTCCTCGTCAGACACATAGCCGAGCACATCGACGATTCGATCGCTGGCACGCCCGGCAATGGCACGGGCTTCATCGGCGTCGTAGTTAATCAATCCACGTGCCACTTCCCGTCCTTCCTGATCTACACAGGACACCATCTCTCCCCGACGAAACTGCCCGGATACACCTTTTACGCCAACGGGTAACAGGCTTCGTCCGCCCTTGCAGAGCACCTGTACCGCGCCATCATCGATCATAATCCTGCCACGGGTCTGCAGGTGGCTGGCGAGCCACTGCTTGCGGGCAGCAATGCGGCCCTGCTCGGGCAACAGGAGCGTACCCACTTCCTTACCTTCCCTCAGTCGGCTGATAACATTTTCAAGCCGACCACCCACGATGACCGTAAAAGCTCCAGAGCGGGCCGCCAGACGGGCCGCTCGCAGCTTGGTTTGCATGCCACCGCGACCCAGGGCCCCGGCACCTCCACCAGCCATGATATCCAGCTCGGGATCGCCGGCACGGCGCTCTGCCACCAGCTGGGCATCCGGGTTCTTGCGAGGGTCCTTGTCAAAAAGGCCGTCCTGGTCGGTAAGAATGATCAGCCCATCTGCCTCGATAAGGTTGGCCACCAGGGCCCCCAGGGTGTCGTTGTCACCAAAACGGATTTCATCGGTAACGACCGTGTCATTCTCGTTGACGATGGGAATCACACCGAAATCCAGCAGGGTTCGGAGCGTACTGCGGGCGTTGAGGTAACGTTTCCGATCAGACAGGTCGTCGTGGGTAAGCAGAATCTGGGCCGCGTGGATATCATGGCGACGGAACTGGGCCTCCCAGGTTTGCACCAGGCCCATTTGACCAACCGCAGCGGCGGCCTGTAGCTCGTGGAGGTGTTCCGGGCGCTGACTCCAGCCCAGCCTGGTCATGCCCTCCGCCACGGAACCGGAGGACACCACGACCACTTCCACACCGTGGCGGACAAGCTCGGCAATCTGGTCTACCCAACCGGCAAGCGCAGGCACATCGAGGCCGCGACCATCGTTGGTGAGCAGCGCACTGCCAATCTTGATCACCAGGCGCCGGGCGCGGCGCACCTGCACTCGTTCTGTCATGATTATGATGGGGCTCCTGGTCCTGCTTGCTATTCCGGGGCGTAAACAACTTCTACGTCGTAATCATCGTCGTCGAAGTCGTCATCATCGTCGTTTTCGCGGGCTGCTCGCCTTGCGGCCTTCTCCTGCTGGATGCCTTCCCGGGCCTCATCATCCATCTGTCGACGGCGTTCAGCCTCTTCATCGGCGAGCTCGGGATTGTCCGCCTCTTCCCGCGCACGCTCTTCGATCCACCGCATCACAGCCTGGGTCAGTTCACGGGTACCTTCGCCACTGATGGCCGAGATACAGAACACCGGGCCTTCCCAGCCCAGTTCATCCACGATGGCCTGGCAATGGGCGTCCCTTTCATCTTCCGCCACCATGTCAACCTTGTTGAGCACCAGCCAGCGGTCCCGGGATGCCAGGGTTTCGCTGAACTTTTCCAGTTCATGCTCGATGGCCCGAACCGCATCGGCCGGGGAGGAACCGTCATAGGGCGCCACATCCACAAGGTGCAGCAACAAGCGGGTACGCACCAGGTGCTTCAGGAAGCGGATACCCAGGCCGGCACCTTCGGCGGCACCCTCAATGAGCCCCGGAATATCGGCGATCACAAAACTCTGGTGGGCCTGCACCTTCACCACACCCAGGTTCGGTACCAGCGTGGTGAAAGGATAATCGGCCACCTTTGGCGTGGCGGCGGAGACCGAGCGGATAAAGGTGGACTTGCCTGCATTGGGCATACCAAGCAAGCCAACATCCGCCAGCACTTTCAGTTCAAGGCGAAGGTTACGGGCCTCACCTTCAGAGCCCTTGGTGGTCTGTCGTGGGGCACGGTTAACCGATGACTTGAAGCGGGTGTTGCCCAGCCCGTGAAAGCCGCCCTGGGCCACTTTCAGGCGCTGGCCGACATGGGTCAGGTCACCCAGGACTTCATGGGTGTCCATGTCCACCACCGTAGTGCCAACCGGCACGGGCAGGACCAGGTCATCACCCTTGATACCTGTGCAGTTGCGCCCTGCTCCGGGCTGGCCGTTCTGCGCCTTGTGCTTGCGCTGAAAACGATAATCAATCAGCGTATTGAGAGAGTCGTCCGCTTCCAGGTAGACGGAACCGCCGTCACCGCCGTCACCACCATCCGGGCCGCCCTTGGGCACGTACTTCTCGCGCCGGAAACTCAGGCAGCCGTGGCCGCCCTTGCCGGCCTCCACGATAATGGTGGCTTCATCTACAAATTTCATGGTTCAACCCTTTGCGCCTCGCGCATAAACGAAAAAACCCCGCAGGCCCGGGTTCACTCTCTGGCTCGGCCAGACAGTAAACCGTAAAGCTTTGCGGGGTTTTTGCCAGCCCTGAAATCAGATGATATCAGAGCCGGGCATCACCGCGACTTACGCCGCGGGAACGATGCTGACGAACTTGCGGTTCTGGGGACCCTTGGTCTCGAATTTCACCTGGCCGTCCGCTGTTGCGAACAGGGTGTGATCCTTGCCCAGACCTACATTGGTACCAGCGTGGAAACGAGTACCGCGCTGACGAACAATGATGCTGCCTGCAGATACAGTCTCACCGCCGAAGCGCTTGACGCCAAGTCGTTTCGACTCGGAATCGCGACCGTTACGGGTACTACCTGCTGCCTTTTTATGAGCCATTACCAGCCTCCTCTTTCAGGGGGTGTGTCAAAGGCCTCAGCCCTTGATACCCGTGATCTTGACTTCAGTGAACCACTGACGGTGGCCCTGACGCTTCATATGGTGCTTGCGACGACGGAACTTGATGATCTGAACCTTGTCGTGACGACCGTGGTTAACCACCTCGGCAGTTACCTTGGCACCATCAACGACCGGCGCACCCACTTTGATGTCGTCGCCGTTACCAATCAGCAGAACGCGATCGAACTCAACGGTACCACCGGTTTCCACTTCCAGCTTTTCCAGCTTGAGTGTTTCGCCTTCCTTCACACGGTGCTGCTTGCCACCGCTAACAATAACTGCGTACATAGGTACTCTTCTCCGCGATTGACCCATCCCTGCTCTTATCCACCTGGTTCTAAGGGAAGCGCTTTGGCAACCCTATAGCAGGGAGCGCAGGTTGGGATGAGTTGGGGCGCGTGATTGTACGAAAACCGCTGCCTGAACACAAGTCAAGTTGACACTGCTGGCGGCAATACCTAGCATTGCCGCGACCTGCCTGTTTTTCCAGACAAATCACTTTTCAGGGGACCGGACAGCCGCATGACTGCCCAGCGCATATACGACACCGTCGCGGACGACTTTGCCCGCGTCAATGACCTGATCATCAAGCGGCTTTCCTCAGACGTTCCCCTGGTGGAAAAGATCGCCCAGTACATTATAGAAAGTGGCGGCAAACGCCTGCGGCCCTTGCTGGTACTGCTTTCCAGCCGGGCCGCCGGCTACCACCACAACGATCACCACAAGCTGGCAGCCGTTATCGAGTTCCTCCACACAGCCACCCTTCTCCATGACGATGTGGTCGATACCTCGGACATGCGCCGGGGCCGGAGCACTGCCAATGCCCGCTGGGGCAATGCGCCGAGCGTACTGGTAGGGGATTTCCTCTACGCCCGTGCATTCGAGATGATGGTGGAGCTGCGCAGTCTGCCCATCATGGAAGTACTGTCCCACGCCACCGCTGTAATTGCGGAAGGCGAAGTGCTGCAGCTGATGAACGTGAAAAACCCGGACGTCAGCGAAGAAAAATACATGGAAGTCATCCACAACAAGACCGCCATGCTGTTCGAGGCTGCCTCCCACACCGGCGCCCTGCTGGCTGGTGCGAATCCGGAGATGGAACAGGCCCTGAAAGACTACGGCAAGCACCTGGGACTTGCTTTCCAGCTGGTGGATGACGCCCTGGATTATACCGGCGATGCCGGCGCCATGGGCAAGAACGTCGGCGATGACCTGGCCGAAGGCAAGCCAACTCTGCCCCTGATCCACGCCATGGCCAACAGCAGCGAGGAACAGCGCCAGCAGATCCGTAACGCCATCCGCAAGGGTGGCCTGGACGACTTGCCCCGGATACTCGAGATCGTCAACGACTCAGGGGCCCTGGAATACACCATGGCCCGGGCACGGGAGCAAGCCACCCTGGCAAAGGCCTGCGTCAAAAAGCTCCCTGGATCCGCACACACAACCGCCCTGGACCTGCTGGCCGACCTCGCCGTTGAGCGGGTGTCCTGACTCACACCAATATACCCGGAGTCAGCCGACATCGCGGGCCCGCACAGGGCCCGTCACACCCCGGTAAAATCAAACTCCAGTTCCGGTGTCCGGCCACTGACAATATCCGCCAGCGCAGCAGCGGAGCCACAGGAATGGGTCCAGCCCAGAGTGCCGTGGCCGGTGTTCAGGTAAAGGTTGCTGACCCGGCTTTTGCCTATGTAGGGCACGTTCGACGGAGTTGCCGGACGCAGGCCGGTCCAGAACTCTGACTGCCCCCAGTGAGCGGCATCCGGCATGATTTCAGATGCCCGCCGCACGATGGCGTTGCAGCGTACCAGGTTCAGGTCCCTGTCATAGCCATTGAGTTCGGCGGTACCCGCAACCCGCAAGCGGTTTCCCAGGCGCGAATAGACCAGCTTGTATTCGTCGTCGGTCAGGCTGACCTGGAAGGCGGCCTCCTCGTCCTTGACCGGCGCAGTAATAGAGTAGCCCTTGGCCGGGTAAATATTGAGGGAAAACCCCAGCTTGCGGGCAAAGTGGGCACTGTAGCTGCCCATGCTCAGCACGTAGCTGTCCATACGCAGGGTACGGTGGGCCCCCTCCGAATCAATCGTGCCGACGCCCAGGATCCGATCACGGGTACCCTCAAAGCCCACAACCTCGGTGTCGTAGAGGAACTCGACCCCGGCTGCCTCAGCCTTCGCGGCCAGTGCCTGGGTGAACTTGCGGGCATCCCCGGATTCATCCTCCCGGGTGTAGGTGGCTCCGGCGATGCGGTTGCGGATAGGTGCCAGGGCTGGCTCAAGCTCCAGGGCCCGGTCGGCATCGATAACCTGCCGGTCACACCCCAGGTCCTGCATGATGCGGGTCGGCTCCCGGGCTGCCTCAAACTCTTTCTCGCTGGTGTAGAAGTGCAGGATGCCCTTCTCCAGCTGGTCATATTCCAGCCCTAGTTCAGTGCGCAACGCCTGTAGCGTCGACCGGCTGTAGATACCCAGGTTCACCATCTGACGGATGTTCCAGGCGGCCCGACCGGATGTGCACTGGGTCAGGAACTTGAGCCCCCAGAGCCACTGGGCCGGGTCCATCCTGAGCCGGAACAACAAGGGTGCATCAGGCTGACTGAGCCACTTGAGCACCTTCAGGGGGGCTGAAGGATTTGCCCAGGGCTCGGCGTGGGATACAGAAATCTGTCCACCGTTGGCATAGCTGGTTTCCACCCCGGCGCGCCCCTGACGATCGACCACCGTCACATCGTGGCCAGCCTGGCGCAAAAACCAGGCCGAAGTGACGCCTACCACACCGGCGCCCATGACCAGTATGTGCATATGCGCTCCCCTGAGTTGTGTGATTACTCAATGAATGACCGGCTGGCGGGCGGCTCAGCCACCCACCCGTTTGACCGTCCAGCCTTGCTCTTGCAGGATCGGGACCAGGACATCCCGCTGATCTCCCTGTATTTCGATGGTGTTATCTTTGACAGTGCCGCCGGTACCGCAGCGGGCCTTCAGCTTCTTGGCGAAGGCCTTGAGCTCCGAGCCGGCCAGCGGGATACCCGTTACGATGGTCACACCCTTGCCCTTGCGGCCCTTGGTTTCCCGGCTGACCCGAACCACGCCATCGCCGGCAGGCGCCGGCTGCTCTGAACACGTGCAGGCCTCCAGCGGGTTGCGGCAATCGGGGCACATGCGACCCTGTTCTGTGGAATAGACCAGGCCGCCAGACTCTCGCTTCTTCACATCAACTCCTGTCAGTTGCCGGACTGAGTGTTGCTACCGGGAGGGTACCGGTTAAACATCTCGGCAACCACTTCATCAATCAGTTCCTGGCGGGTTTCCGGTGACTGGTTTTCGTTCAGGTAGCGTTTGCTCGCGCCGCGCCAGACTACCCGCTCCGTAGTGCTGTCCACCAGCTCTACAATCAGCTGCCCCTCGCGAACCTCGCGTACTGGGGGCGCGGTGGCAAGCCCCCAGCCGAAACGGCCGCTGCCGAAACCGAGACCATAGGAAAAACCGGTGGTGTCCAGGCGTTCGACTTCGTCGATGCGATAACTGACCAGAAGGTCAGCGGTACTGGCATCGACCTGGTTCAGTTCCCGGGACCCCAGCTCCCGGGTGATCGCAGCCTCGACCCGGCTACCGTCAAGGGAGGTATACCCTTCACCAGCATTCAGCGTAAAGGCCCAGCTCTGATAACTGGCAAAGGCTGCGTTGCTGTCGTAATCGGTAACCACCTTCGCCGCGCAGCCGCCGAGCAAAAGGCCAAGCGCCACGAGGGCCAACAGATGCGGAACTCTGGCTAACCGGATCATAGTGCGCCTCTCCGTTAAGCTGTATTCACCATTAATGCATGTTCGCTTCAGTATACGTCAGTGATGGCTGGTCAGTGCTGTTTATGCCGGGGGCGTTTCCGTATGGTAATTCAGCTGGTTGGCCTCGCAGAAGGACACCAGGGCTTCTGCCTCGGTAACCGGCACCATGATGGTGAAGGTGACGCCGTCGCCATAGGTCGGCTCTGACGGATTGGCCCCATGCTGATTACACCAGTGCCGTAACGGCTGCTCCATGGCAAAGGGCAGCGACACGACCAGGTTCTCCACGGGCTGGCTCTGCTGCCGGCCAACCTCGGAGAGCACCGATTCCGCCGCGCCGGCGTAGGCTCGTACCAGGCCACCCGCACCGAGCTTGATGCCACCGAAATAGCGGATCACGATAACCGCCACATCCCCCATGTCCTTGTGCTGGATCACGTTGAGGATAGGTTTTCCGGCCGTTCCGGAGGGCTCTCCGTCATCGTTCATGCCGGCCTCGGCCGCTGACCCGGGCGGGCCGACCTGGTAGGCCCAGCAGACATGCCGGGCATCCGGGTGATCCTGCCAGGCCTGTTCTGCCAGCGCCTTTACCTGTTCGCGGTTTTCCACCGGGGCGACCCGGGCGATAAAGCGACTCTTCTTGATGACCGTTTCCCGCTCCAGGGGCCCCGCCGGCACCGGATAGTGCCTGCTCACAGCCTGCTCCTCCCGAAGCGCTCACCCAGTCCCGGGTCGTCGGGTCCCGTGAACACTGGCAACCACAGGGTCACTTGCAGACCGCCGCCGTCAACGTTTCGGGCATCGATCCGGCCATCATGGGCCGCAACGATGTCCCGGGCGATAGCCAGCCCCAGGCCCCAGCCGCGACCGCTGCGGGCCTTGTCAGCCCGGTAGAAGGGCTCAAACAGGTGGGGCAGCATCTCTTCCGGGGCACCGGGACCCTGGTCCGTGATGGAGCAACATAACTGGTCGCCCTCCCGAACCAGCCCGATAGTCACAGCCTTGCCCGGCGGCGTGTAATCCAGGGCGTTCTGCAGAATGTTGTCCAGTCCTCGCCGTAACAGTTCTCCGTTGGCCAGCACCGTCACCTGGTGGCAATCCGGACCCGCCTCGAAGTGGCAGTCGACCCGCTGATGTTCTGCGTAGTCGGCCGCATCCCGAAGGACATCGTTAATGGCCCTCACGATCTGCACCGGCTCCCGTTCCAGCCCGTCACGACCGCCGGAAACCCGGTACAGGGTGAGAATCTGCCCGGTCATTTCGTCCAGCCGTTCGTTCTGCCGCTGGATGCTGTCCAGTAACTCTGGCTCGATGCCGCTGTCGGCGGCCAGTTCGATGGCCACGCGCTGCCTTGCCAGTGGCGTTCTCAGGTCGTGGGAAATATCCCGCATCAACTGGTTCTGCCGGTCCAACAGTTCGCAAAGACGCTCAGTCATGGCGTTAAAAGCCCTGGCGGTGAGACCGATCTCATCCCGACGCCGGGCAATCCGGTCGTTTACCCGCAGGCTCAGGTCGCCGGCGGCGATGGCCTGGGCAGTGCTCTCCATGTGACGCAAGGGACGGGAAACCAGCCTGGCGATCCACCAGCAGGCGAAAGTCAGCAGGATGACCCCCAGGGAGAGCTCAAGGGTACGGGCTACCGCTGGCGACACCCGCCCCTCCCGATCCGAACGCGGCCATGCCACCAGCCGCTGGGTATCACTCACCTCGACCACGGCCGGCTTGCGATGGTACCAGGATCGCATTCGCTCCCTTACTGAATCGGGCAACTGCTCGCTGGCATGATCCACGTCCACCAGCATCAGGTGCAGGTCCATTTCTTCGCCTTTCGCCCGCAGGTAGCGCCAGAAAGCGCCACGATCGTCGCCCTGGCGCAGGCGGGCCGCTTCAATAGCCACGTCCCTCAGCCCCTCCAGCTGCTCTATGGCTTCCCGCTCCCGGTCCAGCAACTCCCGGGTCACCAGGTTGCTCAGCGCCACCGCAGCCGCCAGCGCCAGCCAGATCAGCAGGAAAATCCGCCAGAACAGCGGGAACATTACCGTACGTTTTCCAGAGGTGTTCAAGTTAACTCCTGCGAATCATCAAGTGTCGGAGGGGGCAGGGCCGGTGACACGGTAGCTGTACCCCAGCCCGCGCACGGTTTCGATACGGGAAGGCTCCTCCGGACCCAGCTTGCGGCGCAGGTTACTGATATGCATATCCAGGGTGCGATCGTATGCAGCGAGGCGCCGACCCAATGCCCACTGCATCAGGTCTGTCTTGCGAACGACGCTGCCAGCGTGGGCCAGGAGTACCTGCAGTACTTCATATTCCGTGGCGGTCAACTCCACCGGGTCGTCACGAAGGTAGACCCGACGCTGCTCCGGCTCTACCCGCAGGTCACCGAAGACCCGGTCGGCATCAACTTCCGCCTGGTGGTCCCAGGCCACCCGCCTGAGCACTGCCTGGATCCTGGCCACCAACTCCCGGGGGTTGCAGGGTTTGGGAATGTAGTCATCGGCTCCGACTTCGAAGCCCACAATACGGTCAGTCTCATCACCCCGGGCGGTGAGCAGGATAACAGGGAGGTGATTACGCGCCCGCAGCTCCCTCAGCACATCAAGGCCGGACATGTCCGGCAGCATGATATCGAGCACAACGATGTCGGTCAGCCCCTCGGCCGCCAGGGTCAGGCCATCGCCACCATTGGCCGCTTCCCGTACCTCGAACCCCTGCCCGTTCAGATACCGGGCCAGAAGCGTACGCAACTCTTCATCGTCTTCAACCAGTAATACCCGGTTCTGCATCGGGCACTCTCCCCATAATGGTGTTGGCAATAACCATATCAGCACCCACCGGACCGAAGCAGCCCCGGGGCGCTCTTTACGGATTTTTTACCATGATCTGACAGGAACTTACACGCCGCGCCCTATTATGGTCAGCACATGGGTGCGGGAACAGCCGCACCGCTCGAATGAAAACGGGAGTTCTGCCATGAAAGCACACAAAACAGCCACCACCCTTACCGCTGCCCTAATCTCCGCTGCCTTGCTCGCCAGCCCGATCGCCTTTGCCGGCGAAAAAGGCAAGGATGACCGTGCCTATGGTGGCAAACGAAACCACGCCGAGATGTGCGAGAAGTTCGAAAGTGGTGACTGGAAACAGAAGCGCGAGCAATACCGTGAAAAAGCCAATGAGCGCCATGAACAGATGGCCGAACGCCTGCAACTGACCGATGAGCAGCGGGAAATCTGGAACGAAATGCGCGACGAACGCCGCCAGAAGCACGATCGCCGCTTCGAGAAGATGAAGGAGCGCTGCGAAAAACCGTCCGAAGAGTGATCAACACACACTCCCTGTCGTAAAGTAGGTCAACGTTCCTTGACCCGGCCGCCTCCCCGAGGCGGCCATGCTTTTCAGGCAGACCCATGACCGCACGCCCTGCCCCCCGTGGCCTCGACATACTGACCGTCAACCGCATTGCCGACATCGGCCATGATGACTGGCAAGCCTTCTCCGGCACCACAGACCCGCTGATCAGCTATCACTTCCTTGAAGCCCTCGAAACCAGTGGTGCCGTAAGTCGGCAAACCGGCTGGCAACCCTGCCACCTGAAGTTCTACCTTGATGGTCGCTGGGTCGGTGTAGCGCCTGCCTACCGGAAATATCACTCCATGGGGGAGTACGTCTTCGACTGGGCATGGGCGGACGCCTGGCAACGTCACGGCCTTGCCTACTATCCCAAGTTGCTTGTCGCCGTGCCGTTCACCCCCTGCCAGGGTCGTCGTCTGCTGATCAGGGAGGACATTCGGAGTCACCTTTCCGCCAGCGAGGTTCACCAGGCGCTGGATGCACTGATGCCTGCGCTTGGGGTCCACTCCTGGCACCTGCTGTTTCCGGATGGAACGGACCAGGCCCTGCTGGACAAACCCGGTGCCCTCCACCGCCTGGGCTGCCAGTTCCACTGGCACAATCGCAGCTACGGCGACTTCGAAGACTTCCTGGCCACGCTCACCTCCCGCAAGCGCAAATCCCTTCGACGGGAGCGTCGGCAGGTGGCTGAACAGGGCATTGGTTTCCAGCACTGGCCCGGCGACTCGTTACCGGAGGAAGTGCTGGACGACTTTTTCCTTTTCTATAATGCCACCTACCTCAAGCGCGGCATGCGTCCGTACCTGAACCGGGAGTTTTTCCGTAACCTGGCCCGTCGCCTGGGCCGGCAGCTTCGTATCATAACGGCAGAGCAGGCCGGCAAGCGCATTGCCGCCGCGCTCTTTATCATTGGCGACCAGACCCTGTACGGGCGCTACTGGGGCTGCCTGGAAGACTATAACCACCTGCACTTTGAAACCTGCTACTACCAGGGCATCGACCTGGCGATCGCCGAGGGATTAGCCCGTTTCGATGCCGGCGCCCAGGGGGAGCACAAGCTGGTTCGCGGCTTTGAGCCGGTTCTGACCCACTCTTGGCACAACGTTGACCACTCCGGCTTTCGGGACGCAGTCGCGGAGTTCTGTGAGGAAGAAGCCCGGGACGTTCAAAACTATCATCATGCCGCCCTGGATGCCCTCCCCTATCGACAGCCCCCGGAATAAAGAGGCTAATAACGGCCAACAGACACAGCGGCAGACGGCAGCTTACAAGCCTGTAGGCTTTTTCCTACACCAGCGGTTGGGAATGTCTGGTTTCCTGCAAACCAGCGACGCGTAGAATGGTTCCTGTACACGGAAGTCACCAAGGGAATGCAGGAACTGGCAGACGTAGGGAAAGCGTAGTCATGGAGTAGAGGCTACTGCAGGGAGTGTAGCAGCGGATTCGGCAGGGAGTCGCCCATCGCCGGCCAGGAAGGTCAGCGAAGCAAGGACGCCCAAAAGGGAATGCCGTCACGGATGACGCCCAGGGAATCGGGCAGTGCCGAAGGAACCGGCACCGGGTCTGGTCGCGGACAGGGGGTCACAGGGAATGTGGCCCCAGCCGTGCACCATGTCCCCATCTGACCTCGCCGTTTCAAACCTCGTTTTCGCTTCCCGGATCATCGGAATTCAAGCCCGGGCGCCTCCTTTTCGTAGTACATGGTTGGCAGACCTTCTGTGGTGGCTTGCCATGGTTCCGTGGTGAGGCAACGCCGGCTTCGGGTGCCGGTGCCGGAATGGTCGGTTCTGCATTGACAGCCAACCAAACCTGAAGACAGCAGCCATGAAAAAGATACAGACAATCATTGCTTCATTAATCCTGGCCCTGAGCCTGTTTGCCAGTCAGGCCCCGGCCTGGGCTGAGGAACCAGCGAAGCCGCTGGCCAGCGTTATCAACATCAACACCGCAACGGCAGAGGAACTGACTGCCCTTGACGGCATCGGTGAAAGCAAGGCATTGGCCATCGTCGCTGACCGCGACACCAATGGCCCGTTTGAATCAGAGGGCGATCTGACCCGCGTTCGGGGCATCGGTGAAGCCACGGTAGAGAAGAATGCCGAACGCATCACCACCCGCTGACCTCCCTGCCCCGCCTTCAGCGGGGCTTTTTTTGACGCTGGCACACCGGCCTGGCCGCCACCCCGAATCGCAACGTCATCTGGACATGGCCTGCAGCGAACCCTATCGTTGGTTGCCTTGATTCATTGCTCGCGGACATCCCAAATGGCTAACGCCCCCCACACGCACCTTACCCGGCAACCTGCTGCCGGTAAGACCCGGAATCAGCGGGTACCCTTGGCAAGGGGCGCTCGATGATTCGGGGCGCGCTTCTGATCGCTTTCGCCTCGCTGCTTTGGGCGACCACTGGCATTGTTGCCAAGTTCCTGTTCTCGGACACGGAACTGCAACCGCTCACCCTCGGCCTGCTGCGACTGCTGGTGGCGCTGCCATTTTTCTGGCTGCTTATGAAGCGAGAGCTGGACCAGCATTCGACAAAGGGTGAGCGAACCCGAATCTGGCCCGCACTGACGCCTGCAGCCTTACTTGTGCTGGGCGGGCTGGGCCTCTTCCAGGCGTTCTACCAGGGTAGCTACCTGCTGGCCGTCGACCTGACCGGTGCAGGCATTGCTACGCTGATTTCCCTGTGCCTGCCACCAGTGCTGGTGGCCATACTCGCCGCCCCCCTGCTGGGCGAAAAACCGCGACTGGTTACAATGCTGGCTCTGATAGCGGCCATCGCCGGAACAGGCATGCTGGTTATCAGCGACATGGATACCGCCGGCACCCTGCGCCTGGCAGGGATTCTCATGGCACTGCTGGCGGCAGCGGTCTACACCGGGTTTACACTCACGAGTCGTTACAACTCGGCCGGCACACCGGTCTTTACGACGGCCTTTGTCTGTTTCCTGGTAGCCGCGCTGTTGCTGCTGCCCACGGTCTGGCTGAGTGGAGGGTTTACCGGCCTGGAAACCTTGGGACTTACGGACTGGCTGATGGTGGGCTATATCGGAGTAGTACCAACCTGCGTGGGTTACCTGTGTTTCTTTACCGGCATGCAAACCACGCCGGCAACGCTGTCGAGCATTATCGTGACCCTGGAGCCACTGTTCGTCGCCTTGCTGGCGTGGCTTGTCCTGGATGAAATACTTGGTCCTACCGGCATTGCCGGTGCCTTGATCCTGACCCTGGCGGTGATCGTGGCATCGATCAGTAGCCGCTCAAAGCCAGCAGTCAGGGACAAATCTGCGGCCCGGCAGGCGCCACGCTGTCCGGGCCGGAAATAGCTGGAGTGTCGGTTCAACCTTCCTTGCGCTGCTTCTCCATCATGTTGGGCTGGAGAATCTCGATCCAGTAGCCGTCCGGGTCCTTGATAAAGGCCAGCCCCTTCATCTTGCCGTCATCGGGACGCTTTACGAAGTCGACACCCAGTTTCTCGAAGCGCTCACAGGCGGCGTAGACGTCCGGCACTGCTACCCCGATGTGGCCAAACCCCTGGGGCTCGTCGTTGCCGTTGTGATAGCGGAAGTCGTCGTCACCCTCTGTGCCCCAGTTGTGGGTCAACTCCAGCATGGCTTCACGACCGAAGATAAAGGTGGTGCGGTGGCCATCGTCCGCTGGCACCATCTGGGCCTGGCGTTCATCCAGGTAGGCCAGGAAATAGAGGGTGAACTTCATTTCCGGAAAGTCCAGCTTGCGCACCAGCCGCATACCCATCACCCGGGTATAGAAATCCATGGACCGTTCGGGGTCCTTGATACGCAGCATGGTCTGGTTGAACACGTAGCCTTCGGTTTCCGGCACCACTGAATCATGCAGGCCGGGTGCCTGCTCAAAATGTCGGGGCATGGGTTTACTCCGGTTATGGGTTTGAGTACGGATCAACCTATATACCTGCGCGCGACATGACCGGATTTCAACCCCGGCCGCCATGGTTCAGATGCAACTGCTCACGGTCCAGTTACTCGCGCTGGTATACGCCGGACCCGGGGGGATACACTGTGACCTCTTCAACCCCGGGCCCCAGGACTCCATGGCAAACCCGCAACAGCCTTCCACATCCGGTCGCCGGCTTGTTCTGTTCACGTTGCTGTTCCTGTTTCTGACAGGCGCGGGACTATGGGTCGTCCATCAGCAATTTGCTGACCGGGATGTAACCTTTGATGGCCGGCTGATTACTCCCTGGACACTGGCCACAGTGGGCTCACTGCTGCTAATCTATTTCACATGCGACGGTCTTCGCCTGTACGCCACCCTCCGTGCCCTGGGTTACAGGGTCAGGCCCGGGGCTATCGCCCGCCTGGTGTTTATCAACATCTTCTTTTCCAACGTCACACCAATGGCCACTGGCGGTGGCTTTGCCCAGATATGGTATTTACAGCGCGAGGGCGTGCCCCTGGGCTTTGCCACTGCGGCAACCACGATTCGTACCATCCTCGCCATTGTGTTCATTTTCTCCCTGACCCCTGTTTTCCTGGTCACCCTGCCTGCGCTACAGGGTCAGCCTTTACTGGGCCAGGTCAGCTGGGTGCTGGCGGTTCTGATAACACTTTACCTGGCGTTCTTTGCCGTGGTCCTGTTTCGTACCCGCTGGCTGATTCCGCCACTGACAGGCGCCCTGACCCTGCTGGAACGCTGGAACCTGATCAGTCCCAGGCGCCACCGTCGCTGGCAGTTCAGGGCCCGCCGCGAAATGATGCGGTTTGCCCGTAGCTTCGGCTATTACCTCAGGGGAGATCGCCGCTGGGTGTTTCTGTCCGTCTTGTTTACGGCCCTGTTCCTGGTCAGCCTGTTCAGCTTTCCCTGGCTGCTGATCACCGGACTGGGGTATGACGTCTCCTGGCTGAATAACCTTGGCCTGCTGGTGGTTACCACCTTCATCATGTACTTTTCGCCTACACCCGGTGCATCGGGCATCTCCGAAGGCGTATTCGGCAGCTTCTTCCGGGACATACTGGGGGGTAGCCACCTGGTGCTGGTAACCATTGCCTGGCGGACAGTCACCATCTACCTTGGCATGCTGATCGGGCTCATACTGCTGCAGAGGGACCTGGCACGGAGTCGCAGAGAATGATCCGCAATCCCCTCAAACTGCTCTTCTACCTCAACGTCACCGTGGTCCTGCTGTTGCTGGGCTACAAGGCCTACCTGAACTATTTCCTGCCGGAATTCGAAGGGGTTCATACCAACCAGGTCGAGGCGATTACCGGTACCATCACGGATGCCCCCTACCGCTTTGCCGTGGTTGGCAATATCAACAACTCCGTGGGCATGTTCGAGAACCGCATCCTGCCCCGGATCAACCGCAGCGATGCCCGTTTCCTGGTCTCCGCCGGTAATGCGGTCAGCAACGGCGGCGAGGACAAGTACCAGGCCCTCTATGGCACCCTCGGGAAGCTGGAGATTCCCTGGCTGCTCACTTTCGGCGAGAACGAGCACAGCACCTTCGGCAGTTACCGCTACTATGAGCACTTTGGCCCCCATTACTTCAGTTTCCGGGTGGCGGATTCCCGTCTTATCTTCCTGGACAGTACCGGGAAGACCCCCTGGCGCTGGCAGGTCCGCTGGCTCCATGACCTGCTGGCCGAGGACAGCTCTGAGCACCGCATCGTTTTCGTGGGCCACCCGCTATTCGCCACCGGGGATTCGCTGTTACTGGATGACGAGGACGACTACCTGCAACCGGAACCTTTCCGCCGGGCCCTGCTGGATCTGTTCCGCCAGCATGGAGTGGACCTGGTGTTCTCCGCCAATGTCGCCACCTGGTCTGACCGGGTCGAAGACGGCACCCGTTTTATCACTACCGGAGGGGCGGGCGGCCTGGTCCTGAACACCGACGACAGTTTTTATCACTACCTGATGGTGACGGTGGGCGACCAGGGAATCGAAGTCGACATGCAGCCGGTGGAGACCCGGCAGCACCCGGTGCTGCGTCACCTGGAGAGCCTGTGGTTCTTTATCTACTCCCTGTTCTACACCGGCTTTCTGAACTTTGTATTGCTGGTGGCGGTACTGGCCATTCTTGCCATCAAACTCTACACCGTGGTCTTTCGTGGACGGGACTATTACCCAAACTATGACCTGGACCCCACTCCGTGGCTGGAAAATCCCATGCGGGTGGTGATGTTTACCAACAACTACCTGCCCTTTATCGGCGGGGTACCGATCTCCATAGAGCGACTGAGAAAGGGCCTTGCCAAACTGGGGGATAAGGTCCTGGTGGTTGCACCCACCTACCAGGACCAGCCTGCAGAGGAGTCCCACGTACTCCGGGTGCCTTCGCTACTTTCCATGGGGGCACGGCGTGAATTCCGCATGGCCAACATCTTCCTGAGCCGTATCCGGCGCCAGGTGCGGGCATTCCGGCCAGACGTGATCCACGTGCATCACCCGTTCTGGCTCGGGTCACTGGGTGTGTTCATGGCCAGGTTGCTCAATGTGCCGGTTATCTACACCTACCACACCCGCCTGGAGCACTACGCCCACTTCGTGCCCCTGCCCGGCCTGCTGTTCCGGAACCTGATTTCCCACGCCCTGATCCGGCGCTTTGCCAACTTCTGTGACGGCGTGATCGTGCCCACCTACTCCACGGAAGAATACCTGCGCATGATCGGGGTAAAGACGCCCACTTATGTACAGCCTACGGGTATCGATTACGAGCGCTTCCAGCAGGTCGATGACGAGGAGGTGGAGGCGTTGAGGAAGAGGCTTGAGCTGCCGGAAGACACCCTGGTGCTGGTCAGCGTTGCCCGCCTGTCCAATGAGAAGAATATCGATTTCATGATCGAGTCACTGAAAGAGGTCAAACAAGACACGTCTCGCCCGTTCCATTTCCTGATGATCGGTGACGGCCACCAGCGGGAGCGCCTGCAGGCCCGGGTTGATGAGCTGGGCATGGCCGACTGCATGACCCTTGTCGGCGCCGTGCCCCCGGACGAGATGGCCACCTGGTATCAACTGGGGGACGCCTTCCTGTTCGCCTCGAAGTCCGAAACCCAGGGCATGGTAATCCTCGAGGCCATGGCCGCAGGGCTGCCGGTGGTGGCAGTGCGTTCCAGTGGAATCGACGATGTCGTGCAACATGGTCAGAATGGTTACAAGACCCCGGAGCGCAGGGAACTCTGGTGCCAGCGGGTGACAGCCCTTCTGGAAGATGACGCCCTGCGCCAGCAACTGTCCGACAACGCCCGGGCCTTTGCCCGGGACTATTCGATTGAGAAGTTCTCCGGCAACGTGCGGGAAATCTATGCCTACGTATTGGCTGCCCGCGACGCGGAAGCCCGGGAGCACCGTTTCATCCGGGCACATAAAGAGGTCGACTGAGGGTCATCGACTCCCGGCCATATGCCGTATACTGACTCAGGTAAGGCCCCAACCCGGGCGTCATTCATCGTTCCAGTGGAGTGCCGCACAATGAGCAAGATTCCCGTCGGTATCAGCACCTGCCTGCTGGGGAAGGAAGTCCGCCACGACGGCGGTCATAAACACTCCCGTTACTGTACCGAGGTACTGTCCCGTTACTTTGAATTCCGCTCCCTTTGCCCGGAACTGGAAGCCGGACTCGGCGTACCCCGGCCGGCCATTCACCTGCGGGAAAGCGACGACGGGCTACGGCTGGTCGAGGTCAAAAAAGGTACCGACCATACCGCAGAGATGCAGGGTTTTATCGACCGGGTCATGGGCTCACTGGCCGATTTGCGGGGCTATATCCTGATGGCCAAGTCCCCCTCCTGCGGGATGGAGCGCATCCGCGTCCATAACAGCGATGGCAACGTGGTCCACCGGGACGGCCGTGGCATGTTTGCCGAGGCACTGATCCGCACCTACCCCCTGATGCCAGTTGAGGAGGAGGGACGCCTCAATGACGACCAGCTGCGGGAGAACTTCATCGAGCGGGTCTTCGCCTACGACGACTGGATGCAGAATGTGGCCGGAGAGCGACTCACCCCCCAGGCCCTGATCGAGTTCCATACCCGCCACAAGTTCCAGTTGCTGGCCCACTCCGAACAGATTTACCGGCAGCTTGGCCCCATGCTGGGTGACCTGAAATCCGAGCCTCTCACCACCATCGCCGACCGCTACATTCACCGCTTCATGGAGGCCATGACCAAGCGCGTCAGCCGCGGCTCCCACGTCAACGCTATGCAGCACCTGATGGGCTACCTGCGGGATTCAATGGGCGATGCGGACCGCAAGGTGTTGATGGAACAGGTGGAAGCCTACCACCGGGGCGAGGTGCCGTTGATCGTACCCATGACGCTGCTTCGTATGGCCCAGCGCCGGGAGCCCATCAGCTACCTGGACCAGCAACACTACCTTTCGCCTTATCCGGACGACCTGGGGCTGAGGAACCGGATCTGAATAATTCTTTTTCTCAGAACTGGAAAATTCACATTGTGAACTATATGCTGAAGCTCCCTCACTGAGCGGAACCGGACAACCATGCGCCACTGTGTGATCGCCCTGCTGATGTTGCTGGGCGCGCAAACTGCTGTAAGTGACGACGCCGTCCCTGCCAGCATGCCGGAAACCCTTGCCTTCAACGTCAGTACCGGGGGCCATCCCCCGTTTACCATTGTGCACGGGGACGGTCGCGTCTCCGGGATTTTCTGGGATGTGCTCTCCGCGATTGCCGACCGTTTCCAGGTGGAGCTGCTGGCCGTTCAGGTGCCGCCCAAACGTAGTGAAAGCCTGCTCCTTTCCGGTCACGTGGATGTCACCATGCGGGCCATGGAGTGGGTCGATGACCCGCAAGCGTTCGTCTTCTCCGATCCGGTCATGATGACCCGCGATGCCCTTTTTGTGCACCGGGACAGTGATCGAAAGATTGATGCCGTAGAGGACCTGGAGGGCACCTTGCTCGGGCGGCTGGGCTTCCATTATCCCTGGCTGGCAGAGCGATTGCAGCAGGAGGCGGTATCGTTAATACCGGTGCAGGATCAGGAGCCGATGCTGCGACGTCTTTACGACGGCAGAACCCGGTTCACGGGTGCTATCAGTAATCTCCATGCCGGTTACTGGACCCTGAAGAACGTCCCCTGGGGGGACAGCATCCGCGAAGCGCCCATTCGCCTGGATGAAGTGGGTTTTCGCCTGATGTTTCCGCCCCGGCACCAGGCACTGGTACCCCGGATCAATCAGGAACTTCAGCGGCTGCGGTCCAGCGGAGAGCTGGACCGTATTATTCGCGCCTATCAGTAAGTGCCTGGGCCGTCCTCAGAAACCGTACAAAAGTGACAGGGAGGTTTCGGTGTCGGTGTCTTCCGAGTCCGGCGGCGCGTCGGAAACATGGGTCACCCGGTAAGCGAGCTTCAGGGAAAGATCACCGATCACGCTGGCCTGAACCGAGGTTTCAGACTCGGTAATCACGTTGTTCTCATCCAGGCCAATCTCCGAGGCGAGCTTCTGACGGAACAGGGCATTGTCGGAAAGGGCGAAGTCGAACTGTCCCGCCAACCGGGCGATGGCTTCGTCCTCGTCCCGGTTACCGTCATCATCGGGCTCTTCCAGTTTGTTGAACCGGTAACCAACACCCGCCGACAGGTCCAGGAAAGAGTCGTCACCCAACTCCCAGACCCGGTGACCGTAACCGGTGGTCGCCGAGGAACGGAAGTCATAGCCGGAGAACCGGTCATTCTCCCAGAAGCCCCGGAGAAACCAGAACTGGTTCTCGGAGAACTTGTAGTCCGTCTCTGCCTCGGCACGGTAACGCTCCGCAGTGGTTTCATCCTCCGCTTCGGTGTAGGCAGAACGGAACTCCCCGATATTGCGCCAGCTTTCGGTTTCGTGCACCAGGCCCAGCCGGCCCTTCAGGTTGGTCTCTTCCGAGTTACCGGTAGTCACCAGCAGGCCAAGCTCCGCCTCGCCTTCCCAGTTACTGTCCTGGGCAGTGGCCGCCAGGGGCATGGCGAGGGCGACAAGGGCCGCGGTGCGGGTAATGCGAGTCATGGGTTCTCCGTTGTCAGGTTCCGGTTCAGGCAGAGGCCTTTTTGCGGCACTGTTCTCCCCGCGCACTGCGGGCAGCCTGGCGGGCGCGTTCGGCTTTCTTGCGGGCCTTTCGCTCAGCAATAATCCGCGCAGCCTCCCCGCCAACGTGGGCCTCCCCCCGTTCCCGGGCCAGGCGCACCTGGCGCTCTCGCTCGGCAAACCGGGCCCGTTGCTCTTCCGTCACGGTATCAATGCACTGGGGACAGCTGACACCACGCTCGTATTCCGGGCGCTGTTTATCGTCTTCCGTAATGGGGCGACGGCAGGCATGGCACTGGTCGTACTGGCCGCGTTCCAGCTGGTGATTGACGGTCACCCGGTCATCGAACACAAAGCACTCACCGCGCCACAGGCTGTTCTCTTCGGGCACGGACTCCAGGTAATTCAGGATACCGCCCTTGAGGTGGTAAACCTCCTCGAAGCCCTGTTCCTTAAGGAAGGCGGTGGACTTCTCGCAGCGAATACCGCCGGTGCAGAACATGGCGACCTTGCGGTGCTTACCCGGGTCCAGGTTTTCCTTCACGTACTGCGGGAATTCCCGGAACGAATCGGTGGCGGGATTCACAGCCCGCTCGAAGGTGCCAATTTCCACCTCGTACTGGTTGCGGGTGTCAATCAGCAACACATCCGGGTCAGAGATGAGGTCATTCCATTCCCGGGGCTCCACATAGGTGCCTACGGTGCGCTTGGGGTCTATTCCCTCAACGCCCATGGTGACGATCTCTTTCTTGAGCTTGACCTTGGTGCGCTTGAAAGGCTGGATATCGACGAAAGACTCCTTGTAGTCAATACCGCCGAAACGCTCGTCCTGGCCAAGCCATTCCTTGATGGCATCGATGCCCTCACGGCTACCGGCAATGGTGCCGTTGATACCCTCACGGGCGAGCAGCAAGGTGCCATGGACATCCTTTGCCAGCATCAGGTCCAGCAACGGCTGGCGTAAATCACGGTAATCGTTCAGCTCTGCGAACTTGTAAAGTGCGCAGACAACAACAGTCTGGGACATGGTGACTCCTGCGGGCCGGATCGTAAATCCGGAGCATGGTGGTTCAGCACGATGCCGACAAAGGCCGGCATCGTTATTGGCGGGCGAATTTTAACCAAACCGGGAAATGAAAACCAATCCGGTCGGGGTGGCGGGCATTACTGTTCGTTCAGTTCCCGCTCAACGACGGCGGACAACTGCTCCCAGCCCGGGCGGTTCAGGGGAATATTGTTCACCAGTACCGTTGGTGTACTGGCGACCTGTAGCTGCCTGGCCACCTGGCGGCTTTCCTCGACAGCTTCCCGGTGCAACTCTGACTCCATGCAACGGTTGAAGCGGCGGGTATCCAGGCCAAGGTCGTCCGCGTAGTCAGAGAACTGCCCGGAGGCGTCTGACAGGGACTCCCAGTTCGACTGTTCTTCAAACAGTCGGTCATGCATGGCCCAGTAGCCGTCCTGGTCACCGGCACAGCGCGCCGCCATGGCTGCGGCCATGGCGTGGGTATGCTGCGGCAGGGGCAGGTCGAAAAAGACAAAGCGCACCTCGCCAGAGTCTACATATTCTTCCTTGAGGCGCTGACCGGCGTTCGCAAAGCGGGCGCAGGCGGGACACTGATAGTCCGCGAACTCCCGCACCACCACTTCAGCATCGTCGGATCCGACAGATACGCCATAGCGGTCGAGTTGGGACGGAAAGGCCGGGGTGTCTTCAGCCACATCGGGCAATTCCCCCGGCCCGGTCAGTGATGGCTGGGTAAGGTAATAAAGTACCGCCACGACAGCCACGGCAATAATCACCAGCCCGGTAAACACCAGGCCCATGCGGGAGCGTTTGCGAGGTGAGGGGCTCCCCGTTTGCTGACGACGCTTGGCTTCACCCATGGATGGTCCCCGTAAATGTATGGACGGTAGTTTCAGGGTCGTTATTGTGGGGCGTTTGTCACGGCAGGACAACTACCCCGGAAATTCCCGCACACCCCGATACATCAATCGTCTTCTTCCAGTTCGATCTCTTCGGCAATATAGCCGCCACTGCCATCACCGGAATAGTCGATCTCGACACGGTCATTTTCACTCAGGTCAGCAAATTCCACATCATCAAACTCGGTGTCCGCATCAATTCGGAGCACGACCCCGAGAATGGTCAGACTTTCCGAACCGGGGTCCTTGTTGAGGGCGTCAATGCGCCCCTCCAGCTCATAACCGGAGTCATCCACCTCACCTTCACACTCAATTTCCAGAGCTTCCAGGTACCCCTCATCGGAACGCTGGATGCCTGCCACTTCAAGCTCAACCCGGCCCACCAGGTCCGGGCCGATAACCTCAGGGCAGCCCTCATCATCGTCGTCATCGTCCTCACGGATTGTGAACGGCGTCTGGCGAATTTCCACACCGCCAACCGTCAGGACATCGCCATCAACGCCATCGAGCAGTCCTTCAACTCCCGCATCAGCGTCACGGTACTCAATTTCTTCGGCCTGCAGGGTCAGTACACCGTTGTCGTTAACGTAACGCCCCTCTACCTGTAACAGAACGCCGGGCAGGATGTCGGATGGTGCCAGGTCATCGACTTCGGTATTGGCATCAGTAGTGACCCGAATACCATTCAGCGAGAAACGGCCATTGGCGAATTCGCCTGCGAACAGTTCGGTTACCACGCCCGCGACCTGCACATCCTCATCAAGGGATTCATCCAGGAATGCCGTCGGGCCATTACAGATATTGCTGACGATAAACGCTGCGCCGCCGGAGTATTCGCCTTCGGCGTCCACCGGCGTACCGTCAGCGAGCGCCAGTTCGTCACATACAGCCCCTGAGGGAATCTGCAACTCCAGGCCATCGACAAAGTAGCGCTCGTTGCCTTCTTCACCGGTGACGGAAAGGTAGCCCTCGATTTCCTGGGCGTGATCGCCGGGAGACACCGGCCCCACATAGCTTGCCCGGAAACTGCCGTCAGCCTGCAGCCAGCCACTGACTCTCAGCTCCTGGCCGACGACGATCGTGGCCAGGTCCGCCAGCGTACTCTGTGTCAGACGGTCAAGGATGACTTCAAAGCCCATGACCTCGATACGCCCTTCACGTATGACATCGTCCCAGGGCTGAGTCACAGAGGTCACCGGCCCACGGAGAGTATCGTCATACCGAACCAGTTCGGCCTGGCCCTCGCCATCGTCCTGCCATTCGCCACGAATCTGCAGGATCATTCCTTTTTCAAGGTCTGCTTCCACCGGAACACCGGGTTCACCGTCAAAGTCATCAATGCCCAGGTTCTCGGTGATAAACCGGATGCCATTGACAAACACACTGCCAAAACCGGACACCGGCCCGACGCTGGACCCGGTACCGCGGATACCGCCATCAGCAATGTCCCCCCCCAACAGAAGAACCCCCGCCAGCCCCACCGCAGGCCACCAGCGATAACGTTGCTGATAGCAATGAGATGGCAGCAATGCGACTACCTGGACGAACTTTCATGGACTTATCCTTCTTGTTTCTCTTGTCTCTGGCTATTTATTTCTCAGGGTCAACATCGGTGTAACGACGAAACAGCATGCCCTGGGCGGCCCGTTCAGAACGGGCGCGTTCAATGGAGCCGGCGCTGGCGGGGCAATAGGCGCTACGCCGAAGCATCACCCGGCCGGTGTGAACCTTCTCCACCAGACCCAGCTTGGTGAGTTCGGACAGGACATCGTCAACATCCAGCTGAACGTCTACACCATGCACCAACTCTTCGAACTTCGGACCATCATCGCCGCTGATGAGCAGCATGGAGGGCTCACCGCCCGCATCAAGGAAGCGATCGTCGCGAAGCCAGGTTGCAATAACGTTACAGGCGCTCCGTGAAACCAGCGCCTGTACCAGGCCGGTAATCTGCCAGCGGGTTGATACCTCACGCCCCAGTGCCGAAACCATGTTCATTCCGTTATCCCCTCGTCCGGACCGCCCTGAATCGGATCTTCAAAGTAGAAGACACTGATGCCTGTACGGACGGCTCTAGCGGCGTTTTTTTCCCCGTTTCGGCTGACATCCTGGTCCCTTGGTCCCAACCAGCCGTCCAGTTGCTCCAGCAACTGCTGGGACTGACGACCCGCCAGTGTCCGCCACTCCTGAATGACCTCCGCCGGGATATTGTCGTAGGTCAGTGTTCGCTGAAACAGGGGCTGCCGACCCTGGCGGGCGCTCACCAGGTTGTAATCAATGGTGGCAACAAGGTCAGATACGTCCTCGCCAAAGATATGGAGCATCTCACTATCATCACCGGCTGGCACATAGGCCCGCTTGCGGAGTTCAACCATTCCGCCCTCCTCCGCCTTCCAGGCCACAACACCGACCCGCAGAAGTTCGTCCAGTACGGCCCTGGGAGTCATGTCACCACTGTAAAGGCGAACCAGCTCGGCGAAGCCGGCGCTACCATCCAGGGTGAGCACTGCAGGGTGGCCAACCGCATCCTGGAAACGGGGGTCATGCACCCAGCCCGCAACCACCCGGGATGCCCGGTTTCCCTGGCGATTCTGACGGGGCTCGAGGGGCTGGCCAGAGAGAATCTCACGCTGACGCTTGACCTCCTTGCGCGTAAGACCGGTAAGCACAGCCGCCCGCGAATCAGTCATCTTCCGGCCTCGCTCCGGAAAATCCTTCAGTGCGGTCTCGATATAGGCTCTCCGCGCGAGCTCGGCAAAGTCACCGAAAGGCACCCCATTGCGGAGCAGCAGACGGACCAGGGGCCGGAGGATTCGATAGAGGGCGCTGTGAAGTGGCCCGGGAGTATGATCTGACATGGCTTGGGATTGTATTCCCAGATAAGGGGGTAGTACCAGCGAGGGGCCGTGAAAGGCCCCTCAATTATCCAATGCCATCAATCATCACTGTCATCGTCGTCGTCTTCGAGCTCGATGGCAGTGATTACGTAACTGCCCGGCGAGCCGTTAAACTCAATCTCGACCCGGCTTCCGGCAGAAATGCCGCTGAAACTGACGTCGCCCCGATTCAGGGTCAGGCCCATGATACTGAGCGTATCACTGGTGGTCTCATCCACCCGGCCCTCCACTTCGAAGTCATCGTCATCGTCGTCTTCACGCTCGATCTTGAAGGCTTCCAGGTAGCTGCCGGAACTGTCAGAGCGCTGGCGCCCCTCGATTTCCACATACTGGCCCTGCGCCAGCGACTCCAGGTCCTGTGTGCGGCTGCGGGCATCGTCATCATCATCGTCCTCAATGAGGGTGTTGATGGAAATGGCCACCGTCACACCGGATACCTGCATACGGTTCTCCGCAAGGTTGACCGAGTCGATCACGCCTTCCAGCTCCGCGTCGCCGTCCTGGGGCTCAATCTCCTCCGCGTAAAGCAGGCCGCCGCGATACTCACCCTCGACCTTCACGAACAGGCCATCGGACAACTGGTCCTCGCGCAGCCCGTCATCAAACTCGGTATCGCTGTCCACCTGGACAGTCACGCCGTTGAGAATAAACCGGCGGGCGCTGGTGTCGTAATCACCGGCAATGGCACCGGAGATCTCCACATCATCGTCGTCATCGAACCAATCGTCTTCGCCTTCAATCTCCCGGGCCATAAGTACGCCGTTATCAAGGTAGCCCTCAACTTCCACCACCAGGCCATCACGAAGGTCTTCGGCGCTATCGAGGTCGTCATCGAACTCGGCCAGGCCATAGTTCACCACCAGACCGTTGATGGTAAACGTCTGGGCGTCCCGGTCCAGGTCCGCAATCAGCCCCTCGATTTCTGTCTCACGATCGTCATCGTCTATAAACCGCTCCGCCACCGGCCGAATGCCGACAAAGCTTGCCAGGAAGCTGCCATCCCCCTGACGCCAGGCACTCACCCGCACCCGGTAGCTGCCAGGCGCACCGGCCACGGTCGCCAGATCATCGCCAGCCTTGATCACGGTGCGCCCATCCAGCAGGACGGTCTGACCAGCCACCGTCAGCGAGCCGGTGTTCTCGACCTCATCCCAGCTGAACGCGGTCAGGGCACCACGAAGGGTGTCGTCGTATTCCACACTGCGGGCCCGGCCTTCATTACGGTCGTCATCCCAGTCGGCCTTCACCTGCAGGATCATGCCCTTTTCCAGCTCGGCTTCACGGCTGAGCCCGTCATCACTGGTGATGCTGCCGCCAAGGTCATCGGTATTGAAGTAGGTGCCGTTGACGTAGACGCTGCCAAAGCCGGAAACCGGCCCCACGCTGGTGCCGCTGGCAGTGGCACTGGTTTCGCTGGTGGTATCGCCGGAGTCGGAACTGGAGCTACCACCTCCTCCACAGGCCACCAGGGAGCCGGCGACGGTTCCGATCAGCAGGGCTTTTACTGCGACTGTCAGTTTGTTGCGTTTCATTGCTCTCTCCATTGCGTGCTT
Source organism: Marinobacter segnicrescens (assembly GCF_900111555.1). Classification (GTDB taxonomy): domain Bacteria; phylum Pseudomonadota; class Gammaproteobacteria; order Pseudomonadales; family Oleiphilaceae; genus Marinobacter; species Marinobacter segnicrescens. Next base: position 86,205 of record NZ_FOHZ01000005.1, read on the forward strand.
GACCGTTCTCATCGGTCTGGACTGTCCGGTGCGGTGACGCTTGCTCCGTTTTTGGGACTTTTTTCCCAATTAATATTTTGGGATTTTAATCCCAATTAATGAAAAGTCCAGTAGGCAACGGTGAAGTTTTTGTGAACCTCACGGGCCAGGCCACGTAAAAACCTGAACACACGGCAAAAATGGAACGGAAAAATGTTGGGATTTCTGAAGGGCGATCCAAAGAAAAAACTGCAGAAAACCTATAACGACAAGCTCGAAAAGGCACTGCACGCACAACGAAACGGGGATTTGCGGACGCACTCGAACCTGATGGAAGAGGCCGAAGCCCTCTATGCCCAGATCCAGGCGCTGGAAAAGAAGCAGGGGTGATTCAACAGTCAGGGAGGCGCTGCCAGGAGGCAAGGGGCAACCGCCCGGTCGCCCCTGCCATTTAGCGGAGGTGATGTCAGTCGGCGATAAAATGCGCCAGCAGGCGGTTCAGCCGATCCACTTCCCTGCGCATGTCGCGGACTTCGTCCAGCAGGTCAAGGGACATGGCCAGGCCCGGCAGGTTGATTTTCAGGTCCCGCTGCAGGCGCTGGGCTTTGCGTAACCGTGCCAGTGCCTGCAGGTCAAAGGCCCAGTCGCCCGTGTCCGGTGTGTCGTTCACGGGTGAAATGACCCCGTAGCTCACCAGCTTGATCACAAATTCCGCGTGGCATTCCCCGCGCTCACAGATCTCCCGCAGAGTGAAGGTGCCTGCCGGGTCATCCAGCTCTACGGTGATGATGGTATCCCTGGTTGTCATCCTGTCCCCCTCTCACACATGCAGTTTGCTGCGCGGATTGAAATGCTGTTCGGCTTCCGCCAGTTGCTGGTAGAGTTTCTCGGCTTCTTCGCTGTGCTGCTCCGGCATCACCACCTGCAGCACCACGATCTGGTCACCCGGATGCTTCCCGGGCAGACCCTTGCCCTTAAGCCGCAGTTTGCGACCGCTGTTGGAGCCTTTGGGAACCTTCAGGTTGACCTTACCCCCCACGACCGGCACGGTAACGCTGGCGCCCAGCGCGGCCTCCCAGGGTGCGATCGGCACGGTCAGCAACAGGTCCCGCCCCTCCACGGTGAACATCGGGTGGGGTGCCAGCTCCACTTCAATAAACAGGTCGCCATTGTCACCACCACCGATACCGGGAGCGCCCTGGCCTTTCAGGCGAATATGCTGGCCATCCCGCATGCCGGCGGGAATCTTCACCTTCAGGGTTTTTGGCCTGGCGACGATGCGTCCGTGGTCGTCCACCTCATGGACGGTAAACTGAACCTGCTTCTCACAACCATGGTAGGCCTCCTCCAGGAACAGCGCCAGGCGGGCATGCACGTCTTCCCCCCGGCTGCGGGTATCCTGGCGGAAACCGCCAAACCCTGCTCCGCTGAAGCCGCCGGCGCGCCGTCCTCCACCGAAGATTTCCTCGAAGAAGTCACTGAACTGGCTGGCATCGGCCTCGGTATAACCGCCACCGCCAAATCCGGACGCGCTCTGCCAGCCAGGTGGTGGCTCGAAGGAACCATCACCCCGGGCGCCATACTTGCGCAACTGGTCGTATTCGGCCCGCTTCTCCGGGTCCTTGAGAACCTCGTAGGCCTCACCCACGTCCTTGAACTTTGCATCAGCGTCTTCTTCCTTGCTGACATCCGGGTGATACTTCCGCGCCAACTTGCGGTAGGCCTTCTTGATCTCTTCGGGAGAGGCCGACTCGCTCACACCGAGTACGGCGTAGTAGTCCTTGAAGTCCATTGATTTTCCTCACGCCTTATCGTAAAAAAATCTCTAACTAACTATATTTGACGCGAATCCCGAAATTACAAGTCAGCCCGGCATGCTGTCATCGCCGGGAGCCTGCCCGCCAGCGAAACCGTCCTGGAAACCACCACCGGCGATATAACCCACATACTCCTGTACGCGTCCGACGCCCTGAAAGACAACCGCATTCCGCCAGCGGGATTTGTAAACGAAGGAGCCCCCGCGTACGCACAGCCTGCCGGGGTTGAGGGGGATGGCAACTTCAATACGGGCGGGTCGGGGTCTGATACGGTGGGTTACCGACTGGCTTTGCCGGCAGGTGCCGAGTTGCCGTTATCCGTCGAGGCAACGCTCTACTACCAGAGCATCCGCCCGACGTTCGTTAACGCCATCCATGGAGATCATGAGGCTATCAGTCAGTTCCGCACGGCGGCAGCAATGAATCCACCGCCGGCGGAAGTACTCAGCACCCTGACATTCCAGGTGGACTGAGCGACTGGTGCGCAGGACTTACTTGACCTTCGGGTCCAGCTCGCCAGCCTCGTAACGCTCGAACATCCTTTCCAGGTTGATCGGCTTGATCTTGCTCGCATTACCGGCGGTGCCAAAGGCTTCATAACGGGCCACGCAGACCTCGGTCATCGCCTTCATGGTTTCCTTGAGGAACTTGCGCGGGTCAAACTCGGCCTTGTTCTCGGCCAGGAAGCGACGGACCGCGCCGGTGCTGGCCAGGCGCAGGTCAGTGTCGATATTCACCTTGCGAACGCCGTGCTTGATGCCCTCGACGATTTCCTCGACAGGAACCCCATAGGTTTCCGGGATCTCACCACCGTACTGGTTGATGATCTCCAGCCATTCCTGGGGCACGGAACTGGAGCCATGCATGACCAGGTGGGTGTCCGGGATGCGGGCGTGGATTTCCTTGATCCGCTCAATGGCCAGGATGTCGCCGGTGGGCGGGCGGGTAAACTTGTAGGCGCCGTGGCTGGTGCCGATGGCGATAGCCAGGGCATCCACGTGGGTCTTCTTGACGAAGTCAGCGGCTTCTTCCGGATCGGTCAGCAGCTTGTCGTGGTCCAGCTTGCCTTCGGCGCCGATACCGTCTTCCTCGCCGGCCATGCCGGTTTCCAGGGAGCCGAGGCAGCCCAGCTCACCTTCAACGGACACGCCACAGGCGTGGGCCATGTCCACGGTACGCCGGGTGACATCCACGTTGTATTCATAGTCGGTGGGGGTCTTGCCGTCTTCACCCAGGGAGCCGTCCATCATCACCGAGCTGAAGCCGAGCTGGATGGAGCGCTGGCACACCGCCGGGCTGGTGCCATGGTCCTGGTGCATAACCACCGGAATGAGGGGAAACTCTTCCACTGCCGCCAGGATCAGGTGGCGCAGGAAGGGGGCACCGGCGTATTTGCGGGCACCGGCAGAGGCCTGGACAATCACCGGGGAGTCGGTCTTGTCCGCCGCTTCCATGATGGCTCGCATCTGTTCCAGGTTGTTCACGTTAAAAGCGGGCACACCGTAACCATGCTCGGCGGCATGATCCAGAAGTTGCCGCATCGAAATCAGGGCCATGTGTTTTCTCCTTGATAGGTCTGTGTCTTTTAGGTCATCCGCAATGGTCAGCGAGACTGGGGGTGGGGGAACTTTCCGGGACCGTCTGCAGCCAGGGATGGCTGCAGTCGAGCCCTACAGGGACGTATTCACGGGCGTGTCCCGGAAAGTTTCACCGCCCCCAGGCTCCCGCACCTATGTATCAGGCGCCGCGCTCTTCCAGTACCGCTACTGCAGGCAACGTCTTGCCTTCCACGAACTCCAGGAAGGCACCGCCGCCGGTGGAGATATACGAAATCTTGTCAGCTACGCCATACTTGTCAACCGCCGCCACGGTATCACCACCGCCGGCCAGCGAGAACGCGTCGCTCTCAGCAATAGCATGGGCCAGGGCCTTGGTGCCATTACCAAACTGATCGAATTCGAATACGCCGACCGGGCCATTCCACAGAATGGTCTTTGCATTCTTGAGCAACTGGGCGAATTCGCCGGCGGTTTCAGGGCCGACGTCGAGGATCATATCGTCCTCGGCCACGTCGGAAATGTTCTTCACCGTCGCGGTGGCATTTTCGGAAAACTCCGGAGCCACCACAACATCGACCGGCAGCGGAATTTCCACCCGGGAGGCAATGTCCTTGGCGGTGTCGATCAGGTCATGCTCACACAGTGACTTGCCGACAGGGTGCCCGGCGGCCGCCAGGAAGGTGTTGGCGATACCGCCGCCCACGATGATCTGGTCGCACACCTTTTCCAGGGCGTTCAGCACATCCAGCTTGGTGGACACCTTGGAGCCGCCAACGATGGCGACCACCGGCTTGGCCGGGTTGTCCAGGGCCTTGCCCAAAGCGTCCAGCTCCGCAGCCAGCAGCGGGCCCGCGCAGGCTTCCGGGGCGAACCTGGCGACACCGTGGGTTGAGGCCTGGGCCCGGTGGGCGGTGCCGAAGGCGTCCATTACGTAAACATCACACAGGGCGGCATATTGCTTCGCCAGCGCCTCGTTGTCTTTTTTCTCACCTTTATTGAAGCGGACGTTTTCGAACAGCACCACTTCGCCGTCGGCTACCTCGACACCGTCCAGGTAGTCCTTGACCAGGCGAACTTCCTGACCCAGCATTCCGGTCAGGTGCTCGGCCACCGGCTTCATGGAGGAGGCCTCGTCGTAAACGCCTTCTTCCGGACGGCCCAGGTGGGACATCAGCATGACTTTCGCTCCGGCATCCCGCGCCGCCTTGATGGTGGGCAATGAGGCACGGATACGAGCGTCGCTGCTGACCTTGCCGTCCTTTACCGGCACGTTCAGATCTTCACGAATCAGAACCCGCTTGCCCGCGAGGTTCAGGTCAGTCATTTTCTTGATGGCCATAATCGCAGTTCCATTTTCCTGAGAGTTCGAATGCTTTTTTTGCCACGGAATCCACGGCCCTTCGACAAGCTCAGGGCGAGCGGGCGTGGGTTCCGTGGCCAATTAATCGTTTTTACCCAACCAGCACCGGGCTACATCCAGCATCCGGTTGGCAAAGCCCCATTCGTTATCAAACCAGCACAGCACCTTTACCATTCGCCCGCCGGTGACCCGGGTCTGGCCGCCATCGACGATGCCGGAGTGGGCATCGTGGTTGAAATCGGAGCTGGCCAGCAGTTCGTCGGTATAGCCCAATACGCCCTTAAGGCCATTTCTCGAGGCATCCGCCAGCAGGCGGTTCACCTCTTCAACGGAGGTTTCACGGCGCACGTTCACCACCATATCGATGGCAGAGACATTCAACGTGGGCACCCTCATGGCCACGGAACTGAACCGGTCTTTCATTGCCGGTAACAGCCGCTCGATACCCCGGGACAGGCCCGTGTCCACCGGCACGATATTGTGCAGGGCGCTGCGGGTACGGCGCAGGTCCTGGTGGTGGTAGGCGTCGATAACCGGCTGGTCGTTCATGGCCGCATGGATGGTGGTGGTACTGCCCTGCTCCACTCCCAACGCTTCGTCCAGCACCTTTATCACCGGCACCAGGCAGTTGGTGGTGCAGGAGGCCGCCGACACGATGCGGTCTGCGGCTTCCAGGCTGGTGTCATTCACACCGAAAACCACCGTGCGATCCACATCCGGCTCCGCCGGCTGGGAGAAAAGCAGTCGACGGGCGCCCGCTGCCAGGTGCCGCTCAGCCGTGGCGCGATCACTGAACGAGCCGGAACACTCCAGAACCAGGTCCACGTTCAGCTCATCCCATGGCAGGTCATCGGGTTCGGCACTTCTCAGCACCCGGATGGCGTCGCCGTTTACAACCAGGTGGTCACCCTGTGCCTGCACGTCACCACGAAAGCGTCCGTGGGTGGAGTCATAGCGGGTCAGGTGGGCAATGGTGTCCAGGTCCGCCAGTTCGTTGATGGCGACTACCTGCAACCGGTCACGGTAGCCATTTTCATAGAGCGCCCGCAGCACGCACTGACCGATGCGGCCATAGCCGTTAATGGCAATGCGTGCAGGGGCTTCGTTGCTCATCAGTTATCCAGCAGCTCAAGGGCGGTATCGACGATGTTATCGACGGTGAAACCGAATTCCCGGAACAGCTCACCAGCCGGGGCGGACTCACCGAAGGTGCTCATACCAATCACCCGGCCGTCCAGGCCCACATACTTGTACCAGTAGTCTTCAATGGCAGCTTCAATGGCAATGCGGTTGGTCACATCCAGCGGCAGCACCTTCTGCTTGTACTGGGCGCTCTGGGCATCAAATACCTCTGTGGACGGCATGGAAACCACCCTGACCTTGTGGCCTTTCTCCCGCAGGGCGCCAGCAGCATCCTGGGCCAGGCCCACTTCAGAGCCGGTGGCGATCAGGATCAGGTCCGGGGTGCCTCCGTCGTCAGAAAGGACGTAACCGCCCTTGGCTACGTCTGCCAACTGCTTGTCGTCACGCTCCTGATGCGGCAGGCCCTGGCGTGAGAAGACCAGGGCAGAAGGTCCGTCCTTGCGCTGGAGGGCGGCTTTCCAGGCCACCGCGGATTCAACCGCATCCGCCGGGCGCCAGGTGTTCATGTTAGGGGTGGTGCGCAGGCTGGCCAGCTGTTCGATGGGCTGGTGGGTCGGGCCGTCTTCACCCAGGCCGATGGAGTCGTGGGTGAACACGTAGATGGAGCGCTGCTTCATCAGTGCAGCCATACGCACTGCGTTCCGGCAGTACTCCATGAAGATCAGGAAGGTGGCGCCATAGGGCACGAAACCACCGTGCAGGGCAATGCCGTTCATGATGGCCGCCATGCCGAACTCCCGCACACCGTAATAGATGTAGTTACCGGAAGCATCATCTTTGGTCAGGCCCTTGCTGTCGCTCCAGATAGTCAGGTTGGAGCCGGCCAGGTCAGCGGAACCGCCCAGCAGTTCGGGCAGCAACGGGCCGTAGGCGTTCAGGGTGTTCTGGGAGGCCTTGCGGCTGGCAACGGTTTCGCCCTTATCCTGACACTCGCGGATGTAGGCGTCCGCCTTTTCCGCAAAGTCTGCCGGCAGGTCACCGTTCATACGGCGCTTGAACTCGGCGGCCAGCTCAGGCTCGGCCTGCTCATAGGCAGCGAAGGCCTCGTTCCAGGTCTGTTCGGCGGCAGCGCCTTTCTCCCGGGCGTTCCAGGCGGCGTAGATGTCCGCGGGAACTTCGAACGGACCATGGTTCCAACCCAGTTTTTCGCGGGTCAGCTGGATCTCGTCGTCGCCCAGCGGTGCGCCGTGGCAGCTTTCGGTGCCCTGCTTGTTGGGCGAGCCGAAGCCGATGATGGTCTTGCAGCAGATCAGCGTAGGCTGGTCGGTGTTTGCGCGGGCGCTTTCGATGGCGGAGCGGATGGCGTTGGCATCATGGCCGTCCACCGCCGGGATGACCTGCCAGCCGTAGGATTCAAAGCGCTTAGGAGTATCGTCGGTGAACCAGCCGTCCACTTCGCCGTCAATGGAAATGCCGTTATCGTCGTAGAAGAAGATCAGCTTGCCCAGGCCCAGGGTACTCGCCAGCGAGGCTACCTCGTGGGAGATACCTTCCATCAGGCAGCCATCGCCCAGGAACGCGTAGGTGTAGTGGTCAACGATGTCGTGGCCGGGGCGGTTGAACTGGGCACCCAGGGCCTTTTCCGCAATGGCAAAGCCAACGGCGTTGGCAATACCCTGCCCCAGTGGACCGGTAGTGGTTTCAACACCCGGAGTGTAGCCGTATTCCGGATGACCAGGCGTCTTGGAGTGCAGCTGACGGAAGTTCTTGATGTCGTCAATGGAAACGTCGTACCCGCTCAGGTGCAGCAGGGAATACTGCAGCATGGAGCCATGCCCGTTGGACAGCACAAAGCGGTCACGGTTGGCCCACTGGGGGTTGGCCGGGTTGTGGCTGAGGTAATCATTCCACAGCACCTCGGCGATATCCGCCATACCCATGGGCGCACCCGGGTGGCCGGACTTGGCTTTCTGAACCGCATCCATGCTCAGCGCGCGAATGGCGTTGGCGAGATCGTTACGGGACGGCATTGACGTTTCTCCAGTATTTGTCAGGAAACATAATCGAACGAAAAAAGAAGGCGCGTATTTTCGCCGATTAGTGGCCATCGGGGCAAATCGGCGTGGCAGCTACAAAGGCAGGGATTACCGAACCCGGCCAACCCACCACCAAAACTATATCAATTTTTTTTGATATAGATATTGCCCAATCCGCAACCAGCCACTAGACTTGCCGCCATGACCAGTATGAAAGCACCCGCCCTGCCAGTTGGCCTCGATGCCCTCGCCCCGCTCTACAAGGCTTGCGGTGATCCCTTGCGCCTGGAAATTCTGCGGGTGCTGCGGCGGGACACGTTTGGAGTGCTGGAACTGAGCCAGCTGTTCGACGTCCGCCAGTCCGGCATGAGCCACCACCTGAAAGTGCTGCACAAGGCCGGGCTGATCGAACCCCAGCGGGAAGGCAACGCCATCTTCTATCGCCGACCGCTGCACCTGGCTCCGGGCCAGGTCGGTGTCGTCGACTCTGCGGCACAACAGGTATTCAGTACTATCGACCGGATACCGGTGGCCGGCCACCTGCAGGAAAAGATCGAAGACATCCGCAGCCAGCGCGCGGACCAGTCCCAGGCGTTCTTCGCCCGCCATGCAGACCAGTTCCGGGAACAGCAGGAACTGATTGCCGCCTTTGACCTGTACGCGGAACCCACCGCAGACCTGATCCGCGCCCGGGCCGCCCAGCATGAATGGCAAACGGCCCTGGAAATCGGCCCCGGGGAGGGCGCCTTCCTGCCGGTACTGGCAGGTATCTGTCTGCGAGTGGTGGCGGTGGATAACTCTGCCGACATGCTGCGCAAGGCGCAGCAGACCTGCGCCGACGAAAAGCTGGATAACGTGGAGCTGATTGAGGGCACCACCGCCACCCTGCTCCCGAAGAACGAGCGCTTCGACCTGGTGGTGGCCAACATGGTGCTACACCACGTGCCCAGCCCGGCGGATATCTTCCTGGAGGCCAGCGAACTGATGTCGCCCGGCGGTTACCTGGTGATCAGCGACCTGCGTCGGCATGACCAGGACTGGGCGCGGGAAAACTGCGGCGACCTGTGGCTGGGTTTCGAGCCGGAGGAACTGAACGTCTGGGCCGGCGATGCAGGACTGGAGACCGGTGAAACCCTGTTTATTGGCCTGCGTAATGGCTTCCAGGTACAGGTACGGGAATTCCGCAAGCCGGAAAGCCAAACACAGCAATGAATATCAAAATTCTTTGATATAAAATCCGTTGCCAATCTGAACCGTATTGGTTAACAGCCAAGCAAAGCGAACATCACACTGAAAACAGGGCAGTAAACCGCCCGCCAGCTCAAGAGGAGCCTGTGCTATGTCTGACTACAGCATCTTTACTTCCGAGTCGGTCTCCGAAGGCCATCCGGACAAACTGGCCGACCAGATCTCCGATGCCGTACTGGACGCCATCCTGAAAGACGACCCCCACGCCCGCGTAGCCTGTGAAACCATGGTCAAGACCGGCGTGGCCATTGTTGGCGGTGAAATCACCACCAGCGCCTGGGTCGACCTGGAAGACCTGGTCCGTGGCGTCATCAAGGACATCGGCTACACCTCCTCCGATGTGGGCTACGACGGTGATACCTGCGGCGTCATCAACATCATCGGCAAGCAGTCGGTCGACATCGCCCAGGGTGTAGACCGGCAGAAACCGGAAGACCAGGGTGCCGGTGACCAGGGTCTGATGTTCGGCTTCGCCAGCAATGAAACCGACGTATTGATGCCGGCGCCGATCACCTTCTCCCATCGTCTGGTCCAGCGCCAGGCCGAGGCCCGCAAGAGCGGCCTGCTGCCCTGGCTGCGCCCGGACGCCAAGAGCCAGGTGACCTGCCGCTATGAAGACGGCAAGGTAGTGGGCATCGACGCGGTAGTACTGTCCACCCAGCATGATCCAGACGTCACCCAGGCCGACCTGAAAGAGGCGGTGATGGAACTGATCGTCAAGCACACCCTGCCCGCAGAACTGCTGCACAAGGACACCCAGTTCCACATCAACCCCACTGGCAAGTTCGTCATTGGTGGCCCGGTTGGCGACTGCGGCCTCACCGGTCGCAAAATCATCGTTGACACCTATGGCGGCATGGCCCGCCACGGTGGCGGCGCCTTCTCCGGCAAGGACCCGTCCAAGGTGGACCGTTCCGCGGCCTACGCCGGCCGTTACGTGGCCAAGAACATCGTCGCCGCCGGCCTGGCCGAAAAGTGCGAGATCCAGGTGTCCTACGCCATCGGCGTGGCGCAGCCCACTTCTATCTCCCTGAACACCTTCGGCACCGGCAAGATCAGCGACGACAAGATCGTCCAGCTGGTCAGGGAACACTTCGACCTGCGCCCCTACGCCATCACCAACATGCTGGACCTGCTGCACCCCATGTACCAGCAGACCGCCGCCTACGGGCACTTTGGCCGTGAAGCCTACGAGATGACGGTTGGGGGCAAGACGTTTACTGCGTTCCCCTGGGAGAAAACCGACCGTGCGGCGGCACTGAAGGACGCGGCGGGTATTTGATGCCTCGCTAAAGGTAATAAGGAGTGGACGCCAGCTCCCTCTCCCTTGAAGGGAGAGGGTTGGGGTGAGGGTGGAGAATCCAGCTCCGTCGTTCTAATTACAGCGCCCTGCAGGCGCCCCCTCACCCTGGCCCTCTCCCTCGTTGGAGAGAGGGAATGCTCGCCGATAACTCCGGGCCACCTAACTCAATTTGCACGACGACGGCACCACGAAGCCGTCGCCGAACAAGACACAGACAGGAGAACACCATGAGCACTCCGGCTGAACAACTGAACAGCTTCGACGACTACAAAGTCCGCGATATTACCCTGGCCGACTGGGGGCGCAAGGAAATCAACATCGCCGAGGGCGAAATGCCCGCGCTGATGGCCCTGCGCAACAAGTACAAGGGTGAGCAGCCGCTGAAAGGCGCCAACATCATGGGCTGCATCCACATGACCATCCAGACCGCTGTGCTCATCGAGACCCTGATCGAACTGGGCGCCGATGTACGCTGGTCTTCCTGCAACATCTTCTCCACCCAGGACCAGGCCGCTGCCGCCATCGCAGCCCGGGGCATCCCCGTGTTCGCCTGGAAGGGCGAAACCGAGGAAGAGTATGAGTGGTGCCTCGAACGCACCGTCGGCGCCGACGTAGCGGGCTGGGAGCCCAACCTGATCCTGGACGACGGCGGCGACCTCACCGCCCTGCTCCACGACAAGTACCCGGAAGTCCTGGAGAAGTGCCACGGCGTTACCGAAGAAACCACCACCGGCGTGCACCGCCTGCAGGAAATGTTGCGGGAAGGCACCCTCAAGGTACCCGCCATCAACGTTAACGACGCGGTCACCAAGTCCAAGAACGACAACAAGTACGGTTGCCGTCACAGCCTCAACGATGCCATCAAACGCGCCACCGACCACCTGCTGGCCGGCAAGAAAGCGCTGGTCATCGGTTACGGTGACGTGGGCAAGGGCTCCGCGGCTTCACTGCGCCAGGAAGGCATGATCGTCAAGGTCACCGAGGCCGATCCTATCTGCGCCATGCAGGCCTGCATGGACGGCTTTGAAGTGGTGTCCCCGTACATCAATGGTGAGAACACCGGCTCCGAAGACAGCATCAACCGGGACCTGCTGGGCAACACCGACCTGCTGGTAACCACCTCCGGCAATATGAACGTGTGCGATGCCAACATGCTCAAGGCCCTCAAGAGCGGCGCCGTGGTGTGCAACATCGGCCACTTCGACAACGAAATCGACACCGCCTACATGCGTAAGAACTGGGAGTGGGACGAGGTCAAGCCGCAGGTACACGTGGTTTACCGCGACAAGGCCAGCAATGACCACCTGATCCTGCTGTCCGAAGGCCGCCTGGTGAACCTGGGCAATGCCACCGGTCACCCCTCTCGGATCATGGACGGCTCCTTCGCCAACCAGGTACTGGCCCAGATGCACCTGTTCGAGAAGAAGTTTGCCGACCTGCCCGCGGGCGACAAGCCGGCCAACGTCTACGTGCAGGTCCTGCCCAAGAAGCTGGACGAGGAAGTGGCCCGCGCCATGGTGGAAGGCTTCGGTGGCGTGATTACCAGGATGACCCCGGAGCAGGCGAAATACATCGGCGTGCCCGTGGAAGGCCCCTACAAGCCGGAAAGCTACAAGTACTGATTGGAAACAGACATGGAATCCCAGAAGCAATTCAAACGACGCTTCAGTTTCGAGTTTTTCCCGCCCAAGACGGACCAGGGCCGGGAAAAGCTCCAAACCGTGCGCGACCGCCTGGCGGAAGTACACCCGGACTTTTTCTCCGTCACCTTCGGCGCCGGCGGTTCAACCCGGGATCGCACCATTGAAACGGTGCTGAACCTGCACAGCCAGGGCATCTCCACCGCTCCCCACCTGTCCTGCGTGGGGGGTACCCGGGAGAGCATTGCCGAGCTGCTGGATATCTACCGGGAAAGCGGCGTCAACCGCATCGTCGCCCTGCGGGGCGACCTGCCTTCGGGCATGGGTGCCTCCGGCGAGCTGCGCTACGCCAACGAACTGGTAGCCTTCATCCGCGAGCACAGCGGTGACACCTTCAACCTGGAAGTGGCCGCCTACCCGGAGTTCCACCCCCAGGCCCGCAATGCCGAGGAAGACCTGAAGAACTTCGCCCGCAAGGTGGAAGCTGGCGCCAACAGCGCCATTACCCAGTACTTCTTCAATGCGGACAGCTACTTCTATTTCATCGACCGGCTGGAAAAGATGAACATCACCATCCCGGTGGTGCCGGGCATCATGCCCATCGTCAACTTCTCCAGCCTGGTGCGCTTCTCGGATATGTGTGGCGCGGAAATCCCCCGCTGGATCCGCAAGCAGCTGGAAGCCTACGGCGATGATTCAGACAACATCAGGAAGTTCGGCGAAGAAGTGGTCACCCGGATGTGTGAGCGCCTGCTCGCCGAGGGAGCCCCAGGCCTGCACTTCTATACCCTCAACCAGGCCGAGGCCAGCCTGAACATCTGGAACAACCTGGGCCTGGCCAACCGGGACAAGATTTCGTTCTGAGGCTCCTGTCCTTCAGAAGGGCGACCGGACGGCCGCCCTTCCCTCCCCTTTCCCGCCCTCCTTTGGTCAAAGGTACCTGCAAAGCCCAATTACATGGTCTATCCTGATACAGGTATGTCCCTAATCTGAAAGGAGATCCCATGAAAACCAACTGGATGAAACCCCTTGGCGTGGCTGCTGCGCTGTCGCTGACAACCTCCCTCGCCTCCGCTGAAACCCTGAAAGTGGTCACCGACCCGAGCTTCGTTCCCTTCGAGATGATGGACCAGGAAACCGGCGAGATGATCGGTTTCGATATGGAGGTCATTGCTGAAGTCGCTGAGCGGGCCGGGTTCGACTATGACCTGCAGACCATGGACTTTAACGGCATCATCCCTGCCCTGCAGACCGGCAACGTAGACATTGCCATTGCCGGCATTACGATCACGGAAGAGCGCAAGGAAATCGTCGACTTCTCCGATCCCTACTACGATTCCGGCCTGCGCATCCTGGTACGTGCAGACAATGACTCAGTGACAGCCATCGAAGACCTGGAAGGCCAGAAGGTGGGCACCAAGATCGGCAGCACCAGCTATGACTTCCTGACCCGTGAGTTGGAGGATAACGATGGCGTTACCCCCTATCCCGGCAGCTCCGACATGTACATGGCCCTGATGAGCCGTTCTATCGACGCTGTTTTCTATGATGCCCCCAATGTTGGCTACTTTGCCCAGACCAAGGGTGAAGGCCGGGTCAAGACCGTTGGACCGCTGTACGAAGGCCAGCAGTACGGCATTGCCCTGAAAAAAGGCAGCGAGTGGGTGGATGAAGTCAACGACGCCATTGCATCCATGAAAGAAGACGGCACCTACGACGAGATCTACAAGAAATGGTTTGGTGAACTGCCGGAAGACAAGTAAGTCTTCGCTATCACTGCAACCCGCGCCGGAGCTCGTGTGCTCCGGCGCTTTTCATTGGACTGAACGGAGAAACAGAACGTGGAGTTTCAGTTCCAGTTCGACTGGCAGGCAGCCATCCATTCCATACCCTTCCTGCTCAAGGGCATTCCCTACACCCTGCTGATTTCCTTCGGTGGCCTGGCCATCGGCTTTGTACTCGGCATTATTTTCGGCTTGCTGAGCATCAACAAACACTGGTTCCTGCGCTGGCCCGCTACCGCCTATATCGAGGTTTTCCGGGGCACGCCCATCCTGGTGCAGGTACTGTTCATCTTCTACGGTCTGCCGGACCTGGTTGGTGGCCCAATTGACCCGCTGACAGCCGGTATTGCCGCCATTGCGCTGAACTCTGGCGCCTATATCTCGGAAGTGGTTCGCGGTGGCGTACAGTCCATCGACAAGGGCCAGACCGAGGCCGGCCTTTCCCTCGGCCTGTCCCGCACCCAGACCTTCTGGTCCATCGTCTGGCCACAGGCCTTCCGCCGCATGATTCCGCCCCTGGGCAACCAGGCCATCGTCTCCATCAAGGACACTTCGCTGTTCTCGGTGATCGGCGTTGGCGAACTGGTACGTCAGGGTCAGGTTTACATCGCCAATACCTTTACCGCATTCGAGGTCTACTTCGTGGTGGCGATCCTGTACCTGATGATCACCCTGTCACTGTCACTGATCCTGCGCTTGCTTGAGCGGCGTGGGCTGACGTCGGTTTAAGGAGCGGAAGCATGAGTCAGATAGTCAAAATGCAGGGTATGAACAAGTACTTCGGCAAGCTCCATGTGCTGAAGGACATCGACCTCACGGTGGAAGCTGGCGAAGTGGTGGTGATTATCGGCGCCAGTGGTTCCGGCAAGTCGACCCTGATCCGTTGTGTGAACGGCCTGGAACCCTTCGAGTCCGGCAAGCTGGAGGTGGATGGCCACCCGCTGGCGCCCAAGGGTGGCAACCAGAAATCCCTGACCGAGATCCGCAAGGAAGTCGGCATGGTGTTTCAGCAGTTCAACCTGTTCCCCCACCTGACGGTGAAGAAGAACATCATGCTGGCGCCGATGAAGGTCAAGAAAACGCCCCAGGTGGTGGCCAACGGGACGGCAGAACGGCTGCTGCAACGGGTCGGTATTGCTGACCAGGCCAAGAAATACCCCAGCCAGCTTTCCGGTGGCCAGCAGCAACGGGTGGCCATCGCCCGGGCCTTGGCGATGGAGCCCCGGCTAATGCTGTTCGATGAACCGACCTCCGCCCTGGACCCGGAGATGATCGGGGAGGTTCTCGATGTCATGCGGGAGCTGGCCAAGGAAGGTATGACGATGATGGTGGTGACCCATGAGATGGGCTTCGCCCGGGAGGTGGCTGACCGGGTGATCTATATCCACGAGGGTCAGGTTGTGGAGGAAGGCAAGCCTGAGGATGTGTTTGATAACCCTCAGAACGAACGGACCCAATCTTTTCTTTCGCGGGTTCTGAAGCACTGACTCTGTTGTCTGGTCGATGTCTGAGTTCTGGATTCGGGGGCTGGACCGGTGGCGGGGGGAGGCTTTCTCCGCTGCAATTCACGGCCCGTCCCTGGACCGACCTTGCACCGCGCCATCCATGGCGCTGCTGCGAAAGCCTCCCCCCACCCCCGTTCCGATCATACGATGGAGTTGCCTCACTAAACCGCCGCTATGGCGTTCTTTTTACCCCAACCCCGCCAACCTTCAGCTTGGCAGTAACCCCCACAGAAGTTCGGTTAACTCCAGTCGCGTTATCGAAAAGGCCCGTCGGATGTATGGTGTAGGGGGAATTTTGTAACAGCGCCATGGATGGCGCGGAGCAAGGCGGGTGCCAGGGATGGCCCCTGAATTGCGGTGGAAAAATTCCCCCTACACCATACGTCCGGCCCCCGACCCTGCCAGTCTTCGGCCAAACCAATCAGTCGGAGCACGAAGCCACTGGTCAAGAACCAAAGCCTTCCTACAAACGGCTGTTAACTGTATTATCCAGTTTGGTTAACAGAGCAAACCCACCCATAAGCAAACAGAACCGGAGCCAAACATGCGCAATGCCGACCTGGTCGCCCGTGACCTGAAATCCGTCTGGCACCCCTGTACCCAGATGAAGGACCACGAATCCCTGCCGCTGATCCCCATCAAGAAAGGCGAAGGCGTCTGGCTGGAAGACTTCGAAGGCAACCGGTATATCGACGCCGTCAGCTCCTGGTGGGTCAACCTGTTCGGCCACGCCAACCCCCGCATCAACGGCGCCATCCGCGACCAGATCGAGAAGCTGGAGCACGTCATCCTCGCCGGCTTCAGCCATGAGCCAGTGGTGGAGCTCTCCGAAAGGCTGATTGAAGTCACGCCGGAAGGACTGAACAAATGCTTCTATGCCGACAACGGCTCATCCGCCATCGAGGCGGCCCTGAAAATGAGCTACCACTACTGGAAAAACCACGGTAAGCCCGGCAAGAAGAACTTCGTCAACCTGTCCAACAGCTACCACGGCGAAACACTCGGCGCCCTGGCCCTTGGCGACGTAGCGCTCTACAAGGACACTTACCAGCCGTTGCTGATGGAAGTACTCACTGCACCCTCCCCCGATGCCTACAACAAGGAGCCGGGTGAGACCGACGAAGAGTATGCACTGCGCCAGTTCGAAGCCATGGACAAACTGCTGGCCGAAAAGCATGACGAGATCTGCGCGGTGGTTGTCGAACCACTGATCCAGTGCGCCGGCGGCATGCGCATGCACCACCCCATCTACCACACCAAATTGCGGGAAGCCTGCGACCGTTACGGCGTGCACCTGATCGCCGATGAAATCGCCGTCGGCTTCGGCCGCACCGGCACCCTGTTCGCCTGTGAACAGTCCGGCATTACCCCGGACTTCATGTGCCTGTCCAAGGGGCTAACCGCCGGTTACCTGCCCCTGTCGGTCGTACTGACCACGGACAATGTGTATAACGCGTTCTACGACGACTACGAAACCATGCGGGCCTTTCTCCATAGCCATAGCTATACCGGCAACCCCATCGGCTGCGCCGTCGCCCTGGCGACCCTGGATATCTTCCGGGATGACGATGTGATCAATGCCAACAAAGCCCTGTCCCGCTGCATGACGGAGTCTGTCGCTCACCTCGCGGACCATCCCAACGTAGGTGACATCCGCCAGCACGGCATGACCATGGCCATTGAAATGGTCAAGGACCGCAAATCCAAGGAGCCCTTCCCCTGGCAGGAGCGTCGGGGCATCCGGGTCTATCAGCACTCGCTTACCCGGGAAGCCCTGCTGCGCCCGCTGGGTAACGTGCTTTACTTCATGCCCCCCTACGTGATCACTGAGGAGCAGATTCGACACCTGGCACAGGTGGCCACCGAGGGCATCGACTTCGCCGTTCGCGACTGACCATGACGTAACTGACTGGCGCAAGGGCCCGGGTTTTCGGTAACCTGACGCCCTTGTATCCGTTCCAGGCAGGTTCACTCTGTGCGTAATCCCAGAATCCACACCAGCGCGCCCTTGCAGGCGGGACAGAAGGTAATCCTCGATGATAACGCCGCCCACCATGTGGGCAAGGTGCTGCGGATGCAGCCTGGCCAGCCGCTGGTGCTGTTCAACGGCGATGGCAATAACTACCCGTCCGAACTCGACGAGGTTGGCAAGAAGCAGGTCACTGCAAAGGTGCTTCGGCAAGAACCCAGTGCCTGCGAGCCTCGCCTGAAGATAGTACTCGGCCAGGTGATATCAAAGGGCGACCGGATGGATTATGCCGTTCAGAAGAGCACTGAACTGGGGGTGGATACCATCGTGCCCCTGACCAGCGAGCGATGCGACGTCCGCCTCAAGGGCGACCGGGAAGACAAGCGCATCCGCCATTGGCAGCAGGTGGCGATCAGTGCCGCCGAACAGTGCGGGCGCGCTACGGTACCCACCATTGCCCCGCTTGCGTCCCTGAGCGACTGGTTCGAACAGAGCCGTGACTGTGACCTGCGGCTGGTGCTGCACCACCGGACCGAGCAGGCACTGGACCAGCTACACCCGCCTGCCCAGGGTATCGCGCTACTGGTTGGCCCGGAGGGCGGGCTGTCTGCGGCAGAGATTGCCATGGCCCAGGAGCAGGGCTTCCATCCGACTGCGATGGGGCCGAGGGTGCTGCGCACCGAAACCGCCCCTGTGGCAGCCATTACCCTATGCCAGTGGCTATGGGGCGACTTCCGGGAATGAGCCTGCAACCATTCGTCCAGGTAGCAGGCACCGGTTGTGTGACTGTACTATACTGCGACAGCAAAATTCGGGTCGGTAACTTCCCGAAAATCCAGATATCTTCAAGGAGAAGCACCGGATGCCAGGTCTTTTTTCCTGGATAAGAGCCAGGCTGTTCCAGGGCCACGGTGCCACGGATTACAGAGCTGACAGCAACGCCAGGGTATCCTCTGCCAAACTGCCGCAAGGAGATCCGCACGCCGACCAGAGCCGCGAGCCCAGGGACCGCCTGGACGATCACCTGTTCTGCTGGTTGCTGGACTGCAGCCCGAGACAACTGGGCACACCCTCGCCGTTCACCGGCAAGATCCTGCGGGAAATCGAAAATCGGCTGGATCAAAATCGCCTGGAAGAGCTGCCCAGGCAACCCTTGACACTGCCGATCCTGATGCGAACCCTGGGAAGTGAGTCGACCACCCGGAAAGATGTCTCGGGCATTATTCTCAGTGATGCCGCGCTGACTGACCAGGTGCTGCAGGTAGCCAACAGTCCCTTTTTCAAGGCCGGCGACCAGATCGTGGAAACGGTTGACCAGGCGGTCTTCCTGCTGGGCCTTGATGGCATTCGTAATGTCGTTTCGGCCTCGGTTATGCGCCCCATGCTGGCAGCTCGCAACTCCACCGAATCCACCTTTACCCAGCGGGTCTGGCGCTGGGGCCTGAGCTGCGCCCGGGCTGCCGAACTGATTGCACTGAACCGCAAGGAAGAGAGCACCAGCTATTTCATGGCCGGGCTGCTGCCCGCGCTCTCCTACCTCACCCTGCGACGGGAAGTACAGTCCATTATCCGGCGACGCTACCCCGACCAGCAGGCCACACCACAGATGTACTATGAGGCCATAGACCGGTTCGCCTGGGCGACTGCCCAGAAGGTAGCCAGGGCCTGGAACCTGCCCCCCCGATACCATGCCCTTTTGCTTGCGGCAGAGCGCCCCGTCCCCGGCGAAGGCGACGCCCCGCTGACTGAAGGCATCACCCTGGGGACCCGGGAGGTCCTGCGGGACGCCCACCAGCGTAACCTGGCCGACGAGGAACTGCAGGCCCTGATGTCCCTGGAACCACGACAGCTGGAAAAGGTCCGCCAGATGCTGTCACGCTTTCTCGCCGAGGGGCTCTCCAGCCGTTGAAGGAGCAGCAGGCCGTAACAGCTCGGCGAAGGTCCTGGTCTGGTCGGCACTGACCGTTGGGTACATCTCGGGGGGCAGCACATCTGGAAGCCTCTCCAACACCCCCTCCTCGTCTTCTCGTACCGCCGCCAGGACATCACCAACACGGATCAGTTCCAGGGCACGCCCGGGCACCAGGTAATCACCGGAAGCACCCGCGAGGTTCAGCAATCCCTTACGAATCAGCTTGTCGGAAATGCGGCGGGTGATCTCACCGGGAACCCGCATCTCATGCTCCAGGGTTTCCTGCTGAGGCGCGGGACGTCCTTCGCTGAAGGGCTTGCAGACTCGCCACATCAGCACCAGCGCCACTTTCTCCTGCAATTCGGGAGAGGGGTCTACATCACGACCCTTGGAGACGTTTCCGGGATTCTGCAAATAGAAGGAAATGCTTGAGCCCGCCAGCAGGATCATCCAGTTGATATAGATCCAGATAAGCAGAATGATGCCGATAGCGAAACTTGAGTAAATAGCCGCATAGCGCGTGGACCCCGCCACGAAGGACGCGAAGACCATGCCGGCAGCCTGCCAGGTGACGCCGGCAATCAAGCCGCCGATAAACGCATACCGCAGTTTCACCCGGGTGTTGGGGATAAAGATGTAGACGAAGGTAAATGCCGCCACCACCAGCAGGAAGGGCGTCATCCGGCTGGCCGAAACGATGGCGGTACCAAACGGTTCGATCTCGACCAGACGCTGCACAAACGCCGAGGACAAGATCGTCGCGGTGATCCCGATAGCGGAAACCATCAGCAACGGACCGATCATGATCACGCTCAGATAGTTGCTGAATCGTTGCGCCAGGGAGCGCATCTCCGGCACCCGCCAGATCATATTGAAGGAGCGCTCGATCTTCTGTACCAGCGCGATGACGGTGTAGACCAGCATCGCCAGGCCCACCGATCCAAGTACGCCCACCTTCATATTGTCCACGAAACTGAGAATCTGCTCGGCGACCTCCGTACCCTGCTCGCCCAAAGGCTGGAAGAACTGATACAGGAACGGTTCAATGCGCTCGTGCACCCCCATGGCCTTGAGCACCGAGAAGCTCAGCGCCAGCAGCGGCACGATACTGAGCAGGGTGGTGTAGACAAGGCTCATGGCGTGGAGGGTCAACTGACCACTAAGGATATCCCGCGCCACCGCATAGGTAATCCGGCCTGCCTTGTACAACCAGGTCCAGGGCCATTTCTCAGGCGGGTTTGGATTGGACAGTATCCACCGCTCGGCGGCGTTGAAACGCTCTTTGAACTGGAATGAAGCCACGCAACGTCCTTAGTGGATGCCTGGTGCATTCCTCCTGGCCGGCCTGAACATCACTGCCGACGAACCAAGGAATACCACTGTTTTCAGATAACTATAATGAGTATGGCTGAAAATGTTGCCTGAGCGAAATCTACTAGCATCACTTCGCCCCCTCAATACCAGTCAGATTCCTCGCAGTTATCTCCACGATCCTTTGCCGGGCTTCCCGGCTCGCCCAGGCAGAATGGGGCGTGATAATCAGGTTGGGGATATCATCCGCCAGCAACGGGTTGCCGTTGCGCGGTGGCTCTTCGGTGAGCACATCGAATCCGGCACCGCCAATGGTGCCCGCGCGGAGTGCGTCGGCCAGGGCCTGTTCATCCACAAGGCCGCCACGACTGGTATTGATCAACAGCGAAGAGCTTTTCATTTTGCTCAATTCGGAGGCCCCAACAAGGTTCCGGGTTTCGTCCGTAAGCAGGCAATGCAGCGACAGCACATCCACACGAGGCAGCAACTCCTCCAGCGGAATGCGGCGATGACCATCCACTTCGCCGGGCTCCTGGCCGGGACGACAGCCCAGCAGGATGTCCATGCCAAACGCACGGGCCCGCTCCGCCACGCCCTGCCCAAGGTCACCATAGCCGATGATGCCAAGGGTCTTGCCCTCCAGCTCCATGATGGGGTGGTCCATCAGGCAAAACATATTACTCTGCGCCCATCGACCCTGGCGCACATCCCGGTCGTAGTCCAGTAGCCGGGTCGCTAGCGCAAGAATCAGGGCCATGGTGTGCTGGGCCACGGTTGACCGGCCATAACGGGTGACGTTAAGTACCTCGATGTCATGGTCCCTCGCCGCCTCCAGGTCGATGTTATTCAGGCCCGTGGCGACCACCGCGATGGTGTTAAGCTCTGGACAGGCCTCAAAGTGCTCACGGCCCAGAACGACCTTGTTAACCAGCACCGTATCGAACCCCTGCAAACGTTCCGTCACCTGCTCAGGTGTGGTGCGGGGGTGACAGGTCAAGGGTCCGGTCACCGCCTTGATCGGCTCAAGGGACACGTCGCTGCCCAGGGTGCTGGCATCAAGGAATACAGCTTTCACTGTTATAACTCCTGTTTTATGCTCGGAAGATACCGGAATCACCAAGAGGATATGCGGCATGGAACATGAATTCTGGCACACACGCTGGGCAAAGGGCGAAATCGGTTTCCATGAAGGTTCGGTCAACAAGTACCTCCATGACCACTGGCCGGAGTTTGCGGGTGACCGCACCGATGCCGTGTTCGTCCCCCTTTGTGGCAAGGCCCATGATATGTGGTGGCTACACGATCGGGGACACCCGGTTATTGGGGTCGAACTCAGTGACGTTGCCTGCAAGGACTTCTTCGAGGAAGCAAAGGAAAAAGCAAAGGTTCACCCCGGGGAGCCGTTTACCCGATTTCGCCATGACGACCTGGAACTCTGGTGCGGCGACTTCTTTCAGCTGGTGCCAGAAGACCTGACCCATATTCGCATGGTTTATGACCGGGCGGCACTGATCGCCCTGCCCCCGGAGATGCGCACGGACTACGTTAACCACCTCACGACGGTCATCCCCGACGGCACCCATATACTGCTGATTACCCTCGACTACGACAGTAACGAGATGAAGGGGCCGCCGTTCAATGTCAGCGATGAGGAAGTCCACAACCTCTATGGCGAGGATTACGAAATCAACCACGTCCTCACCAGGGAAATGGCCCGGGATAACCCGTTTGCCAAGCGCCGGGGCCTGCAAAACGGTGCTACTGAGAGCGTCTTTTATCTCAAAAAATACTAAAACCGTTGTCTGGGAACTTTCCACGATTTTTCAGTGGATTACTCGCCCCTGACCAGGAACCTCGGTTGATAATTAACGTCTTTCCCGTTCCGCCCGTTTGTTTTTTGTACATGTTTGACCATGCTGGTGAAGGCACCCCTGTAACAAAAACTTACAAAGAGGGATCTTTACCATGCTTTCAAACCGAGTGCTTCAGCCCCTGATCGCCCTGCTGTTCCTGGCAGGGCTCGCTGCCACAGGCCATGCAGCCAACCCCCACTATGACCTGAAGGTACTTTCCAGCGCCCCGGACCAGGTGTCCGGTGACGATGTACTGGTACAGGTGTTGTTCAAGGATCGCCCCATCAAGTCCATGCCTGCCGTGAAGTCGCGCCTGCGGCAACTGGAATTCTGGCTGAACGGCCAGCCTATAGAGCCGGAAATCCGTGCCGGCCGCGATGGCCATGAGGTTCTGGTTTCCGGGCTGATAGAGGGCGACAATCAGCTTGAGCTGCACCATCGCCGGCAGGGACCGCTGGCTTCTGTCGAGCTGACCGCGCACCCGATCACCGGGCCGATCTTCTCCGGTCCGCAGCAATATCCGTTCGTCTGCACCGTCACCACGGAACTGGGCAAGCAGCCGCTGGTGGATACCGACGGCGATACCGGCTTTCCGGTGCTGGATGAATCCGGCAGCCAGGTTGGCCTGAGCAAGGACTGCTCCATCGAACCCTATGTCACCTTTATCTACCGCACCACAGACGGCGGCTGGGCGCCCCTGCCCGACGATGGTTCCCGCCCTGCCGACATGGCCACCACCACCCTGACGGACGGCCGTACCGTGGACTTTATCGTCCGGCAGGAGCGGGGCACCATTAACCGCTTTATCTACAGCTTTGCCACCCTGGCCCAGCCAGGAGATGAGCCCTGGGAAGCCTCCACCGGAAACTGGAACGGACGCCTGCTATTCCATTTCGAAGGGGGCGTCGCCATCGGCCACAGTCAGGGGCGCATCAGCGGCCGCTCGCTGGAGCCAGAGGTGCTGAAAAAAGGCTATGCGGTGATTTACTCCACCGGCACCCGCACCAGCAGCCACTACAACCTGCAGGTGGGCGGTGAAACCGCCTTGATGGTGAAGGAACACTTCATCAAGCGCTTCGGAGTGCCAGACTATACCGTGGCCATTGGCGGCTCCGGCGGCGGTATCCAACAGTATGTCTACTCCCAGAACCACCCGGACCTGCTCGACGGCGGTGTACCCCAGTATTCCTACCCGGACATGATCACCCAGGTCATTCACATCGGGGACTGTGAACTGCTGGAGCACTACATGGACGTGACCGACGGCGACAACCCGAAGTGGTGGAACACAAGCAATCGCAGCTGGCTGGTAGGCCTTAACGCGACCGACAACTACCTGGACCCGTTTGCTGACGCCAAGCGAGCCCTGGGTTACGGAACTGCCCCGGGCATGACCGAATGCATACCCGCGTGGCGGGGTCTGACGGCCCTGGTGCTCAACCCCAACTATGGCCAGGCCCGCAACCAGGAGCTGATGCAGCCACCCGGAGTGATGAATGACGTCCAGTGGACCCACTATGACGACGCCCGCAATATCTACGGCCTGGACGAAAACGGCAACCCCCGTACCGTGTATGACAACGTGGGCGTGCAGTACGGACTCAATGCACTGGTGGAAGGCAACATCACCACGGCAGAGTTCCTGAAGCTGAACGCCCGGATTGGCGGCTGGAAACACCCCAATGACATGGTGCAGGAGGGCTTCCCCTACCTGGGTGATTTCACCCCAGCCAACTTCGACCCCTGGAGCCGCCGCAACATGATGCTCAGTCCGGACGGCGTCACCCCGGCGCCCCGCACCGAAGCGGATATCGAGGCCATCAACGCAGCCTACACATCGGGCCTGGTGTTTGATGGTGAGCTCAACATGCCGGTCATCGACTGGCGCCATTACCTGGAGGAAGTACTGGACATGCATAACAGCCACCAGTCCTTCTCCGCCCGCCAGCGCATCATCAACCGCATGGGGGATGCTGGCAACCAGGTTATCTGGTTCACCGATACCCGTCCCACGGACCTTTCGGATCCATCGGAACCGGAGCCGCTGGAGGAATACAACCAGACCTGGATGGCACTGGAGGTACTCCATGACTGGATCACCAACATCCAGCAAAATCCCGACAGGAGCATTGCCGAAAACCGGCCCGCGGAAGCCGTGGACGCCTGTTTCAATACCGACGGTTCACTGATCGAGGCCGGGGACGACGTCTGGAATGGGATCCTGGATGACAACGCCGCCGGCGAGTGCACCGAACAATTCCAGACCTATACCACCTCGCGGATCGAGGCCGGTGGCCCGATCGAAGGCAGCATTTTCAAATGCAGCCTGAAGCCGGTGAGCGAGGCGCTTGCCGACGGCACCTACGGCGACGTCAGCTTCAGCGCCGGCGAGATTGAACGCCTGGAAGAGATCTACCCACAGGGCGTCTGTGACTACCAGGCTCCGGACCAGGGACGTCCGGCAGGCTGAGCCCTTCCCTGCTGACGGCGGTGCCTGCATCGCCGTTAGCCTCTCACCGGCCATATTCGTCGCCTTTCACAACCCTTCCGTTGCCCACCTCACAAGTTTTCGCTTGCTGTCACGAACCTACAATATTTTGTCCTGTCAAAGCTGCAAAGCTTGAAAGCTGGACTAAGCTGAAACTGAAAGGGCCCGGAACAGGGCCCGCCGGAAACCGGGACCTGGATTCCGTCGTATATCCGGCCAACAGCGTTCATGACTTCCATCCAACCATAACCACAAACGCCCGCCCGCGGCGTCCAACAACGGGGAATTTTGCGTGTAGTCGAAGAATCATTAGCAAGCGAGGGTCACCCATGAGCATTCTGCAACACTTCAAAGACCGGTATGACCAGACCCAGGAAGAAGAGTACTCCCTGGAGGAATACCTGGAGATCTGCAAGAACGATCCAGCCGCCTATGCCACCGCAGCCGAGCGCATGCTGCTGGCGATCGGCGAACCAGAATTTATCGACACATCCAGAGACCCGCGCCTGTCGCGCATCTTTTCCAACAAGGTTATCAAGCGATACCCGGAATTCTCCGAGTTCTATGGCATGGAAGAGGCGGTGGAAAACATCGTGTCCTTCTTCCGCCATGCAGCCCAGGGCCTGGAAGAGAAGAAGCAGATTCTCTACCTGCTGGGCCCAGTGGGGGGCGGCAAGTCCTCCCTGGCAGAGAAGCTCAAGTTCCTGATGCAGAAGGTGCCCTTCTACGCCATCAAGGGCTCGCCGGTGAACGAGTCGCCCCTGGGCTTGTTTGATCCACTCGAAGACGGCCAGATCCTGGAAGAGGAATACGGCATTCCCCAGCGCTACCTCAAGCCGATCATGTCTCCCTGGGCCGTCAAGCGCCTGCACGAATACGGTGGCGATATCAGCCAGTTCCGGGTGGTGAAGAAATATCCGTCGGTACTGGACCAGGTGGCCGTATCCAAGACCGAACCCGGTGACGACAACAACCAGGACATCTCGGCCCTGGTGGGCAAGGTCAATATCCGCATGCTGGAGGACTTCTCCCAGGACGATCCGGACGCCTATAGCTTCAGCGGCGGCCTGTGCAAGGCCAACCAGGGGCTGATGGAATTCGTCGAGATGTTCAAGGCGCCCATCAAGGTGCTGCACCCGTTGTTGACCGCCACCCAGGAAGGCAACTACAACACCACTGAAGGCATGGGCTCGGTGCCCTTTGACGGCATCATCCTGGCCCACTCCAACGAGTCCGAGTGGCAGACCTTCCGCAACAACAAGCACAACGAGGCCTTCCTCGACCGGGTCTACATCGTCAAGGTGCCCTACTGCGTGCGGGTCACCGAGGAAATCGAAATCTACCGGAAGCTGCTCAAGCACAGCTCACTGTCCGGCGCCCCCTGCGCCCCGGACACCCTGGATATGCTGGCCCAGTTCTCGGTGCTGTCCCGCATCAAGGAACCGGAAAATTCCAGCATCTTCTCGAAAATGAAGGTTTATGACGGACAGAACATCAAGGATACCGACCCCAAGGCCAAGTCGATCCAGGAGTACCGGGATTCTGCCGGCGTCAACGAGGGTATGGACGGGCTGTCCACGCGCTTTGCATTCAAGATCCTGTCGAAGGTGTTCAACTTCGACACCACCGAGGTAGCGGCCAACCCGGTACACCTGCTCTATGTGCTGGAAAAACAGATCGAGCAGGAGCAGTTCCCGGCGGAAGTCCAGGAGCGTTATCTGCGCTTTATCAAGGAGTTCCTGGCGCCCCACTATGTGCAGTTTATCGGCAAGGAAATCCAGACCGCCTACCTGGAAAGCTACAGCGAATATGGCCAGAACCTGTTCGACCGCTACGTGACCTATGCCGACCTGTGGATCCAGGACCAGGAGTTCCGGGATCCCGAAACGGGCGAAATCCTGGACAGGTCGGCCATCAACGACGAACTGGAAAAGATCGAAAAGCCTGCCGGCATCAGCAACCCGAAGGACTTCCGCAACGAGGTGGTCAACTTCGTGCTGCGGGCCCGGGCCAACAACCAGGGGGAAAATCCCTCCTGGCTCAGCTACGAAAAACTGCGCAGCGTGATCGAGAAGAAGATGTTCTCCAACACCGAAGACCTGCTGCCGGTGATTTCCTTCAATCCGAAGGCCAGCCAGGAAGACCAGAAGAAGCACAAGCAGTTTGTGGAGCGGATGGTGGACCGTGGCTACACCGAGAAACAGGTCCGGCTGCTGGCAGAGTGGTACCTCAGAGTCAGAAAGTCGCATTAACCGTTTTCTGGCCTGGAGGAGTTGCACTATGGGCATGACCCACATCGTTGATCGCCGTCTTAACGGCAAGAACAAGAGCGCGGTGAACCGGGAACGGTTCCTGCGCCGCTATCGCCAGCACATCAAGAAAGCCGTGGCAGATGCGGTACACAAGCGCTCTATCACTGATATCGAGCGGGGGGAAAGCGTGAGCATTCCCTCCCGGGATATCCATGAACCGACCTTCCACCACGGCCAGGGCGGCAAGCGCGAGGTGGTCCACCCGGGGAACCAGGAGTTTGTTGCCGGTGATGAAATCCCCAAGCCGGAAGGTGGCGGCGGCGGTGGTTCCGGCTCAGGGCAGGCCAGCCCTGACGGCGAAGGCATGGACGAATTCGCCTTCCAGATCACCCAGGACGAGTTCCTCGACTTCCTGTTCGATGACCTGGAACTGCCCAACCTGGCCCGCAAGAAACTCAAGGACACCGAGGCCTTCACGTATCACCGGTCCGGCTTCACTACCCAGGGTGTACCCGCCAAGCTGGATGTGGTGCGTTCCCTTCGCGGCGCCCACGCCCGGCGCCTGGGCCTGGGTGGTGCCCGACGCAAGAAGATACGGGAACTGGAAGAACAGCTGGCGGCCCTGAAGACGGCCCCGGATGACCTGGACCCGGCCTTCAGCCACGTGGACCAGATCGAGGCACTGGAAGCCGAAATCGCCAGGCTCAAGGCCAATGTGCGCCGGATCCCCTTCATCGACGAAATCGATCTCCGCTACCGGCAGCACATCAAGAAGCCGAAACCCGCCACCAGCGCCGTCATGTTCTGTCTGATGGATGTCTCCGGGTCCATGACCCAGACTCACAAGGACATTGCCAAGCGCTTCTTTATCCTGCTGTACCTGTTCCTGAAGAAGAACTACAAGAAGATCGACGTGGTTTTCATCCGCCACCATACCAGCGCCAAGGAGGTGGACGAGGAAGAGTTCTTCTACAGCCGGGAAACCGGGGGCACCATCGTCTCCAGTGCGCTGAAGCTGATGCACAAGATCATCGAATCCCGCTATTCCCCGGATGAGTGGAACATCTACGCCGCCCAGGCATCAGACGGTGATAACTGGAACGATGATTCTCCCATCTGCGGCAAGATCCTGGCCGACCGGATTATCCCCCTGGTGCAGTACTACGCCTATGTGGAGATCACCCCCCAGGATCACCAGATGCTGTGGTACGAGTACGAGAAGATCATGGAGCGTTTCCCGCAAAGCTTTGCCATGCAGCAGATCGCCGACCCGGGCGAAATCTACCCGGTGTTCCGCCAGCTGTTCGAGAGGAAAGCCGCATGACTGACATTATCGACCGCCCCAACCTGCCGGATTCAGCACCAGCCAGGCGGGAGCCCATTTCCACCGGCTCCGAATGGACCTTTGAGCTGATCCAGCAGTACGACGACGAAATCGCCAGGTGCGCCGAAGAGTTCGGCCTGGACACCTACCCCAACCAGATCGAGGTGATCAGCGCCGAGCAGATGATGGACGCCTACAGCTCCGTGGGTATGCCCGTGGGCTACCACCACTGGTCCTTTGGCAAGCAGTTCCTGAACACATCCAAGGGCTACCAGCGGGGGCAAATGGGGCTGGCCTACGAAATCGTGATCAACTCCAACCCCTGCATTGCTTACCTGATGGAGGAAAACACCCTGCCCATGCAGGCCCTGGTCATCGCCCACGCCTGCTACGGCCACAACTCCTTCTTCAAGGGCAATTACCTGTTCCGCACCTGGACGGATGCCAGCGCCATTATCGACTACCTGGTGTTCGCCAGAAACTACGTGGCCGAGTGTGAGGAACGCCACGGCGTGGAGGCGGTGGAGGAGATCCTCGACTCCTGCCATGCGCTGATGAACTATGGAGTGGACCGCTACAAACGCCCTGCTCCGATTTCTGCAGCCGAGGAACGGCGCCGCCAGAAGGACCGGGAGGAATACCTGCAACGCCAGCTCAATGATCTGTGGCGCACCATCCCAAGGCCTGACGAAACAGAAGAGGACAAGGCCCGGCGCAAGCAGCGCTACCCCTCCGAGCCCCAGGAAAACATCCTCTACTTCATCGAGAAGAACGCCCCGCTACTGGAAACCTGGCAACGGGAAATCATCCGCATCGTGCGCAAGCTGGGACAGTACTTCTATCCCCAGCGCCAGACCCAGGTGATGAACGAGGGCTGGGCTTCGTTCTGGCACTACACCCTGCTGCATCGCATGTATGAGAAGGGCCTGGTCACCGACGGTTTCATGCTGGAGTTCCTGCAGAGCCATACGGCCGTGGTCTATCAGCCCCCGTTCAACAGCCCCTGGTACTCCGGCATCAACCCCTACACCCTGGGTTTCAATATCTTCTCGGACCTACGTCGGATGTGTGAGAACCCTACCGAAGAGGACCGGGAGTGGTTCCCGGATATTGCCGGGGGTGACTGGCTGGAAACGGTTCACTTCGCCATGCGCAACTTCAAGGATGAGAGCTTTATCCAGCAGTTCCTGTCGCCGAAGGTCATGCGCGATATGAAGTTCTTCGCCATCCAGAACGATGACCAGGAAGAGGTCTACCGGGTCACCGCCATTCACGATGATCCCGGATACCGGCCACTGCGGGAGAAGCTGGCCCGTCAGTACAACCTCAGTTACCGGGAGCCCAATATCCAGGTGTGGAATGTGGATGTACGCGGTGACCGGTCACTGACCCTGCGGCACATCCCGGTAGACCGGGTGCCGCTGGGCGGCGAGGATGCCGAGGAAGTACTTCGGCATGTTCACCGGCTATGGGGCTTTGAGGTGCACCTTGAAAGCGTGGACGAGGGCACGATAGTGGACGAGTACCACTGCCCACCCTGGGAAGCGGAAGATCACTGACACGGCTTCAACCAGCCAGGGGCCCTCATTCTCCGGGAATGGAAACCGTCACCCGCAATCCACCGAGGGGCGAGCGGCCCAGGGTCAGACTGCCCCCATACAGGGCCACTAGGTCCCCGACAATTGCCAGGCCGAGGCCCGAACCCGGGCGGGTTTCGTCGAGGCGCACCCCCCGGGCCAGGGCCTGGTTGCATTGCTCTTCTGACATGCCCGGGCCATCATCCTCTACCTGTAACTGACACCCTGTGGTGCCGGCGTCTTCCACGCTCAGTCGCACCCGGCTTTCGGCCCAGTTGATCGCATTTTCCAGCAGGTTGCCGGCGAGTTCCTGCAGATCCTGCCGCTCGACTCTTACCGGCCTGGCCTCGCTCAGTACGGACTCGAACGCCAGTCCGCGGCGAGAGGCCAGGGTCCTGAGTGCCGCCAGGACCGGCTCCAGGGCCTCTTCCACATTGACCGCGCCACCGAGACCCGCAGGCCCGGCGGCAGAAGCCCTGGCCAGGTGGTGGCGAACAGCTTCATTCAGGCGTTGCAGTTCGGCCTGGAATGCGCCTTGCTGATCCTGGGGCAAGCGCTCGCTCAGTGTCTGCAACACGGAAACCGGGGTTTTCAGGGCATGGGCCAGGTTACCTGCCGTTGCCCGCCCCCGCTCGATCAGTCGCTGATCCCGCTCAAGAACCAGGTTAATTGCCTGTGCCAGCCGCGCGAGCTCTTCTGGCAGGTCCGTGTCCAGTAATTGTTGCTGGCCTGCCTCTACCCGCCCCAGGCTCTGTTCCAGCCGTCGCAGCGGCCTCAGGCCCCAGTGGACCTGCATCCATACCATTGCCAGCAGCAATACACCGAGAGTCGCCAGGGACCCGGCAAGCAGCGCTTCAAAACGATCGACCTCCTGGTTAACCCCGGACAGGTCAGCGGCCACCGACACCTGCACGGTAGAGGGTGCGTTGGCCAGCCGTACCTGCCGGGAGACGACTCTTAGCGCCTGCCCCTGCGGTCCGGACGTTTCCTGAAAGGACAGCCCGCCCGCCTGCGGCACCGGCAGACGCAGGTCCCAAAGGGAGCGGGAGGTAGTAACCCGGTCATCCTGGTCCCTTACCTGCCAGTACCAGCCGGAATAGACCCGGGTAAAACGGGCATCACCAAGCTCCCGCTCCATCGCCAGGCGATCCGATGCGGGAACATAGACGGTTCCGGCAATGACAATATCCAACAGGGATTCAAGCCGGTCATTGAAGGACGTATTCACTGCCTCGCGAAAGTTCCAGGCCAGAACACCCCCCGCGATGGGCAGCACCAGGAGCATCAGAACCAATGCCGATACCACCATTCGGGTCGCAACCCGCCACTGCCTCACACCGGGAAGCATCAGGCAGGTTCTCCCCCTGCCATGCGGTAGCCCTGCCCCCGAATGGTTTCAATCGTACTGCTACCAAGCTTGCGACGAAGCCGGCTCACCTGGACATCGATAACATTGGAATCCGGCTCCTGGTCGCCATCATAGACATGCTCCGACAACTCCGTACGGCTCACCACCCGTGGCGCGGCATGGATCAGGTGCGACAGAAGCCGGAACTCCTGGGCGGTCAGGGCGACCGGCATACCTGACCGGGTAACCTGGGCGGCATGGGTATCCAGGGCAATGTCGCCAACACGGATGACCGGGTGGGCATGACCATGGGCCCGACGAACAAGGGCACGCAACCGGAACAGTATCTCGGCTGTTTCAAAGGGCTTGGTGACATAGTCGTCGGCACCTGCGGAAAATCCCGCGGCCTTGTCAGACCAGCGCTCCCGTGCTGTCAGGATAAGTACCGGCAAGTCGATACCCTGCTCCCGCCAGCCCGAAAGCCACTGGGTTCCATTGCCATCCGGCAGCCCCAGGTCCAACACCACGGCATCATAGCGCTCGGTACTGACCTGGAAATCCGCCGTACGGCCATCCGCTGCGACCTCCACCAACAGGCCCGCATCCCGTAACGAGGTAGCAAGCCCTTCCGCCAATGCTTTGTCATCTTCTACCAGCAGGATTTTCATCGACGCTCCATAGTCCTGAGGTTACGCCCTTCGACTTCCAATACTTCCCCGGTACGGGCGTCGATCTCGAACTCGGCCACCTGTCCATCAGGACCCAATAGTTCGATCTCATAGATGATGGCACCGTCGTCATCCTCGATCTCCACGTCGATCACGTCCCCGATCCAGTCCCTGGAAAGGCTCTCCAGGATCTCCCCGAGGGGCTTGATCCTGCCAGCCTCAACCTCCCGATGGAGGCGTTGCCAGTCTTCATCGTCGTCTGCAATGGCGACAGGACTGGCAACAACAGCCAGCACGAAGGCGGCTAAAACAAGCCGTGCTGATGCCCGGATAAAGGAGCGAATGATATAAAAACTGTAGCGGGTCATAACCATGATTCTGACAAAGCCCGGATGAACGCAACATGAACGGCACCATCATGCTCCTGCAAGACCGCCTCCCTTAATCTGCACCCAGGTTGGCGGAAATCACCCCGCCCCTCCGATGAAAACACCCTGTGTACGAACAAGGAGCTTACTATGAAAAAGATGATAGCACTCACGCTGGCCGGCACCCTGGCAGCCTCTCCGCTGGCCTTTGCCAAGGGCTCCCTTGACGACGCCGAGACCGTCCTGAACGCTGGCAGTGATTATGGCATTACCCAGTTCACCAACCTCGAATTCGATGATGACCGGGATGACCCGTTTGAAGTCGAAGGCTGGGTTGATAACGAGTGGTACGTCGAACTGGAGTTATCCACTGACGGCACTATCGAACGAGAGAAGCGTCGTAAACGTCAGGGCCAAGCCTCAGGACTCTCCGCCGATGATATCCGGAGCTACCTGGATGCCGCCAGCAGCGAAGGTATGCAATACATCGAAGAGCTGGAAGTACGCTCCGGCGGTCGGGTTGAAATCGAGGGCGAGGACAGCAATGGCCGCGAACTGGAAGTGGAGTTCCGCAATAGCAGCCTCAGTCCGTTCAAGGTCGAGCGGGACGACGACTGATCCCGAAACCCTGAGCCGGCCTGGTTTCAGGCCGGCTCATCCACGCAGCTTATCCTGCTCTGGGCGCCATCCCCGGAAATGGCCCAGGTATTCTTGCCCTTGTCCTTGGCAACATACATGGCCAGATCCGCCGCTTTCATCAGATCCTGTTGCCGACAGCCATGATCCGGGTACAGGCTGATGCCGATACTGAACGTGATCTCGAACGCGTGACCATCCACCTTTA
This sequence comes from Marinobacter segnicrescens, assembly GCF_900111555.1. Classification (GTDB taxonomy): domain Bacteria; phylum Pseudomonadota; class Gammaproteobacteria; order Pseudomonadales; family Oleiphilaceae; genus Marinobacter; species Marinobacter segnicrescens. The sequence continues at coordinate 119,433 of NZ_FOHZ01000005.1, forward strand.
TCGGCGCACTTGACGCTTCCAGCAGCTTTTCCGCGACACGTACAGCATGGGCTGGCCGGTCAATGTTCTGAACCAGCACCACAAATTCGTCCCCGCCCAACCGGGCCAGTACATCGTGATCCCGCAACACACTCCGTAACCGGCTGGCCACCAGTTCCAGCACCCGGTCACCGGTGTCATGTCCCCAGGTGTCATTCACTTCCTTGAAGTGGTCCAGGTCGATAAACATGATCGCCGGTTTGTGTCCTGTGCGGTCCACTGACGCAATGGCCTGCTCAAGGAGATCCGCCAGCAGATTGCGGTTGGGGAGGCCTGTGAGGCTACAGTGGGTTGCCAGGTAGTGGGCTCGCTCTTCAGCCTGGCGGCGTTCCTCTTCCTTCTCGAACGTTTGCAGGGCATAAGATACGTTGTCCGCCATTCGTACCAGCAACCCGATGATTTCTTCGTCAAAGGCGTTGCGTTCACGGGAACACAGGTGCAAGGTCCCGATAGATCGGCCATTCCTCAGAATCGGAACAGCAGCCGCTGACTTCATGCGGGTTTTTGTTCGCACCGTGCTGTGCCAGAAACGGGTGCGCTCATCCTTCAGAAAATCATCCGTCACCTGCGGTTGACCACTGCGAAACGCTCTGCCGTTTAACCCCTGCCCTTCAGGTCTTCCGGGGTCGGTAGAGATGACCACATTTTGTGTGACGTCTCTACCAAACCCGGCCATGGCCCTCGGTATTAGCTGATCAGAGCCGGGTTCCGGCATCAGGACGACCGCCGTGGTCATACCACCGCTTTCGATCGCGGCGTCACATACCGCCTGGAAAAGTTCATCAGGAGAAGAACTGCGAATGATCGCTTCGTTGGTAGCACTCAAGGCGGCATAGATTCTCTTGGCGCGCAGTGCCGCTCTTTCAGCAAGAACCTGGGGAGTGACTTCCCGGGACACAATAACCACGACTTCCCTGCCCTGAACGACGGTGTAGCGGAAATGCGGCTCCCACCAGCCCCTTCGCGAACGGTCCTTGCTTTCCATAAGCCGGGGCTCATCGGTAAAACCTTCGTCGCCTGCATCACGGGCTTTCTGATAAATCTCGGAGACAAGGTCACGATCCTGAAGGGTCAGCGCAGACGCTTCCATCTCCAGCAGCTCATGGCGACTATAACCGGTCATCGTGCAGGTGGTTTCGTTAACGTACAGGTAACGATGGGTATTGAAGTCGCTGACCAGCAAACAATCCGGCGAGGAGTCCAGAAACTCCTGCAGATTACTCAGCAGAGCCTCACCAAAACTGTCTTCAGCCATCCGCGCCTCCCCACTCAGGGCATTCTTGTAATGTTAGTCATTGCCCATCAGGAAAGATTAGCCTGTTTATTTCCTGAGTAAAACGCTGAGGTTTATTTTTGACAGCTTTTCACAGTCTTCACGACAAATTGTCGACTGATCTCCCTGAACGACTGTCACTGTCTTTGCCCTTGCAGTCCGCGCTCGCCGCAGGGACACTCAACAGTCGATCATCCTGACCAAATAAAGGAAACCACACATCTTGGCGGAACAAGCTCGAGGTTTCGACCTGCACGAACAGGTTCCGGTCTACGCCGGCCCCATCCTGCGCCGGGCAGAACCCCGACGATTGTGTCTGTGGCTCGCCGCAAAGCCGGACCTGACCTTCAGGCTGCGGGTCACCGACGCAAAACAACACTGCCTGACAGATCGTGCTGTCATGGCGAAGGAAATCACCGAGATTCCCATTGGCGCCCACGCGACCCTATGGCTTCTCGAGATCATCCTGAGCGAGCCATTACCTGAAGCCTGCTTCCTGCACTATGACCTTGGTGTGCGAGACAGGAACGGCACAGATACACCCTGGCAGTTCACCCGCCAGTGGGCGCCCCACCTGTGCCAGCCTGGCCAGCCGGCGCCCCGCTTTGTCCTCAAGACGACCATCGACCGTTTGCTGCATGGCTCCTGCCGGCGCCCGCACCACCCCGCAGCGGACGGACTGTGCCGGGTTGACCGGGAACTTGCCAGCGCCCAAGACGCCAGCGGCTACCCCGCCCTGCTGATGCTGTCCGGTGACCAGGTGTATGCGGATGACGTGGCCGGCCCGATGCTGCATGCGATTCAGTGCGTCATCCGCACGTTGGGCCTGTTCCAGGAGGAAATTGAAGGTGCTGACGTAAACCACAGCGAGCAGCTCTTTTCCCATCAAAAGAGCTTTTACCGGCGGGATGAGCTACTTCCCCAGTCCCACTCCAGCGAAGCCCTCGTGGAAAAGTTCTTCGGCGGGGTTCGCAAGCCGGTCTTTACCACCGCCAGCGCGGGCAACCACCTGATCTCCTTTGCGGAAGTCATCGCCATGTACCTGCTGGTCTGGTCCCCTGTTCCATGGCGCTGGGTCACAGACGATGGTCCGCAGCTCGATGATTCCCTGCAGCACCGTTACCAGCAGGAAGCAGAGCACATCCGGCACTTCCGTGACGGCCTGGAATCGGCGGCCAGGGCGCTGGCAAGCGTACCTGTGTACATGATCTTCGACGACCACGATATTACCGACGACTGGAACCTCTCCGCCCTGTGGGAGAGTACAGCCTACGAACACCCCTTTTCCCGGCGGATCATCGGCAATGCCCTGATGGCCTACCTGGTCTGCCAGGGGTGGGGCAACGCCCCGGAGCGGGTAGAGCCGCTGATCCGCAAGCTGCATCCGGTGCTGGACGTTGAGCGCCGTGGAGATGGCGTACTCAATCGTCAGCCCCAGGACCAGCTGATTACAGAGTTACTGGCGTTCAATAACTGGCACTACACCCTGTCCACCGTTCCGAAGATAGTGGTACTGGACACCCGGACCCGTCGCTGGCGCAGTGAAATCACTCGCTCCCGCCCATCCGGGTTGATGGACTGGGAAGCTCTCACGGATTTCCAGCACGAATTGCTGGACCAGCATTCCGTGATTGTGGTCTCACCCGCGCCGATGTTCGGGGTCAAGCTGATCGAGGTTATCCAGAAGGTGTTCACCTGGTTTGGCAGACCCCTGACGGTCGACGCCGAGAACTGGATGGCCCACCGGGGAGCGGCCAATGTCCTGCTCAATATCTTTCGCTACAGCGGCACCCCCGACAATTTCGTTATCCTTTCCGGGGACGTGCACTATTCCTTTGCCTATGATATCCGCCTGCGCCACCATCCTGAGACGCCCCGCATCTGGCAAATCACCAGCTCCGGGATACGCAATGAATTCCCCGACCGCCTGCTGGACTGGCTCGACCGGCTGAACCGCTGGCTGTATGCCGCCCGGTCACCGCTGAACTGGTTTACCAAGCGCCGTCGAATGCGAATCTACCCCCGGCTGCCTTCGGGGCGCAGCCACGGAGAAAGGCTCTGGAACCGGTCGGGTATTGGCGAGGTAAGGCTGGACAGTGAGGGCGCCCCCAGGGAAATCCGGCAGCTCAATGCTGACACCGGTGAAACCCGCTTCGAGGCGGCCCGAACCCGGGTCTGACCCGCGCCCGGCCTGTTACAAGACGCCCTCTATCCAGTCTACGATCCAGGGAACCAGCATGGCAGTGGCGAAAGCGGACAGAGCCATGGCCAGTCCCGAGAACGCGCCCATCTGCTTGCTCACCTGGAATGCCCGGGCTGTACCAATGCCATGGGCCGCCACGCCCATGGCAATACCCTTCACGCTGTCGTCCCGAATGCCGAACCATTGAAACAGGCGCGTCCCCAACACAGCGCCCACAATCCCGGTAACCACCACCAGGACGGCCGTCAGGGACGGCAGTCCGCCGATGGCATCAGAGATACCCATAGCCACAGGTGCGGTAGCCGATTTTGGCGCCAGCGACAGCTGGGTCTGGCTGGTAGCGCCCAATACCCTTGCCAGCAGGATGGAACTGACCGCCGCGAAGACAACACCGGAGACAATGGCCAGGCTGACCGGCAACCAGAGCTGGCGGAGGCGGGAGAGCTGCTCGTAGAGTGGGACCGCCAGCGCCACCGTCGCCGGCCCCAGCAGGAAATGGACGAACTGGGCACCTTCGAAGTAATCCTGGTACGGGATGCCACTGACCAGCAGAACCAGGATAATCAATGCCATGGCAACGAGTACCGGGTTCAGCAGGGGCGAACCACCAGCTCGCTGATAAATCCGGAAAGCTGCAAGGTAAGCCAGCAGGGTCATGGTGAGCCCAAGCAATGGCGAGGCAGCCAGGTAAACCCAGATATCCGCCAGGTCCGGCTCATTCATGGTCCTTTTCCTCCGTCCGGTAACCTGGCACCAGCCAGCGGGTGGCCAGCATCATCACGGCTGCTGTTACCAGCATGGTCAGCACCGTGGTGACCAGCAGCACAGCCACAACCGGCAGCCATTCTGCCATCAGCCGGTCACCATGCACCATCACGCCCACCCCGGCCGGCACGAACAGAAGGGATAGATGGGCCAGCAGCCCGGAACTGGCCGTAGCCAGGGATTCCGAAACGCCTTTACGAGCCAGCAGGAAAACGAACAGCAGGATCATGCCCAACACGGGCCCGGGTACAGGCCAGGCCAGCAACCTTACGGTCACCTCGCCGATCAGCTGCAGCACCAGTAACAGGGTTACGCCCACCAGGAAACTCATACCGGCACCCTGTTAGAAATGAGAAGTATTTTCGAAATCATCGTTTGCAAGTTGCCTCGTCATCCAGACCCGACTGGCAGTAACCGCCATGATACCGGACGCCACCCAGGCCCAGACAAGCATTGAACGGGCGCTGCGCTTCTTCCAAAGTCTCCTGGACCAGCCACTTACGATAAGCTGAGGCAAGACTGTCCTATACGTTCTGAACAAGTCCCGTGAAACATAAAAACCCGCCAACCGAACTGCTCACAATCATTGGACAGTTCAGCTGGCGGGTTCTTGTTTTCCTCAATAACAGCGAGCCTCGCTGGCGACCTTACACTGACGGCAGCCCCGACAGGGCCATACCCAGCTCGGCATCGTCATATTCGTAGTCACCCAGCTCACCGGCGAAGTAAGCGGTATAGGCCGCCATATCAAAGTGGCCGTGACCACAAAGGTTGAACAGGATCACCTCTGAGGTGCCTTCCCGCTTGCAACGCAGGGCTTCCTCAATGGCGCCCTTTACGGCGTGGTTGGCTTCCGGTGCCGGCACAATGCCCTCCGCCCGGGCGAACATCACACCCGCCTCAAAACACTCGCGCTGGGTGTAGGCCGTGGCCTCGAACAGCCCCAACTCCTTGGCATGGGAAACCATCGGTGCCATGCCGTGATACCGCAGGCCGCCGGCATGGAAGCCCGGAGGCGTAAACTGGGAGCCGAGCGTATGCATCTTGGTCAGCGGAGTCATATGGGCGGTGTCGCCGTAATCATAGGCGAACTTGCCCCGGGTCAGGGTCGGACAGGCGGACGGTTCCACCGCCACAATACGTGGGCTTTCCCCGCCACGCAGGGCATGGCCCATGAAGGGGAAGGCGATACCAGCGAAGTTCGAGCCGCCACCGGTACAACCTACGATGACGTCCGGCCAGGCGTCTGCCATTTCCATCTGTTCCATGGCCTCCAGGCCGATAATAGACTGGTGAACCAGTACATGGTTCAACACCGAGCCCAGGGCATACTTGGTGTTCGGGTCCTGGACCGCCAGCTCAACGGCTTCTGAAATCGCAATGCCCAGGCTGCCGGTATGGTCCGGATTTTCCGCCAGGACCTTGCGCCCGAATTCAGTCAGGTTGGAAGGCGACGCAACGCATTTGGCGCCATAGGTTTCCATCACCGCCCTGCGGTAGGGCTTCTGGTCGTAGGAAACCCGCACCTGAAAAACGTTGACGTCCATATCAAACAGGGAGCCGGCAAAGGCCAGTGAGGTGCCCCACTGGCCGGCACCGGTTTCGGTGGTCAGCCGGTTGATCCCTTCCTGCTTGTTATAGAACGCCTGGGGGATCGCCGTGTTGGGCTTGTGGCTACCTGCCGGGCTGACGCCCTCGTACTTGTAGAAGATCTTCGCCGTCGTACCCAGCGCCTTTTCCAGGCCGTGGGCCCGGTACAGGGGCGCCGGACGCCACAGTCGGTAAACCTCACGTACCGGCTCGGGAATCTCGATTTCCCGCTCGGTGCTTACTTCCTGCTCGATCAGCGCCCTGGCAAACAGTGGTTCCAGGTCTGCAGGGCCAACAGGCTCTTTGGTAGCCGGGTGGAGTACCGGGGCCATAGGCTCGGGGAAGTCTGCCTGGATGTTGTACCAGGCTTTCGGCATGCGGGTTTCGTCAAGGATGTATTTTGTTGTCATTGGTTCGGGTTCCTTACAACGCGATTGCAGAGATGCCCACATTACCATATCGGATGGCCGCCGGAAGTGCTCCACAGCAATATCCGGCACTGGCCACAAAGGACTGCCGACGCTGATTCATTACCAAATGTTCGATATCGGCCATTTCCAGCTCTGTTAACCTTGGCGTCAGTTTCCTTAAGGAAACCGGGAACTTCCCGCAGACTACCAACGCACAACAAACCGTAAGGGTGTGTCTTATGAAAAACGGACTTCGCGGGCTGGCAGCCGCCGTTGCCCTTTTCCCTGCCGCTTCCATGGCAGAGAACCTGAGCTACAACTACCTGGAAGGTGGCCTTGCCTTCTACCCGGACTTCGAATCCCAGGATTTCATCGGGCTGGATACCCGGGGCTCCGTAGCTCTGAACGAAAACATCTTTGCCTTCGGCGGTTTCAAATACCTGACCGATGACGTCGACCTGACAGCCCTGCACGCTGGCGCCGGCTATCGCCATGGACTGGATGCCCGCACCGATATCTGGGGCGGCCTGACCATGGAATACCAGGAGTATGACTGGGACCGGGGTGGTGAGGTGGATGACACCGGCCTTGGCCTCCGTGCCGGCCTGCGTCACCAGCTCAACAACGATCTGGAACTTGGCATTGGCGGCAGGGTGGTGAGTGGCGACCTGGACTATGTGGGCTTCACGGGCACTGCCCGCTACGCTATCGAGCCTGACTTCAAGCTGTTCGCCGAGCTGGACGTCTATGACGGTGAGCCTGGCATTCTGGGTGGGGCAACCTTCGAATTCTGATATCCATTTGTTCCCGGGCCCCAACTTCCGGGGTCCGGGAATCTGTACCTTCGGAACAATTGCCCCCGCAAATCATTAACCCGCCTCAAGCCAGGGTGAGACTCCCTCCCAGAGCGCCAGCTCTTTCAGCCCGTCCAGGTTGCGATAACGCAATCCCGCCGACGAATCCTCAATGAGCCCGTCTTCCTTGAGCTTGCTCAGGGTGCGGCTGACATGGACGATACTGAGCCCAAGGGTATCAGCAATGATCGCCTGGGGCAGCTTCAGGTTAAAGTCTCCATTGGCGGTGATCAGCGCTCGGTTCCTGGCACTCTCACTGACCGGATGCAGCTTGCTGGATGCCAGGGCCCGGCTTCGTACTTCGAGCAGAAAATGCGCGATGCGCTGGCTCGCCGGACTATGGGCTACCCCCATCAACCTCTTGGTGAGAATCGCGTGCTCTTTGGCAATGCATTCAACCAGTGCCCGGGAGAGTGCCGGCTCGGCATAGCACTGACGGGTAAAATCATCGACGGGATAGGCAACCAGTTCCGCCTGGGTCAGTGCCGAAACACTACTGACGAAGCGACGCTGGGTGAGAGCTTCCAGCCCTGCAAAGTCCCCCGGAAAGGCCAGGTCAATAATCTGCCTGCGACCGTCTTCATCATAGCGGAATGAAAAACACAAGCCGCTCTTTACCACAAAGACATGACCGGCTGCGTCCCCTTCCGCGTACAGGTTTTCCGATTTGAAGACACTGACTGAAATAGAACACATATTACAGATACTGAAAGGGTCAACGGATTTACCGGCATCGGCCTGTCCACTTCTTTCCTTCAGGGCTTCAGGAATTCTCCAACCCATAACGACCTCGATCTTTTTTTCAGGCACACAGTGATTCCACGCGGGCGACATACCAGGCGCCCCTCCGGACAAAATGAAACCCTATTTCATACAGCGGGTTAGTGGATAACCAATGAAAGCAGATTAAAAACAGCATCCCACCAGTGATGCCCATAGGACCAACGTTAGCGTATTAAAAACAATTATCAACGATAATTTTATGCCGCCAAATGCGGCACAATATATGTTAATGCGAGACCGCCCCTTATCGGATATTATTCCAGAATCATTTATTTATTTGATATTTTTTTGGGTGGCCGTCACCGCGAACAGAAAGCAGCGCCAGGAACGTTCAACCAATCCAGTCATCCCCCTTGTTTATACTCTTGCAACCACCGCTGCCTGATGCGGCACCGGTAACGTCCTGACGTACGACGGGACGTGTCCTTCGAAGTCGAATAACCATAATTTTACATGAAGATTAATTAAGGTCGGCCCAAGTGTACGGAGGCTGTTTTGCCTCAGGATAACCAGTTTCCTCATCACTTCTATCGCAACTCAATACAGTTAAACGCTGCCCGAATTCGCCGTTATTAACTCATGTTATGAGCGGCCGTCGTGGATCACTTTTTCCTTCCGTAACCATCTGAACGTTCCTCACACTGCGTTAATGAAGCCATTTGCCACGGCGCCCGCGTTGTCCGACGCTGACCCGGTAACCAGCACTTGCGAATGGACACCACAAGGAGCAAACCATGGCAGAGCGATTCACTTTCACAAACCGGGGCAAGGGTGGAGAGACTCACCAGTCGGCAGGACAGGGCACCCCGGTCATGACAACGCCACAGGGGGCCCCCATTGCCGATAACCAGAATTCCCTGAAAGGCGGCACTCGCGGTCCCACTCTGCTGGAGGACCATATTCTCCGGGAGAAACTCTTCAAGTTTGACCACGAACGCATACCGGAGCGGGTAGTACATGCCCGGGGCATGGGCGCCAAGGGCTATTTCGAGAACTATGGCGATCTGTCAGATATTACTTGCGCCGATATCTTCCAGCGGGCCGGAGAGCAAACCGAGGTGTTCGTGCGCTTCTCCACGGTGGCTGGAAACAAGGGTTCGGCCGACCTGCCCCGGGACGTCCGTGGCTTTGCCACCAAGTTCTACACCAAGGAAGGCAACTGGGACCTGGTGGGCAACAACATTCCGGTGTTCTTCATCCAGGACGCCATGAAATTCCCGGACCTGGTCCACGCAGCCAAGCAGGAGCCGGACCGAGGCTTCCCCCAGGCCCAGACCGCCCACGATAACTTCTGGGATTTTGTGACCCTCACTCCCGAGAGTGTCCATATGCTGATGTGGGCCATGTCGGACCGGGCCATTCCCCGCTCGCTGCGGTTTATGGAGGGCTTCGGCGTGCACAGCTTCCGGTTTGTGAACAGCCAGGGGGAGTCGAAGTTCGTCAAGTTCCACTGGAAGCCCCTGCAAGGACTTCAGTCCGTGGTCTGGAACGAGGCCCTGAAGATCAACGGCGCGGACCCGGACTTCCATCGGCGGGACCTGTGGGAGTCCATCCAGAACGGTGACTACCCTGAATGGGAACTGGGCGTTCAGGTCTTTGATGACGACTTTGCCGACCAGTTCGAGTTCGATATTCTCGATGCCACCAAGATCATCCCGGAAGAACAGGTGCCCGTACGTCCCATCGGCAAGATGGTACTTAATCGGGTAGTGGACAACTTTTTCGCCGAAACCGAGCAGGTCGCCTTCTGCACCCAGAACATTGTGCGTGGCATTGATCATTCCAACGATCCCCTGCTGCAAGGACGCAATTTCTCCTACCTGGACACTCAGCTCAAGCGACTTGGTAGCCCGAACTTCACCAACATTCCGGTCAACGCCCCACGGTGCCCCGTCCACCACCTGCTTCAGGACGGGCATATGACCATGAAAAACCCCACCGGGCGGGTCAACTACGAGCCCAACAGCTGGGCCCCGGAGGCCGCCGGTCCAAGGGAGTGCCCGGAAACCGGGTTCCAGTCACACCCGACACCAGTGGAAGGCGTCAAGGAACGGGTCCGCTCGGAAACCTTCGCAGACCACTACAGCCAGGCCCGCCAGTTCTATATCAGCCAGACAGAGATTGAGAAGCGACACATCAAGAGCGCCTTCGTGTTCGAGCTGAGCAAATGTGAACGGCTGGATATCCGAGAGCGGATGGTGTCCCACCTGCTGAATATGGACAAGGACCTGGCCAGTGATGTAGCAGAAGGCCTGGGCCTGAAGGACATGCCAGATGCGGCAGAAGCGGCCATGACACCCCGCACCGACCTGCCGGAGTCGCCGGCACTCAGCATCCTCCTGAACGGTCCCAAATCGTTCAAGGGTCGCAAGGTGGGTGTTCTGGTGAGCGAGGGCGTCGACGCCGCCATCTTCAAAAAGCTCAGGGAAACCCTGGAGGGGGAAGGCGCGCGGCTGGCGGTGGTGGCCCCCACCATCGGCGGTGTAAAAGACAGTGACGGCAACCCGCTGGCTGCGGATGAGAAGGTGGACGGCGGCCCGTCGGTCATCTTCGACGCCGTTGCCCTGCTTCCATCCGACGATGGCGTAGACGACCTGGCCAGGGACGCCACCGCCCGGGACTTCGTCGACGATGCCTTTGCCCACTGCAAGTTCATTGGCTACACCCCGGCCGCACGCAAGTTGTTCGACAGCATCGGCATCACGGCGATGCTGGATGACGGCTGCATCCCCTTCAACGGCCCGGACGACACCGGCAAGTTTATCGAAGCCTGTCGCGATGTCCGCTACTGGCCCAGGGAGGAGAAGGTCGATCAATTCTGACGCCATGCCCCGTTCCGGACGCGGGACGGGGCGTTTTTCCCTTGTCGCGGGCGCGACTGGTTAGCTATAGTGATTTCAAACAACCACAATAACGTCTGCTGATGAGGATCCCCCTATGAACGACATGACGGTAGGCGCACCTGAACGCGCCAACTTCTCTGACATGAAAGAAGGCACCCAGGAAGACTGGGAGATTATCGGCGGCTGCTTCCGGGAATTTGCCAAGGGCCATCCTGACCGCATCCTGGAACACCTGAAACTACTGGGCGGTGACTTCGGTGGCTTCAAGGTGGACCGCCTTACCCACTGCTTGCAAACGGCCACCCTGGCCCACCGGGATAGCAAGGACGAGGAGTACGTGGTTTGCGCCCTGCTCCACGACATTGGTGACACCCTGGGCACCTTCAACCACGCTGATATCGCAGCCGCAATCGTCGAACCCTTTGTGTCCGAGGAAAATCACTGGATGGTGAAGCACCACGCCATCTTCCAGGGCTACTACTTCTTCCATCACCTGGGCATGGACCGCAACCTGCGCGAGCAGTACCGGGACCACCCTTACTACGAACGCACCCTGGAGTTTGTCAGCAAGTACGACTCCCCGGCATTTAACCCGGATGGTGAAACCCTGCCGCTGGAATTCTTTGAGCCCATGGTGCGCCGCGTTATGGCCAAGCCCAAGCGGTCACTGTACAAGGCCGTGTCCGAGTAGACCCGAACGGGAATAAAAAGGCCCGGTCAGGGAAACTGGCCGGGCCTTTCTGGTTCAGGATCCGTGTTCAGGCGATCTGAAGCAATCGTAACAACTGGGGCCGATGTCGGTCGGGCAAGACATCCTCAAGCGTGTACTCGTCCAGGGCTTCCAGGAACGCCTTCAGGGCGTGGGCAAAGGCTCCCTTGAGCCCGCAAACCGGGGAAATGACGCAGTGTCCTTCCGATGAAAAACACTCCACCAGGTCCAGGTCCTGCTCGGTTTCCCTTACCAGTACGCCAATATTGATGGTGCTGGGCTCACGATGCAGCCTCATACCACCGCTCTTGCCTCGCACGGTTTCGATGTAGCCTTTCTTGTTGAGCTGATGTACCACCTTCATCAGGTGGTTCTTGGAAATCTGATAGCTGTCGGCAATCTCCTGGATCGTGGAGAGCCGATCCCGCCGCATGGACAGGTAGATCAGCACTCGCAACGAGTAATCGGTGTAACGGGTAATGTGCATCTGGGACTCCTGAACCCTCGTTTTTCAGGGGACAACCCCCTGACACGTCATGCTGTCGGCCTGGTGAACAGAAAGATCACCAGGCCCGAAAAAAATACACCAGTAATAGCCAGCACCAGTGGTTGTGCCTGCCACCACCATATGAACCCCCAACTGGTTGCCAGCAGGGATGCTGCCAGCCACTTTGCAGAAAGTGGCACGGCCTGTCTTTCACGCCAGTCGCGTATCAGCGGCCCAAACCGGCGATGGCCATGGAGCCAGCTTTCGAATGCCGGCGACCCACGACTCGCGCTCCAGGCGGCCAGTAACACAAAGGGCGTTGTCGGCAGCAGTGGCAAGACAATGCCTGCGACGCCCAGCCCCAGACTAATATACGCAAGCAACCGGTAACCGGTTTTGCCCATATTGGTTATCTCCGCCCCCTGCTCAACAGGCATCAGACTGTTACCCCTGAAAAGACAGCATCACCAAGGCCAGGTTCCGCAATGATGCCTGCCACGAGCGGGGTCCGCCTGCGACATTCAGTCGCAAAAACAACCACTTTACCCTAATTCAATGGACAGGTCTGCCCAGGGAATAAAGGGATACCAGCCGCGTGACATAGGAAAGCTTCAGCGTGGTCGCAAAAATCAGCGTACCAATATGGGCGCCGACCTGAGCCGGCATTGGCAGGCTCCCGGCCAGTGGGTATGCAAGCACAACGGTAGCAATCACCGCCATTACACTGGCCAACAATGCCCCGTTCGCGAACTTCAGAAGACGCTCCATAAATTGACTGTCTGCCATGCTGCCCCCTCTTATAACATTCACATGCAATACATGTATTAAAGCGCAAGCATTGTTAAGATGCAAGTGTTATGCATCTTATTGCGGATCTGGCTCTTATCCAGAGCGATAACTGACCAGTCGCCCAGGGGAGCTGCGCTAACGACGGACGGATACTTCGGGCAAGGTAATACTCCTGCGGGGGTATCGGATTCGCGTCCCAGGTTTGCCATACTTGGTCTAAGCTTGTTGATACACCTCGAGTTACCACAGGACAGGAAAGCAGACATGCCCGAATCCAGGTTGACTGACCGCTTTGGCCGCACCGTCAATTACGTGCGTCTGTCTGTCACTGACCGGTGTGATTTCCGCTGTGTGTACTGCATGGCAGAGGACATGACCTTCCTGCCACGCCAGCAGGTGCTGACCCTGGAAGAGATCGCACGGGTCGCCCGTACCTTCACGGAGCTGGGCACTGAGAAGATCCGCCTTACCGGTGGGGAGCCACTGGTCCGCAAGGATATTCTCGAACTGGTGAGGGAAATCGGCCGTTACGGCCTGCGGGACTTTGCCATGACGACCAATGGCAGCCATTTGCCAACCATGGCAGAGGATCTGCGCCACGCCGGATTGCACCGCCTCAATATCAGCCTGGATTCCCTGGACGAGGACAAGTTCCGCCGCATAACCCGTACGGGGCGTCTTTCACAGGTACTGGATGGCATCGACGCCGCTCGTGAGGCAGGCTTCCGGGGCATCAAGCTCAACACGGTCGTACTCAAGGGCCGTAACGATGAAGAGGTACCGGCGCTGGTCGACTTCGCACGTCGCAAGGGTGTCGATATTACCTTTATCGAGGAAATGCCCCTTGGCCAGATCACCGAGCACGACCGGGGCGAGGCCTTCTGCAGCAGTGATGAAGTCCGGGACATAATTCGCCGGCACCATGACCTGGTGCCAGCCACGGAAGACTCCGGTGGCCCGGCACGCTATTACCGCATGCCTGGCAGCAAGACGCGGGTTGGTTTTATTTCACCCCACTCCCACAACTTTTGCGCCACCTGCAACCGGGTTCGCGTTACCGTAGAGGGACGGTTGCTGTTGTGCCTGGGTAACGAGCACTCCGTCGACCTGCGCCGCGTCCTGCGCGGTAACCCGGTCAGCGACGACAAGCTCCAGCAAACCATCATCGATGCCATGGACCTGAAGCCCGAGAAGCACCACTTCGACCTCAACGGTGATGTCCAGATCCTGCGCTTCATGAACATGACCGGCGGCTGATATTCAGGTCGCCCCGTCTTCCCAGCGCAACGCCACGGCCCGGGCATCATCCAGCGTGCGGACATAGGTCAGCACCCCGGCCTGCTTGCGCACCCCGGCTCGTCTCAACTTCACGACAATCCTTGCTGGCAGTCCGGCGAGAATCAGGCTGACGCCCTCCCGCTGCATCTCTTCCATCAATGAACGCATGGCCACAAGGGCAGTGCCATCCATGCTGGGCACATCGTGCATATCCAGGATCACCGTGCGAACGTGTTTATCTACAACGTGCAGTGAACGCAGTGCGGTCTCCGCGACCCCGAAAAACAGGGGTCCGTTGATGTCATAGACCACCACCGATGCCGGCAATCCGTTCAATGAGGGATGGTGATCAGCCAGGGCGGGCTCCGTATGGGTGAGCAAGGCCATCCGCCGGATGAACAGGGCCGCCGCCAGCCCGACGCCTACGGCCACCGCCAGAACCATGTCAAACAGCACGGTCAGGCCGAAGCAGGTCACCAGGATAACCACATCTTCTGCAGGCGCCGACCGCAGGGTATGGACGAAGTGCCTCGCCTCACTCATATTCCAGGCGACAATGAACAGCAACGCCGCCAATGCCGCCATGGGCACCAGGCCAAGCACTCTCGCCAGCACTACCACCGATAGCAGTACTATAACGGCGTGCACCAGTGCGGCCACCGGCGACCGCGCCCCGCTGCGAATGCTCGTCGCGGTACGGGCCAGCGCCGCGGTCGCGGTGATACCACCAAACAGGGGCGCGGCAATATTGCCCAGCCCCTGGCCAATCAGTTCGGCATCCGGGTCATGACGGGTGCGGGTCAGCCCGTCCGCCACCACGGCACACAGCAGCGACTCAATAGCGCCGAGCATGGCAATCGCAAACGCCGGGCCCATCAGCGACCGGAACAGGTCAAAATTCAGCACAAGCGGCTGCCCATCCGGCCCGGGCAACTGCCACGGCGCCATAAACGTGGGCAACACCGGAGGAATGCCCTGGCCGGATTCGCCACCGGCCTCCCAGGTAAAGCGGGAAGCAATGGTCTCCACGGCCTGGGCACCGTCGCTTCCGAACATGGTGTTAACACCCCATGCTGCCAATCCGCCGGCAACAAGGCCTACCAGGGGCGCTGGCACCGGTATACCCAGTTTGGGCCAAAGCAGCATAAGGGCCAGGGTGAACACACCGATACCGAACTCAAACGGTTCCAGTGTCGGAAAGGACGACAGGATAATCCCGATGTTCTCGGTGAAATGCTCCCCCATGGGCCCGGTCGTCAGACCAAGGAAATCCGGCACCTGCAGCATGGCAATCACCACGGCAATGCCGGCGGTAAAGCCAAGCACCACGGGATAGGGCACGAACTGGATCAATCGCCCCATACGCGCCATGCCCAACGCCACCAGAAGCAGCCCCGCCATCATGGTGGCAATCAGCAAACCGCCCAGACCGAATTGCTGGACAATGGGAAAGAGGATAACGACAAAGGCAGCCGTCGGACCGGACACGTTAAACCGGGCGCCCCCGGTCAGTGCAATGATGGCACCGGCAACAATGGCGGTATACAAACCATGCTGGGGCGGCACCCCGGTGGCGATGGCCAGTGCCATCGACAGGGGCACGGCGACCGTCCCCACCGTCATCCCGGCCATCACATCCTGTCGCAACTCTGCAGCCCCGTAGCCCTCCCGCAGGGCCCCACGAAGCCCGGTGGCAATACCGGGAAGACTGACCGGAAACCGTTGACGCGCCATGGCAACCCCTCTGTCGGAAGCAGGCACCCGGCATAAGCGAGCCGGACACCCGGTAATTCGAAAGCAAACTATGTTAATCACATTAACATGTGGTTATTATGGTTCGCAAATGATTCGGCCGGAATCCGCATTGCCGGAATCGGCCAAAAACATTAACATTAAATGTTAATAGAACAGACAGGAGACGAGTGGTGGAAAAGAAGACGGCGCGGCTGACCCTGCTGATCGACCCGAACAAGAAGAAGGCGTTCGAGCAACTCTGCGCCTCACAGGACCTGACCCCGTCACAGGTGGTGCGGCAGATGATCCGGGAGTACTTGCGGGAGCATGGCGTGAGCTATGAAACGGAAGGCAGGAATCCGGAATCCTGAGGACTCTGGCGAACGGCGCGTCGGGGCGGGATTCAGGAGTTCACTTCAGTGGCAAACCTGCAATTTCGTGAGGCGGCCAGCAATCAAGTCCGGGCTCAGTGTCCCTGGGGGCTTTCAGAGCAGGGGCATGGATGCCCCGGAAGCGTTGGGGTGGCAGGACGCCCCTCCAACGCGGCGGCGAAAGCCCCCAGGGGCAATGAGCCTCCACCCAAACCCGCAGGCCTGAGAAAACAGGCCTGAGAAAACAGGCCTGCGAATCAACCATCAAAACAAACACTACATGGAATGAGAACCACCCATCCCGGAAGACATCCCACCTCCGGAACTCAGATGCTCCATCGTCACATCCGCAAAGGCCACAACCTCACCCCCGAATTCCGAGGCAAACGCCTCAGCCGCTGACTCCTCAGCAAAGGACGCCAGAGTGGGCCCCATGGCACCGGTACGCTCAGACCCGACCACATAGAACGCCTCACGGGCATCAATCAACGCCGCATCATCCGGCTTGTCCCACTCGGTCCCGGCCATATCGTGCACATACAGCACATGGTCACGGTTCACGTTCTCCGGCTGTAATACCCAGGAGAACATATCCTTGGTGGAGCAGAACTTGCGAACCTGCTGCTCCTTGCCGGAAATCGACTCACCCTTGGGCCCCGGGAAACGGGTGATCACCATGCCACAAACGTGGCACTCATCGCCGGACTCGAAATGAACCGGCTCAGGCTTTGCCTGGGCCGTTTCCTCCGACCCGGAACAAGCGGCCAGGGCGACCACGAAGGCCATGATTAAACCGGTGCGCACTACAAACGAAAGATTCATCAACAGACTCCAGGTTCAGATACGACGATTACGGAACAGGGCCCAGGCACCGGCCAGGGGAATAACAAACCAGACCGCAAGGGCAACCCACAGCCCGCCCGGCCCCATGGGCAGGTCCGAGCCCAGGCTGAGCACGCCCGTCAGCTGCGCACCACCCTCGAAGGCCACGATATTGAGCAGACGGTAAATATCCGTGGGATTGAGCAACAGCAACCAGGGCAGAAGATCCGGGTTCAGCTTGCCTTCACTGGCCACCAGTACGCCCAGCAATACCAGGTCAAAGATCAGTACAAAGAAAAACCAGATCGCCAACGCCAGGCCTGCTGCCAGCGGCTTCTCACTCACCCGCACGCTCAGCAGGTCGCCGGCCCTGGCGGTGTCGTTACGGATAATGCGGTCAGTCGCTACCTGACCCGTCACTGCCAGCCCGAAGATCGGCTCCGGTGAGTCGATGCTGTGTCCGCCAGCCAGCGTGATACCGGCCGCGGCACAGACGGCGCGGCCTCCGTCCAGCACCTCGCCGGCAATCTCGGGCGCCAGGCGATCCACCGGCCAGCCCAGGATGGCGATGGCCATCAGCGGTTGACCGCCCATGGCGTAGACATCACTGATGGCGTTGGCGCCGGCGATGCGACCGAAATCGTAGGGGTTATCAACTACGGGCATGAAGAAATCCGTGGTGCTGATAATGCCCATGCCGTTGCCGATATCCGCCACGGCGGCATCGTCACGGCTGTTGTTACCAACCAGTAATCGCGGATCGCTGAACTCTGGCGTCCCGGTATGGAGGATACGGTCGAGAACATCCGGGGCAATCTTGCAGCCACAGCCGGCTCCGTGACTGAATTCGGTCAGTCTGACAGACAAGGTTCTATTCCTATGATCGACAAAAAGTGAAAACGGATAACGGAGCAACCAGGCTGCGTGCAAATCACGCGATCAACCGGCCCGGCACCCTAGCCGGGAGCGGGTCCGAACAACCGGTCGGTGAGTCTGACGTACCAGGCTGCAGCCTGGACCTGCACGATATAGGCCAGGGCAATGAGCAGGGCGGCATCGGCACCCTCGGCTCCAAATACCCCCATGGCAATCGCCAGGGCAATGGAGAGATTCCTCATCACCGTTCCGTAAACCAGGGCAATGGCATCACCGCGGGGAAACATCAGTCTGCCAACCAGGGTACTGATGGTGAAGTTGAGCAGGTAGATCAGTACCAGTGGCACCAGGTAAGCCAGTAACGCCTCCGGCTGCTCCATAATGTCCTGTGACTTCAGGGCCATGGAGACAAACACTACCCCCAGAACACCCAGGGTCGAAAACGGAGGGAACTTTGGTTTCAGGTCTTTCTGAAACACCTGTTCACCATGTTTCGAGATCAGGTAGCGCTGGGTGAAATGTCCCAAAACCAGGGGCAGGAACACAATCAACGCAATCTGCACAAACACCCTGGTGACAGGGATCTCAATCACAGCTCCCAGCAAGCCCTTCAGGTAAAGCGGCGCAAGCAGGGAACCGGCAATCAGGCCGACCACGGTCATCTGCACGGCTGCAGGCATGTTGCCCTTGGCAAACCCGGTCCAGGAGATGGTCATGCCCGACGTGGGCAGCAGGGACGTAAGCAATATTGCCAGCCGCGCAAAGGGCTCATCCGGGAAAAACAGCAGGCCGGCACCATAGCCAATCGCGGGCACCAATACAAAGTTGATCAGCTGGGTCACCCACAGCAGCTTTCCACTGCCCCGCTTGACCAACTGGCGCAGGTTCATGGTCACCATCATCGGGTAAACCATCAGGAAGGTCAGCGGCAGAATGGCCAGTCGTAGCGGTGCAGGGTCTGCCAACTGGCCGGATACCAGCCCGGCGATCATGGCCAGGGGGATGCTCCAGATCAGGTGTTTCTGCATCCAGGCGAGTATCGGCCACATGGTAATTGCCCTTTATTCAGCTGACCGGCTTCTCTTCCTTTAGTCCCAGCTTTTTGAGAATTGCCATGGCCGGGCACCATTTGGTAAAGGCAGACTGAATCAGGTTAAGGGCAATGAAGCCAGTAAACAGCAGCCACCAGGGGCTGACGTAATGGGCCAGCAGGATGGATATCAATACAAACACGCCGGCCATCAGGCGAAGACCTTCGTTGACTGTCATCGGGGCACCTCCTCAAGGGCATATTGATATACCTTCACCCTATTATTCTGACGGTGCAATGACCTGCGTCATTTTGTCTGGCTCCCGAATCAAAGAAACTGGCTAGACTCAGATAGTCAGTACCTGACTCGGGACCAGGAGATCACCATGAATCCGTTTACCGTGAGGCTCTTCCGCTACCACCCGGAGCACGACGATCAGCCCTGGAGCCAGGACGTCGAGGTGGACGGCAGTTTTCGTAACCGGATGGTGCTCGATGTTCTGGAGCATCTGAAAACCCGGGACACCACCCTGGTGTTCCGGCGCTCGTGCCGTGAAGGGGTATGCGGTTCCGATGGCCTCAATATCAATGGCCGCAATGCGCTTGGGTGCATCACACCGGTGGAAGAGGCGCTGGGCAATAAGGATTTACTGGAAATCCGTCCCCTGCCCGGCATGCCCGTCATCCGCGACCTGGTCGTGGACCAGTCCCTGTTTTTTGAACAATACAAGCGTATACAGCCGTGGCTAATCAATAACAAACCGGCCCCCGGTATTGAACGCCTGCAAAGCCCGGAAGACCGTGCAAAACTGGACGGCCTGTACGAATGCATCCTGTGCGCCTGCTGTTCATCGGCCTGCCCTTCCTGGTGGTGGAACCCGGAGAAATACATCGGTCCGTCCGGACTACTTCAGGCCCATCGTTTCCTGCAAGATTCCCGCGATACAGCCACCGCCGAGCGGCTGGAAAAACTGCAAGACCCGTTCAGCGTGTTTCGCTGTCGTGGTATCGGCAACTGCACTGCCTATTGCCCCAAGGGGCTGAACCCCATGAAGGCCATCGGGCGTATCAAGGAGATGCTGTTCCGCGAGGGGGTCTGAGGCTGGATCGCGTTGAAGATGGGCAAGCACTCATTTCTCGTGCATTACGCCAGCCTGGCCACCGTCACGCTTGAGCAAAAGATCAATATCCGCCGCCGCCATTGGCCGGTAAAACAGGTAGCCCTGGTAGCAGGTGCATCCAACAGACTGAAGAAATTCCCGTTCAGCGTCCGTTTCAACTCCCTCGGCAATCACATCCATTGACAGCGATTTCGCCATATCGGTTATGGCCTGAACCAGCCCCTGTTTTTTGGCGTCCAGCTCAATGCCCTTTACGAACGCAATATCGATTTTTAATCTGTTTACCGGGAACTCCCGGAGGTAGGCTAGGTTGGAGTGCCCGGTTCCGAAGTCATCAATCGCAAGGCTGACCCCCATGGATTTGAGCTTTTGCATGGTCTCCAACGTTCGATGAAAACCCGCCATGGCAACATGCTCAGTCACCTCAAGCTCTATCAAGTGCGCCGGAACAGCGGCGTTTTCGAGCATTTCCAACAGGGTTTCAGCAAAATGCGCGCGGGAGAAAAGACTCGCGGATACGTTAACCGACACTGGCATGACCCGGTCCTGATACCGTTGAACCCACTCCCCAAGTTGCTCAAGAACCTGTTCCATTACCCACCGGTCAATGTCCGAGATCTGGCCGTTTTCTTCCGCCGTCGGTATAAAGATGCCGGGAGAAATCAGACCCTTCTCCGGATGTTGCCAGCGAACCAGAGCTTCAAACCCACTGACCTCAGGCTGACCACTACTACAATCAACTTTTGGCTGGAAGAGAACAAAAAGCTGTTCCTGGTCAATCGCTATCTGAAGCTCCCTGCGAAGGGTCAGCCTTGTCCTGGCATCCTCTTTCATCGCCGGGGAATAAAAGCAGTGCCTGGAGCCCCCGGTGGCTTTGGCATGGTACATGGCAGTATCGGCTGCCTGGACCAGGGTATCCAGTTCATCCCCGTCGTTACCCGCAACAGCGATACCCAGACTGATATCAATCTGGATGTCATAGGACTCGATCTGGAAAGGCTCGGCCACCTTTTTTCTGAGGCGGGCCGCCAGCTCTTTCACCGGTTTCCGGTCACCTTTTATAAGAAGGACGAACTCATCGCCTCCAAACCGGCAGAGCAGATCTCCAGCCCGGATACAGCTCTGCATGCGCATTGCCACATGCTGCAGTAAGCGGTCGCCAATATGGTGCCCAAGGGCATCATTCACATGCTTGAATCCATCCAGATCAGCAAACACCAGTGACCACGCCTGACCTGTACCATTTTCGCCCACGCATCGCTCGAACTGTGTGCGTAAATAATGCCGGCTGGGCAAACGGGTTAAAGGGTCGAAATTAGCCAGTTTTTCAATCCGTTGCTCATAACTCAGTTGCTCTGACGCATCCTCCATGACCGAGATAAGATGCTGAACCTTTCCCTCACCGTCAAATACTGCTGAAACGGTACCCCGGAACGGCAGCGCCTTGCCTTCCCTGGTGCGTTTCCATAACTCGCCGGACCAGAAACCTTTCACGGCCAGCATATCAAACAGGTCTTTATAAAACGCCCGGTCCTCCTTGACGGAGATCAGAACCCTGGCGTTTTGCCCAAGCACCTCATCTTTCGAGTACCCCGTCAGCTTTGTGAAAGCCGCATTCACATCCACGATGCCCCCATGCCTGTCAGTAATCATGATGGCCTCTTTGCTGTGCAGAAACACCTCAGCGGTTTGCTTCAGGCGCGCCTGGGTATCGTACATGGCAAGGGCAAAACCGATATCGTCGATCATCTCCTGAATCGAACGGGACAAGTCGGGTTCAAAGATCTGATGGTCCGCCGAAAACACGCTCAGGGTTGCAAACGCCTGCCCCTGCTTCATGAGCGGAAAAACTCCGGCATGAGTGACCTGGTCGCCCCTGGCTCCCTTGCCGGAATTGTCGAGGCAGGAAAAGAAAGCAGGGGCGTCCAGTGATACGGCAGGACTGATGAAACAGTCAGAACTGACATCTGCAACCTCGCGCACCTTCCCCTCGCTATCACTGTACATACAGGTCTGCCGGCCTGCAGACACCACTCCATCGAGACAACTCTCATCAATACAGACCCGGGAGAACATCCCTTCTGTAACCAGTATCCGACAGGCCTCCCGGAAAACCTGCGGCTGGGTGCTGCCCTCCTTGATCAGAAACTCGTTGAGCTGACTTTTCATGCGGCTGATTGCGTTCTGCCGCTCAAGCTTCTGATAGGCGCTTTGTCTTTCGTGAATCAGCGCCCCCAGCATCCATACAATGACTGCATTGATTACCAGGAACAGCGACAGCGTCAGCATACTGCCTATGCCTTGGCCGGCTGCCAGCGGCACCCCGGCCGAGTCGGCCCAGTAGGCCACCAGGGTGACAGCCAGCACCACCGCGAGACTTTTCTCGAGAGGCAGCCAGATAGCCATAAATAACATGACAGGGATCAGCAGATAACTTTGCGCCGGGAATGAACCGCTTCCGATGGTGCCGTGGGTGAATACGACAATCGAAAGTGCTGCCCCCAGAATTAGCGATACCAGAAACCGGATATCCAGGTATCGGTCAGACACTGCCTTATGGGTCACACGATCAAGCAGTAGCAAAAGTAACGGTGCAACCAGGACCAGTGAGGTGATTCGCCTGACCCACCACCAGATCCAGAACAGCCAGCCGTCCATGGAATAGGGTGCGCCATCGAGCCCTGTCCTGAACAGCGCCAGCATCAAACCTGCTGAAAGCAGAGTAGGTATGGCCGCTCCATAAAGGAGAAAACCGGTTACCCTTGCCAGCGTATTGGGCAACTTCGACGCAGGCGCATTGAGGTGGATCAGCCAGCATCCTGCCCATGCCTGTAACACCAGCGTGACGCTGGCCACACCTGCAGTTGCGAAGGGTTCTCTGACCAGATAGACCTTTACAACGAAATCGCAAAGAGCTGCCAGAACCAGAAACGCGTGAAACCCTCTCCTGCTGTGATCAAACAGGGTAATAGCCCCGGCCAGAAGAACGCCCCCATTAGCCAGGTACAGGGCAAACCCGTAGGTAGCATCCAGGACAAGATGCCCCAGCGTTGACAGGAAGACATAGCCAAGCAGCCACGGCCACCAGCTGCTAAGCCAGTTGGGCGCGCGCGTAGCCAGTGATCGGTAACCTGGCGCTGCGAGCGGTCTCATCCAAGGCCCCTATTCTGTCTGGAAACGGGCAATCTGCTCAGACAGGTTCTGAGCCAGTTCCGATAGATTCTCGCTGGCCTGTGCAACCTGGCCCGTCGACGTCGCTGTCTGCTCAGCAACTTCAGCGATTTGCTCAATATTGGCATTCATTTCCGAGGAGACCGACGACTGCTGTTCTGTTGCGCTCGCGATCTGCGTACCCATCTCGGAGATCAGGTCAACGCTTGCGAGGATTTCAACAAACGCCTGTCGGGTCCGGCGGACCATGTCGACAGACGCATCGCTCTCGCTCAGGCTATGCTCCATGCTGGAGACTGCCTCCCCCGAGCCCGACTGCAGCCGTTGTATGCTCTGATGAATTTGTGCGGTCGAGGTCTGGGTACGTTTAGCCAGAGACCGCACCTCATCGGCCACCACCGCAAACCCCCGGCCATTGTCGCCGGCCCTCGCCGCCTCGATCGCAGCGTTCAATGCAAGCAGATTGGTCTGCTCCGCAATATCATTGATGACATCCACCACAGAGCCGATTTCCTGGCTGTATCCGTTCAGCGAGTTCACAGAATCGGTCGCTTTGCGTAAGGCTTCTGCGAGATCGCTGATCTGGTCAGTGAGGCGATTAATCAGCTGCTGTCCTTCTGTTGCCTGCTGGTTGGCCTTGCCGGCCGCTTCCGCAGCCTTCCCCGTATTTTCAGCCACTTCCCTGACCGTGGCAGACAACTCTGTCATGGCCGAGGCCACCTGTTCGGTTTCCCGCTTTTGCCGCCCGACCCCTTCGGCACTTTCTTCCGTCACCGCAGATAGTTCCTCAGAGGCTTGGGCTGTTTGCTCCGCCGACTGGGAAACCTGCCTGATAATGCTCTGGAACTCATCCGCCATATCATTAAGCGAGGCGCCGGCCTCCGCCAACTCATCCTTGCCCGAAGAACTCACCCGATGCGTGAGATCCCCCCGGGCCAGAGCACTCGTAGTCGCCATCAACGCAGAAATACCGCTTCGTACACTCAGATAGAAGGTTGTGAACAGGTAGGCCACCGATAACAGAACCACCACAAGGACCGTCAGGGTCAGGTTGAAAACCCCGGTAGCATTGGCTTCCCGCTCACCAAGTGCCCTGTCAACCAGGGGCACCAGTTCGTCAAACTGGTCGTAGACGGTCGTAATCGCTTCCGTTGCCAACGTCACAATCTCGTCCGGTGACGCCATCCGGCTGCCCGGCTGAATTAGGCGCTCCTCCAGTAATCCGATGTAGCTTTTGATTGCGAGATCTGCCTCCCGGGAGAAAACACCAAGCTCATTACTCTCGGCATCCCTGAAACTCTCTGCCCGTTGCAGATTGTGCTGGATGTCTCTGCCGTCCCGCTGAATCTGACTGCTCAGAGCAATAAGCCTGGTCTGACTGTTATCCGTATGTTTTCCCCGGGCGGCCACGCCTACGCCAACACCTCTGGCCTGCCCCATCATTTCCACCACTCCCGGATAGGACGAGGTGACCAGGGTGATCAGGTAATAGGTATCCGGAGAGGGGTCGAGAATCAGGTTTGACTGTTCACCAATCCGGTCAATAAGAGAAAAAAGGCCCTCCACGAGATCCACGTGTCTACGGAAGCTCTCCGCGGGCGTCATCTCCTCCAGGCCCTTTG
The DNA here is from genome assembly GCF_900111555.1 of Marinobacter segnicrescens. GTDB lineage: Bacteria > Pseudomonadota > Gammaproteobacteria > Pseudomonadales > Oleiphilaceae > Marinobacter > Marinobacter segnicrescens. Next base: position 144,203 of record NZ_FOHZ01000005.1, read on the forward strand.
TCAGGCTGTGCCAGTCATTCTCGAGACCGCTCACCAGCTGTTCTTGAGGGAATCTGAGCATTTCAAGCCGCGACAAGCTCTGGCTGATCCCGGTCTGTAACGCTTGCAGGGGGGTTGCGAACTGGCTGGCACCATTGAGATAGGCGGCCGACATGCCCCGATGCTCCTGGACTTTCTCGAGCACATCCCGGACCAGTATGAGGTCCTGCAGGCCGGCTCGCTGGGCAGTGGTAAACTGCCTGGAATCAGCGGACTCTTTCAGGAGCAAAGTACTGATTATCAGCATCGGAACCAGAAACACGACAGCGATGACAGCGAATTTTTTCCTGAAACTGAGGCTGCGCATCATTGCAGTCCCCGGACGAAGAATATGGTTAAACATCAGCGCGCCTTATTCTTTTTGTTTATGTCTTATAATTTTTGTATCGCTTCAAGCTACACCTCAATACCTGGCGCACCTATGACTTTTGTCAAGATCTCCATCTCTGCGACGAAAAACCGCACGGGTATGCGCCACGGTTGCGGCCAATGACTATCGCCTGGCGTGGGGCGGCCTGAATCCCATGAAGGCCATCGGGCGTATCAAGGAGATGCTGTTCCGCGAGGGGGTCTGAGGCCCGACCTTCAAAACCCGGGCTTCCCAGCGGCATCCGGGTGGCCCGGACACAGTACTTCCACGGACGTGAGGGTGAATCTGTTTGCGCTTTTCCTGACCCCGGGTTAGATTCATGTCAAATCCCTTTGATTCCAGAATTGCCTTGCGACCTGAAACTGCCCTGACTCATTCCCGGATTGTCATCCCTGACAAGCCCGGCCTCCCTACAGCGTTACTTTCCTGACGCTGGGCTCGCGCACGCGCCCGGTCCAGCTACCAAACAAAATTCACGATTACCTTACCGGAGACAAGCATGTCCGATTTACCCGCTATTATTGTTGCCGAAGAAGACTACAACCGTCTTTCCGCCTTGCTGGAGAAGACCGACGACCCCACCGGCGTTGCCGAGGGGCTGGAAGATGAGCTCAGCCGCGCTGACCTCAAGCCCCTGGCAGAGATTCCGGCGTCCGTTGTGGTCATGAATTCCGTGGTCGTCTTTGAAGACCAGGACAGCGGCAAGGAGCGACGCCTTCAGCTGGTTTACCCCCACCAGGTGGATGGCAGTGCCGACAAAATTTCCATCCTGGCCCCGGCCGGCGCCGCCATGATCGGCCTGAGCATCGGTGACAGCATCGAGTGGCCGGTGAAAGGCCGCAAACCCCTGCACCTGAAGGTAGTCAGCGTTACCCGGCAGGCGTAACCGACAACCCGTAATACCAGTACGGCGGGCGCTCAGCGCATATCGAAGAATTCCCGATGCAAGCGCCTGCCCGGCACACCCCATTGGCGGAACTGTCGGAACAGTTTTTCCCCAAGGCCCACGGGTCCACAGAACCAGAAGCTGGCCTGCTGCCACCCCGGAACCGCGTTCCGGATATCCTCAGGTGTCAGCCGACCCTCGATACGACTGCATCGAATGACCAGGTTAACGCCCGCCGCTTCCGCATCCGCCCGCAACTTTGCCAAAGCCTCCTCGCTGACATCCGCCGTAGGATGGAACAGGTAGACGGTGCGGTTGTCCGGTTGGCCCGCCAGACGACCCATTCGGGCAATAAACGGAGTAATGCCGATGCCCGCCCCTATCCAGACCTGGGTGCGGCAATCATCTTCAAAATCAAAGCCGCCATAGGGCCCCTCCAACGTAACTGGCATACCCTCGCAGATCCGGCGGCTGGCCCGGCGGGTGTGATCCCCCAGTTCCTTGACCACAAACTTCAGGCACCGGGTTTCCGGGTTCCAGTCTGATGCAATGGTGTAAGGGTGCGGGCCTTCCGCAGCATCCGACGTGATAAAGGCAAACTGCCCGGGGCTATGGCCAGACCAACCCTGCGTTACCTTCACCAGAAATTCGAAAACTTTCAGGTCCGGATATCGGGTGACCGAAACCACCTCCCCCGGTACCTTCCGAACCTTGCCCGGCCAGCCAACCAGCAGCAAAACGGCTGCAACACTGCCAGCCACAACAGCGACCTGAGTCAGCCAGCCAATGGGCGCTACCCAGTAATCAAACTCCATCAGGATGAAGCTGTGCCAGGCCAGGGGCAGGAAAACTACCGCCAGCAATTTGTGGGTTTTACGGAACAGGTGGTAGGGAAAGGCCTTCACCAGCGCCAGCACAATCAGCACGGCAGCCGCATAGAAGGCCCATTCTCCCAAAGTTTCTGCCAGCCCCCGCTGGCCGCGGAACCAGGCTTCAAGGCCGGTGAGTTGCTGCCCGGCCCCTTTGCCGGCCGGCTTCTCCAGCCAGCCCCAGCCCACCATCCACTTGGTGCCCTTCGCCCACCACCAATGCAGCATGGCCAGCACCAGCGAGCCAATGCCCAGCCATTTGTGCAGCCGGTACACCTTGTCCAGGCCACCAACCCAACGCTCCAGAACCCGGAGCCGCAGCGCCAGCACCAGGGCCACCGCCATCATGACCACCGCCAGGATGCCGGAATACTGCACAAACACCGACCGGAAAGGAAAGTAAGCAAACGGGCTCACCCAAAGGCTATCGGCTGCGAACCAGACAGCACTGACGACTGCAACCAGCCCCCAGAAAAACAACGGAATACGCGACATGGCAATTTCCTCTGCGTCGCCATCAACAAATAGCAAACTACGCTTACCGCCGATCGTAATGCTTGAGGTAAATCAAACCGCGGGACCTCTACACGGCTTTTACCTACACCCCGAACCACGGCTTGTTCACCTTGCTTCTTGCGTAACCGGCAATCACCTACCAGAATAAAGCAATTGATTACTTTCTTTCAGGGAAGCTCCAATGGCAATCGCAAAAGCGCCCGATAAACGCACCTACCAAAGCACCGAACTGCGCCAGTCCGCCACCATTGAGGCGGTTGTGCAGTTGTGTGCCGAGCAGGACCCGGCCACCCTGACCACCGCCCGGATTGCCGAGGAAGTGGGGCTTTCGCAGGGAGCGCTGTTTAAACATTTCCCGAACAAGAACCGGTTGTGGGAATCCGTGGCAGGCTGGGTCTCGGAGCAGCTGACCAGCCAGGTGTTCCGGGAGGCGGACCGGCACGAGCACGCTGACCAGGCCCTCGAGGCCATGTTTTTCGCCCATGTGCGCTTTATCGCCCGGCACCCCGGTATTCCCCGCCTGATGCTGGGTGAACTGCAAAAACCCGGCAATGGCCCGGCCAAAACCATCGTCCGTCAGACCCTTGCCCGCTACCGCAAAAAGGTGGTCGGGTTACTGCAGCTCGGCATCGATCAGGGGCGCATAGCCGCCGGTATCGATACCGAGGCGGCGGCGGTGTTGTACCTCGGGGCCATTCAGGGGTTGGTGGTTCAGGGCATGGTCAGCGGCGAAATTGCCAGCCTTGAGCAGACTGCCCCCCGAATCTTCAAACTTTACAGCGCCAGCTTCCAGGAGATGACCAATGACCCGGAAAAATAAACTGACCCTGGCGCTGACCCTGATTGCCGGCATTGTCTTTGTGGTGATCATGGTAAAGCTGAAACAGCCACCGGAAAGAGTCGAGGCACAGGCAAGTGCAACGCCGGTGCGGATTATGGAAATCACTCCCCGTGAGTTCCGTACCGAAGCCCGCGGTTATGGTCAGGTGCTGCCGGCCCGAAGCTGGAATGCGGTGGCCAACGTGGGTGGCCGGGTTATCTGGAAACACCCGGAGCTGGAAAGCGGCAATCTGATCCCAGAGGGCACGCGACTGCTTGAGATCGACCCGACCCGTTACGAACTGGCCGAAGCCTCCGCCAGGGCGGACCTGGCCGGCATTGAAGCGGAGCTGCGACAGCTGGACCAGGAAGAGCGCAATACCGGCGAGTTACTGAAGCTGGAGGAGCGCCGGTTAACACTGGCCCGGCGCGAGCTGGACCGGGCTGAAACCCTGGTGGCGCGGGGTGCCCTGTCGCAAACCCGGTACGACGAGCAGCAACGAGCCACCCTGCAACAGGAGCAGGCGGTCCAGACCCTGCGCAACCAGCTGAACCTGGTTCCGGTCCGGCGTGACACCCTGCAGGCCCGCAAGGCCCGAGCGGAATCTGCCCTGGCCAGTGCCCGGGAAGACCTGGACGACACCCGTTTCGAAGCGCCCTGGGATCTGCGGGTACACCAGGCCGACATCGACACCGGCCAGCATGTCAGCCCCGGGCAGACACTGTTTATTGCCGACGATATCACCCGCGCCGAAGCCACCGTGCAGCTGGAAGTGGCAGAACTGCGCCGGGTGCTGTCGCAGTTGTCCGGGGGCAGCCTGCCGGAAACGGGTTCCACCAACCACTTCACCGACTTTCATGATCGATTGCCCCTGGATGACCTGGATATTCGGGTAACCCCCACCAACGTGCCCGATGTCCACTGGCCGGGTAAACTCACCCGGGTCACCAGCAGCCTGGACCAGGCCACCCGCACAGTTCAGGCCGTTATTTCTGTAGACGAACCCTACCGCAACGCCAACCCGCCGGCGCGCCCACCCCTGGTCCGCAACATGTTCGTACAGGCCAGCATTACCGCGCAGACTCCGGAGCCTGTCATCGTCATCCCGGCCAGCGCCGTGCATCAGGGTGTGGTGTACCTTGCTGACGAGGACAACCGCCTGCAGCGCCAGCCAGTGTCTGTCGCCTGGCAACAAGGTGAAGATGTCATTATCGATGACGGGCTGGCACCGGGAGACCGGCTGGTTCTGGATGACCTGGTTCCGGCCATCGACGGCACCCTGCTGGCCCCGGGAGATCAGCCATGATCCGCTGGTTCGCGGGGCACCCGACCGCCGGTAACCTGCTGCTGATCCTGATTCTGGCCGTGGGCCTGTTCGCTGCCCCCAATCTGACCCGGGAAACCTTTCCCGACTACCTGCCGCCGGAAGTCAGCATCACCATGGAATACCGGGGCGCCACCGCCGCGGATGTAGAGGAAGCCATTTGCCAGCGGCTGGGCGAAGCGCTACAGCGGGTGGATTACATGAAGGAGGTTTCCTGTACCGCCCGGGACAACCAGGCCCAGACCATTGCCAGCATGGAACCCCGGGGCGATATGGGCCGGTTCCTGGACGATATCCGCACGGAAATCGAAGCCCTGACCGACCTGCCCGAAGAAGCCGAAGACCCGGTCATCCGGGAGCTTTATCGCACCAGCCTGGTCGCGGCCATCGCGGTGTACGGGCCCATGAGTTTCTCTCACCTGGAAGCCTACACCAGCCAGCTGGAAGACCGCCTGTTCGCCATGGACGGGGTGGCCGATGTGATTCCCGTGGGCCTGTCCCAGCGCCAGTGGCACATCGAAGTGTCCCGGGAACTGTTGCGCCAGTATGGCCTGGGCGTGCGCGACATCGCCCGGGCCATCAACAGCCAGAACCTGGACATGCCTCTGGGCACCATCGAGACCGACAGCCAGGACATCCAGCTGCGGTTTGTGGATGAACGCCGTTCCCTGCAGGCCCTGGCCGAACTGCCTGTGATCGGTGGAGCAGCCGGCGCTGTGCTGACGCTGGGCGACATTGCCACCATCACCGAGGCCCACGAACGGGAAGAGGAACGGGTGGATTTCAACGGCCAGCGCGCTATCGTTCTGGAGATCCACAAAAACCGCCATGACGATGCCCTGCGGGTGATGGATTCCCTGGAAGCCTTTATCGACGAGGAAAAGGGCCGCCGTGGCGGCAATGTCGAGCTGGAAATCACCCAGAACATGACCTCGATTGTGAAGGACCGTCTGCAAATGCTGGTGGGCAACGGCATCACCGGCCTGCTGCTGGTAGGCCTGGTGATGGCCCTGTTCTTCCGCCCCCGCCTCGCCTTCTGGGCGCTATTCGGGCTGCCGGCTGCATTTGCCGGTGCCTTTGTGGTGATGGCCCTCACCGGCCTGTCCCTGAACATGATCACCCTGGTGGCCCTGCTTATGGCCATCGGTATTGTGATGGACGATTCGGTGGTCATCACCGACAATATTGCCCAGTGGCACGCCGACGGCAACAGCCCGCTGGAGGCGGCTGCCAAAGGAACCCGGGAGATTCTGCCAGGGGTGCTGTCCTCCTTCCTGACCACGGTTTCCGTCTTCATCCCGCTGGCGTTTCTGGCCGGAGAGCTGGGAGCGGTGCTGGAGGTACTGCCGGTGGTGTTGATTGCCGCGCTGGCCGCCTCGCTGATCGAAGCCTTCTGGATACTGCCTCACCATCTTAAAAGCGGCCTGGGCAAGAGGCGCGAGAAGGCCCCTTCCCGCTTTCGTTCCGCCTTCGACACCGGCTTTGAAAGCGTCCGGGAGAAAGTGGGGCAACTGGCCGACGGCGCTATCCGGTTCCGCTACGGCGTACTGGCCGCCATGCTGCTGATACTGCTGGGCTCGGTCGGTCTGATGGCCGGCGGCCATGTGCGTATGGAAGCCATGCCGGAAATCGACGGCGACGTACTGGAAGCCCGGGTGCTGATGCCCCAGGGCACGCCCCTGCACCAGACCCGGGCCATTACCGAACGCATCACCTCGGCCATGCTCCGGCTCAACGAGGAATACACGCCAGACCAGCCCGACAAGCAAGCGCTGGTGCAAAACATCCAGACCCGCTTCAACCAGCACGCCGACGCCGGTGAAAAAGGCGCCCACGTGGCCACGGTGATGGCCGATTTGCTGACGGCGGAGCTGCGCACCGTGGACCTGGCCACCCTCACCGACCGCTGGTATGAAGAGATCGGAGATATCCCCAGCCTGATCGCCCTCAATATCCAGGAACCCGGTTTCGGCCCCGCGGGCATCCCCATTGAAGTGCGCCTGCAAGGTACTGACCTGGATGAGCTGAAGGCCGCGGCCCGGTATCTGAGCGACGAAGTTGCCCGTTATAACGGCACCTTCAACGTGCTGGATGATCTTCGCCCCGGCAAGCCCCAACGCACCCTGTCGTTGAACGACCGCGCCCTGTCGCTCGGATTGACGGCATCCGACGTGGCCAGCCAGATTCGAACCGGGCTGCTCGGGGATATCGTGGATACGGTGCAGATTGGTGATCAACACATCGAAATCCTGGTGCGCCAGACCAGCGCCGAGCGCAACACCCGCCAGTTCCTGGAAGACACCGTGATCACCACCAGCAAGGGCCATATGGTGCCCCTGCGGGAGGTGGCCGATATAACCGAGGAACGTCAGTGGGCGCAGGTGACCCGGATTGACGGCCTGCGCACGGTCACCGTGTCTGCCGATGTTAACAGCCGGACAACCAACGCCGATGCCATCGTGGCGGATTTGCAGAGCCAGGTATTCCCGAAACTTCAGGAACAATGGCCGGAGATTACCTTGCAGGTAGAAGGCCAGACCGCCCGCTCCCGGGAAACCGGCCAGTCCATCGCCCGGGGATTGCTGATCGGCCTGCTGGGAATCTTCCTGATCCTGTCGTTCCAGTTCCGTAGTTACCTGGAGCCGATCATCGTGATGCTGGCCATCCCGGTGGCCTTTATGGGTGCCGTCTGGGGGCACCTGCTGATGGGCTACAACCTGTCCATGCCGTCACTGATTGGTGCCGCGTCACTGGCCGGGATTGTGGTGAACAACGCCATCCTGCTGGTGCAGTTCATCAAGAGCTACCGGGAACAGGGCATGAGCGCGCAGGAAGCCGCCGGTGCTGCCAGCCGCGCCCGCTTCCGGGCCATTCTGATCACCACCAGCACTACGGTGGCTGGCATGCTACCGCTGCTGGCGGAAACCAGCACCCAGGCCATGGCGGTGATTCCGCTGGTGATCTCGGTGGTGTTCGGCCTGCTGGTGTCTACCGTGCTGATCCTGGTGGCCTTGCCAGCGCTCTATGCCATTCTTGAGGATCTGGGCTGGGCCCGGAATAACGGGTCCTGACGCGAAAGGCCGGGTTCAATGCCCCGGCCTTTCGCTATTGGTCATGCGCCCACCAGTTCCATCCCCGGTTTGCCATACCAGTAGCCGTTACACGGCGGCGCTTCAACCAGTTGCAGCGGGTCGGCAGCCGGCACTTCACCCCGGCGTACCTGGTCAAAGCGTTTGACCACCTCGTCCATGCCCTGGTGCTCCGGGCTCAGGCGTACGGTACTGACGCCCATGCGCTCCATATCCGGTAATTCCCGCATCAGGTCATAGCGGGAACCGGAGAGTGTGGAGATACCGTTAATACGGAACAACTCCTGGCTCTCCCGGGTGCGTAGCTCCATGCCATCCGGATGCTCCAGGCAACGGAACTCGCAATTGTCCTTGGGCAGGTTGTAATGGCGGGCGGTAAAGCAGCGGGACGACCAGGCCAGCGGCAGGAAGCCCCAGGAGAACACCTCGGCGGGCAGGTCCAGACCTTCAGCTTTCAGCTCCCTGATCAGCTGCTCCAGGGTCTCCTTGCCCAGTTCCACCGGCAGGTTCCAGCCCCGCAGCCCCTGCCTGGCCAGGATCTTCAGGGTGGCGGTGTTGTAGATGTTCATGGACGGGCCGGTGATGAACGGAATGTTATTCCGGATAGCCACCTGCAGGGCACTCTGGTCATTGGCTTCCACCAGGAACTCGTCCTGTTCGCAGAACCGGCGCAGGCGGCGCAGGTCCGCCTCGGATTCGATCAGTGTCAGGGTGGAGAGAACCACATCCTTGCCGCAGGCTTTCAGGTCCCGGGCCAGGTCCAGCCAGTCATCCGGTTTAAGCTCGCGCCGGCGGGAGCACACCACCTCGCCCAGGTAGATGGTATCCACCGGCCACTCGGCCGCACTGGCGTAGAAATCAAAAACACTTTGCTTGGACCAGAACCACAGGATGGGGCCCAGAGATAACTTCATCATGATCTCAGCACCTTACTTCCACTTGCGATGGTATGCACCAAGGGTGGTGAGACCACCTTCGGACAAACCGGCCAGGGTCGACTGCCACGCCGGGTCGACCGCGAATTCCGGCCCTGTTTCCAGCCTGTCCAGGGCCTGGCGCCAGGTGCGGGCCACATCGGCGATATAGGCGGGACTGCGCTGCCGGCCTTCAATCTTCACCGCGCTGATACCCAGGGCCTTGAGCTCTGGCAGCAGGTCCAGGGTATTCAGGCTCACTGGTTCCTCGATGGCGTGGTACACATCACCCTCCACCTCAAACCGGCCCTTACACAGCGTCGGATAGCCGGCAGGCTCACCCCGGGCGTAACGATCGATCAGCACCTCATTGAGGCGGGATTCCAGCCCGCCATCGGCGGTCTCTTCCCAGCGCACCGCCTTGGCCGGCGAACAGGCCCCCTTGCTGTTGGGGGATTCGTCGGTGAGATAGGAGGACAGGTAACAGCGGCCCTCGGCCATGATGCACAGGCTACCGAAGGCAAACACCTCCAGCTCAACCGGGCTGTGTTTCGCCAGGCCCTTCACCTGGTCCAGCGACAGGACCCTGGGCAGCACGGCACGACGGATACCGAAGTTGTCCTTATAGAACCGCAGCGCTTCGTAGCTGGTGGCCGAGCCCTGAACGGACAGGTGGCGGGGCAGCTCGGGATAGCGGTTGGCGGCGTAGTCCAGCAACCCCATGTCTGCCAGGATCACCGCATCCACCCCCAGGCTGGCAGCCCGGTCCACCGCAGCGGTCCACTGCTGCCAGCCCTGGGGCTGGGGGTAGGTATTGATCGCGCAGAACACCCGGGCGCCCTTGCCATGGGCATAGGCAACGCCCTCAGCGGCCCGCTTGTCGTTGAAGTTGAGGCCGGCAAACTGACGGGCGTTGGTGCTGTCCCGGAACCCCAGGTAGACAGCGTCTGCGCCGTTGTCGACGGCGGTTTTCAGGGCGGGCAGGCTGCCGGCAGGGCAGACAAGTTCCATGGCATTCTCCGATGGCTGAAAAACTCCGGGAGACGCTAACGCTAAAGTGCCCGAGCTGCCTTGACCGTTGTCAGCGTAGCAACCGCAGGGCCGTTGACTACCCATATGGTAGTATCCTACGGGATATCACCTATCCACAATTACACGCTTTTAAATCAACCGATTAACATAGAGTTACAGGCACTTTCATTCAGTAACTACCCCCTCGCGTACCCCATGGTGCCGATATCGGCAACTGGCCCCCTCAACGACAATGGCGGCACGACTTAATGAAGGGGCAGACCCATGAACTTCATCAACAACCTTTCCATGCGCGGCAAGCTGATCACACTGGTGGTGCCGGCGCTTCTTGTCATCATGTTGTTCGCCATTGGCAGCATTACCGAAAATGCCGCCGAGTACAGGAATATGAGCCAGTTGCAGGCCATGGTGAACCTGGCGGAAATGGGTGATCCACTTGTGGAGACCTTACAGAAAGAACGTGGCCGCTCGGCGGTGGCATTAGCTACGGAACCACGCTCCGACGCCGAGCAGCAAGCTTGGCGAGTACTGGAAAGCCAGCGCCAGCAGACCAACGCCGCCCTGAGCGACTATCGTTCGGAATTGCAGGCATTGTTGTCTGACACCAGTTTTGATGGAGCCGTGACAGAGAGTATTGACCGCTTGGAGACAGAGCTTAATCGCCTCACCTCACTCCGGAAGGATGTCGATCGCCGTAGCCTGAATGGCAGCGAGGCCGCAAGCCGCTACACAGGGCTGGTTACCGAAATTGTCGACCGGGTTCCCCTGCTGGTCCGTCGTGCCACCGATGCAGAGCTTACCCGTGAGATCAACGCCTATTACGCCCTGGCACAAACCTCCGAGATGGCAGGCAGGGCGCGGGCTGCAGGCGCCGCGCTGATCCGCTCCGGTGATTTCGACCTCCCCGCGGTGGGGCGGGTCGCAGCACTGAACGGAGAGCAGAATGCCTGGTACCGAACTGCCATTGACATGCTTGCCTCTGATGACCCCTTGCGGCGAAAACTGGGCGGATTCGTAGCTGGCACTGAAGTGCAGGCACTTCATGCCCAACGGGAGAGCCTGCTCAGCAGTGCATCTGGCATGTACGCACTGGATGCCAACGAGTGGTTCGAAACATCCACCCGTGCCATCGACGCACTGAACACTATCCGCCAGGAAATGCTGACCCAGGTTGAGGTCATGGCAGCAACGGCAGTTGCCGGGGCCAGAAATGACCTGATCAGCGCCTCGGTGATCGCGGGCGCAGCCATTGTGTTCGTGATCGTCCTGATGACCATCATCATCCATGCCATCCACCGGCAGGTAAACCAACTGCTGACCGGTGTGCAGTACGCCATGGATGAAAAGGACCTGACCCGGGAGATTCCAGTCTCCAGTAACGACGAAACCGGCACCATCGCCAAGGCGATCAATGGGCTGTTTAACCGGTTCGGAGAGGCCCTGGCCCAAATCGACAAGGCCAGCGTGCAACTGGCCACCGCCACCGAGGAGACCAGCTCCACCGCCAACCAGAACACCTCCCAGGTGAAAGACCAGCAGCAACAGATCGAGCAGGTGGCCGCGGCCACCGAGGAGATGTCTGCGACGTCCGAGGAAATCTCCCGCAACACCCAGCAGGTGGCGGATGCGTCCAGCAGCGCCATGGAAAAGAGCCGCACCGGTGAGCAGGTCCTGCATTCCAGCGTCCGCCAGATACGCGACCTGGCCGGCTCGGTGCAGGAGGTGAACCAGGTAATCGAGGAACTGGAGAACCGCAGCAGCACCATCAGCGACGTCGTCGACGTCATCCGCAAGGTGGCCGACCAGACCAACCTGCTGGCCCTCAACGCCGCCATCGAGGCTGCCCGGGCCGGAGAACATGGTCGCGGCTTTGCAGTGGTTGCCGATGAGGTTCGTACGCTGGCACAACAGACCCACGAGTCCACGACGCAGATCGAGGAAATCATCAACGGCTTCAAGAACATTACCGACAGCGCCAGCCGTTCCATCATTGCCAGCCACAAGCTGGCGAATCAGACCAGCTCCCAGGCAGAGCAGATGGAGCAGACCTTTGCCGACATCCTGATGGACGTGAACAGCATCTCTGACATGGCGACCCAGATTGCTACGGCGTCGGAGCAGCAGGTGTCGGTCACCCGCGAACTGGCGGGCAATATGGAAAGTGTCAGCGAGTCCGCCATCCTGACCCTCACCGGGTCACAGGAGATCACCCAGGTAACCACCGAGCAGGCCCGCCTGGCCCGCGCGCTGCAGGACCTGGCCAACGAGTTCAAGGTCGCATCCTGAGGCGTAGCGGGGCAACCTACCCCGGATAGCAAAAAGCCCGGCCATCACGACCGGGCTTTTTGCCTTTCAGGAAGTCCCGCCGGGTTACAGCAGGTCCTCATCCGAGCTTTTCGCCTTGCGCACATCCCGGGCGACGGCCCAGCAGATAACGCCAAGCACGCCCAGGGTCAGGGCCGGCCAGATGAGGATGTAGGCTCCATAGACAAGTTCGCTGTTCATTTTGCTGCCTCCGGTACCATGTAGGATTCGTCCTCGACGTTGTCGTAGTCACCGACACGCTGGGCGATCAGGTCAAAGTCAAAACGCTCCTTGCTGAACAGGGTCATGGCAGTGCACACCACCGCGCTGGCGCCATAGGCGGTCAGTGAAGCCACCAGCACCATATAGTCCCGCAGGAAACCAGTGGCAAACACCAGCATCGCTGCCAGGGTAATCACCCCGGCAACCAGCCCCGCGGCACGGCCAAAGAAGCCGAACACCATCAGGCCAATCACTACCGCACCGCCGACCGACGCAAGACTCTCGAAAAACAGCACGGTCAGGCCGGTCATTTCCAGCAACTCAAAGCGCGCAATGCAGAACAGCGCCATGGCTGCCACCACGGACCAGGTAAACGCCGCATTGGTCACCCGGTCCCAGTAACAACTGACGATGACCGGAAACACAATGGCGCCCCACAATGCGCCGACGAACACCAGCATGACCAGGATATCCAGCGAGAAGCTGGCGAAGATCAGCCCGGCAACCGTGGCCACGATCATGGTGATACGGCCCACCAGCATCATGACGCGAGGGCTGGGGTTATCACCTGCGATGTTCTTGCCATACACGTCCGCCATCATGATGGTGGAGAGGGCCGACAGGTCCGAGTCCGCCGTGGAGGACAGCGAGCCGATCACAAGGACAAAGAACAGGGCGACGAAGACCGGTGACAGGTACGTGGAAACCATCTGCGGGATCAGGTTATTCATTTTTCCGTCAATGGGTTCCATACCGACTGACAGCGCCATCAGGCCGATCATGCCCAGGCCGATCACAATGGCGCCGTAGCCGATGGTTGCTGTCACGAAGGTGGACTTGATGTGTTTCTCGCGTACTGCGAACAGTCGCTGGGAAATGGTCTGGTTACCAATGGCATAGGCCAACACGGCCACAAAGAAGGGAGCACCCTGGTGCAGGATGGCTTCCACGGAAAACAGGTTGGCCTGCTCGTCAGTCAGCCGGCTGAGCCCCTCCACCATGACCGAGGGGCCACCTGCGGAGAACAGCACCGCCGGGATAATGATAATGGCGATGGCCATCAGTGCCACCAGCTGGGCAAAGTCGGTAAATACGGAAGCCCGGAAACCCGAGGTGAGCGTGTAGGCCAGCACCCCGACCCCGGCCACGATCACTCCGGTTTCAAAGGACAGCGGTGACAACACGGATACCAGGGCGCCTGCCGCCGTGAAGTTGACCATGAGGCTGATCACACTGCCGAGGATATTGGAAACGGCCAGGATCATCTGGCTGGATGCGCCATGGCGGGCATGGATCAGTTCACCCAGGGTATGCCCATTCGGTGCCAGTTTGCGGAAACGGCGACCAAAGGGATAGATGAAAAGGATCATCAACGCGCCCCAGAGCCCGTAATGGATAGGGCCGGAAACGCCATAGGTGTAGCCGGACGTGGCCGCAGCGTAGAAAGACGCAGCCCAGATCCAGGTGGCGGTCATACTGGCTGCCCCCATGCCGAAGCCAACATGGTGGCCGGCCACCATAAAGCCGGAGGTGTCCTCTTTGTCCTTGCGGATCAGCAGGGTAAGGAGGTACGTGCCGCCATAGAAGGCAGCAAGCAATAACAACACGGTAAGTGTAGAAAACTGGGTAAATCCGTTCTCGTTCAAGTCAGGGCCTCTTTTTCTGAAACACAGGTATCCCTCCGGGGCCGGGCCAATCATTGGCGGCCGCCAGGCACAGGGGTCTGGGGTTTCCCGCGTAGGGTGTTAACGGGCAGGGTGGGCTTTTCCAGCCCGGTTTCAGTGAGGCTAAGGGAAGCTCAGGTGTGGCAGCAGCTCACACAGTTCTTTAGACGTCATGATATTTGCACTCCTCAAAATCGAATACTGAACTGGCCGGCGCAGCATTGTGCCGTGCAGTGTTCAAGCTTTTGGATGCGAAAATCTGACAAATCGCCGGTTTTCGGGCAGAAATCCGGGGTCAGAATGAGGGAGCGGCAGACCATACGAGAAAACCGGCACAGAGTCCAGTCTTTAGTGGGCGTAATATTAGCGTTCGACAGGGATTGGCGCTTAGTGCCAGCTTTAGGAGTTTGCAGTCTGAAGGCGGGGCTGGCGCTGGCGCAAGGGCGCTTTTTACGCCGCAATTCACGGCCCGTCCCGAGTGTCCCGTGTGGCCAATTCGCCGACCTTGCTAAAGCGACATCCTGTCGCAGCTCCAAAAGCGCCCTTGCCCCATCGCCGTCAGACTGCCTGCTGGCCGCCGGCAAGGACTAATGGAAATAAGGGTATTCGGTACCTTCGCCTGGTTAACCAGAATCGGAGCTGACAGTAACCGTTGAGATATCCAAAAGGTCACGGGTGTGAGGATGGGGGAGGTCTTTCAGAGCAGCGACATGGATGTCGCGGCAGCGTTGGGGTGGCAGGACGCCCCTCCAACGCGGCGGCGAAAGACCTCCCCCAGCCTTACACCGCCCCCAAAACCCACAGGCTACGAAGCCGACCTCCATAACCCGCAGGCTACGAACCCAAACTCCATAACCCACAGGCAATTGAACCCAACCCTGAAGCCGAAGTCAGATAATCCGAGAGAACCGCTGAGAAGCCCCTTCCTTCCGATAAAGATCGAAAATCTGGCAGATGGCCCGGATCAGCAGCCGGCCGGCAGGCTGAACCTGCAGCACACGGCCATCATCGCCAATCAATTCATCCTGGATCATCGGCTTCAGGCGACGCAGTTCGTCCGTAAAGTAGCTGTCAAAGTCTGCACCCCAGGCGGCCTGGAACTGTTCACGGTCCAGGCGGAACTGGCAGATCAGCTGGCCGATTACCCAGCGGCGGATCTGGTCGTCCCGGGTCAGGCCGACACCGCGAATGGTGGCCAACTGACCCGCGTCGATGGCCTGTTCCCAGGCCGGCAGGTCGTGGTTGTTCTGGAAGTAGGCATCATCGGTCTGACCAATCGCTGACACACCGAGAGAGACCAGGTCGCAGTCCGCATGGGTCGTGTAGCCCTGGAAGTTCCGGTGCAGCCGGCCTTCCCGCTGGGCGACTGCGAGGGAGTCGTCCGGCTTGGCAAAGTGGTCCATGCCAATGTATTCGTAACCGGCCTCCAGCAGGCGGTTGATGGTGTTGTGAAGAATGGTCAGCTTCTGCTGCGGGCTGGGCAGCGTATCCCCCTGGATACGGGTCTGGGGATAGAACCGGTCCGGCAGGTGGGCATAGCTGAATACCGAGAGACGATCCGGCGACATCTCGATCACCGACTCCAGGGTTTCGGCGAAGCTTTCCGGGGTCTGGTACGGCAGCCCGTAAATCAGGTCCAGGTTGATGGAACGGAAGCCGATGCGGCGGGCCTCGTTAAGCACGCCCTCGGTCATCTCCCGGGGCTGGATGCGGTTGACCGCTTTCTGCACCACCGGATTCACATCCTGCACGCCCAGGCTGATGCGGTTGAAGCCCAGCTTCCACAGGGTCGGCAGGGTGTCTTCATCCACTTCCCGGGGGTCGATCTCCACACTGTAGTCCCGGTCATCGCCGGACTGCAGGTTGAACAGTTCGCCGTAGCCCGCCATCAGGTGCTCCATCACATCCTTCGGCAGGAAGGTCGGGGTGCCACCGCCCCAGTGCAGTTGCTGGACCGGGCGGTCAGCGCCGAACAGCTTTGACTGGATAGCCGCTTCCTTCAGCACCCGCTCCACATAGGGCATGGCCTTGTCACGCTTCTTGGTGATGACCTTGTTGCAGGCGCAGTAGTAACAGAGGTGTGCACAGAACGGCAGGTGGGTGTACAGCGACACCGGACCACCCGCCGCCTTGCTGCGACCGGCTGCCTTCACCATATCGTCCACCCGGAAGTCCGGCGTAAACTCCACCGCTGTCGGGTAGGACGTGTACCGGGGGCCGCTCAGGTCGTAGCGACGGATCAGGGCTTCATCCCAGATAAATTCAGGCAGTGTGGATTCGGCAGTGGCCGGGGAAGCGGGCATGGCAATACTCGATCTGACGGGTGCATGGTGGTCGGCCAGTCTAGGATAACCAGCGTGGGGACATCTTGACCGACGTCAGGTTCATTATAAGGGGATGGGAGCTGAACCACCCTTGGGCTGATGGCGTACTTCGGGTATCCCTTAAGGAATAGACCATGGCAAACCTGATCCTGATTCTTGGCGACCAGCTCAGTCACCACCTCTCTGCCCTGGACGGGGCCGATCCTGCCCACGACCGTGTTGTCATGGCGGAAGTGCACGACGAGGCCAGTTATACCAACCACCACAAGAAGAAGCTGGTGCTGGTGTTCAGCGCCATGCGCCACTTCGCCCGAGAACTGCAGGCGAAAGGCTGGCAGGTCATCTACCACGAGTATGGCCCTGACTCACCCCACGAGGACCTGCTATCGGTTGTACAGGAGCAGGTATTGTCGCTCAGCCCGGATAAACTTGTGACCACTGAATGCGGCGAATGGCGACTGGATAACCAGATCCGCCAATGGCACGAAACCCTTGGGGTTCCCGTGGAAATCCGCCCGGATCGTCGCTTTCTTGCCAGCAAGGACGAGTTCGCCCGCTGGGCCGAGGGTCGCAAACAGTTGCGCATGGAATTCTTCTACCGGGAGATGCGCCGCAAGAGCGGCCTGCTGATGACGCCAGGCGACGAGCCGGAAGGGGGCCACTGGAACTACGACGCCGACAACCGGCGCAAGTGGAAGGGCCAGCCACCGGCCCCGGCACCGTTCCGGGTGGAGCCGGACGACATCACCCGGGACGTAATGTCATTGGTAGATCGCCACTTCAGTGACCACTTTGGCACCACCGACGACTTTCACTTTGCCGTTACCGCCGAACAGGCCCGGCAGGCCCTGGATCACTTTATCGACTTCGCCCTGCCCTGTTTCGGCGACTACCAGGATGCCATGGCGGACCAGGAGGACTGGCTGTTCCACGCCATCCTGTCCCCCTACCTGAACTGTGGCCTGCTGGACCCCATGGAGGTGTGTGAAGCCGCCGAACGGGCCTGGTATGCGGGTCAGGCACCACTCAACGCGGTGGAGGGTTTTATCCGCCAGATTATCGGCTGGCGGGAGTTCGTGAGAGGTATCTACTGGCTGAAAATGCCCACTTATGCCAAAGAGAACCGCCTGGGCAATGATCGCCCCCTGCCCTGGTTCTACTGGAGTGGCGACACCGGCATGCACTGCCTGCACCGGACCATCGACAGTACCCGGCGCAACGGCTATGCCCACCACATACAACGGCTCATGGTCACCGGCAACTTTGCCCTGCTGGCCGGCATCAAACCGGAGGAGATCTGCGACTGGTACCTGGCGGTCTATGCCGACGCCTACGACTGGGTCGAGCTACCGAACACCCTGGGCATGGTGATGCACGCGGACGGCGGTTACCTGGGTTCCAAGCCCTACGCCGCCAGCGGCAAGTATATTAACCGCATGTCCGATTACTGCAGTCAGTGCCGGTACAACGTCAACCACACCACGGAAGACGACGCCTGCCCGTTCAACGCCCTGTACTGGCACTTCCTGGACCGCCACAAAGACGATTTCAGCCGCAATCCACGCATGGTCATGATGTACCGCAACTGGCAGCGGCAAGACCCGGACCACCGCCAGGCCACCCTGGAGCGGGCCAACTGGCTGCTGGACCACCTGGACGAGCTTTGAGGTCTCCCCCTCTCAGGGAGGCCCTTCTTCGCAGGCCAGCACCAGCGCCCAGAATTCCGAGAAATCATTGACCACCACATCCGGCTTGTCCGGGTGCTTGTGGGTACCCGGAAAGATCTTGTTGAGCCAGGGCTGGTCCCACTGGGCGCCATTGAAAAACACCGAGGTAAGCCCGGCCCGCTTGGCGGCGATCACATCCGTGGTACTGTCCCCCACGTACCAGACGCTGGGGTCCGGCGGATAATCCAGTTTCTGGATGGCCAGCAGTAACTGGTCCGGGTGAGGCTTGCGCAAGGGGGTGTCGTCACCGCACACATCCACGTCAAACAGCTCTGTCCAGCCAGTACCCTCCACCGCCGCCAGTTCGTGCTCGAAAAACTCCCGGTCCCGGTTGGTGATGACGCCTACCTGGATACCCAGGCGCCGAAGCCCCTCCAGCACATCCCGCACCCGGGGCTCGAAGGCCTTGACCGTGCCGTAGTGTTCCCGGTAATGGCGGTTGAACGCCTTGTGGGCTATCTGCTTGGCCTCCTGGTCTTCGCCAAACAGCACCTCGAAGATGTCAGTGCGTGAGATTTTGCGGTCCGCTCGCACTTTCGGGTGTAGCCGGGCGAACTCACGCACATAGGCCACGAGGCGCGCATCGTCCGGTGTCTTGCTGTCCTCCGGCGCCAGCATCCGGTCCATCAGGCCCAGTTCACTGAACTCAGGCAGCATATCGTCCACCGCGTGGTACATGGCGTCCAGGGTGTCCACCAGGGTGGCGTGCCAGTCGAACAGGACGACCGCGGGCCGGATCAGCTTGACCACCGCCGGGTGCCAGTCCGGCTCGATGCGGGGCTGCGGACGCTCAGGGGGCGGGAACGGGCGTGGCCGCGCTTCCGCCGGGGTGACCGTCAAGGCCTCGGGATGGCTACGTTCCAGCAGGGCCAGCAGGTCCATCAGGTCCTCGAAGCTGTCCAGGATCGCCGCCGGCGCATCCCGGTGGCTGAACCAGCTGTCGATACGCCCGGGATCCCAGGCGGCGCCGTTATAAAACACACCGGAGACACCCGCCTTGTTGGCCGTGAGCATGTCCACATAGCTGTCGCCCACGTACCAGGCTCGCTCGTCCGCTGGCAGACCCAGTTTCTCCAGGGCCTTGAGAATCACCTGCGGATCCGGCTTGTATTCCGTTACGTCGTCGGCGCAGACGGTGGCATCGAACAGGTTTGCCCAGCGGCCTTCATCCACCATGCGCAGCTCCTTGTCCAGGAACTCCCGGTTGCGGTTGGTGGACACCGCCAGCCGGATTCCCATGGCCTTGAGTGCCGAAAGGTATTCATAGGCGCCGGGCTGGAACGGTTTCACCTGGCCGAAATACTTGCGATAGCAATCGTTATAGGCCCTGTGGGCAATGAGCTTGGCTTCCCGGTCATCTCCGAAGATGGCGTTGAAAATATCCGTGCGGCTGACACGGCGTTCCGCCAGGATGCGCGGATGCAGGCGACGGAAGATACGGATATAGCGCACCAGCCGGGCATCATCCGGCGTACGGCACTGATCCTCCGGCAGCAGCCGCCCTACCAGGCCCAGGTCTTCCAGCTGCGGCAGCATGTCCTCCATGGCGCTGAACATGGCGTCGTGGGTATCCACCAGGGTGCCGTGCCAGTCAAACACCATAACGGAAGGCGGTGGCAGACAGTCACTGAATCGCGCCATCGGGGAATCTCCTTGCAGGATTCTTCACAGACCCGTTTCCGGGAACCGAACGTAAGGTTTTGTTGTCTCTCAGTAAAACCCAAACTGCCACGATGCACAAAAAAAGCCGCTTACCCAGCAAGACCTGTCCCGTTTGCCTGCGCCCGTTCAGCTGGCGCCGGAAATGGGCCCGCGACTGGCCACAGGTACGCTACTGCAGCGAACGCTGTCGACGTAACCGGCAAAACCCCGGAGCCTCCACCCAATGACAACGGTTGTCTGGTTCAAGCGTGACCTGCGCACCCACGACCATGCCCCACTGGTAGAAGCCGCTGCGCACGGCCGGCCGGTCATCCCCCTTTATGTGGTGGAACCCGGGTACTGGCAACTGCCGGACACCAGCGAACGTCACTGGGGGTTTATCCGCGAATCCCTGGAAGACCTGGACCGCCAGCTTCGCAAGGTGGGTAGCCGCCTGCTGGTCATCCACGGCGACGCTCTCGATGTGCTGGGCACCCTGCACGCCCACTATGGCATCGGGCGCATCTTCTGCCACCAGGAGACCGGCGGGCAGTGGACGTTTGACCGGGATCGGGCGGTGCTGGGCTGGTGTCGCAGCCACGGCACCGAATACCGGGAATGGCAGCAATCCGGCGTCGTGCGCCCGCTGCCGGACCGGGATGAGTGGGACAGCCGATGGCAGTCCCTGATGACCGCTCCGGTGCTCGCGCCGCCGGAGCACCTGCCCATGCCGGCAGACCAGTTCCGCGACTGGCCGGATATCGCCACCCTGTCGATGCCGGATATCTCCCACGGCATGCCCAGCCCGGACCGCCAGGCCGGCGGTAGCGGCCATGGCGAGAAATTGCTGGCGTCGTTCCTCGACCGGCGGGTTGCCGGTTACCAATACAAGATCTCCAGCCCCAACACGGCCCCCAGGGCCTGCTCCCGCCTGAGCCCTCACCTGGCTTACGGCACGGTCAGCCTGCGGCATGTGTATCAGCAGGCACGGGCGACGGGGAATCACCAAAGCAGCCTGCCCCGCAAGCAGCGCAGCCTGGCCAGCTTCCGTTCCCGCCTGCACTGGCACTGCCACTTTATCCAGAAACTGGAAGACGAGCCGGAGCTTGAGTTCCGCGCCCTGCACCGGGATATGGAGCAGCTCAAGACTGGCCCGGACGATTCGGAACGCCTGCAGCGCTGGCAGCAGGGCCAGACCGGCTGGCCGCTGGTGGATGCCTGTATGCGGGCGCTGCACCATACCGGCTGGATCAATTTCCGCATGCGGGCCATGCTCATGGCCATTGCCAGCTACCAGCTCTGGCTGCACTGGCGCGAGCCGGCCCTGCACCTGGCACGATTGTTTACCGACTTTGAACCGGGCATTCACTACCCCCAGGCCCAGATGCAGTCCGGCCTCACCGGCATCAACGCCCTGCGCATCTACAACCCGGTGCTCCAGAGCCGCAAACTGGACCCGGAAGGTACCTTTATCCGCCGCTGGCTGCCGGAACTGGAAGGGGTACCCAACGAATTCATCCACGCTCCCTGGCAGATGACCTTCAGCCAGAAGCAACGCTTCGGTGGCGACCAGTACATCGACCCGGTCTGTGACCATGAGCAGGCCGCCCGGGAGGCACGCCAGGCCATGGGGGAATTTATCCGGCACAGGGTAAACGCCGAAGAGACCGAACGTGTGCTGGCCCGCCATGGCAGTCGTCGGCGGCAACACCAGCACCGGCGACCAGTAGCGAAATCCAGCGAGAACGAACAGCAACTTACCCTGTTCTGAAGCCGGGGTTCCGCTGCTCAGACTATGTTGCTATTCTCGGATGCCTGAGGCACTCCAATAACAACAGGCCAATCACCCGAGCTCCACCCATGAACTGGAACCTGCTGCTACCCTACGATTTCTCGCCACTGACAATACTGGCCTACCTTTTGGTGGCCAGCGGCTATATCGTGGCGCTTCGGGCCCTGCCCGGTGAAGAAAAACCCGGACCGGTGCGCATCTTCGCATTCTTCCTGGGCCTGCTGCTGTGCTATGCGGTGATGCAGACCCGGTTCGACTACTACGCCCAGTACATGTTCTTTATCCACCGGGGTCAGCATCTGATTCTGCACCACCTGGGGCCGGTACTGATTGCCCTGTCCAACCCCTTGCCGATACTGCGCTTCTGGCACCGGCAGCTGGCACCGGCCATGGGCGCCTGGGTGCTGCCCATCCGCTGGGGTTACAACGCACTGCAACAGCCGTTCATTGCTGCGTTCCTGTTTGCGGGGCTGGTGTATTTCTGGCTATGGCCGCCCATCCACTTCGACGCCATGCTCAGCCGTGACCTGTACTGGGTGATGAACTGGAGCATGCTGCTGGATGGCCTGCTGTTCTGGTGGCTGATCTTTGACCCGCGCTCTCCCCACGACACCCCGTCCCTGGGTTACGGCAAGCGAATCCTGCTGCTGGTACTGGTGGCAGTACCACAGATGGTGCTGGGGGCCTGGATCGTCTTTAACCGGGGCATGGTCTACGACGTGTACGAAGTGTGCGGCCGTGCCTGGCCCATGTCGCCCATAGACGACCAGCTTATCGGCGGCATTCTGACCTGGATTCCGCCAGCCATGATGAGTGTGGTCGGTATCCTGATCCTGATCGGCCGGGCCATGCGGGACGACCGTCCCAGACCCCGACGGCACGTTGCAGAGGAAGTAACACCATGAAATTCATAACCCTTTTCGCCCGATCCCTGGTGATCGCAGGCCTGGCGCTGGTGCTGACAGGCTGCCTGGATGAAGAACAACAGTGGAACGCCAAGGAAATCGACGGGATGCTGCCGGACCTTGAGTTCACGCTGACCCGCAGCGACGGCGAAACGGTCACTGCCGAGGAATACCAGGGCCAGGTGCGCCTGATGTTCTTCGGCTTTACCAATTGCCCGGACGTCTGCCCCGCCACCCTGTCCAAACTGACCCGGGCGATCAAGGCGATGCCTGCAGACCTTCAGGACGATGTTACCCCCCTGTTTGTCAGCGTCGACCCGAAACGGGACACGCCGGAGCGGCTTGGAGAGTATGTGAATTTCTTCTACGATCGCACCGTGGGCCTGACAGCAGACGAACCCACCCTGCGAAAACTGGCCAAGCGGTACCGCACCACCTTCGGTTACGATGAGCCCGATGAGAGGGGTAATTACAACGTCTCCCACAGTGCGGCCATCTATGTGTTTGATGGCCAGGGTAACGCCCGGCTGCTGTTGCGCTCGGACCTGCCCACCGACCAGATCACCGAGGACCTGGTCCAGCTGGCCCGCCAGGCCCGTTCCTGAGCAGGGCCGTCAGCTTCCGTTTCCTGACCCTGTCTCACCCGTAATGTCCTCCCGGGCTCCGGTGGTTCACAATATTCCACTGGGGTCAGATACCCCTTCGTCCGAATCCAGGGAAGTCCGAAGTGTAAGGGAGATGTACCTGTTATGAGCCGCTCCATACGCGCCAGCCTGTTTCTCATGGTGGCACCCTTTGCGGTGACCTTTACCCTGGTGGCCTGGGTGGTGGATAGTAAAATCGGGCCTTGGCTGGACCGCCCGTTGCTGCTCAATTGCACCGAGCGAGGCTTTGCGCCGTGGATCTGCAACGTACAGGATGGCCTGCTGGGCTGGATCGCCCTGGGTCTGGGGATGCTGGTTTTGCTCTCGGTCACCGCCCTGCTGTCCCTGAGCCTGTTCCGCACTCACCTGCGAAACCTGCAGCAGGACGTGATGGATTTTCAGAAAGGCCATCGCAGCCAGCTGACGGATGCGCCCCGGGAAATGCACCCGCTGGTGCAGCTGCTGAACCGGATCCTGCAATCGGCCCTGAAAGATCCGGCGGGGGCCACGTCAAGCCACGACGAACGACCGAAACCGCAACCGGGAGTCTCTGCTCCGGCCCCGGACCTCACGGTTGCGCCATCACAACCGCCTGAACCTGCTCCACCACCCAGCCCCGAGCCGGCAGCCAGGCGGAACCCGGAGCCAGCACGAACGCCCCGTCCGGTATTACCGCCAGAGGGACACCAGCCACGAACTGCGGAACCGGCACCTGAGCCAGCTCCGCGAACACAGCCGGACGAGCGGGACCTGGAAGTTTCCCTGCGGGAACTGGACGCAGACCTGGAACAAGCCCTTGCCGAGGCCGAGGAGGCAATTCCCGAGCCCGAGCCCAAACCAGACCCTCGAAAAACCACCCAACCAGAACAGGGAAGCGCCACCGGTAACCAGCCCGTGGACAGGCCCGGGCCTCCCCATGGCACGCGTGCGCAGCCCGCGGAACCTGCAAAGCCCACACCCCGCAAGAACGAGTCCTTCCCGGCCCGCAAATGCCGCAAGCTTATCGCGATACTGGGTCATCGGTATCCAGACGTGAACTTTGAGCTGATTACCGATGTGACCGAAGACGTTCCCTGGTCCATCCGTGAGGCGGAGCTGACCGAAGTCTTCGGCGAATTGCTGGATAACGCGGGTAAATGGGCGGCCTCCCAGGTGAACATCTTCCTGGCGATCAAGGGCAACATGCTGGTGTTTGGCGTAGCCGATGATGGCCCCGGTTTAGACCCTGAACTGGCATCACACCTCGGCGAGGAAGACTTCCGGGCGAAACCGGACCAGGCCCCCGGCCGCGGTCTGCCGGCGGTCCGCCGGGTAATCGACAGCCATGGCGGATCACTGGCCTTCGACCGCAGCCGCCTTGGCGGCCTCGAGGCCATTGCGGCCCTGCCCGGCGCACCGGTCCCGCGTCACGCAAGGGCGCCCGGGTTCCATCACTGACGGTCCTACGGGAATACCGTCGCCATCGCTAAATAGCCCTATGCGGGTCCGACGCGGTGTGATAGATATAGCGTCCACCAGAACCGGGCTGTCGGCGCCCCCTGTGCCCGCCCGGATGTCCACAGCATCAGGTATTGCCCGTGCCCGCAACGAAAACCGCCCCGACCACCCTGCGTCAACTGGCTGCATTCCTTGTGTTGTCGGGCATGGTGCTGTGGGGCGTACCGGACAGGCTGACCAACGACACCGGCGGTCCCGGCCAGGCCAGCAGCGCAGATGAATGCCTGATTGCCAACAGCCTGTCTGCCGACGGTATTTCCGGCGATATCATGGGACCTCCTCCGGTCCCAAGCCGCCCTCCGGAGATCCGGATCACCGAAGCGACGATCAATAGCGGAGCAACTCGACCGGCCTCCCGTCGCTCCGTCTACCCCGGGCTCCCAAGGGCGCCACCTCCCGACTTCGCCCTCAGCGTCTGATTCCCGTTTCGCATCAACATTGATCGGGGCAATCCCCGGAGTAAACGAATGAAAAAACACCTGTTGTTGCCGGCAGTTGGCTTGTTGTCGGTATCCGGTTCCGCGTGGGCGGCCGAAACCACCCGCGCACTTAACCTTATCCATCACCCGGCGGGCTACCTTGCCATCGCCATCTTCGTGATCGGCTACATCCTGGTCATGCTGGAAGAGAAAATTCACCTCGCCAAGTCCAAGCCCATGCTGATGGCCGCTGGCCTGATCTGGATCCTGCTGGCCGTTGTCTATAGCAACGCGGGCGTGACCGGTGAGGTGGAGGAAGCCATCCGCCACAACTTCCTGGAGTACGCCGAGCTCTTTTTCTTCCTGCTGGTGGCAATGACCTACATTAATGCCATGCTGGAACGGGGTGTCTTTGACCAGCTGCGCATATGGCTGTTGGGCAAGGGCTTTGGCTATCGCCGGCTGTTCTGGATTACCGGTAGCCTGGCCTTCCTGATTTCGCCAGTGGCGGACAACCTGACCACCGCGCTGATCATGTGCGCAGTGGTCATGGCCGTTGGCCGGGACAGCCCGGCGTTTGTCTCCCTGGCGTGCATCAACATCGTGGTCGGCGCCAATGCCGGTGGTGCATTCAGCCCCTTCGGCGACATCACCACACTGATGGTCTGGCAGAAAGGCATTCTGCCGTTCCAGGACTTCTTCCAGCTGTTCCTGCCCAGCCTGGTAAACTTCCTGGTACCTGCCCTGCTCATGCACCTGGCCCTGCCCAAGGGACAACCCATGGCCCCGGAGAGCCACAACAGGGTATTGCGCCCCGGGGGGCTGGTAATCTGTGGGCTTTTCCTGGCGACTATTGCCACCGCCATCAGTTTTCACCAGTTCCTGCATATTCCGCCGGTCTTCGGCATGATGACGGGCCTTGCCTACCTGAAGATCTTCGGTTACTTCCTCAAGCGCCACGAGGAATATCAGTGGCAGGAATCCTCGGAAACCCCACCCGGTGACAGTTCCAGTGAGCACAGTTTCGATGTGTTTGCCCATATTGCCCGCTCGGAGTGGGACACCCTGTTCTTCTTCTACGGGGTCATCCTGGCCGTTGGCGGGTTAGGGTTTATCGGCTATCTGGGCCTGATGTCCAACACCCTCTACGTGGACCTTGGCCCCACCACAGCGAACGTGATGATCGGCGTTATCTCCTCACTGGTCGATAATATTCCGGTGATGTTTGCCGTACTGACCATGAACCCTGACATGCCGGAACTGCAATGGCTACTGGTCACCCTGACTGCGGGTGTCGGCGGCAGCCTGCTCTCCGTCGGTTCTGCCGCCGGGGTCGCTTTGATGGGGCAGGCCCGGGGCCATTACACCTTCCTGAGCCACCTGAAATGGACCCCGGCCATCGCCCTGGGCTACGGTGCCAGTATCTGGGTACACTTCCTGGTAAACGGCTGATCAAAGAGGATGGCAGGCATGAAAATCGGCGAAATGACGGAACAGTCCGGTATCCCGGTGGAAACCATCCGTTATTACGAGAAGATTGGCTTGCTGCCTGCGCCGGATCGCCAGGCCAACGGCTATCGCAATTACCGCCAGTCGCATCTGGACCGGCTGCTGTTTATCCGCCGCTGCCGCAACCTGGACATGGCCCAGGAGGAAATCCGCGAGCTGGTTCGCCTGGCGGACCAGCCCGACGCCGACTGCAGCGAAGTGGACGCCCTGCTGGCCCGGCACCTGGGCCACGTCCGGGCCAGGCTACAGGAGCTTCGGGCGCTGGAGAAAACCCTCAGTGACCTGCAGCAGGCCTGCTCCCAGGGCCGCACCGTGGCTGAATGCGGCATTCTCGGAGGCCTTACCCAGGACCTGGACAAGGACTCGCCCCCTGGCCACAACAATCACATTCCTGGCAGCCATGGCCACTGAGACCTTTTTGGCCGCCAGGCTTGACCCTGTAGTACCTACAGGCCTTTGAATGGCATCAAACCATCAAGGGAGGATTGAAATGGCCTGCAGTTGCTCCGCACCGGAACCCAAGACCCCCAGCCCGGGATTTCGCCGGGCGCTCTGGATTGCCCTCTGGGTAAACCTCACCATGTTCCTGGTAGAAGGCGCCGCCAGCCTCCAGTCTGGCTCCGTTTCGCTGATGGCTGACGCCATCGACTTCTTTGGCGACAGCGCGAATTACCTGCTGTCGCTGTCGGTCCTGTCCATGGGCATGGTCTGGCGAGGCCGGGCGGCGATGTTCAAGGGTGCCACCATGACCCTGTTCGGCCTGGCGGTACTGGGCCGGGCAATCTGGGTCGCGCAAAGCGGGGCCACCCCGGAAGCCATCACCATGGGCGCGGTGGGCTTCCTTGCGCTCGCGGCCAACGTAGCCGTGGCCTGGATATTATTCCGCTACCGCAGCGGCGACTCCGACATGCGCTCGGTATGGCTGTGCAGCCGCAACGATGCCATCGGCAACGTGGCCGTCATGGTAGCGGCCCTGGGCGTGCTGGGAACCGGTACCGCCTGGCCTGACCTTGTTGTTGCTGCCATTATCGGTAGCCTGGCGGTGACCTCCGGCATCAGTGTGATCCGCCACGCCCGCAGTGATATCAGCGAGGCCCGACTGGCTGAGCATGCGCACCAGTGAGTCACCTCCCCTCCGGGGGCTGAAGGCCAACCTCCTTGATATGGCGTATGATGAATCGACGCTATCACTGAAACCGTCTCGAAACATCGAAACTACAATGAAGGAGCCCGGTTATGACCAAAGCCATTCGATTTTCCCGCACCGGCGGGCCGGAAGTGCTGGAATTCCTCGACATGGACACCAGGGAGCCCGGCCCGGGGGAAATCCGGGTCAGTAACCGGGCCATTGGCCTGAACTATATCGAGATCTATTTCCGCTCCGGCGTCTACCCGGTGCCCGGCCTGCCCTCCGGCCTGGGCACCGAAGGCGCCGGCGTCGTCGATGCGGTCGGCGAAGGCGTCACCGGTTTTGCCGTGGGTGACCGGGTCGCCTACGCCCAGGCACCACTGGGTTCCTATGCGGAGCAACATGTCCTGCCTGCCGACAAGGCCATCCAGTTGCCGGACGCGGTGGATTTCGAAACCGCTGCTGCCACCATGCTCAAGGGCCTCACCGTTCAGTACCTGCTGCGCCAGACCTGGCCGGTCAAGGCTGGCGAGACCATCCTGTTTCATGCCGCTGCGGGCGGCGTCGGCCTGATCGCCTGTCAGTGGGCCAGGGCCCTGGGGGCAAAGCTTATCGGCACCGTCAGTGGGCCCGAGAAGGCGAAACTGGCCCTGGACCATGGCGCCTGGGCGACCATCAACTACAAGGAAGAGAACATCGTCGAGCGGGTGCGGGAACTGACCGGGGGCGACATGGTGCCGGTAGTCTATGATTCCGTCGGCAAGGACACCTGGGAAACCTCCCTCGATTGCCTTCAGAAGCGCGGCCTGATGGTCAGCTTCGGCAACACCACTGGCCCGGTAAGCGGCGTCAACATCGGCATCCTCAACCAGAAAGGCTCCCTGTTCGTCACCCGCCCCAGCCTGGCAGGCTACGCCGACACCCGCCCCCGCTTCGAAGCCATGTGCGGCGAACTGTTCGAAATGCTGGCCAGCGGCGATATCACGGCAGATATCAACCAGCGTTTCCCCCTGGCCGATGCCGCCAGGGCCCATGAGGCGCTGGCGAGTGGGCAGACGACGGGGTCTACGGTGTTGTTGCCCTGAACAAGGCCTGGCCTGATAAGGAAGCCCCTGATGAATGCACTTTCGAAGCTGCCCTCGGTCAGCCAGCTGCTTGCCCACGACCGCATTGAGCCCCTGATTGATGCCCATGGTCGCGCCGTCATTACCGGACTGATTCGCGACCAGTTGGCCGCGGTTCGCGAAGCCGGAAGGAACGGCGCACCGATTCCCGAGGAATCGAGCCTGATCGACGGCATTAGCGAAGCAGCCCAGACCCAGGCCCTGCCCCGCCTGCGCCCGGTGTTCAACCTGACAGGCACCGTCCTGCATACCAACCTGGGCCGCGCCTCGCTGCCTGAAGAAGCCATCACCGCACTCGTTGAGGCGGCCCGCAATCCCTGTGCCCTGGAATACAATATCGAGGAGGGTGGACGGGGTGACCGTGACGACGTGGTCGAACAACTGCTCTGCGATCTTACCGGAGCCGAGGCAGCGACCGTCGTCAACAACAATGCCGCGGCGGTGTTCCTGCTCCTCAACACCCTGGCCCACAAGAGAAAAGTGGTAGTGTCACGGGGCGAACTGGTGGAAATCGGTGGCGCGTTCCGGGTGCCGGACATCATGAAGCGCGCCGGTGCCAAACTGGTCGAGGTCGGTACCACCAACCGCACCCACCTCAAGGACTTTGCCGGCGCCATCAGCCCGCGTACCGGCATGTTGATGAAAGTACACACGAGCAACTATGCCATTGAGGGCTTCACGCACGCTGTTCCGGAGCACGAACTCGCCAGCCTGGCCCATGAGCATGAATTGCCCTTCACGGTGGACCTGGGCTCGGGAACCCTGACCAACCTCGAACATTGGGGACTGCCCCATGAGCCCACTCCCCGCGAGAGTATCGAAGCCGGTGCTGACCTTGTGACTTTCTCCGGTGACAAGCTGCTCGGCGGCCCACAGGTGGGCATGCTGGTCGGCCGCCGCGACCTGATCGCCCGGATCAGGCGGAACCCTCTCAAGCGGGCGTTGCGCGTCGGCAAGCTGACCCTGGCCAGCCTGGAAGCTGTACTGCGCCTGTATCGTGATCCGGACCGGTTGGCACAGCGCCTGACCACCCTTCAGCAACTGACCCGGCCAGAGACCGAGATTCGTGAAGCCGCCGAGCGTGTATTGCCAGCCCTTCAATCCGCACTGGCGGCCCTTGAGGTAGACGTGGAGATCGTTCCTTTGCGGTCCCAGATCGGTTCGGGTTCGTTGCCAGTGGACCGCCTTCCCTCTGTTGGCCTCGCGGTACGTTCACGGGGGCGTAGCAGTGGCGTGCTCAACCGCCTTGAAGCGAGCTTCCGCCAGCTCCCCAAGCCGGTTATCGGCCGCATCGAAGACTCTGCCCTGCTGCTGGACCTGCGCTGCCTGCCGCCCGAACAGGAAACAGACTTCACGGTGCAACTGGCACAGCTGGACTTGCCTACGCAACCCGTACGCTGAGCTGCGGACCATCCTGACAGGCCCGGTGTCTGGCTTGGCTATCTTATGCCCCACGGGTCGCAAACATCAGGGCAGGTGCCGCAAAGGCAATGGTGACTGGGGTTTCACCGTCTGAATCGCGAAGTTGCTGCGAATATCCCGCACCCCGGGTAATTTCAGCAAGGTGCCCGTCAGGAAGTTCTCATACGCGCGCAGATCCGGTACCACGACCTGCAGGTGGAAATCGGACTGGCCAGATACCAGGTGCGCCATCACCACTTCCGGCAACAGACTCACGGCTTCCCGAAACGCCTCGGCTTCTTTCTCGCCGTGTTTCTCCACTTTGATATCAACGAACACCGTCAGGTTCAGGCCAACCTTTTCCCGATCCAGGATAGCACTGTAGCCACTGATAACGCCGGACTTTTCAAGCAGGCGCACACGCCTTGAGCAGGGGGATGGGGAGAGGCCAATATCGGCTGCCAGGTCGATATTGGCCAGACGCCCTTCTGCCTGGAGTGATTCCAGAATTTTGCGGTCGTAGCGATCAAATTTCATTATTGGCATCTTTCTTCTTTTACGTGGATGAGCTTAGTGATTCTGGCCAATATTAGCCTGATTCCTGGCGTATTAAGCAAACTTTCGCCACAGCATCTGCTATATGATTCTGGTCACCCCCACTCCGAGATAAGGGTGCACACATGGGTGACCTGGCCCTGTTTTGCTTTACGCTGGTAGCCATCTACCTGACACCCGGCCCCGACATGCTCCTGGTTCTCAGTACCAGCATGAATGGCGGAGCCAGGCAGGCCGTGGCGGTCAGCACCGGACTGGCCCTGGCCAGGTCCCTCCACGTACTGCTCGCTGCAATCGGCCTGGCGGCGCTGCTGCAAACCACCCCCTGGGCCTACCACGCCATCAGATTGGCCGGCGCAACCTACCTGCTCTACCTGGCGTGGCGGTTCCTGACACTGGACACCCCCACCATGCAAGCTGTGGAGGCCGCATCGGAATCCTCCCGCAGCCGATATCTGCGCTCATTCAGCCAGGGTGCCCTGACCAACCTGCTGAACCCGAAGTCGCTGATTTTCTGCTCGGTCCTGCTGCCGCAGTTTGTCGAACCGGCACAGGACGTGGCCTCCCAGTTCGCCACACTAGGACTGATCCTCGCCGTTATTGGTCTGGGATTTGACCTGGTTTATTCGCTGATCGGTAAAGAGATTGCAGCGTTTACCGCTTCCCACAAAGGTATGCAAAAGATGCAGAACCGGGTTGTGGCCGGGTTACTGGCGTTGATCGGGTTGAAGGTTGGATTGGCTTGATTTGCGCACCTTGTTAGCCGTTTTACTATCTGCCCGGATAGTGGTCTGCAGTTCTTGGGGGTATTGATCGAATAAGTCAGCTACTCTAACCCCATTGATCACAACGATCAGACAGCCCAGCGATCCGGATCCCGCAGGCGCGGACGCGCTTGTCCCTCATTTTATCGGGTAATACCGGGTAGCGAAGCACCAGACCACGCAACTTTTGCAGGAGAAAAAAGTGTCAGATACCAATATCGAACTTACGTCGACCATCAGCGAAGACAACAAACTGGAACTTGCCCTGCGCGACATCGAGATCCCGCAGCCGGGCGAAAACCAGGTCGTCATCCGCATTGAAGCCGCTCCTATCAACCCGTCTGACCTGGGAGTGATGTTCAGCGTGGCGGATATGAAGACGGCCAGCCAATCCGGTAGCGCCGATCGCCCGGTCATCAGTGCCGATGTCCCGGCCAGGTTTATGGGTGCCGTTAAAAAGCGGGTTGGCAAGGCCATACCCGTGGGCAACGAGGGCGCCGGTACCGTCGTCGCCGCGGGCTCATCCGCCGCTGCGCAAAGCCTGATGGGCAAAACCGTCGCGTTCATTGGCGGTGGTAGTTACAAAAAATATGTCTGCGCCAATGTGCAAAGCTGTCTCGAACTGGAGTCGGGTACCTCCGCAGTGGAAGGCGCTTCAAGCTTCGTGAATCCGCTGACGGCCTTGGCCATGGTAGAAACCATGCGAGCAGAGGGACACAAGGCGATTGTTCACGCTGCCGCCGCCTCTAACCTCGGACAAATGCTCAACCGCATCTGCATCGCCGACGGCGTGGACCTGGTCAATATCGTCCGCAAGCCAGAACAGGAAGCACTGCTGCGTGACCAGGGTGCCAAATACGTGGTCAACTCCAGTAGCGACAGCTTTATGGCCGACCTGACCCAGGCACTGATCGACACCGGCGCGACCATCGCCTTCGACCCTATCGGTGGCGGTCGCCTGGCCAGCGATATCCTCACCTGCATGGAAGCCGCCGTCTCTCGCAACATGACTCAGTACAGCGTGTATGGGTCAGACGTCTACAAGCAGGTTTATATCTATGGCGGCCTTGATCGCGGCCCCATCACCCTGAACCGCAGCTTTGGTTTTGCCTGGGGTGTGAACGGCTTTTTGTTGTTCAATGCGCTGGGAAAACTGGGCAAGGACACCAACATCGCCATGCGCAAGCGCGTAGCCGCCGAGATCAAAACCACGTTCGCCAGCCACTACACCCACGAAGTCTCCCTGGCCGGTGCGTTACAACTGGATGCCATCTCTGCTTACGGCAAAATGGCAACCGGAGAGAAGTACCTGGTCAGGCCCCAGAGCTAAGGTGAGCATCGGGCCGCAAGGCCATCCCTGGGTGCCGGAGCCAGAATGGCTCCAGCACCCGCATCAAAGGTGACTCTGCCAGTGAATGTCCTGCCCCCATTGATCGCAGAGCACCTTGGGCAAGCCGCCGGAAAAGAGCGCAGCGCAGTACCGTTTGGCCGGAAGTATTGGAGCGGACGTTGCGGGAAATGGCGGAAGGGTATGGGAGTCGAACCCACCAGGCACGCGTTGCGCACCTCACCGGATTTGAAGTCCGGGCGCTCCACCGGGAAGCGATCCCCTTCCTTTGATCAGGGTCTGGCAGTGTAACCTTTTTCGCTTGGCGTTGAGAGCGTTACCGCGACCCTTCGGCGGTAGGCCGGTTGCAGGCGACGCTCCTCATTAATGAAGGCGGTGACGCCCGCGCGATCCAGGTATTCCAGTACGCTGACGGTCAGGCGTCGGCCGATGCCGGAGCGGTCGCGATAAGCACGGGCGTCGAAGGCGCCGGTGGGTGAGCTCTCCGCAAGTTCAACGGCAATGGCGGCCAGTTCGGTCACTGTTTCCGGCCGATAGAAGCGGTTCGGTGCAACGGCGACCAGGAAGCCAAGCCGGTGCATGCGCTCCAGGAAGGTCAGCATGCTCTCCCGCTCAAGGCCCAGCGCCTCTGCCATTTCTCCGACAATGGGTGGTTTCAGGCCGGTACCCTCCAGTTCAGCCATAACCTGGCCAAGCAGGCGCTGGTCCGCCTCAGTCAGTTCTGGCTGGTGGCCTGGTCGATGAAACCGAAAGCCATTACGGGCGATTGCTCCGGTCGCCAGTAGCGGATGTAACAGCTCATGGCGCAACTCCTGTTGCAGTCGTATTCCGGGCAGCCGGGTCAGTTCCGGCTCTGTGGGACCAATCTGGTCTGGGTGGTTTTGGTGCCACTGGTCGAGCTGTTCCAGCACCCGGGTCTGCAGCGCAGCCCAGCGCCCAGGGGCAAAGCCAACGGGGCCGGTGGCGGTCTGGACAATGACAGGCTCAAGGTCAGCGAGAACCGTTTCCAATCGTTCCTGCGGCAGGTTTTCCGCGGCCGCTAACCGGTCAACGTCTACGCCTTCCGGGTACGCTTCCAGCGAGGCCTGAAGTCGTGCCCTCGGGCCATCGGTTTCCGAGTGAACGGTCGCGAAAGCCCGGCTTTCCAGCAGTATTCGAAGCAGTTGCACCCGTTTTTCAGCGGACCGTCCACGGCCCTCCCCGAACGGGTCCACCACCTCACCGCCGCCGATGGTGCGATTGAGGGCTGGGTCCCGCAGGATCAGCCGGTCACCCACACAGGCCTGCACCGGTTGCTCCAGCATCAGCTGCGCCAGCATCGGGCGGTCGCCCTGCCCTTCGTCCAGTACCACCACCCGGGCACTTCTCACCGCCGCGCCAAGGTGTGCCTGGAAGGTACCCCTATGGAGCCGGGTCTCCGGGAGCAGGGCCAGCCCCACATCCAGGCGATCCGTGGGCCGGTGCAGCCAGGGGGTAACCAGCCAGTCGCCCCGGTGTATGTTATCAGCGCTGACGTTTCCGGCCAGGTTGATGGCGCATCGCTGGCCGGCGCCCAGGTTTTCCACCGTCTCGCCGTGCGCCTCGAGCCCCCTGACCCTGATCGGATGGCCTGTCGGTGCAACCCTCAGGGCGTCTTCCCTGGACAAGGTCCCGGCGATCAGGGTGCCGGTAACCACACAGCCCCGCCCGGGTACCGAGAAACTGCGGTCGACCACAAACCGCGTGCCTGCTGCCAGGCTGCTGGCTTTCTGGTGGTCGACGATCGCCTGCTCTGCCAGCCATGCCTTCAGTGGCGGAAGGCCCTCTCCCGTCAGGCCGGACACCGGAAACACCGGGGCGGTTGCCAGTCCGGTATCCGCCAGCAATTCCCGGATCTCTTCCGTAACCTCTGCCAGCCTGGAGGCACCCACCCGGTCTGCCCGGGTCAGGGCCACCAGGCCAGTCTCGACACCCAGCAAATCGAGAATCGCCAGGTGTTCCCGGGTCTGGGGCATGGGACCGTCATCGGCGGCGATCACCAGCATGACGGCGTCCACCGCCGCCACACCGGCCACCATGTTGCGGATGAATTTCTCGTGGCCGGGGACATCCACGAATCCGAGCCAGTGCCCCGATTCCGTGCGGCTCCAGGCAAAGCCCAGGTCAATGGTCAGGCCCCGGCGTTTTTCCTCCGCCAGCCGATCCGTATCCTGCCCCGTAAGCGCATGGATCAGCGTGGTCTTGCCATGGTCTACATGGCCGGCGGTGGCAAAGATCACAGCGGCCTCGTTTCCGGTCCGGGTGCTGCAACAGGGGGACAGCCGCGGGGGCGGAAAAACCGGGCCATCAGCGGTTCGATCTGCCGGTGGCCCATGGATGGGGACGCTCCTCGGAGGGCTTTCTGAAGGGTTGTCATGGACTCCGCCACATCCCTGGCGGAGCAGGGACGTCTATTCTGTGTGAGTCAGTAGCCGGACGATGTCCTCCAGCGCCTTGTCCGCCAGTGCCCGCATCTCGTCGTCCGTGCGGTCCTGGATCGGATGGCCAACGAACACCATGGCCGGCTCGAAACCCAGGGTTTTCGACTGGGCCGCTGCGGCCTGGATGAACTCGGTGGAGGCAACGCCTACGCCCGGAATATTGCGACCTTCCAGGTCTGCGATGTCATGTGTACAACACGACGTGCAGGAACCTCAGTCGGCCAGCCCTTCAACCACCAGGTCCACTTCACCGGCAATCTGTTGTTTCAGCTCGGTGGGTGCAACCCGGGTGAATGTGGGTTTACGGTAGCGTTTGACGGTAACATCCATTTCCGCCAGGCGTTCCTCGATCCGGTCGAGGAACACATCGCCCCGGGGCTTTGAGATGTCCAGCAGCCCGACGGTCTTGCCTGCCAGGCTTTCGGGCCGGGCCAGCCGGGCCCGTACCGCTGGTGACAACTCGCCCGTGGGGTCGAGCATCACACTGGTTTGGGTCATACCTTCACCTCTCTGGTTACAGGACTGGAACCGACCGGGCCTGAGGCGGCCCAGCCGGCAATGACAGCAGAAAACAGGCCGGCGGTGCCGCCAGCCCGGACAATCAGCAAGCCGCCGGGGCGGAACTTGGGTATGGTCTTGTCCCGGTACTGCTCGGGGAGACCTTCGGTAATTCCGCCCGCGCCGGCCACCATTTCTTCTCCGGGGAACTGGAGCAGATTCTCCAGCTCCTCGAGTAATCGGGCCTTGGTCCAACCCGCCTCAATGAATACGCGACTGTGTTCCGGTGACACCACCAGAACCGCATCGCCGGCCATGGCCATTTTCGGGTGGTCCACCACCCGCAGGGCCAGGGCAAAGGACTTCGCCAGCGATTCCGGAGTGCGAGACTTCTGGTCCACGATGCCCTGCACGCCCTCCCCCGCAAACAGCGTAACGGCCGAGTTACCGGATGGAACGCCCCGCTCTTCCGCCAGCGGCAGCCACTCGCTGTCCTCTGCCTCGGCGAAGCAGAAGGTGTACTTGCCCGGTGTGCCCAGGGTGGCCCGGTCAATCTCGCCCGGACGGCCACCGCCCACGTTGCGGACGATCAGTTGCAGGGCACGGCCAATGGTGGCGTTGGCGCGGTTACCCTGCCCCAGGGCATTGCCTCCGGAGTTCATGCCAATGGATTTCGCCACCGGGCCATTAACAATGATCATTGGGCCGGCGAACATGGTGGTGCACAGCAGGCCGTGGAGGCCGAACTCTTCGGTCAGGGCAGCCTCCAGGGCAGCCAGCACTACCGGCATGTATTCCGGTTTGCAGCCGGCCATTACTGCATTGATGGCAACCTTCTCCACGGTACAGGGTGCCAGGTCCGGCGGTACCAGGCCGATTTCCTCGGCCGGGTCCCGGTCGGTGCCCCTGAGCATTCGCAGCACGCGCTCCGGTGTTGGCGGCACCACCGGCAGGCCATCGCTCCAGCCCCGTTCGTAGCAGGCCTCGATCAGGTCATCGGCGTCTGTTTCAATCTCCCGGGCGTGGAGATGAGTGTCACCAAACTGCAGCTCCAGTTTTTCGGCGATGCCCGGTTCCAGGGTCTTCGAGCCACAGCCGGGACGCATCATGGGCAGGTCTTCACCCAGCCCTTCGATACCGGTGAGGCGCCGCCAGTCATCCCGGTGCCAGCCATAGGTGCGCTCGACTTCTTCACCGTTCTCGACGCGGATCAGGGTGGGGACAAATTCGGTTTGCAGGCGAAAGGAGTGTTCCAGGGTGGAGTCATACTGTGCACCCCTGACTCCCGCCGCGAAGGCTGGATCGTCCTGCGAATACACGGTCAGAGGGCCCGCCTGCCGCTCGATATCCGGCAGCAGCGGCTCTACCAGCTGGCAGGTGGGACAGTCGCGCTTGGCAACGACAATGAGGCCATCGGGTAATGGGGTCATGGTCAGGGTTCCGCCCGATTTCCGGGTCTTGTTGTAGATCAGTGGATGACTGACAGCATAGCAGGCCGGATGGAAAAATCGAGCGCTTGCCCGCTAACTATTCAGCCCTGGTCCATGTGGAAGTTCGCCCGAACAAAGGCGCGCCCACATAGCCTCTCAGCTTGAGCGTGTTCTCGTCTTCCAGAGTGATTTTCGCGTTATAGGTCTTGCCGCTTTCCGGGTCATAGACCTTGCCATCTTTCCAGGTTTCACCGTCGCCGCTGTCCTCAAGACCCCAGACG
Source organism: Marinobacter segnicrescens (assembly GCF_900111555.1). Lineage (GTDB taxonomy): Bacteria > Pseudomonadota > Gammaproteobacteria > Pseudomonadales > Oleiphilaceae > Marinobacter > Marinobacter segnicrescens. Next base: position 181,699 of record NZ_FOHZ01000005.1, read on the forward strand.
ATTTTCAGCCCTTCAATGGGGCGGTCCCGGAGTTCGGGCTGAGGGTTTTCTGCGTCGGTCTTGGGATTGCCCTTGTCGTCCAGGGGTTCTTCCAGTGAGACGATGCTGCCGCACAGGTTGTCGCCGCAGGTTTCTACCTGCACCTTGGCGCTCTTGTCTTCGGTGTGCCAGAGGCCGGTGGGATCGGCGTAGGCTTCGCGGACGGCCAGGAAGGACATCACAACCGCCATCGCGGTCAGCAGGTTAAGTCTGGTTCGCATGGGTGTTTCTCATTTGTTGTTGTTTTACGACGCCTCAGCGCAGTTTATCAAATCATAGCCATACTGCGAGCCACAGGCCAGAGCAAACGCTCACAATCCTGGAAGATTACCGCCGTTATCGCAAGGTAGCCCGGACCACCGTATTGGTGTCGGTACCGAACCACAGGCTTCGGGTTTCCGGGTCAAACACCATATGGCGGACGGTCCCGCCGCCGCTGGGGATGGTTGCGGGTTCCGAGAAGCTCTCAGATTGCGGATCAAAGCCGATCAGCCGGTTGGGGCTGGGGCCGGTTTCCACGAACCAGGGCCGGCCCTGATCGTCCAGGGCCATGGCGTAGGGGTAGGCATCGGTCCCGCCGGGCACGGGCCATTCCTGAATCTCGCCACTGTCGATATCGAAGCGGCCCAGATAACCCTCGGCATAGTCCACGTACCACACCTGGTCATCATCGGTGATATCCAGGCGCCTGGGCCGGGCGCCTTCCCGGGGCAGCGCCACTTCGTGGATTTCTCCCCGGGCATCCACGGTGGCCAGCTTGTTGGTGCCAAACAGGGCCACCCAGGGGCGGCTGCCCTTGCTGACCACCAACCCGTAGGGCCGGGCCCATTCGGTTTCCACGTTGAACATGCGATAGTCGTACTGGTCCACGTCCAGCCAGCCGATACGGTTACCGCCCTGCTCGGTAAAGAAGATATCGCCGTTGGCGTCAAAGGCCATGGTGTGCACATCCTTCGGCCCCTCTCCTTCCAGCTTGAACTTGCGTATCTCGCCACTTTCCGGATCCAGCAGCCCGATGTGCTCCGCCTGGTTGCCGGCGTAGAAGGCCCCGCGTTTGTCGGCGATCACGTTGTGGGGGCCGGTGCCCGGGTCCAGCCGGTACCGTTTCAGGTCGCCGGTTTCCGGGTTCAGGGTGGCCACGTAGTCGCCGGCCTGCCCCACAAACCAGATGGTGTTCTCGCCGGGCCCCACCCAGGGGTCACGGGGGCGGGTGTTATCCCAGGGTATATTCCATTCCTTGAGGTTCGGGGTGGCGGGAGCTTCCGCACTGGCCACCGGCACGGACAGCGCCAGGGTCAGGCCAGTCAGGGCCACGGCAATGCACTTCATGGCAGTTCTCCTTGAACAGGCTTCCAACGATTCGCTCACTATAGTACGCCTTCACGACAGGACAATAGCCACCATGACCGGAATGTAAACGAGCGCGAACAGAGTGCTGAGCAACGCTGTGCCCGCCGCCTGGCGGGGGGCCGTATCCAGCAGTGTGGCGATGACCACGGTGTTGGCGGCAATGGGGGTAATGGAGAGAAGGAAGATGGCCTGGTGCACATCGGTGTCATAGATACCCAGCACCGCCGCATCGAGCCACCAGAGGCCAAGCGCCACCAGCGGCCAGACCACGAACTTGCCGGCAAAGGACAGGCCGGTAAAGCGGATATTCCCAGCCAGCCCCCGAAAACTAAGGATGCCCATACCGATGATCATCATGCCAAGGATGCTGTAGGCGCCCCGCAGGTTATCAAACAGCGGTGTCAGCACCTCGGGAATGCCGATGCCGGACAGGTTCAGCAGTACCGCCAGCACAAAGGCATAGACCGACGGTAACCTCGACACTCGCACCAGCGCATCCCGGATGCTGTACCGGCCCCGGGCCGCCAGGTAGAAGCCAACGGAGTTCTCGAACAGGGTGGTGCCCAGCATGCACACGATATAGATGGCCAGACCCTGCTCGCCGAACAGCAGTAATGCCACGGGAATACCGAAGTAGCCGGTATTGCCGGTGCCCACAGACAGGGGGATGATGCTGGCGCTGCCATCGGTCAGCACCCTCCGGGCCACCCAGAGATGGGCAACACCGATCAGCGAACACAGGGCAAAGGTGAGCAGTGGCAGCAGGATGACTTCCGCCGACAGGGGCGCCGCCATCACTCCCGAGAACACCACGGACGGCGTGACGATGTACAGCATGATACCCGCGATATGACGACTGCTGGCCTGCAGGTAACGACCGGCGATCCACCCCAGGGCGACGGTAATGTACAGGGGCAGAAGTTTCAGCAGCAGGGTCAGGGCGGCGGTCATGGCGTCTCCGGGTCAGCGGGTGGCCATTGTACTGTCACGATGTCTGAACCGACAGGATGACCGGGAAGGTACCTTCTACTCGCCTGCCGGCTTGCCTTTTTCCGCCCGCAACTGCCGCACTTCCTCTTCCAGGGCCCGGCGGGCGGCCCGCTCCTTCATCAATTGCAGCGTGCTGCTGGAGAGCTTGCCATAGATTTCCAGTATTGCCTGCACCATGACCGAGGTGGTTCCCCCCAGGGTGCGATCGGCATCGTCGGCGGCTTCTTCCAGGGAGTGACCGGTGCGAATGGAAAACGTCATCAGCGCCATACGACGATCCGATTCCAGGATGTGGAACGCGAGCCAGCGGGTAAGGAAGTCGAACATCTCGGCGAGGGTATTCTCGTTCCCCGCCTCACGGCGTTTCTGGTAATGGCGCACCTGCTCGAAGAAGTGCTCGTGGGCCTTGTGGTGATTGGCCTCGATGCTGCTGCCAGCAAAGTACTGCTGCCAGATGCCTTCCTCGGACCGGAAGTGGTAATGGGTATAGTCCAGCAGTTCATCCAGCACATCGCTTGCCTGCAGTTCGTCTTCCTCAGCAGACAGGTGCCATGCCAGCCGGTTAAGGATAGCCACCAGCTTGCGGTGTTGTTCGTCGATCTGCTCGATGCCGGTCTCGAACTGACTGTTCCAGGGGAAGAGTTCGAAGTCGGGCTGGTTGGCGGCCCTTAAGCTCATAACACTGCTACCTTTCGCGACAATGTTGCCACGATATCACATGGGTCAACCCCGCCCCTTGAGAAATGAGAATTAAATCGGGACGCTTCTAACGACAGTAAACACGGTTCTCCAGGACCAATCCAACACTTTCAACCCGGTGACAGCTACCCCTTATGGGGTAGTCAGCTGATTCATTAGTGGAGCTTCCGGGCATGCTTGATAACCGTCAAGTCAGGCATTTCTTTACAGGAATAACCTAGTGCTGCAGTCAGGCATTTGAAAAATAACCATGGAGAGAGCGCTATGGCCGAACGCTTTACCAAAAGCATGGCCAGGAACATCTATCTGGGGGGAAGTGTGTTCTTCGTCCTGTTGTTCCTGGCCCTGACTTTAGACACCCAGTTAAGGGCAATGCCCGAACGGGACAATCGCGAACAACTGACCGAAGACGTGGTTCGCGGCAAGCACCTGTGGGAAGAGAACAACTGCGTGGGTTGTCACTCCATCATGGGTGAAGGGGCCTACTTTGCCCCCGAACTGGCGAACGTGTTCGATCGTCGTGGCGGTGGCGATACAGAGGTCTTCAAGTCCTACATGAAGGCCTGGATGAACGCCATGCCTACAAACGTTCCCGGGCGGCGGCAAATGCCGAACTTCAATCTGACCGATGAGGAGATTGAAGACCTGGCAGCGTTCCTGGAGTGGACCTCCAAAATCGACGACAACGACTGGCCACCCAATATTGAAGGCTGAGGGCTCCGACATGAAATACGAATCCCAAAGGGTAGCAATGCCCTACTTCATCTTTGCCCTGATCCTGTTTGCCGGCCAGATCGTGTTCGGCCTGATCCTGGGGCTCCAGTACGTTGTGGGTGACTTCCTGTTCCCGGAAATCCCCTTCAACGTGGCTCGCATGGTGCATACCAACCTGCTGATTGTCTGGTTGCTGTTCGGCTTTATGGGCGCGACCTACTACCTGGTGCCGGAAGAAGCCCAGACCGAACTGCACAGCCCGCTGCTGGCATGGATTCTGTTCTGGGTATTCGCCGCGGCTGGCACCCTGACCATACTTGGCTACCTGTTCGTGGACTACGCCACCCTGGCGGATATCACCATGAACAAGCTGCTGCCGACCATGGGACGGGAGTTCCTTGAGCAACCCACCATTACCAAGATCGGTATCGCCGTTGTCGTGGTGGCCTTCATCTACAACATCGGCATGACCGCCCTCAAGGGCCGCAAGACCGTGGTCAACATTGTCCTGATCACCGGCCTGCTGGGCCTTGGCGGATTGTGGCTATTCTCCTTCTACAACCCGAGCAACCTCGCCACCGACAAATACTTCTGGTGGTTCGTGGTACACCTGTGGGTTGAGGGTGTGTGGGAACTGATCATGGGTGCCATCCTGGCCTATGTGCTGATCAAGCTCACCGGCGTCGACCGTGAGGTAATCGAGAAGTGGCTGTACGTCATCATCGCCATGGCACTGATTACCGGCATTATCGGTACCGGCCACCACTTCTTCTGGATCGGACCGCCCGAGTACTGGTTGTGGCTGGGCTCCGTGTTCTCCGCACTGGAACCGCTGCCATTCTTTATGATGGTGGTATTCGCCTTCAACATGATCAACCGCCGTCGCCGCAACCACCCCAACAAGGCGGCCTTGCTCTGGGCCATGGGCACCACGGTGATGGCGTTCCTGGGTGCTGGCGTGTGGGGCTTCCTGCACACCCTGGCTCCGGTAAACTGGTACACCCATGGTAGCCAGATTACCGCCGCCCACGGTCATATGGCCTTCTACGGTGCCTACGTGATGATCGTGCTGACCATTATTTCCTACGCCATGCCGATCATGCGCGGCCGACCCTACGGCAACGGCAATACGGCACAGGTCGTGGAAATGTGGGGCTTCTGGCTGATGACCATCTCCATGGTGTTCATCACCCTGTTCCTGACCGCCGCAGGGGTACTCCAGGTGTGGCTGCAGCGCATCCCGGAAAGCGGCGAGGCCCTGTCCTTCATGGCAGGCCAGGACCAGATCGCCATCTTCTACTGGATGCGGTTCGTAGCCGGTGCCTTCTTCATGGCCGGCCTGGTGGTGTACCTCGGCAGCTTCTTCATCAAGGGCGAGGCAAGCCCGGCTGAGGAAGTCCGTGGTCCCGCCACCGCGGATGCCTGACCGGCAATAACCGCCGGGGCCTCCGGGCCCCGGCCTTCTCCATAATATCCGGACCATTTTCGTGCATGCGCAAACCATTAACCGCAAGGACACCCTCCAGCAGAAGCGCCTGATTTCCCGAGGTGCCTTCTTTCTGCTGTTCCTGCTTGCGCCTGTACTCAATATTTTCCGCTATGACCTGACCGAGACCCGCTTCGTCCTGTTCGGGTTTCCGCTGTCCTTCAACCTTGACCCGGCCTGGGTGAGCCAGAGTTCGCCGGCGGAAGTCGCTGGGCAAATCCTGTTCTGGTTTGTGCTGCCCATCATCGTGCTGGTGCCACTGGTACTGTGGATTGCCTTCAAGTGGGGGCGTATTTACTGTGGCTGGTTGTGCCCGCACTTTTCCGTGGTCGAAACCATCAATGACCTGATGACCCGCGTCACTGGCCGGCCAACACTCTGGGAGGCCCTGAAAAAGGGCAACACAGGCAAGGCCCTGCACTGGGCGGGGCTGGCCCTGATATGCGCGCTGATCGGCTTCTCCTGGGCCCTTGCCCTGCTGTCGTACCTGCTGCCGCCCATCCCGCTGTATACAGACCTGGTGACCGGCGAACTGAACCGCTACCCGTCCATTTTCCTGGCGGTTGCGACGGCGGTGTTCACCTTTGATTTCCTGTTTGCCCGGCACCTGTTCTGCAAATACGGCTGTGCCGTCGGTCTGGTGCAGAGCATCGCCTGGATGGCCAACGGCCGGGGACCGGTTGTCACCTTTGACACCAAACGGGCCGCCGCCTGCCGGGACTGCACCAAAGCCTGTGACGAGGCCTGCCCCATGCGGCTGCCCACCCGCAGCCACAAGCGGGCCAAGTTCTCCTGTACCCAGTGCCTGCAGTGCGTCAGCGCCTGCCGGGAGGTACAGAAAGACAACCCGGACGGTTCCCTGTTGACATGGGAACCCGGCACCCCGGGCAAACAGACGGTACTGATACCAATGCGTCAGATCGACACCACACCGCCAACACACCTGAACACGGGGAGTTGATATGGAAGAGTGGGTAGGTTTCAAATGGCATGAGTACATTACCCGCCATGCCATGGGAGAATTTCCGGAGCACGCGATTCAGCTCAAGGATGAGGCCCGGACCCTGGGCGTGCTGTTCCGTGCCCTGGGGGGCGACCCGGCTCTCAGCCTGGTGGTGGCCGAGCCGCGTCACTTCCGCACCCGCCGCCGTTTCCTGCAGAAGCTGGCGGGCACCCACAAGAAATTCGAACTGGCCTGGCGTGATGAGCAGAGCCTGCGCCTGCCGGACCGGTTGGCCCTGTTCCCCTCGAAACACCTCAACCGGGATCTTTACCTCTGGCTTGCCGCCTTGGCGGCGCAGGGCGAATGCACGGAAGAAGACTGGCTGACCGGCAACCAGGCAATGGTACAGACCCTGCTTGGCCGGTGGCCCGGACTGGAACCGGTCTATCAGCGACTGGTTCGCAACAGCCTCCAGTGGCGCCCGGATCCGACCACCCTGCCCGACGCCGAAAGCCGCCGGGAAAAGGCCATTCGCCAGGCGCTGATTCATCCCGGCAGTGTGGATACCCTGCCGGAGGCAGACTCCGACCCCTGGCCGGTTATTATCTGGCTATACCCCACCATGACGCCAGGCAAGCTGACCGCCCAGGTGATCGGTGACGACAACATGAGCTCGAAGCCCGGCGGGCTGGAAAAGAAACGCAAACGCCGGCGTGCGGAGCGTGTGGATGCCTTCGACAAGGATCAGGGCCTGATGCTGTTCCGCCTCGAAAGCCTGTTCTCCTGGAGCGAATTCATCCCGGTGGACCGGGCCGGTGACGATACCGAAGAGGAAGACGCCGACGCGGTGGCCGACGACATGGACATGATCTCTGTCTCCAGCGACCGCCGCGAGTCGTCCTCTGCCATCAAGTTCGACCTGGACCTGCCCTCGGAAGAAAATGACGACCTGCACCTGGGCCCCGGCATTCACCTGCCGGAGTGGGACTGGCGCAGCCAGGGCTACCGGGAAAAGTTCTGCTGCCTGCAGCCCATGCTGAGCAAGGACTCTGTTCCCTCCCCCCTGCCGGACCACCTGAGCCGGTCCGCCATGCGACTTAGGCGCCAGTTCAGTGCCCTCAAGCCCCTGCGCCAGTGGGAGCGCCGCCAGATTGAAGGTGAAGAACTCGACTTGGACGCCTGCATGGAGCGGGAAGTCCAGCACCGCCGGGGCATTGGAGAAATCGACCAGAAGCTGTTCCGACGCTGCAAACAGAACCAGCGCGACCTGGCGTGCCTGATCCTGGCCGATATTTCCATGTCCACCGACACCTACATCAACAACAACCAGCGTGTGATCGACATCACCCGGGACGGGCTGCAACTGCTCAGCGAAGCCCTCCAGGCCAGCCGCGATCCCTTTGCCCTGTTCGCGTTCTCCTCCCGGCGCCGGGACCATATCCGCTTCCATCACATCAAGGCGTTTGACGAGCCCTATAACGATGTCAGCCGAGGCCGTATCCAGGCCCTGGAGCCGGGTTACTACACCCGCATGGGTGCTGCCATACGCCAGGCCACCCGGTTGCTGCAGGGCCGCCATGAGCACCAGAAAATCCTGCTGCTGCTCACCGACGGCAAACCCAACGACCTGGACCTGTACGAGGGCCGCTACGGCGTGGAAGATACCCGCATGGCGGTGCAGGAAGCCCACAAGGCCGGCCTGACCCCGTTCTGCGTCACCATCGACGACGACGCCAGCGAGTACCTGCCCTACGTCTTCGGTAGCAACAACTTCGTGGTCATCAAGGACCCGGTCCAGCTGCCGCTGCAATTGCCCAAGCTCTACATGAACCTGCCCCGATAAGCTCTATGGAAATCACCACCAACGAACGAAGCCGACACCTGCCAGGGGACCTGGCCGTATGGTTCTTTATCTTCGCGGAACTGGCGGTGTTCGGCATCCTCTTCATCGGCTTCGGCGTTGCCCGCAGCCTGGACCCGGACACCTTCGCCACCGGCCGCGAAGCCCTGCACCCCTGGACCGGGCTGATCAACACCTTCGGCCTGATCACCGCCAGTTACCTGGTGGCGGTATCCGTCCACCGCCTGCGCCACCGGCAAACCCGTGTGGCCCTGCTGCTGTGGGGCGCCATCGCCGCCTCATCCATCTACACCTTCGGCAAACTCTGGGAGTACGTGGAGCTTTACGGCAGCGGCTATAACCTGGGGACGGACACCTTCTTCATGTTCTATTTCTTCCTCACCTTCTTCCACTTCATGCACGTGGTGCTGGGCCAAATCATCCTGGTGGTGCTGGCGGTCAAGGTGAGGAACGGCGACTACAACGGTGACGACATGAACGGTATGGAATCCGGCGCCTCCTACTGGCACATGGTGGACCTGGTGTGGCTGGTGCTCTTTCCCATGCTCTACGTGCTGGCATAAGGAGCTCGGTTAATGGCAACGGTATACCTGGTCCTGCTGGCCTGCACCATGGCCCCGGTTATCGCCCTGCAACTGGGCGCTGATGCAACCGTCCTGGTCTGGATGGTCTTCACCCTGGTCCTCATCAAGGCCATCCTGTTGGTGGACCACTTTATGGAAATGAAGCATGCCCCGAGGGGGTGGCGGCTGGCAGCCCAGGGCTGGGCTGTGCTTGTGATCGCTGCCTTGGCGGGGGTTCGGTGGGTGCTTTGAGGCCGAAACCAGTGCAGTCACGGGCTCAAACAAGCCGCTTGGGAAAATAAGGCGGCTTCTCCCCGATAGCCTGGGCCAGGGCAATCATCCCCCACAAAACAAAGCTGGTATGCAGCACGATGGCCCACACAATCGCCCCGGTCCAGAAATTCCCGGTATGACCGAAAGCCAGCCAGAACCCGGCCACACCACTGAAAATCAGGAGCGCCCCAAGAATCGACATATAGAAGGCGGCCCGCACATGGGCCCGGCGCAGCGCCGGCATATCCGCCGAACGCAGGTACAGCCAAACCAGCACCGCAAACCCGATAACCGGCAGCGCCAGCAGGTTCAGCAGATACCAGATGACCGGCACCACAGCGCCATTACTGACCTTCGCCTGGCCTCCCGAATACGGCATACACCACCTCCATAAGTGCGCTGACGGTTGCTTCATCGTCGGACAAGGGCTCAATCATCCCGGCGCGGCACGCCTCCGTCACCGGTACACCAGCCTTCACCAGCCGGGCCGTATGAATCAGCAAACGGGTTGACGCCGCCTCTTCCAGATCATGGTCCTTCAGGTTTCGCACCGATTGGGCCAGGTTCACCAGGTGACCGGCAAGCTCCCGGTCACAACCGGATTCTTCCATGACGATCGACTGCTCCGCTTCCGCCTCCGGATAATCAAAGCTCAGGGACACGAAACGCTGCCGGGTACTGGGTTTCATACCCTTGAGCAGGCTTTGATACCCGGGATTGTATGACACCACCAGCATAAAGCCCGGCGCGGCCGTCAGCACTTCTCCCGTGCGCTCGATAGGCAGCTCCCGGCGGTCATCCGCCAGCGGGTGCAACACCACGGTGGTGTCCTTGCGGGCTTCCACCACCTCATCAAGGTAGCAGATGCCACCCTCACGTACGGCCCGTGTCAGTGGTCCGTCCTGCCAGTAGGTGCCTTCCGGACCAATCAGGTGGCGTCCCACCAGGTCGGCCGCGGTCAGGTCATCATGGCAGGCAACCGTATACACCGGGCGCCCCAGCTGCTCCGCCATGTAGCGCACAAAGCGGGTCTTGCCGCAGCCGGTAGGCCCCTTGATCAGTACCGGCAGGCTGTTGTCGGCGGCTGCCTGGAAGAGTTCGATCTCGTTACCGACCGGTTGGTAAAACGTCATTGGTTACTGTCCTCTGAGTTCAGACTGTCGGGCCAGGCAAAGCCATTCACCCATTCGGGAAAGGCCGCAAAGGCCTGTCGGTCGTCTCCGCGCTGCCATCGGGACAGGGCCTGCTCGCAGGTCCCTGCATCGCTTGTCCAGCCAGTTTCGCGATACCAGCCGGCGGCGGTAAGCGGCTCGCCGGCCCAGGTTATGACCAGGTCATTCTTTTCCAGCAACGGCCGAACAAAACCCAGCTCCGAAACGGACGCGTGGGTGTTGTTATGAAGCAACAGCCCCAAAGCCGAGCTGTAGTCGCCAGCCTCGTAGAGCTGCCCGGTTTCAGGTACAACACCCGCCTGTCGCAGTGCAGCCAGCGGCAGTTCAGCCCCCACCGGGTCTCCACCAGCCACCGTGGACAGGTCCCGGCCCAGCAGTTCGCCAATAGCCTTAACGCCTGCTGTCCGGCGAGTGATCCAGGCCGGCACCGGCAGGCCACCGTCGCGGCTGACCGCCACCAGCACGGGGGCCCCACTGGCCGCCACACCCGATCGGAATACCAGCGCCGTCGCCGGATCATCCCCGTTAAACCGGACCTGCGCCCTACAGCCTTGTGCTTGCAGATAGCCTTCAAGGCGGCGACGGGACACTTCGGAAACACGCCCGTCAGACTCGATACTGATAACCACCACCCCTGTTTCGGAATGGACAGGTGCAGCCAGAACGCTGAAGGCAGTCGCCATTACCACTGCCGGGGCGGTTTGTACCACCTTACAACCCAAGCGTATGGGCACGGCTGGTGAAGAAAATACCACTGGGTTTTTCCGCGTTCAGCTCCGCTACCGGCTCAAGGGTGCGGGTGTTGTATACGGTCACCCGGTTGCTGTCCCGGGCGGACACCCACACTTCCTCGCCCCGTGGCGTGAACTCCATGTGCAGCACTGCCTTGCCGGGCTCCAGGGTGCGGACAATTTCACGGGTGCTGGAGTCAATCACCTGTACCACATCGTTCTTCGGGTGGGCAAAGCTCACCCAGATCTGGCGGTTGTCCGGGCTGGCCATCACGAAGACCGGCTGGCCCTGCACAGGGATCCGGTCCACCAGCGACCAGTCGTTCATATCAGCCACCAGCACCTGGTGGTGGCCTACCGCCGGCACGAAGGCGCGACCGTCGGCAATGGCCCAGCCTTCCAGGTGGGGCATCTTGTAAACCGGGAGCTGCTGCTCACCCTTGCCGTAGCCCGGCAGGATCTCGGTTACGCCGGCTTCCGGCTCCCACAAATCCAGCATGGAGAGGCCATCCTCACCAAACAGACCGGCAATGTAATAGCGACCATCCGGAGTGATCAGGGCGTCATAGGGCGCCTTTCCAGCCGGATAGCGGCTGACCTCAGGTTCACCGTCAACAATGCCCAGGGTCCAGATTTCGCCCGCGTCAAACAGGCTGAACACAAACTGGTTACCCGGTGCATCCACCAGGCCGACGGTCTTGGACCGGGCAGTCTCACCCTGTTCGTTGGTCCAGGTAGCCGGGATATCCGCCACCAGCTCCAGGGTCTCACTGTCGAACACCTTCACGCCACCGGGCTCGTAGTTGGATACCGCCACGTAGCGGCCGTCCTGGGATATGGCACCACCAATGCTGTTGCCAGACTGGATCACCCGGTCCGCTATAGCACCGGTCAGCAGATCGACCTTGGTCAGTCCGCCATCCCGACCGAATACATAGCCGTAGCGGGCATCCCGGGAGTAGACCACCGAAGCGTGGGACAAATCCCCCAGACCCTCTACCCGGCCCAGCACATCATGGCGGGTGGTGTTGACCACCAGTACCGAGCCTGAGGCCCGCTCGATAATCAGTCCCAGATCGCCCGTGCCCATCAGCCCGGCCTGTTCCGACTTGCCGGACAGCGACTGACAGCCGGCCAGTGAAAACAACACCACCAAAACAAGGGAAAGTCGGAAGGGCGTGGCAATTATGTTGAAACTCATGGCGAATCCTTCCTTCAGAGGGATCATTCGGGTGTTATCAGGCTGCCGGATTTGAGCTGTTCACTGACCCAGCGAATCTCCTCGGTGGTCAGCAGCGCTTTCCAGGGCGGCATGGCGGTACCCGGGACGCCTTCCCGGATAATCGCAGCTATGGCCTCCTCCGGCAGGCGATCAACGTTTTCAGGCAATAATGGCGGACCAAGGCCACCCTTCAACTTCAGCCCGTGGCAGGAGCCACAGTCCTGGATAACCATGTTGGCCAGCTCAGCTTCATCGATAACGTTACCGTTACCTTCCCCGTAGGCCGGTGCGACAAAAAGCCCCGTGATTGCAGCAACCGCCATCCACCCCAGCCAGGTTCTGCCTGATGATTTGTCCAAGTCCCACTCCTTTCCGGTCGTCAATGGCATCGTGACAACCAGGTAAAAACACATCCTTGATCATGGTTAAAAGCCGGGCCCTATACCAGCACTCTTTGGGTATACCCACCTGTGGGTAGTGCGCACACAAACATTCAACTCCTGACATTGATCAATGTTTATACAGCCAAACAGGCGAAACCTAGAGGGACTCTTTAATCCAAGGAGAGAACCTGATGAGAGTAACCAACCCGTTTATCAAGCCACTGGCACTTGCGGTTGCCGTAGCGTCGTTTGGCGCCATGGCAGCCGATGAGGCCACCAAACACCCTGACGACCCGGCCGCCACGGCTTATGAGGGCACACCCAGCCCGATTGATCCGGGATCGGCCAAGGTGGTTCGCACTCCGGGTGCTCCCGACCTGACCGACGCCGAGTTCGAACAGGCCAAGCAGATCTACTTTGAACGCTGCGCCGGCTGCCATGGCGTTCTGCGCAAGGGTGCGACCGGCAAGCCACTGACGCCGGACATCACCCAGGAACGAGGTATCGACTACCTCAAGGCCTTTATCAGTTACGGCTCACCCGCCGGCATGCCGAACTGGCTGACCTCCGGTGACTTCACTGAGGAAGAAGTGGAGCTGATGGCCAAGTACGTCATGCACGAACCGCCCCAGCCCCCGGAGTACGGCCTGGAAGAGATGAAGGCCACCTGGGAAGTGGTCATACCGCCGGAGGAGCGCCCCACCAAACAGATGAACGACCTGAACCTGGAAAACCTGTTCAGCGTGACCCTGCGGGACGCAGGCCAGGTGGCCCTGATTGACGGCGACACCCACGAAATCGCCCATATCATCGACACCGGCTACGCCGTGCATATCTCCCGTATGTCGGCATCCGGTCGCTATGTGTTCGTTATCGGCCGGGATGCCCTGGTCAACATGATCGACCTGTGGATGGAAGAGCCCGACACCGTCGCCAAGATCAAGGTTGGCATGGAGGCCCGCTCGGTGGAAACCTCCAAGTACAAGGGCTGGGAAGACAAACTGGCCATCGCCGGCACCTACTGGCCTCCCCAGTTCGTGATCATGGACGGCCAGACCCTGGAGCCGAAGAAGATTGTCGGCACCCGGGGCATGACCGTGGGCACCCAGGAATACCATCCCGAGCCACGGGTAGCCGCCATCGTGGCCTCCCACAAGCATCCTGAGTTCATCGTCAACGTGAAGGAAACCGGCAAGATCATGCTGGTGAACTATGAGGACCTGGACAACCTCTCCATCACCAACATCGATGCCGCCCGCTTCCTCCACGACGGTGGCTGGGACGCCAGCATGCGTTACTTCATGACAGCCGCCAACAACTCGGACCAGATTGCGGTGGTGGATTCCCAGGACCGTAACCTGGAAGCCATCGTCGACGTCGGCAAGATCCCCCACCCCGGTCGTGGCGCCAACTTCGTGGACCCGGAGCATGGCCCTGTCTGGGCAACCAGCCACCTGGGTGATCCCACCATCCAGATGATCGGCACGGACCCGGAAGGTCACCCCGACAAGGCCTGGAAAGTGGTACGGACCCTGGACGGTCAGGGCGGTGGCTCGCTGTTTATCAAAACCCACCCGGAATCCAGCAACCTCTGGGTCGACACCGCGCTGAACCCGGCTGAAGCCATCAGCCAGAGCGTTGCGGTGTTTGATATCAACGACCTCGAAGCCGGCTACGAAGTGCTGCCCATCGCCGAATGGGCGGACCTGGGTGAAGGCCCGAAGCGGGTCGTCCAGCCGGAGTACAACGTGAAGGGTGATGAAGTCTGGTTCTCGGTGTGGAACACCCAGGACAAGAAATCTGCCCTGGTGGTGGTCGACGACAAGACCCGTGAGCTGAAGAAGGTCATCACCGATGAGCGGCTGGTGACACCGACTGGCAAGTTTAACGTCTACAACACCCAGCACGACGTGTACTGACCGGTTCCGACCCGGAGGAGACAACCCATGCAACTGGATGCCACTGACAGACAACTGATCGACCTCTACCAGCGGGACCTGCCCGTCTGTGACCGGCCCTTCCTGGATGTATCCCGGCAGTTGGGCATTACTGAAGAGGAGGTGATCGGGCGGCTGCAGTCACTCCAGGACCACCAGGTCGTCAGCCGGGTCGGACCCGTTTTTGAACACAGCCGGGCAGGTGCAAGCCTGCTAGCTGCCGTGGCGGCACCGGAACAACAACTGGACCTGGTGGCCGCCCGGATCAACCGTGCCCCGGGGGTGAACCACAATTACGCCCGGGAGCACACCTACAATCTCTGGTTTGTCATGACCGCACCGGACGAAACCGTCCTGGAAGAGCGACTGGGCGAACTGGAACAACAGCTCAGGCTTCCCATGCTGCGCCTCCCCATGGTGGAGGGCTACCACATCGACCTGGGCTTCGAGATCGACTGGGAGGCGCTGCCGTGATCCTGTCACCTTCACCGGAATACCTGGCCGTCGCCCCCGAGGCAGCCGGCGGTAGCCCTGTCAGCGCCTGGGGACTACTGCGCCTGCGGCGGGAGCTGGAAAAGGGGCTCCCGCTGACACCAAAGCCTTACCAGACCCTGGCCGACCGCTCAGGGCTGACGGAAGACGAAGTCATGGCTGCGGTCCGGCAATGGCAGGCACAGGGCCTGATCAAGCGACTGGGGCTTGTGGTGAAACACCGCACCCTGGGGTACACCGCCAACGCCATGGTGGTCTGGGACATCCCCGACGACCAGGTTCACGCTATCGGCCAGGCCATGGCCAGAATGCCGTTCGTTACCCTGTGCTACCAGCGCCCCCGCCGACTACCGGACTGGCCCTACAACCTGTTCTGCATGATTCACGGCACCGACCGACCGCGGGTGCTGGCCCAGCTGGACAACCTGATCGGTGACCAGGGCCTCCAGCACACCCCTCACGCGGTTCTGTTCAGTACCAAGGCTTACCGGCAACGGGGAGCATGCTATGTCGGCCGTCACTGAGCGACCGGAGACCGACACACCGGGCACTTTCACCGGGCTTGAGCGGGCGGTGATTAACCGCCTGCAGTGCGGCCTGCCGCTGGTGCGTTATCCGTTTGCTGCCGTAGCGAAGGAGCTGGGCATCAGCGAAACCGATCTGCTGCACACCCTGCGTGACCTCCTTGAGCGAAAGGTGCTGACCCGCTTCGGCCCCATGTTCCATGCCGGCGAAATGGGCGGTGGGCTGACCCTGGCCGCGATGCGAATCCCCGAACCTGACTTTGCCCGGGTAACCGGGCAAGTGAATCAGCTGGATGAAGTCGCCCACAACTACCGCCGGGAACACGACCTGAACATGTGGTTTGTACTGGCCACCGAAACCCCCGAAGACATCGACCGTGTCATTGCCGATATCGAAGCGGTCACCGGCTACCCGGTCTACAACATGCCCAAAGAGGAAGAGTTCCATGTCCACCTGTACTTCCCCGTCTGACAACGGCTCCACGCTGGATGAACAGGACCGGAAACTGGTGCTGGCCACCCAGGCCGGCCTGCCCCTGGTCAGCGATCCCTGGGGCGCCCTGGGCCAGCAACTGGGCATGGACCATGAGGATGTGCTCAGCCGTTTTCAGCGCATGCAGGAGACCGGTGCCATCCGTCGTGTAGCCGCAGTGCCGGACCATTACAAGCTGGGCTACCGGTTTAACGGCATGACCGTTTGGGACGTGCGCGACGATGCCATTGCGGAAATGGGCCAGCGAGTGGGCGAATTACCCTTTGTCAGCCACTGTTACCGGCGCCCGCGACATTTGCCCTACTGGAATTACAACCTCTTTGCCATGGTGCACGGTACCAGTCGGGACGAAGTGGAAGCCAAGGCGGGACAAATCCGCAAACTGCTGGGTGCGACCTCGGCGGGAGACACCATTCTGTACAGTTCCGCGATCCTGAAAAAGACCGGATTAAGACTGCGAAAAGAGAAGGCCACCTCCTGAAGTACTCCATCAAAGGTATGGAGTCACGACGCCCCCGGGGCGATAGTGAACGGGCACAGAGCCGGCAAGGGCCAGCCCGGAGAGGCAGGAAAGCCACTCCTGATGAGAGAGAGAAACCATGTTCCGCATGACCCGTTACATCAAGAGCCTGATGAACCCCGCCCCGGTGCGCCCGGTGCCCAAGCCCCGCGCCCCGGTGGTGATCTGGAACCTGATCCGGCGCTGCAACCTGACCTGCAAACATTGTTACTCCATCTCTGCCGACATTGACTTCAAGGGGGAGCTGAGCACGGAAGAAGTCTATACGGTTATGGACGATCTCAAGGCCTACGGCGTGCCGGTACTGATCCTGTCCGGCGGTGAACCGCTGATGCGCCCGGATATCTTCGATATTTCCCATCGCGCCAAGCAGATGGGCTTCTACGTGGGCCTGTCGACCAATGGCACCCTGATCACCGAGGAGAACATCGACAGGATCGCCGCCGTTGGCTACGACTATGTGGGCATCAGCATTGATGGCCTGGAGCAGACCCACGACACCTTCCGCCAGAAAAAAGGCGCCTTCCGCGAGTCCATGCACGCGGTGGCCCTGTGCAAGCAGGCCGGCATCAAGGTGGGGCTGCGCTTTACCCTGACCCAGGACAACTACCCCGAGCTGCCGGCCATGCTGGAGATGCTCGACGAGCACGATATCGACAAGTTCTACCTGTCTCACCTGAACTACTCCGGCCGCGGCGGCCGCAACCGCAAGCGCGACGCCTGGTACGACATGACCCGCGACGCCATGACCCTGCTGTTCAATCACTGCCACGACGAACTCAGACGTGGCATTGAGCGGGAATACGTCACCGGCAACAACGACGCCGATGCCCCTTTCCTGATCGAATGGGCGAAGGAGCACTACCCGGACCAGGTGGATGCCCTCACCCAGCGGCTCACCAATTGGGGGGGCAATGCCTCAGGCGTCAATATTTCCAATATCGACAACCTGGGCGTGGTGCACCCGGACACCTTCTGGTGGGACCACGACCTGGGCAATGTCCGGCAAACGCCCTTCTCGCAAATCTGGTCAGAGACACAGGATCCTCTGATGCAGGGCTTCCGCCAACACCCTCGCCCAGTCAAGGGGCGCTGCGCTGAGTGCAAGTTCCTGGCCATCTGCAACGGCAACACCCGGGTGCGGGCCTACAACGTAACGGGGGATTTCTGGGAAGAAGACCCCGGCTGCTACCTCACCAACGAGGAAATCGGTGTGGTCGATGATCTGCCCCGCCGCGTGGCCGCCCAGGCCATCGAAATTCCGGTCCATAACCTGTAAGGAACCGCGCCATGAACAAGCGTCCACACAAGAAATGCCTGGTGGAATTCCAGCTGGCGGAGCAGCCCTTGCGGGTCGGGGAAGTGGCCATTGTCGGCGCAGGCCCCGGTGACCCGGGCCTGCTGACCCTGCGGGCCCTGATGCTGATCCAGCAGGCAGATGCGGTCGTCTACGACCGGCTGGTGTCCCCCGAGATCATGGAACTGGTCAACCCGAAGGCCGAGTTGATTCATGTGGGCAAGGCCAGCGGCTGCCACTACGTCCCCCAGGAGGAAACCAACGAATTGCTGGTACAGCTGGCGGTCCGCCAACGCCGGGTGGTTCGCCTCAAGGGCGGCGACCCCTACATTTTCGGGCGGGGCGGTGAAGAAGCCGAATTCCTGGTGGAGAACGACATCGACTTCCAGGTGGTTCCGGGCATTACCTCCGCCGCCGGTTGCGCGTCTTACTGTGGCATTCCCCTGACCCACCGGGACTATGCCCAGAGCGTCACCTTTGTCACCGGACACCGCAAGTCTGACCAGGCCCTGGAGCTGAACTGGCAGGTGCTGGCCGCCCCGGGCCAGACCCGGGTGTTCTACATGGGCCTGCACAACGCCCCCACCATTGTGCGGGAGCTGACCGCCCACGGTTTGCCGGGTACTTGTCCGGTGGCGCTGGTTGAGCGCGGTACCACGCCGCAGCAGCACATGGCGGTAACGACCCTTTCAGGGCTTGAAACGACCATCAACCGGGAAGGATTCCAGCCCCCCACCCTTATCATCGTTGGTGAGGTGGTGAAACTGGCAGCGTCACTGGCCCAGCCGGCCCGTAGCGGCTGGACCCATGCTCCCGCGCCGCAACCGGCCCTTTCCGCAGGAGGCAGACCGGCGTGAGTCCTGGCAAGAAAACCCTGCTGGCGCTGGCGACCAGCCTGCTGCTACCCGCAACTCTGCACGCGGCAACCGATGCCGAAACCCTGTACCAGCAACATTGCGCCAGCTGCCATGGTGCGGACCGACTCGGCGGCATGGGTCCGGCCCTGTTACCGGAGAACCTCTCCCGCCTGAAGAAGCCCCAGGCCGAGGAAGCCATACAGCATGGCCGGCCCGCCACCCAGATGCCAGCCTTCGGGAATGTACTTGATGAAGCCTCCGTCACTGCCCTGGCCGAGTATATCTACCAGCCGCCGGCAACTAACCCGACGTGGGAAAAGACAGACATAACCGACAGCCATCTGTTGCCCCACCCGACGGGGACGCTGCCCGACGAGCCCGCCTATGACGCAGATATGATGAATCTGTTCCTGGTGGTGGAAATCGGCGACCACCACGTCACCCTGCTGGATGGCGATTCCATGGAGCCCATCCACCGGTTTGCCAGCCGGTATGCACTGCATGGCGGCCCTAAATACAGCCCCGACGGACGTTTTGTCTACTTCGGTTCCCGGGATGGCTGGATCACCAAATACGATCTGTACAACCTGAAGGTCACTGCCGAGGTCCGGGCAGGTATCAACATGCGGAACATCGCCGTATCCGCCGACGGCAACTATGTCATGGCAGCCAACTACCTGCCCCACACCCTGGTGTTGTTTGATGCGGACAACCTCGAACTTTTGGAGGTTCTCCCCGTGGCGAGCGGCGACGAAACTTCCCGGGTGAGCGCCGTCTACACCGCCCCGCCCCGCGACAGCTTTATTGCAGCCCTGAAGGATATTCCCGAAGCCTGGGAGATCACCGTGGTAAACGGCATGGCCAGCGTCCGACGGATACAGACCGACACCTGGCTGGACGACTTTTTCTTTGACCCGGGCTATGACCACCTGATCGGCGCCGCCCGGGATGGCAAGCACGGCATGGTGATCAACCTGGACACCGGTGAAACCGTGGCAGACCTGCCCCTGCCCGGCATGCCCCATCTGGGCTCAGGTATTACCTGGGAATATGAAGGCCGGCGGGTGATGGCAACACCCCACTTCCGCGCGGCGGCCGTATCCATCATCGACATGGACAACTGGCAAGTCATTAAGACCCTGGAAACCGCCGGGCCGGGCTTTTTCATGCGCAGCCACGAAAACTCCCGCTATGCCTGGGTGGACGTGTTCTTCGGCCCCAACAAAGACAAAGTCCACGTCATCGACAAGCAGGCCCTGGAGATCGTCAAAACCCTGCAGCCGGCGCCTGGTAAAGTCGCTGCCCACGTGGAATTTGACCGGTACGGCGAAAAACTGCTGCTCAGCGTGTGGGACCAGGACGGCGCAGTCATCGTCTATGATGCGGACACCCTGGAAGAAGAAAAGCGCATCCCCATGAACAAGCCTTCCGGCAAGTACAATGTCTGGAACAAGATCCACTACGAGGAAGGCACCAGTCACTGATTCGCGAGACCCGTTGCTGCCGGGAGGGCCCCACTCCGTGACGATCAGGCCACCCGCCTTAACATGCATTGCGAATAGTGGAATAATGGCAAAGTATTCACTCAGAGTCTGGTGCCCATCATGAGCGAAGGCTACGAAGATACCGGATACGATGCCCCGGCGTCGTCACCCTGCCTGCTGGACTCCCTGCACCCGGAGATCCTGCGCCAATCAGCGCCGCCGGCGTCCCTTGCCCTGGTCAACAGTTTGAGCCGGGTGTTTGGTATGCGCCTGGACCACGAACACGGCGAATCCCCGGATAACCGCTTTCTGGGGGACCTGGCCGGCCTGTTCCAGCAGCGCAAGCTGGAGCCGGAGACCACCCTGGAAGTCCACGACGCACCCTGGAGCCAGGTCTACCTGATCCAGTACGGTGTGATGCGACTCTACCGGGAGGCACCGTCCGGCCGCATCGCGGTACATCACTTCTTCTCCGAAGGTGACCTGATATGGCCCGTTTTCGGTCGCACGCGTACCCGCCGCAATACCCTGTGCCTGACCACGGTCACCAACTGCACCCTGTGGACGGCCAGCTTCCCGGCCTTTCGCTCTGCCGTCACCGCCCGGGGCGAAGGCGCCTGGGCGGGGTTTGCCCTGTCACTCACTGAAGAACTGGCGGAACTGACCAGCATGCGGGAATTTCGCAAACAAACCATGCCAGCGAAGGAGCGTTACCAGCTGCTGCTGGAGGAATACCCGGAACTGGTCCAACGGGTGCCCGATAACCAGCTTGCGGCCTGGCTTGGCGTGGTGCCGGCCACCTTCTCCCGTCTCAAGAACGCAAAAACCGGTAAGTGACCCGACCACGAATCCGGACCTGGATCACGCCGTAGAAATTGACCATTTTTTAATCAGCCAGCAACGAAACCGGTCCTGGGCACCAGGCAGAAGGTAACTCCCTGATGTTTCAATGATCCCGGTTTCGGGCTACCGCAGTCATCCGCAACCAGACTGAACACAGTGCCCCCTGACAGTCGGGACGCACAGCGGTATGCTGGCCTAGTTGTGATACGTTCAATAAAACAACCCGAATTCGGCCCCGGGATGCCTCCATGACGATTATCGAAGCCCGTGCGGACTCCATCCATCACCGTGTTGAAGAATGGCTCAATAGTGTCACCCATGGCCTGGCAGCCATTCTCAGCGTGATTGGAACCATTGTCCTGGTGATGGCGGCAGGTCAGATGGGGGATGCGTGGAAGGTCACCAGCTTCAGTATCTTCGGCGCCACCCTTGTCCTGCTTTACCTCTCGTCCGCATTTTACCACGGCAGCAAGAACCCGAAGCTGAAGTCCGCCTTCAAGACACTGGACCACTGCGCCATCTTCCTGCTTATTGCCGGCACCTATACACCCTTCCTGCTGGTCAATATGAGGGGTACTGTCGGATGGACATTCTTCTCCATCATATGGTCCCTGGCCCTTACGGGCGTCATTCTGAAAGTGGTCTTCAGGCACCGGTTCCGGCTGGTTCGTGTGGGGATCTACCTTCTGATGGGCTGGCTGATCGTGTTCGCCTCAGCAGACCTGGTGAACAGCCTCAGTGAAACCGCGCTTCATCTCACCATTGCCGGCGGCCTGGTCTACACCGTCGGGGTGGTTTTCTACCTGCTGGACCGGACTCCTTACATGCATGCCATCTGGCACCTGTTCGTCGTCGGAGGCAGTGCCTGTCACTTCAGCGCGATTTATTTCGGTGTGCTGCCTCACGTGGCCTAGGGTCACTGCCGCTCAGCACCCCCATCAGTCTCAGAACGCCCAGACCATCGCCATCAGCACGCCCCAGGCCAACACCGAGGCAGCCATTACGGTATACGTGGCGGACATGGTTTCGATGTCGTTGTCGCCCCGGCCGCACAAAAACCGGATACCCTGATAGATCAGGGCGCAGGACAGGAACAAGCCGACAAAAACTGCCACCACGCTCACCGCCAGCACCGGCACCCAGAGCGCCAGTGACGACAGCCAGAGCGGCAGCGGGGCAACGGCCGCCAGCAGGTAGGCGTCCTGGTAACTGATGCTCAGCTTCTGGGCCTCCAGTACAGCCTGGATCAGCCAACCCATCACGAAGAAGGTCAGCAGCTCAGCAAGGAACAAAATGGTGGTAATCAGCCGCCACTCCTTATCGCCAAAGCCGGACATGAACGCATCGCCATACTGGGTGCCTGCGTAATACAGCATTACCGGCGGCAGGAAAGACATGGGCACAACCACGACCCAGGCCAGGAAGGGTATAGAGAAGTTCAGCCGCTTGAGTTCACGCCACCCCTCGCCATTGGCAAACGGCAAGCGCATAAGGTTGCTGATGTTCATGATACGACCTCCTGCATCCACAAGCCGGCAGTTACCAGCCAGTGTCTGACAAAAATTATGATACATTTCATTTATTCTTTTAGGTTTGATCCATAAATCCGTCAAGGATCCGCAATGACTTCGGTCAAGACCACTGTTCAGGCGTTCTGGCTATTCTTCCCCGCAGCCGCCCTGTATGCGGCCCTGGCCGTGCCCCTGTCTGTCAGTGCGGTGGCCTCCGGGCGCGGATGGCCTCCGGGACTACTGGCCGCGGGGCACGGACATGAGCTGATCTTCGGTTTTGCACTGGTGCTGGTAGCGGGCTACACCCTCGGCCCGCAACCTCGCGCCCGGGTCCTGGCCCTTCTGGCACTGTGGCTGGCCGCCAGGCTGAGCTGGTTACTGGCACCTGATAGCTGGTACGCCGAGGTACTCAGTCCTGCCTTTGCCCTTGTTCTGGCCTGGTACGTGGTACCCCGGTTCAGTGCCGCGAAGAAGTGGCGCAATAAAACGGCGGCGCCGTTGATCCTGACGATCTGCCTGCTTGCGCCTGCATTCTGGCTCGCCAGTACGCTGAACTACCGGGGCGGGCCATTCGCACCCGATCCCTACCAATTGATGCAAACCGCGATCCTGGGCCTGCTACTGCTGATGACGTTTATCGGTGGCCGGCTGATCGCACCCGCCGTCGCCGGCACCCTGGAAAAAAAGGGGATTCCGCTAACAGCCCGTGTCCAGCCCAGGGTGGAAGCTGCACTGATCATTCTCCTGGGAGCAACCATCGTTCTCAGCCTTGCGGTTGTGCCGGACTGGCTCACCGGCCTGCCACTGCTGATGGTCGCCGGGCTGATCCTGGTACGCATCGTGCGCTGGAAGATCTGGCACTGCCCGGAACGTCCCGACCTGCTAATGCTGGCCACTGGCTACGGCTGGCTCGCGGCCGGCAGTGCCATAACCGCCTGGCACCTGCTGGCAGGAAAGCCGGCAGCACCCGCGTTGCACCTGATCACGGTAGGGGCCCTGGGCACCCTGTCTACTGGCGTCATGCTGCGCCTGGCGTGGCAACGGGCCTACCGCCGCTTCCCCCCCACATGGCAGGCACTGGCAGTCGGCCTGCTTACCTCGGCTGCAGCCATTACCCGCTACCTCGCGGGCTCGACGCCGTTTGCCGAGCCTGCCCTGCTCTGGTCTTCCGCTGGCCTTTGGAGCCTTGCCTACCTGATCGTGGCCGGTCAGCTGATAATGCTCTGGCTGCACGGAACCAGGGGTCGGAAATGATTGGCTACCTCTATTTCCCTCTCTGGCCAGCGCATTACCCAGTTGGTAATACCACCGGACTAACCTACTGTTTTTAAATCAATTAAACAAAAAGAAAAGCACCCCATTGAGGCCTCAAAAAAACAGTCCCGGTCAGCGAACTTTGTCCTTGAGCAATATCAAGAATCATCCCCCGACGACCTTTGCACAATGCACGGGAGAAGCCTGAAATCCGGCGTTAGCGCCACCAGGCACGTTAACCGAGGGAGTCGAATCTATGGCCAAGACCAACGCAGACATCGAACACTGGGATGTCGAAAACGAAGAATTCTGGGAGCAGAAAGGCAAGCGCATTGCCTCCCGCAACCTGTGGATTTCCATCCCCAGCCTGCTGATGGGCTTCGCCATCTGGCTGATGTGGGGGATGATCACCACGCAGATGAAGAACCTGGGCTTTCCGTTCACGGTGGAACAGCTGTTCACCCTGACGGCCATTGCCGGCCTCGCCGGTGCGACCCTGCGCATACCGGCGTCGTTCATGATAAAGATTGCCGGCGGCCGCAACACGGTCTTCCTGACCACTGCATTGCTGATGATTCCGGCCCTGGGCACCGGCATCGCACTGATGAACCCCGATACCCCGTTCATCGTGTTCCAGGCCCTGGCCCTGCTCTCCGGTATCGGTGGCGGCAACTTTGCGTGCTCCATGAGCAATATCAGCGCCTTCTACCCCAAGAGCAAACAGGGCTACGGCCTGGGCATGAATGCCGGTCTGGGCAATTTCGGTGTTACCACCATGCAGATCCTGATCCCGCTGGTCATGACAGTGGGCATCTTCGGTGCACTGGCTGGTGATCCGATGCAGCTGCAAAACCCCAGCGGCACACTGATCGGTCGTATCGAGGCGGGCACAGACACCTGGATTCAGAACGCCGGCTTCATCTGGTTGATCTTCCTGATTCCCCTTGCCTTTGCCGGCTGGTTTGGCATGAACAACCTGAAAGTGGTCACGCCCAATCCGGGTAACCCGCTGTCAGCCTTCGGCAAGATTCTGGGGCTCTATGGTGTCGGCATACTGACCTCCCTTGCCGGTGTCTGGGCGCTTGGTGTCCTGAATATGTGGGTGGCCCTGCCGCTGACGATCATCCTGACCGTGGTATTGCTGCGCCTGATTCCGGGTGACATCAAACCCAACATCAAGAACCAGTTCGCCATCTTCGGCAACAAGCACACCTGGTCCATGACCGTGCTTTACATCCTCACCTTCGGCTCCTTTATCGGGTTCTCTGCCGCCTTGCCGCTGTCCATCAGCGTCATTTTCGGCAATATGATGGAAGTTGCCGCTGATGGCACCGTCAGCCGGGTAGTCAACCCGGATGCACCCAGCGCCCTGACCTGGGCCTGGATGGGACCGTTTGTAGGAGCGCTGATTCGTCCGGTGGGCGGCTGGATTTCAGACAAGATGGGCGGCTCCATCGTCACCCAGATCATCTCCGTGGTAATGGTTGTGGCTTCCGTTGCAACTGGTTATGTGATGATGCTGGCCTACAACTCCACCGACCCCAACAGCTACTTTGCGCTGTTCCTGATCCTGTTCATCGTGATGTTTGCCGCCAGCGGCATTGGTAACGGCTCCACCTTCCGCAGCATTGGTGTAATCTTCGATCAGCAGCAGAAGGGCCCGGTGCTGGGCTGGACCTCCGCCATCGCCGCCTACGGCGCCTTTATCGCACCGCGCGTCATGGGTCAGGAAATCCAGGCCGGCACACCGGAAGTCGCCATGTACGGGTTTGCTGTCTTCTACGCGCTCTGCCTGGTGGTGAACTGGTGGTTCTATCTGCGCAAGAATGCCTACATCAAGAATCCGTGACACCATAGTCTGATCCGCACCATTGGCCGG
Organism: Marinobacter segnicrescens; assembly: GCF_900111555.1. Classification (GTDB taxonomy): domain Bacteria; phylum Pseudomonadota; class Gammaproteobacteria; order Pseudomonadales; family Oleiphilaceae; genus Marinobacter; species Marinobacter segnicrescens. The sequence goes on from NZ_FOHZ01000005.1 coordinate 207,216, forward strand.
CCCCGCGGGGGCCGGCTTTTTTATGGCTGACAGCCCAGCACTTCACGGATTTCCTCAAGTCTTGCTGAAGGCTCCCCGGCGCTGGCCTGCAAGGCCAAATCCCTTACCGACTGCCCCTGCCTGTTGGTGAGGCTGGTATCCGCACCCGCCGATAACAGCAGCCTGACCATGTCAGGATTCCTGTTGCGTACGCCCCACATCAGGGCCGTCTGTCCGCTTTCCGTTTCCTGGATGTCGAGGTCAGCCCCCCGTTCTACCAGGATCTGCGCTGTCTCCAGGCGGTTATTCACGGCTGCACCCATCAGGGCGGTATAGCCGGACTTTTCCCGATGATTGATGTCAGCCCCCTGGTCCAGAAGTCTGACCAGGATGTCACTGTGCCCGCCTGCCGCAGCCCGCATCATGGCGGTCCATTGGCAGTCATCGCCTGCATCGACCCGGACATTCTGCTCCAGCAGGTATTCAACCCGTTCAAGGTCTCCTTCCTCTGCAGCGACGATCAGCTGGGTGCGTCCCCGGAGATCCCTCTGTTCATAATCCTCCCGTTCCTGGAAGAAAAGCCACAGTCCCGCCAGTACCAGCACGGCCGCCGCACCACCCAGGACACCTGCCCAACGCTCAAACCAGGCCAAGGTCACACCTCCCATAAGAATACCGTTGCCCCCTGCCAGCTTATCAGAACGACAAAAAAACCCGCCCGGATTACTCCGGGCGGGTTGCTCACCCCGGCAACGGGTCAGGTGGTCGCACTGACCTGACGACGGCGCTCTTCCTCCTCAATCTGCAGGTCCACCGAGGACACATGGTACTCGTCGGAGAAACCGCTTTCAGGCTCTTTCAGCCACATGATGCAAAGCAGCCAGCTGACAAACGCGCCGCCAGCGATGATGTAGAAGAACTGGGTCGGGGTAACGAAGGTGAAGATGGTGAGGTATACCACCGCACCTACGTTGCCATAGGCACCGGCCATGCCAGAAATCTGACCGGTCAGACGGCGTTTGATCGAAGGAATGATGCCAAAGGTGGCCCCTTCCGCGCCCTGCACAAAGAATGAGGTAAACACGGTGATCGCCACGGCAATAATCAGCGGCCAGTTGGAGTTCAGCAGTCCCATCAGCGCAAAGCCTACGGAGATACCGAACATGTAGCTGAGCATCACAAAACGGCGGTTACCCATGCGATCAGAGACCAGGCCACCCATCGGGCGGGCCACCAGGTTCACGAACGCAAACGAAGCGGCAATCAGGCCAGCTGCGGTGGCGCTGAGGCTCCAGGTTTCCTCGAAGAACATGGGCAGCATGGAAACCACGGCCAGCTCCGCGCCGAAGTTGGCGAAATAGGTGCTGTTGAGCGCCGCAACGCTGTTGAACGGGTATTTGTCATCCTCCGGTACGCCCTGTTTCAGAATCGGTATGTTGACCCTGAGTATCTGTATGACCTGGTAGCAGACGATGGCAACAATCACCGCATAGCACACGATGGCCCAGGTAGTGCTCAGGTAACCCATGTTCTGGATACGCCAGACCAGGATGCCCAGCACCCCTACCAGCGGGATGGTCCACAGGATCAGCTTGACCATGTCGCCCCAGCTGCTGACCTCCAGCGCAACGGCCTTGCGGGGTTTGCGGTGCACCGTGCCCTCGGGGCCGTCAGTGATGGCGAACCAGTAGTAGACACCGTAACCGGCCATGACAATGGCACTCTGGGCTATGGCCCACCGCCAGCCGTCTTCACCACCGTACATGTGCAATGCAATGGTGGGCAGGCTGATGGCGGCCGCTGCCGAGCCGAAGTTGCCCCAGCCGGCATAGAACCCTTCGGCAAAGCCGATGTCCTTGGGTTTGAACCACATGGCGGTCATGTGGATCCCCACCACGAAGCTTGCACCAATGGAGCTCAGCACCAGGCGGCTGACCAGCAGCTGTGTCATGGTATTACCGAAAGCAAACGCCAGTGCGGGGATGGACATCAGTACCATCAGCACCGAGAACACCCGGCGAGGACCAAAGCGGTCCAGCGCCATACCCACCACGATACGCGCCGGGATGGTCAGGGCCACGTTACAGATGGCGAACAGCCGCAGGTCATCCGCGGTCAGCCAGTCCACGCTCTTGAGCATGCTCGACGCCAGCGGCGCCATATTGAACCAGACATAGAAGGTGATAAAGAATGCAATCCAGGTCAGGTGCAGTGCCCTCACCTCGGGATTGCGGACGCGGAACACGTCAGCGACTTTCATGGCAGCCTCCTTGGGCTATCAACTCGTAAAAGCGACCGCACTCAGCGGCTGGGGAGAATCAGCAACGGGCACTGGACGCGGCGTGCGAGGAAGGAACTCACACTGCCGAAGGTCATGTAATCCAGTTCGTCGACGAAATAAGTCAGGGAGCGTGCGATAAAGCCGCCGTCGGGCTCATGGCTGTGGCGGGCAATAACGAGCATATCCGGCTGGAACTTCTTTTCGGTGGCGTAAAGCAGCATCTTGCGGGGATCACCCTCGAGCATCAGGCTTTCGCAGGTCACTTCTTCCTTCTCACAGACCGCGAGTGCTTCTCTAAGATGCTGTTTGAGTTCGTCCACTTCCTGCTGGAACAGGTCTTCGTTGCCTGAGGTAATGTCCCGGGGATTTTCCGCAACGGCCACCAGGATGAGGTGAGGCCTTAGCTCCCGGAACATGGTGATGGTCTGGGCAAGGGCCAGCCTGGCATTCCTGGATCCATCGTAGGCGAGCATGATTTTCATGGGGTTCTCCTGATAAGCGCATCAACCGCCCCTCAGGCGGCCTATTGATATCGATCAGCATTACCCCACACCCGGGTCACCTCGTTACTTGACTTACATCAACGACTTACCCGCGTACCCCACCAGAGAAACCGGGCATCTACCCCCCTCAGCTGAACGGGAGGGCATTTCCATACCCCTACTCATCCTGAAGGGGGTACCTCCAATGCCCCGCCAGCGAAAACCCTGTCTTTGATAAGGTTAAAAGGTCTGATATGCAGGAATGGAGAACAGCCATGACGACCAGTCCCACAAGGTCCCAGCAGTACCGGGCGCTGGGGTTATCGACCTTTTCGTTCACCCTGTGCTTCGCGGTATGGACCATCTTCTCCATCATCGGCATCCGTATTGCCGAAGACCTGGCCCTGTCGGATACCCAGCTTGGCCTGCTGATGGCCACACCAATCCTGACCGGCTCCATCAGCCGGCTCTTCCTGGGCATCTGGACCGACCGTTATGGCGGGCGCTGGGTGTTCGGCATCCTGATGATTACCACGGCCCTGTGCGTTTATCTGCTGACCTTCGCAACCACCTACCCCATGCTGCTGGTAGGCGCTCTGGGCGTTGGCCTGGCAGGCGGCTCCTTTATTGTCGGGGTGGCCTATACCGCCGCCTGGTTCGAGCCCGGGCGTCAGGGTACGGCGCTGGGCATTTTCGGCGCGGGTAACGTGGGGTCTGCGGTAACCAACTTCGGTGCTCCCTTCCTGCTGGTGGCGTTCGGCTGGGAGCAGACCGCCCAGATATACGCTACCGTGCTCGCCGTCATGGGCGTGGTATTTCTCCTTGTGGCCAGGGAGGACCCCATGGCGCAGGAGCGTGGTGGCGAGAAGGCAAAGTCCTTCATGGAACAGATGGAGCCCCTGAAAGAACTGAGGGTGTGGCGCTTTGCGCTCTATTATTTCTTTGTTTTCGGTGCGTTTGTGGCACTAGCCCTGTGGCTGCCGCACTACCTGATTGGCGTCTACGGCCTGGAAATCCGGACAGCCGGCATGATCGCTGCCCTCTATACCATCCCGGCATCCCTCTTCCGGATTCTTGGTGGCTGGATGTCTGACCGCTTTGGCGCACGGCGGGTAATGTACTGGACGTTCATCGCGTCAGTGGTCTGCACGTTCCTGCTCAGCTATCCACCCACCGAGTACATCATTCACGGTATCGACGGCGATATCCGCTTCACACTGGACATGACCCTGCCCATGTTCATCGTGCTGATCTTCACCCTGGGCTTCTTCATGTCACTGGGCAAGGCAGCCGTGTACAAGCATATCCCGGTCTACTACCCGCTTCACGTCGGCGCCGTTGGCGGCGTCGTGGGCATGATTGGTGGCCTTGGCGGTTTTATCCTGCCACTCACCTTTGGCGTCCTGAATGACCTGACCGGCATCTGGCAAAGCTGCTTCATGCTGATGTTCGTGATCGTGGCCGCTGCCCTGATCTGGATGCACTACGCCATTCGCACAGCCGAACGCGAGGAGTGGGCAGCCCACAAGGAACAGACGGATCTTCCCGAGCTGTCCGCCCCACACCTTTTCTACCCACTTAACCGGACACACCAGCAGACCGGCACTAACCCGCCACCGCCTCGGGATTAACCCCCATGCTCCGAAAGCCCCCGATTCCCGGGGGCTTTTTCGTTTCAGGCGGAAAACGCCGCGACGCAATGCGCTGATTTAATCCGGCAGGCCTATACCCCATCCGGCACTGGCATTAGAATCGCCGCGTCCTGTCCACCTGGAGCCGTTGTTATGTCCGCCGAGCTGAGCCCCATGTCCGGGTTGCACCAGTTGCGCCGTATTGAATCCAGCAAGATCTTCCAGGGCGCGGTGATCGCCATCATCATCCTGTCCGCCCTCACCATTGGCGCCAAGACCTACGACCTGCCCCCCCTGGTAGAGAGCAGCCTGACGGTAATGGACAATGCCATTACAGTGTTCTTCCTGATCGAGATCCTGTTCCGGTTCGCTGCCTGTCCCAACAAGAAGCGTTTCCTGCTGGACGGCTGGAACCTGTTCGACACCCTGGTGGTGGTTGGCAGCCTGATCCCCCTGAACAATGCCGAGGCGGTGCTGCTGGGTCGGCTGCTGCGGGTCTTCCGCGTGCTACGCCTGGTATCGGTGGTGCCGGAGTTGCGCTTCCTGATCAACTCCCTGCTCAAGGCCATCCCTCGCATGGGTTATATCGCCCTGCTGATGTTCATCATCTTCTACATCTACGCCGCCATGGGGTCCATGTTCTTTGCAAAGGTGGATGAAACCCTGTGGGGCGACGTGGCCATTGCCATGCTGACCCTCTTCCGGGTGGCAACCTTCGAGGACTGGACCGACGTGATGTACGCCACCATGGAGCAATACCCGCTCAGCTGGCTTTACTATCTGACGTTCATATTCCTTACCGCCTTCGTGTTCCTGAATATGATGATCGGGGCGATCCTGGAGGTGATGAGCGAGGAACAGAACAGAAAGGAAGCACAGAAGGCCCACGACGAACGGGACGAGATGGCGCGCCAGTTGACCGCCATCCAGAGCCAGCTTAACGATCTGTCCGACCAGTTAAGCCAGCACAGCCGCCGATGACAAGTCAGGCGCTTCCCCGGAGAAGGGAAGCGCCTGGCCCAGAAATCAGAAAGGCACGGCCTTGGACATGGCCAGATGGAAAATCAGTCCAATCTGCAGATAAGCCACGACAGCAGCCACTACCCGCACCGGCACACTGAATTTAGACTTGATGGCGAACACACCAGCGACGATATAACCAATCAGCAGGAACACCTTCCAGGTCAGCCAGTCATTGACGAACGGCATCCACGGTGTGACAAACAACAGGCTGATGGCCGCCACCAGCAGAACCGTGTCGTTGGCATGGGGGATCCAGCGCAGTGGCGTTGCCCGCCATCCCGGCTTGCCCACCAGGTCCAGCAACAGACGCAGGGAAAACAGCACAACCGTGAGGTAGGCGGTGGTCATATGAAGGTGTTTGAGTATTACGTACGCCATGTTTTCCTTTCCGATCCAGTGTGTTGGCCGCATTGTACGTGATACCGGCAACGATTACCTCCAAGCGGGTATAGTCACCGCAATGGCTCCGCGATAATATATACGCACGATACATGTTAAAGCGGAGGTCCGCCATGCAGGCCATATCCACACCCCACAGCGAGCGCAGCAGCGCCAGCGTGGCCCAGCTCTTTGCCTACCCTTTCCGCATCTTCTTTCTGTCCCTCACACTGCTGTCGCTGGTGGGCATCCCGCTGTGGGTGCTACAGGTAACTGGCACCATCCAGCTGCCCCTGGCCATGCCGGGCGTGCTTTGGCACCAGCATGAAATGCTGTTCGGTTTCCTGTCCGCCGCAATTGCCGGCTTCCTGCTGACCGCGGTGTGTGTCTGGACCGGCACCGAGCGTACCCACGGGATTCGGCTTCTATTGCTCTGGGGTGTCTGGGCGGCCGCCCGGGTATTGCTGACGGTTGGAGGTGACATGCCTTACTGGCTGGTGCAGGGGGTTAACCTGGCCTTCCTGCCCCTGGTGATGCTGGACGCCGGCTGGCGCATCTGGCATGCCCGCCAGAAACGGCAGCTGATGATCCTGGTGGTTCTGGGCCTGCTGTGGCTGATGCAGGTGGCGTTTGTAACCCGCCTGGACCCGGTTTACGCCTGGGGCGCACTGATCATGGGCCTGGCCCTGATCAGCATTATCGGCGGCCGCATCACCCCGGCGTTCACCACCGGCTGGCTCCGCCAGCGCGGGCTGGCAGCAGATCGCATCCGCGTTATTCCTGCCCTGGACATAGCCACTGTGTTTGCCATGGTGTTGCTGCTGGCGTCCATGGTAACCGGCTGGTCCATGGTCACTGCGGGACTCGCCATTATTGCCGCCATCCTGATGCTCACGCGCCTGTATCACTGGAAAGGCTGGCTGGCCAGGCAGGAACCACTGCTGTGGATTCTGCACCTGTCCATCCTCTGGGTGCCGGTTGCCCTGGTCCTGCTGGCAGGGCACCTTGCAGCAGGCTGGCCCGCGTCCGCCTGGACCCACGCCGCGGGTACCGGTGCCATTGCCTGCCTGATCCTCGGCGTTATCGCACGGGTTTCCCTGGGCCATACCGGCCGGCCGCTGGTGTTGCCACAGGGCATGGTGCTGGCCTTCGTCGCTATCCACCTGGCAGCTCTGGTACGGGTCATCACTGCGTTTCAGGGGCTGCCCTGGCACCTGGGTATCACCGCCAGCGGACTGCTGTGGGCACTGGCCTACGCAATCTTCCTTGCCCGCTACACCGGTGTGCTGGCACGTCCCAGGGCTGATGGAAAACCCGGCTGAACGCACGCCAACTGCCCTCGACTAAGATTCCTTTTAGCCTGCGTCATTTACCTCCAGAGCCCCCAACCACGGGCCCTGGAGGACACTCCAGCAACCAGCAGTCAAAAAACTACAACCATCGGTCAATAGATTTTTCCTGTGTAACCGGTAAAGTGTGGGTTACAGTCAGAAACGGAAACACCTGCACCCATGAAGCCAGACCATTTTGATAAAGCCGACCTGATCGAATGTGGCCATGGCCGCCTGTTCGAAGGTGACATGCGCCTGCCCATCGACGAAATGCTGATGGTGGACCGCATTACCCACATTAACGACAGTGATGGCGCCTACGGCAAGGGCAGCCTGATTGCCGAGCTCGACATCAATCCCGACCTGTGGTTCTTCAAGGTCCACTTTCAAGGTGACCCGGTGATGCCCGGGTGCCTGGGCCTCGATGCCATGTGGCAACTGGTTGGTTTCTTCCTTGCCTGGTCCGGTGGCCAGGGCAAGGGACGGGCCCTGGGAGCAGGAGAGGTCAAATTCTTTGGCCAGGTGCTGCCAGAGAACAAGCTGGTCCGGTATCATCTGGATATCAAGCGAATGGTCAATCGCAAACTGACCATGGCAATTGCCGATGCCCGCATGGAAGTCGACGGCCGTGAGATTTACACAGCCAAGGACCTGCGGGTTGGCCTGTTCACCTCAACAGACGATTTTTAGGAGCCCGGACCATGCGTCGAGTTGTCATTACCGGAATGGGCATTATTTCCAGCCTCGGTAACAGCAAAGAAGAAGTCACCCAATCACTGCGGGACGTCAAATCCGGCATCCATTTCAGCCAGGAAGCCGCGGACAATGGCCTGCGCAGCCACATCTGCGGCAATATCGATATCGACTACAAGTCGCTGATCGACCGCAAACTGCTGCGCTTCATGTGTCCGGCTTCCGCCTATGCCTACCTGGCCATGAAAGAAGCCATCGAGCAGTCTGGCCTGACTGATGAGCAGATCCGTGACAACAACACGGGCATCATCATGGGGACTGGCGGTGCGTCCACCCTGGAATTGATGGACTCCATTGATACCCATCGTGAGAAAGGTATTCGTCGTGTGGGCCCGTACCGGGTACCCCGCACCATGGGCAGCGCCATCAACGCGTCCCTGTCCACCGCTTTCGGCATCACTGGTGTCAACTACAGCATCACGTCAGCCTGTGCCACCAGCGCCCACTGCATCGGCCACTCCGCGGACCTGATCGCCATGGGTCGCCAGGACATCATGTTCGCCGGCGGCGGTGACGACGTCCACTGGAGCCTGAGCCTGCTGTTCGACGCCATGGGCGCGCTGTCTACCAAGTACAACGACACTCCGGAAAAGGCTTCCCGTACCTACGACGCCAACCGTGACGGTTTCGTGATCTCCGGCGGCGGCGGCGTGGTGGTCCTGGAAGAACTGGAGCACGCCAAGGCCCGCGGCGCCAACATCATCGCCGAACTGGTGGGCTTCGGTGCCACCTCCGACGGTGCTGACATGGTCGCGCCCAGCGGTGAAGGCGCGGTGCGCTGCATGCAGCAGGCCCTGAAGAACGTGGATGGCGAGATTTCCTACATCAACACCCACGGTACCTCCACCCCGGCCGGTGACATCACGGAACTCAAGGCGGTGAAGAACGTATTCGGTGACAAGATCCCGCCCCTGGGCTCCACCAAGCCCCTGACCGGTCACGCACTGGGTGCAGCTGGTGTTCACGAGGCGATCTACAGCCTGCTGATGCAGCAGAACAACTTCATCACCCCGTCTGCCAACATCGAGGAACTGGATGAAGGCGCGGAGGGTTACCCCATCGTCCGCGAGGTCCAGAACACCGAGATTCCGCTGGTAATGAGTAACAGCTTTGGCTTCGGCGGCACCAACGCCTCTCTGGTATTCAAGAAATATCAGGGCTGACCCTGGCTGGGGCCTCGTTCCCCAGCCCTGCTGGTTTGGTGCCAGGAGCGCCAGGCCGGTGACATTTTTCCGGACACGCCCCGCAAGTACGTCCATGTAGGGCTCGACGGCAGCCATCCCTGGCTGCCGACGGTCCGGAAAAACATCCCCAACCCGACGCTCGCGATCTTCACAGATATCGCTACAACCCAATCTCTAGCCCCCGAAACCCAGCTTTTATCACCCTTTTGGCGTTCTGAGTGCTAATGGAAACACCTCGTTACAGGTCAAGGGGAGTCAGACCGAGCGACATTATTTCGGGTAGCACTTTCGATGAAGGGCGGTCGACCTGGGGAGACTTTTCTGGACCGTCGAAAACCAGGGATGGTTTTCGTCGAGCCCTACAGGGATGTACTCGCGGGCGTGTCCAGAAAAGTCTCACCGGGTTGGGCGCCCCGCCCCGGGGCCACATTCATTCCACCGCCAATGGGCAATAATCAAAACTCAGCAGGCCGCCCGAAACTCAGCCGGCGACTTCCCCATCCAGCGCTTGAATGCCCGACTGAATGCACTCAGTTCCGAAAAGCCGAGCAACTCCGCTACCTCCGACAAGGTCCGGTCACGGTCATTCATATAGTTGAGCGCCTGCTCCCGCCGCACATCCTCCAGCAGGCCTGCAAACGTCAGGTTCTCTTCCTTGAGCTTCTTGTAGAGCGTGTGCCGGCTCATATTCAGCTCCGCTGCCACCTCTTCCACCTTTACCTTGCCCCTGGCCAGGTGCCGCGCAATCAGCGGACGTACCTGCCGGCTGAACGTAATCGACGGCAAAATCCGCGTCTGGATCAGTTGCCACAAACGTTGCATCTGTGAGGGTGACAGCCGGGACTCGGGCTCCTCCAGCTCATCCGCCGACAATCCCGCATAGCGGGCAAGCTCCCCCCGGGAAAAGCCTGACGACTGAAGAAACTGAACCATGGCGACCACCAACGTCCCCAAAGCATCCGATTTCATGAGCTGGAAACCCCTCTGTCTCTGTTGAGTAACTGACATTTTTGAGCGTACAGATGTTAGCTCAAAATTGTGAGGATGAACATTGAGTCGCGTCAATGCATCGTCCCCGCCTCTGCGGCAAACTGCACGCCCAACTGCAGAATCCCGGAAGTTTCAGTCCATGCATCAGCCAGAGCTCCTTGCCCCCGCAGGCACCCTTGACCATCTCCACGTTGCCCTTGCCTATGGCGCCGACGCCGTCTACGCCGGCCAGCCGCGCTATTCACTCAGGGTGCGCAACAACAGTTTCAAGGATGTAACAGCCCTGGCCCAGGGCATTGAAGAAACCCACCGCCAGGGGAAGCAGTTCTACCTGGTATCCAATATTTCGCCCCATAACAACAAGGTACGTTCTTACCTGCGGGACCTGGAGCCGGTAATCGAGCTGCAGCCGGACGCGCTGATCATGTCCGACCCGGGGCTGATCATGCTGGTGCGGGAGCGCTGGCCGGACCAGCCCATTCACCTGTCGGTGCAGGCCAACGCGGTAAACTGGGCGACTGTGGAGTTCTGGCGACGGCAGGGAATCAGCCGGGTCATCCTGTCCCGTGAGCTGGCACTGGACGAAATCCGCGAGATTCGCGAGCAGGTGCCAACCATGGAGCTGGAAGTTTTCGTCCACGGCGCCCTGTGCATGGCCTACTCTGGCCGCTGCCTGTTATCCGGCTATATGAACCACCGGGACGCCAACCAGGGCGCCTGCACCAACGCCTGCCGCTGGAACTACAAGCCGGTACAGCATGATCACGACCAGACGGGAGACCTGATCGCCACCTCCGCCGATAGCGTGGAGCAGGTTGAGCCAAAGGAAATCCTGCTGGAAGAGCCCAACCGTCCCGGTGGATTTATCCCCGCCTACGAGGACGAGCACGGCACCTATATCATGAACTCGAAGGACCTCCGGGCCGTACAGCATGTCGCCGAGCTGGTGAAAATGGGGGTTCACTCCCTGAAAATAGAGGGCCGCACCAAGAGTACCTACTACGTGGCGCGCACAACCGGCGTCTACCGCAGGGCCATTGACGAGGCGGTTGCCGGCAAGCCCTTTGACATGGCGATGATGGATGAGCTGGAAGCGCTCTCGAACCGGGGTTACACAGAAGGTTTCCTGCGTCGGCATGTTCCCCAGGAATACCAGACCTACGAACAGGGCTCGTCCTATCTGGGCACCCAGCAGGTGGTCGGCACCATCAGCGCACGTGAGGGCCAGTGGCTGACGGTGGAGGTAAAAAACCAGTTCCGCCCGGGAGACCAGCTTGAGCTGATCACCCCCGCAGGGAACGTGCGACTGACCACCGACAGGATGGAAACCACTGAGGGCCAGCCCCTCGAACGGGCGCCCGGCAGTGGCTACCGTGTCCGGATTCCGGTATCCGCCGCCCTTCCGGAGAACCTCGGTCACGCCTATCTGACCCGGGTTGATCGTCCGTAGAATCCACGAGAAGCCTGCTGAGCGAATGGGTTTTCGCCACGCGGCAAGTGCACTTCCCCCTATTACCCTGATAACCCCTGTCTTAGTGCCCGGACAGGGGTTTGGGGTATAATTCAGCCAGTCACGAAATAATACCTGACTAAAATACTCTGATATTGTACAATCGGTCATCAGAAATAGCAGGACAGCCTCATCCTGACGCTGCCAACCATTACCGGCGGCCAGTCATCCAACAAGCGATTGCAGGGCGTACTCACTGGATGAGCGACCACTGCAACAACCAGCACAGACGCACATGCCTCCCGGTAGCCGGCTGAACCCCGGGCTCCCGGTTGCAGGCAACACATAAGGGCCTCGCGGCCCACGATGAGAGAATTACGGAGCGAAGAACACGGCGACCACCGACAAAGAGGTGAAAGAGCTGATCAAACGGGAATACGAACACGGCTTTGTGACCGAAATCGAAACCGATACGTTCGAACCCGGCCTGAACGAAGATGTCATCCGCCGCCTGTCAGAGATTAAACAGGAGCCGGAGTTCATGCTCGAATGGCGCCTGAAGGCCTACCGTCGCTGGCTGGAGATGGATGACCCCACCTGGGCGCACGTTGACTACCCGCGGGTGGACTACAACGCTATCTCCTACTACTCCGCGCCCAAGAAGAAAGAGGACATGCCCCAGTCCCTCGATGACGTGGATCCGGAGTTGCTGCGCACCTACGAGAAGCTGGGCATTCCCCTGCACGAGCGGGAGAAACTGGCGGGCGTTGCCGTGGATGCAGTTTTCGATTCTGTCTCCATTGGCACGACCTTCAAGGAGCAGCTGGCGGAAGCGGGCGTCATCTTCTGCCCGATTTCCGAGGCCGTACAGAAGTACCCGGAGCTGGTGGAGAAATATCTCGGTTCGGTGGTCCCGGCGGGGGATAATTTCTTTGCTGCCCTGAACTCCGCAGTCTTTTCCGACGGTTCCTTTGTCTATATTCCGAAGGGCGTTCGCTGTCCTCTGGAGCTGTCCACCTATTTCCGAATCAACGCAGCCAATACCGGTCAGTTCGAGCGCACGTTGATCGTTGCCGACGCCGGCAGTTATGTCAGTTACCTTGAGGGCTGTACCGCACCCATGCGGGACGAGAACCAGCTCCACGCTGCGGTGGTTGAGCTGGTCGCGCTGGACGATGCCCAGATCAAGTACTCCACTGTGCAGAACTGGTACCCCGGTGACGAACACGGCAAGGGCGGTATCTATAACTTTGTGACCAAGCGTGGCGCCTGTCAGGGCCGGAACTCGAAGATTTCCTGGACCCAGGTGGAAACCGGTTCTGCGGTCACCTGGAAGTATCCGAGCTGCATCCTGAAGGGTGACAACAGTGTCGGTGAGTTCTATTCGGTGGCGCTGACCCACAACTATCAGCAGGCCGACACTGGCACCAAGATGATTCACCTGGGCAAGAATACGACCAGTACGATTATTTCCAAGGGTATTTCTGCTGGTCGCAGCTCCAATGCTTACCGGGGCCTGGTGAAGTTCCAGCCCGGCGCGGAAAATGCCCGTAACTTTACCCAGTGTGACTCACTGCTGATCGGTGATCGCTGCGGCGCTCATACGTTCCCGTATATCGAGAGCCGGAACAAGTCGGCCATTGTGGAGCATGAGGCGACCACCTCGAAGGTGAGTGATGAGCAGATGTTCCTGTGCCGGCAGCGGGGGATTGATCCGGAACAGGCGGTTTCCATGATTGTGAACGGCTTCTGCAAGGAAGTGTTCAAGGAACTGCCGATGGAGTTTGCGGTTGAGGCTGGCAAGTTGCTTGAGGTCAGCCTTGAGGGGTCTGTTGGCTGACCTTTTTGAATTATTGTCCGCTGGCCTTGGTGGAAGGCCAGCGGGCGGGTAGGGTTTTCCGGGACACGCCGTGAATCCGTCCGTGGAGGCTCTTCAAAAACGTCCATGTTTTTGAAGGTCCCGGAAAACCCTACCCGCCCCCTGTCCCCGGACCTGCGTATGGCCTGCTCAATACTTGGTGAACCGGGACAGACTCATTGAATTTCGAACGTTTTGACTAGAGAGAATCCGACAAATGCTGAGCATCAAGAACCTGCACGCTTCCGTCGAGGGGAAAGAGATCCTCAAGGGCATTAACCTGGAGATCAAGGCCGGTGAGGTACACGCCATTATGGGGCCGAACGGGTCCGGCAAGAGTACCCTGTCCCAGGTGCTGGCGGGTAACGAGGCATTTGAGGTGACTGAAGGGGAAGTGACCTTGAACGGTGAGAACCTGCTGGACCTGGAAACCGAGGAGCGTGCCCGCGAAGGTATTTTCCTGGCGTTCCAGTACCCGGTGGAGATTCCCGGGGTCAGCAACCTGCAGTTTCTGCGGACCGCTGTTAACGCCATGCGGACTCACCGGGGCGAGCCGGAGATGAACGCAGCCGAGTTCATGAAGCTGGCGAAGGAAGTGTCCAAACAGGTGGACCTGGATCCGGCGTTCCTCAAGCGCGGGGTTAACGAGGGCTTCTCCGGTGGCGAGAAGAAGCGCAACGAGATCATGCAGGCACTGCTGCTGCAGCCAAAGCTGGCGATTCTCGATGAGACGGATTCCGGCCTGGATATCGACGCCCTGAAGGTTGTGTCCGACGGCGTGAATGCGCTGCGAGCCAAAGACCGGGCCATTCTGATGGTGACCCACTACCAGCGCCTGTTGAACCATATTGTGCCCGACTACGTCCACGTACTGGCCGGTGGTCGTATCATCAAGTCCGGTGGCCGTGAGTTGGCACTGGAACTGGAGGAGCGCGGCTATGGCTGGCTGGGCATCAAAGAAGACGAAGCAGCAGCTGCCAACTGATCGGGAGGTCGTGGAATGAAACCAGCACCAACGCTTTCCAGCGCCTTTCTTCAACCGTCAGGCAACGCCCTGCCCGGTCCGCTGCTGAGTCTGCGCGAGCAGCGCGGTACGGCCCTGGTGGACATGCCGCTGCCAACCCGCAAGACGGAGAACTGGAAATACTCCAGCAAGCACCTGAAGCTGTCCGATAAACTGGCAACGAACCTGCCGGCCGGCAGTGCGACCACATCGGCGGCCGAAGACGGCTACCGGGTAGTCTTTCGTAATGGGGTGATCGATCCGCAGGCCAGCCGCCTGCCCCAGGTTGACGGGCTGACGGTTCAGCGGTTTGCGGACCTGTCCGATGACGAAGCGTCTGCCTTGGCCGGGCGGCTGGACAATACCCTCGACACCAACGCCACCCAGATGGCAAGGCTCAACACGGCCCGTTTCGAGGATGGCCTGCTGATTACCCTGAAGCCGGATGCGGTGCTCTCTGAGCCACTGTTTGTGATCCACGAAGTGACCGCTACCGCCAGCGGTTCGGCCTTTCCGCGTATCTACGTGGATGCCGGCAGGCACAGCCAGCTGACCCTGGTGGAAGAGTACGTTTCCAGTGGCGATCAGCCCGTGATGGTGGATACCGTCACCGAGTTCATGGTGGCCGATGGCGCGCAGATCACCAGCATCCGCCTGACCGCCGAGGACCAGAACGTGCAGCACATCGGTGCCACCGGTGTCCGCCAGCAGCGCAGCTCCCGCTTCGAGAGCCATTGCGTCGGTTTCGGCGGCCCCCTGCGTCGCCACGACCTGCAACTACGACTTGAAGGCGAAGGCGCTGAGTGCAAGCTCAATGGCGTGGTGGTTACCCAGGACAAGCAGCATTACGACAACCACACCTGCATTGACCATGTAGCGGCCAACTGCAACAGCGAAGAGACCTACCGCAACATCGCTGCGGCCGAGTCCCACGCCGTGTTCAATGGCCGCATTCATATCCACCAGGACGCCCAGAAGTCCAATGCGGATATGAACAACAAGAACCTGCTGCTCTCCACCGGCGCGGAGATAGACACCAAGCCGGAGCTGGAGATCTACGCCGATGACGTGAAATGCGCCCACGGCGCCACCATCGGTCAGCTGGACGAAACGTCCCTGTTCTACCTGGTATCCCGGGGTATTTCCCGGCGGGAAGCCAACGTTCTGCTGACTATGGCGTTCATCAACGAACTGGTCACCCAGATTCCGGTGGAGCAGGTTCGCGACAGCGCCAATGAGCGCCTTAACCGGTTTTTTGACGATACCTTTGAGGAGGCCTGATCCGGTATGTCCGATCTTTCCGTGGCCAAGACCGCACCAACCTCCGGCTTTGACGTAGCCGCTGTTCGCCAGGACTTTCCGATACTGTCCCAGCAGGTGAACGGCAAGCCGCTGGTGTACCTGGACAATGGCGCCTCGGCCCAGAAGCCCCAGGCGGTACTGGATGCCATGGACCGGTATTACCGGGAGATGCACTCCAACGTTCACCGGGGTGCCCATACCCTTGGCGATCGCGCCACAACCGCCTTCGAAGGTGCCAGGGAGACCGTCCGGGGCTTCCTGAATGCCGAAAGCACCCGCCAGATCATCTGGACCAGGGGCACTACCGAGGCCATTAACCTGGTGGCCAACGGCCTGGCGCCGCGCCTGAAAGCCGGCGACGAGATCCTGGTGAGCTACATGGAGCACCACGCCAATATCGTGCCCTGGCAGATGGTGGCCGAGCGTACGGGTGCGAAGGTCGTTCCCGTACAGGTCACTCCGGACGGCGAGCTGGACCTGGACTCCTTCAACAGCCTGCTGGGTGACCGCACCCGGGTGCTGGCCATTACCCATGTGTCCAACGTGCTGGGCACCATTAACCCGGTAGCACCGTTAATCGAGCAGGCAAAGGCCCTGGGCGTGATCACCGTGCTGGATGGTGCCCAGGCGGTGCCGCACTTCCAGCCGGACGTACAGGCCCTGGGTTGTGATTTCTACGCCTTCTCATCCCACAAGGTGTTTGGCCCCACCGGTATCGGCGTGCTATACGGCAAGGAGCAGTTGCTCGAGGAAATGCCGCCCTATCAGGGCGGCGGAGAGATGATCGAGCGGGTGTCGTTCGAGCGCACCACGTGGAATACCCTGCCCTACAAATTCGAGGCAGGTACCCCGGCGATTGCCGAGGCGGTGGGACTTGGGGCGGCCATCGATTATCTCAATGGTTTTGACCGGCAGGCCATGGAGGCTGCAGAAAATGCCCTGCTTACCCGGGCCAATGAACTGCTGGAAACGGTGCCCGGTATGAGCCTGATTGGCACTGCCAAACGAAAGGTGCCGGTACTGTCCTTTAAAATCGATGGCCTGCACCCCAGTGATATAGGTACCCTGCTGGACCAGCAGGGCATCGCCATCCGCACCGGCCATCACTGCGCCATGCCGCTGATGGATTTCTATGGCGTACCGGGCACGGCCCGGGCGTCCTTTGCGTTCTACAATACGCTGGAGGAGGTGGACCAGTTATTTACCGGTCTGCAGAAGATCCAGCGCCTGTTTGCCTGATGGAGGTGGAACAATGACAGCCGAAACCTTCACTCCCACTGTGGGCGTCACCATGACCCCCAGTGCGGTCAGACACGTCCGCAAGCAACTGGAAAAGAAGCCGGAAGCGAGGGGCATCCGCCTGTGCATCAAGAAGAGCGGCTGCTCCGGCTTCAAGTATGAAACTCAATGGGTGGACGAAGTCTCGGCGGATGACGAGGTGTATACCGTGGATGGCGTGAACATCTATGTGAAAAAAGAGCACCTGCCCATGGTCAACGGCACCGAAATCGACTTCGTGACCCAGGGCGTGAACTCCATGTTCGAGTTCCGTAACCCCAATGCCACCGCCGAGTGTGGTTGTGGTGAGAGTTTTACAGTGGCTTGACGATTTATTGGCCACGGCGTCCACGGCCCTTCGACAGGCTCAGGGCGAACGGGAAACCATCGAAGCACCGAACGAAAAAATGAAAGGATTCTTGGCCACGGGAAATGACAGATGAAAGCTTCAAACTTGTTTGTCTTTGATTTCGTGTTCTTTCGTGGATTTAGTGGCCAGGAAAGTCTTTGCCTTTTTTCCGTTCGCCCTGAGCCTGTCGAAGGGCCGTGGATTCCGTGGCAAAAAGAGAGCTTTAGAAAAGGCTGATTCAGCATGCAAGAACGGGAAGTGGTCCTGACCAAGCGCGAGGTGGAAGCCCGCCTGGTCCCCTCCGGCACCGAAATCATGATTCCGTCGGACACCTTTGTCACCATCACACAGTCGCTTGGTGGCAGTTTCACAGTGGCCGTCAATGGCAATCTGGCGCGCATTGAAGGGCATGATGCCGACGCCCTGGGTAAGCAGCCCCTGGAGAGCAGCTTCGAGACCCCCGCAGACGGCACGGTCAACGAGAACCAGGTGTGGGAAGCACTGCGAAACTGCTACGACCCGGAAATTCCCGTCAACGTAGTGGACCTGGGGCTGATCTACGATTGCAACATTGAAAACGACAGCGCTGACGGCAACCACATACACATTCTGATGACCCTTACCGCGGCCGGTTGCGGCATGGGGCCAGTCATCACCGATGATGTAAAACGCAAGGTTGAGCATGTGCCCAACGTGGACAAGGTGACGGTGGAACTGACCTTCGACCCGCCCTGGAGCAGCGAAATGCTCACGGACGAAGCCAAGCTTGAACTGGGCATGCTCTGACAGACACGCTATCCTTGCGCCTGACTGACCTGGAGCTACTACCAGCCACCTGAATCGCGAACCAGCACGGCAGACCTATGACCGCCAGCAAACAGCAATTCCTCGACAACCCCCTGGGCAGTGAAACCACCCTGGATGATGTACTCGATGCCTTCGAGTTACTGGACGACTGGGAAGAGCGCTATGCCTATATCATCGATCTGGGCAAGCAACTGCCGGCCTTTCCGGACGATGAACGGGTCGAGAAAAACTACGTACATGGCTGCCAGAGCCAGGTATGGCTGATTGATCACTTCGATCAAGACAGCGGCCGGCTCTACCTGCTGATTGATTCGGACGCCATGATCGTACGAGGGCTGGCTGCGATTATCCTGGTGGCCCTGAACGGAAAGGCGCCGAGAGATCTGCTCACCACGGATGTAGACGAACTGTTCGAACAGCTGGACCTGTTCCGGCATATTTCCCCGACCCGGGGTAATGGCCTGAGGGCCATGGTAGGGAAAATCCGCGACATTGCCGCACGGCAGGCCGCCTGAACGACTGAACCTGCACGGGTGGGGCACTGTGCGCCGGGGGGCTCAGCCCTTTTCTTTCCAGCCGTCTTCCCGCAGCACCGAACCCACATCAAGCACCGGTGAGGCATCGATATCGTCGGCGTCCATCATATTGGCCACCCGCTGCAGTGATGCCACGATCATGCTCTGCTCCCACTGGTCCAGGTTCTGGAACTTGCGGATAAAGTTGTCCTGCAGTGGCAGTGGCGCCCGTGCCAGCAACGCAGCACCGTCGTCCGTCAGATGAGCATGTACCTTGCGCTTGTCCCGGGTGCTACGTACCCGGTAAACCAGGTCACGATGCTCAAGGCGATCAAGAATGGTGGTGACTGTCGCCTGGCTCAGACTGACGTGGTCGGCAATAGTACCGATGGTCACCTCGCCCAGGTCGCGAATCGTGCGCATGATCAATAGTTGCGGGCCGGTCAGGCCGGCATGTTTGCTCAGGCGCTTCGAATGGAGATCGGTGGCCCGAATGACCCGCCGCAGCGCCACCAGAACCTGCTCGTAGCTCTTGCTATCCGTGTGGGCGGCTTGCCCGCTATGACGCTCATTTAGATTGGACATGTCTCACAGCTACCATTTGTTTATACCACTAACTATTAGAGGTCTTTGCGCCCCTGAATGCAAGTCGGGGTTGCCCCTTATCGCCATAGACCCGAACTGAGGCAGGCGAGACCGGACACCTGCGGGCTGGTTATGCTATGGTCTCGTCAAAACGGCCGGGGCCCGGGGCCCGGTTGTCCGCTGACCACAGGAATCACGATGTTTCAGTTACTGTCCCTGCCGAACCTTTCACGCACTTCCCGCAACGCACTGTTCTGCGCCAGTCTGTTTGCCCTGGTACTGGCACCGCTGAAACTGGCAGCGCAACCTGCAGGCCAACAGGACACCGGCCCCACGGCAGAAGATGTTGAAAAGCGGATTCCCGAACTGGACGAATCGATGTATACCCCGTTCGTGGAGCTCTACCTGCTGGAAGAAACCAAGGCCCTGCGAACCGAAATGCAGAATACACGGGCGGAACTGATCGAAAAGGTGGTGGACAAGGAGCTGTCTGTGGCGGACAAGACCATGTCCTACGCCACCGATACCGTCACCTACTTCTTCTATCTTATTGCCGGCGCGACCTCCATCCTTGTGGTGATTGGCTGGAACTCCATTCGTGATATGCGTAACCAGCTCACCAGCCTCGCCGAAAAGCGGGTGAACGAGCTGGTCGTGGAATATGAAACCCGCCTGAAGTCCATTGAGGAGCAGCTCCAGCAGAAGTCTGACATCATCCACCAGAACCAGGCCGAGATCGAGCGCACCAACGAGGTGCACTCATTATGGCTGAAGGCCAGCCAGGAAACCTCCCAGCAAAACAAGATCGCCGCCTACGACCGTATCCTCGATCTTCGCCCGGACGACGTCGAAGCCCTCAGTTTCAAGGCCGACGCCGTACTGGAAATGCAGGAGCCCCTGTGGGCAATCAGTCTCTGTCAGCGGGCGCTCAAGCTGGCTCCCGAGAACGGCCACGCCCATTACCAGCTCGCCTGCGCCTACGCGGAAATTGGCCGCTGGGACGATGCCGTCACCAACCTGGGCAAGGCCATCGAGATTTCCGACGCGTACCGGGATGACGCCTCGGTCGATCCCAGTTTCGCCCGCCTGCAGGAACACCAGGCGTTCAGGGACCTGATCTACCCGGAGGAGATCGATCCGGATCAGGACACCCCCCAGGCCCCCTCCTGACCCTCCATCCGCGCGCAACCTGGCCCAGGCCTTGCTTGATTGCCAGGGTGGTGCCGGGAACCGACAAACCCCAGGTTCCTTGTGAACCAGGCGACGCGGGCCGAAATGACTCGAAAACTGGTTATGAATATCACATAATCGGGTACTGTCCTGGCCGGCTACAGGCGGCCAAAACCCTGTGATACGGGTCCACATATAACCACTCACAAGCGCCGCCCGGCCTCCCCCGCTTGACAGGTCGCGACCTGTGGTGTTTGTTACTAATGGGTACAAAAGTAAGCGAACATCATTTATAATGTAGCGGTCGTTTGCCAAGCTTATCGGATATCTACACACATGCGCCACGATGACGGTCGTAAACTTGATCACAAAACATTAGAAGCCATTCGCGTTCGCGCCGTTCAACGAGTCATGGATGGCGAGAGCCCGGAAGTCGTCATCAAAGCGCTTGGCATGAGCCGGGCACGAATTTACGAATGGCTGGCTGCC
>NZ_FOHZ01000023.1 GCF_900111555.1 Marinobacter segnicrescens
GCAAGTTCTACGACCTGCATGAAGCCAACAAGAGCGAACTGGCCGCCAAGGCTCTGGAATACATCGGCGGGCTCTACGAAATCGAGCGGGACACCAAAGACCTGCCGCCGGACAAACGACTGGAAATCCGGCAAGCCAAAGCCCGACCGATTGCCGATGCATTGCATCAGTGGATGCTGGCGCATCGCCAGAAAGTGCCGGATGGCTCCGGCACGGCCAAAGCGTTGGATTACAGCCTCAAACGCTGGGCAGCGCTGACGCGCTACCTGGACGATGGCGCTGTGCCCATCGACAATAACTGGGTGGAAAACCAGATCCGGCCCTGGGCGTTGGGCCGCTCCAACTGGTTGTTCGCCGGATCGCTACGCAGTGGTCAACGCGCGGCTGCTGTCATGACACTGATCCAGTCGGCGAAGCTGAACGGCCATGATCCGTATGCCTACCTCAAAGATGTGCTGACCCGGCTGCCGACGCAGAAGAACAACGCCATCGACGAGCTATTGCCCCACAACTGGATGCCGGCTATGCCTGACAAGGCGTGATGGCCGGACGCTTACTAAATATCGACTAGACCATTGAGAGTTCGTGCAAAACAGCGTGCCACTCCGGTCGACGGCAGTTCCAAACCCGACTACTTGATTACGATCTTTTTCACAAAGATTTTCCGTTTTTCCTATTTAAACACTTAAATATTTTGCCCAAAGTTTTGGCTCGACCTACTACGTATAAAAAATCCAGCCAGTAGATCCATATGAACGAGTATGCTGCACGTTTCAAGCCTAATCTAGACCGAAAAATACGCTTGATGCTAAGAATGATCGGAAGAGATAAGCCAAATAGAAATAAAATAACTCCAGCTTCCGGAATGAATAGCGCCGTTAAAATGCCCGCTGACAAGAAGAATATAAATGAAACTATGAGGAGGAATACAGGATCTTTAATGGATCGAAGAGGATTAGCGCAATAGCTTTCAGCGTGCCATTCCTGCCTTCTGATAAAGTCACGGACGGTGGTCGCATTGCCCAGGTGGACCACATTGAGGTCTGCTGTAAGTACAACTTTAAAGCCCAGACACTGCGCTTTCTGGGAGATGAGCGTGTCCTCGCCGGAGGAGACGCATTCATCAAAGCCTCCCAGTTCTTCGAATACAGGGCGGGCCATAACGATAGATGCACCGATAAGATGCTTTGGTATGGTCGCACTTCCCGCCTCTTCCAGTAACCAGTACTTCTCGAGGAAGGTGGGGTTATCTCTTAGCTTGCACCCGCCGCCAAACACTGAGGCAGGTTTACTCTCGAGCAACTTTTCCGCTCTTCTCAGCCAGCCTTTGTCGATGAGGCAGTCAGCATCTAGAAAGATCAATACGTCTCCGGTGCTTATCTTAGCTCCATAGTTACGAACACCCCCGACCTTGAATTCCGGCGCACTGGATATTTTGACCGTTGGAAAAGCACTCGCACGGGCAATGGTCGCATCGGTTGAACCGTTGTCCACCACGATGATCTCATAGCGAGACTTGTTGAAATCAGATGCGAATATTGCCTCAAGGCATTTCCCGATATATTTTTCCTCGTTGAATGCTGGAATGATAAATGAAAATTTCGGGTTGCTTCTCATCGCACTGGCTACCTGCTAACGATATTGGTTGATATAGGCCAGATTGGTATCGAAAATTGCCTTATAGCTGTTCGGTAATTTTGGCTTCATCGCCTGCCATCTACCATGTACGGCTCATTGTCCAGCCTATGCACTTCGGTTGTCACCTTTCCTGAGACTCTTTGTCCGCTCCTTGACCAGCTCTGAAAGAGACCAGATGTGCATGTAGTAGGGCGTATCTATGGTGTGCCTGTTCAACGGCCGACTTATTTTCTTGGTTTTTAATGTTAGCAGGTCTAACCTGAATAGGATCATCTGAATGTAGTACTGAATAAGATCCTGCAGCCGTTTAATCCTGACGCTGGCATAGGAAATTCCATGTATATGGGATAGGTAAAGAATAAATTTTCGGCGTAACATCCTGTTTTTCGGCAAGTCGTAGAGTGTAGCGATTGCCTTTTTGGATTGCCCGAAATCTTCACGTAATACGCCCCTGGCTTCTGCAATTTTTCGCGGAATGGGGCGGTCGTAGTCGCCTCCGATGGACCAGTGCTTCAACTCGTCCGACAGTGACAGGCTGTTAATGGATACGATGTTACACGCGTACATAGTGGGTACGGGTACGTCGATAAAGCCGGCTTTTAACCGAACCTCCGATAGGGTGAGGCCCGAAGAACCGGGTTTGATGATGTCGTGGGTCATCGCACTAGCCGGCGGGTGCAACGCCCAGACTGTATCACCATGATAGCCTGTGAAGAGTAAGCCTGGGTTGTCTTCTAGTGATAAGGACTTCGTGATTTTGTAGAGTTGTATTTCGGGTTCAGCCGATGTGGGGGCAAGAAAGTACAACTCATCTTGTCCTATCTCGGAATCGTTCAAGTCAACATGTTCCACGGTCAGGCCGAGTTTCTTGGCAATTTCTGTTCCGTCGTCGTTCCCCCAGCTTTTGGAGAGCAGACCGAGAATTGCCGAGTTTGACGATCTGCTGGTGAACGCTTTCCTGATAGGAAGATCAGACACCAAGGCTGTTACTGCTGTAGAGTCATAGCCTCTTGATACCGTCGTGTATAGCTCGAATGGTTTCTTCCTCCCAAGTGAGGATGCGTTACTGGCTATCTTGTGTAGGTCTGAGATGAGTGTCGCCTGGTAAGCTTCAAAGTCCGGGAAATGCTTTTTCGATGCGCGGGGAGTGACGAAGATCCGGTCTTTTTTAATGACGACGGGATGGAAATAAAATTGCCTTAGCCTGACTAAATGGTCGCTCAATATCGGGAATTCGTGATCGTAGTAGTTAATGCCTGCCCGGATCGTGTCTGTCTGAGTTTTGTAGTTATGGCCAGGGTCGAGGCGTGAGTCTGTCCTTGCGAGAATCTCTATCAAGCTGTTTGATATATAGTATGAATCCATTGATTCACCGACAAAGATCCTGTCGACCAGCCCGGTCGAGGGTGTGGCAATAACTTCGTTGTCCCTGATGAGCAGCCCGCTTCCGAAGAAGTGATTGCTTGAGTCAAACTCCAAGTCTTCATAAGGGCCATCCCAGACCCCCTCTACCAGATGGCGTTCACTCGTCTCTACGTCGCAACCGTAATAGACTGTCAACTCTGGCTTGTCCCGGGTCGTTTCCGCAATCCACCCCAGCCGCGGAAGCGTCGGGTCCATTGTCATCCTGATCATATATTGCCTGCGTTCAGCTTCTGCAAAAGCCGGAAATAGAATGGTGATGTCCCGAGGATAAGCACATCTGTGGCATGCCTTTATCCAGGGTGCCGTGATTTGTTCTGGATGGTTGGGTGACTTATGCCAAACATGGCCGTTCTTATATTTCTGACAAAAGGCCTTGGTAGCTCCCGGTCTGGAAATCTTAATCCATAAAGAGAGAGGATCTGCCTTGTTTTGGGGGAGAGGTAACCGCTGCCGAAGATCTGCTCAGTTGTAATGCCCCACCGGGAATTTCCTTCGAGGATAACGGGGCGTCCATTGTTGACAAGAACGTCCCAGCCGACTGAGTTTATATTTGGGATGACCGCGGCGGCTCTTATACATAATGCGACTACTTCGTCCCAGTACGGAATCTGGACACCGGCGATAGGGGAGCAGGTGTCTGGATGGAGCTGGATAAAGATGCCGTCCATGCTGCTGGATGTTTTACAAGCAGTAATTACCCCTTTTTCGACTTTGACCTCCCCGACGAGCCCGCCAGTACTTTCATTGCTGGTGACGGAGCCTTTGCGCCCTAGTCTTATTGAAGCCGCGGTGACATGAATCTTACCGTTTGGCTCCTTGAGTGTCACAACCCTAATGCTCGGAGCACAGTCGGCGGAGATGTTTTTGAAATCGCCGCTCCCCGAAACAAGCTCCTCAAATAGGATGTACTGCTGGTCTAGTTTGCCAGAGGACTTGGCAAGCATCTTAAAAAAATCGCCGGTTGACAGCGATAGGCTGTTGATTATAAACGGTTTGATGGACTCCGGGAAATAACTGACTGCATGGACGCCTTTGCCCTGAGCGCCTTTCGATGGCTTGACAATAAAACGACTTATACCCCGGGAACTCAACAATCCACAAATGGAGGATGGCGTAATGTACTCGAAAGGTAATTCGCTTATCGGTGTCGGCCCAGTGTAGCCTATCGTTTCTGGTACATGAATGCCGAACTTCGTTATTTTGCTTTTGAATAAAAGCTTATTTTGAAGAATGTCCGATTTTTTTCCGTTTACAGTGGGCAGGTGAGCGGTGAAGTGGTCCGCACTCGTTAAATAGCTCAGAATCTGGGGGCGACTGGTCTTTCTAGCATGGAATCCATAGGTGAAATATTCACCTGGGGACAGCTTCAGGCAAGAACCGTAGCGCACAAGGTCTATGGCAATTTCTGGTGCCGATTTGTATTCAGGCCCTAAAGACTCTTGAAATATTTTTATAGCTCTTGCTGCGCTGCCCATTTTGACGTCTCCTTTGATATTTCCCTGTCCATTCTTCGCAGGACGCTGAGCCTCAGGTTGGCGTTTGGGATGCGTTCTGCAGATAATAGTCTACGGTTTTGATCTTGCAAATCATGTCAAGGGTAGAGCCAGCATCGATTGCGTTGTCTGTGTTGGTGGATAGTGTACAGTGCATCTTTGGCCTGTCCCAGAAGTCGCTTTTCAGGGAATCCACCATCTCGTTGAGGATATTTCCCTGGTAAAGATGTTCATAGTTGAACCAGCCGAGTTTGGGCACTTCCTTGCCACGAAGCCTTGTCATATTTTCTGCAAACACACGAATGAAACGAGACACCTCTTGGATAACGATAGGATGTTTGGCTGCAACCAGGGTCGCTGCCATTGGCTCATTAAGAAGCTGAGGGCGCTTCTGCTTCAGGATGCGCTGGTTGGCTTTGTTGTGGACGCGGTGCTGGAATCCGAGCAGACGAACTAGGTCAGTAAGAGGTTCGTCTGCAAAAGGTATGGAGTACCCTACAGTGCTGCTCGCCGCCTGTGCCTGTTTGAGAATATATTGACGCCCCCGGTGAGATATATTGAATTCTTCAATGGCGCGTTGCCAGCTTTCAGTCCGGTTATAACATTGGTTGATAGCTTCCAGGCACCGTTGCTTGGTTTCGTCACGATGTCCGTCCAGCATATGCTGACCGGTGTCTGATATGAACCAGTGGGTTTTTGGCGGAGTGGCATACTGGTCGATCATTGACCTGATCCGGCCCTCTTTAATAAAGACGTCACTCACCAGAAGCATGGAGGAAAGGATTTTCTGCCGGCGTGAGCCCCATGCCATAAGTCCGTAGTGCCCTCCAAGTAACTCGCCCAGTACGCCGCTCATTAACGGAGCATTTTTCCAGCTCTGGACATTATTCGCTGCTAGATACCATATGGGGAATATTCCGAACCCCAGCTCGGTCATCATCTTGTCGATCAACGAGTTATTAATGGGCGCAGATTGAACATCCGAAAACAGATGATCCAGTCGTTCGTTGCCGGAGAGAGTTCGGGCCAGACCAATTTCTCGACTGGAAAGGTCCCCATGGCTGTACGCACCGCTGATAGGAGTGTTCCCCTCCATGAGCAGGGTTCGTGAGTCCCATCCGGCCGACATCATCAACACTGACGTTGAGATACCGTTAAGTCGACGGGATAAGCGTTCAGCAATCTGAGCCATCAGGGCCTCGTTACTTATAGGCTGTTCTCTTCCATGAACAGCGCGTAGCCCGCTTGAGACCTGTATATTCCCGGTTTTGTATACCTGGACTGTTAGTTCCTGGTTCTGCTCAGTCTGGAAGATATTCTTGAAGAACGTGTATGCTCCGATCGTGAAGCCGGTATGGAGATATTGCTGGATGCTGCACCAGTCAGGCTCTGACGCAGCGTCGAGCAGGTTCTCTAGTCGATTGGACAAGCAAATCCCGTTCCCAACACGCTTCCAAAAAAGTATTGCCGTACCTAACCTGTCGCACTTGACGGTTAAAGTTCTGTCAGAATGGGTGTAGGTCAATGTGGTCCCGGCAGGGCTGAGGTTTATATCTTGGTATTTTTCGTGGGCTTCACCCATAAACACCGCGAAGCCCTGGTCAGAGGTTTGGACCGAGATGTGTCTGGGGTTCAGGGCCCGCACTTCCAGCGACACGTTGTCGAAGACACGGGTGTCGTCGGTGAGAGGCCCTGGTACCTCGCCGATTTGTACGCGGAATGAGTTGGGCATCATAGAGGTAAATACCTTTGCTCAGGCATGGAAACAGTGAAGGCGGATCATCATAAGGATCTCCTTGGCGGCAGGCGCGTTTCGAGCCAGGCTTTTTCCCGTACCGGGTTAAACCTGATCAGTGCCCGGATTAAGCGGCCACAGGCATGTTTCGCGACCTTCGCGACAGTCAAGTTTTTAGCGTGGTAGTTCAATTCAATAGGCGCCTCTTTTAACCATGAGACATTACTTTCTTTGGGCAGCGTCTGTGGGCCGTAATTCTGTAACAGGATGATTTGCACCCTGGCAAAATGACGCTCCCCGGCATGAGAGAGAGTTTCGACTACGTGGTTTTCGAAGAAGCGGGCCTTTGCCAGGTAGAGGTCACGATATTCGGGGTCAAGTATGGCAGCCTGATAGAGCAGCATGCTTTTTCGGATATCCTGCGCAGTCCAAGTATGGTTCGGGTACTCTAGCTGATCGGGATCAGTTAGGTACGGTCGCTCGAACTCTGCCATCCAGCGGGTATAGCGACGGAATGAATCGAGAGCGTACCGGTAACTGCCGTCAAGCGAATGCTCCTCCGCCTTGATCCACAGGAAGCGGCTCAGGCTCGAGAGGAAAACTAGGTAAGACCAGCGCGTTTCCGTGGCTAAAAGGTCGCGAGACTTTAAGTTGTCCTTTGGGTGAATAGTTTCAAATATGATCTTCTCAGACTGTGCAAGCCATTCGCCCGTTGGGTCAATTAAGTGAGCGTCCAGTAATGTGTTCAGGTAATTCCCGGTTCCTCGGTTAAACGGATATCGGTGCACATTTACGGGTTTCCCTAGCAACAGCCGTTTTATCCTGGAAAGGTCGTGGCGTTTTATTTTGATAAGAGCCTCGATCAGGGAGCCGCTCCCTTCGTGCAGACTTGTTATCCAGCGGGCCATTTGAAGAACCGCTTCCTTGGAGCGCGAGTCTCCGGTCAGTAAATAGTGATAGAGTAACCCGGTTGTATAGCAGTGCTCTTCGGCAGGGCCCCCTCCGGTTTGCCCCACAGTTGAGCTGGTGTCGTTAAATCTGGAAAACGTGCGATGGGTTGCTGTATGTGCGGGTAAGTAATGGTCCGTATGCCAGAACAGCCCATTATTGTATTCTGTTCGATCTTCTTCTGTGTGATAGATGTCTATATCCCTGACATGCGCAGCGAGATCATTCATGAGATGGTGCCAGCGCGGATCACCCGAGAGAGCAAACTGACGGGCGAAGCCGTATATCGCATCATATTGATTATTGTAGTGGGAGATCAGTGCGGGTTCCTCTTTGCCCTGGTATAGGGACTCGTGGTCGGCAAAGATATCTCCAAAGTTTCGCCAGCCGTATTCATCGATGAGTTCGCGTTTGGTAAAGAAGTTCGACGGGCCGCACAGTCCCAACTGAACAAGATCATCAACGGGGCTTCGAGGCACCTCTGACGCGAACCAGGGGAATGCCTGGCCCTCTTCGTACTGTCTTGCATCCAGCACAGGGATAGCTGGAGTAAGTGTCCAGGCAAGGCCATCGGGATCGTCGCCATAGTGAAAGTAGGCGGTCTGGGTTTTTCGCTCGCCCCCTTGCAGTTCGTATGCCTCAGCGGCTTCACCCGGAAAAAGGCCGATGATCAGTCTGTTGTCCTGGAAGCCCACGGTGCTTGGAAAGTTTTGCCAGAACTGAGGCAGGGTAGCCTGGATAGTTGTGGTTTGGTTTGCGGCCACAATAACCGGGTTGGCACGGTCTCCCATGATTTGAATATGATCACCGATGTAGAGACGATATCCCCGGAACCTGGTAGTGATCTCGCCTTTTGCATTGACGTGGTTAAGGCTGTCCCAGTGTTCACCTCCACTGGAATCCTGATAGAGCATGCCATGCCGGCTATCCAGTTCAACCGCCGGCATTCCGGGCTCCGGCGTTATTCTTAACTGTTGTATATTAGCCAACTCGGCATCAATGGTCAGTGACCTGAAGTGTATCGAGCCAGGATCGCCGAGATCCCACAGCCCCCCCGGATGAAGGGCTCGCTTCGGGTTATGGAGGCAGGCCTGAACTTCGACTGTTTTGCTGTTGCAGTAGAACGTGAGACGGCAGTGGTATCGGGCCAGGCGAATATCGCCATCGAGAAACCATCCCTCCTGTTGGCAGCTCAGGCTGACAAGGCCGTGTTCGATAATCTCCCAGTCTTTATCTGCTCTTGTCTGACAGCTTGTGTTTGCTTCGGTGGACAAGGTGAGTTGATGGTGGATGGGGGCGTTGCTCCCGGTGCACACCCAGGCAGGGGCGTTTGCTGTCAAGTGAAATCGGGCGGCGCCCGTATCAACGACAAGGCCTTTGTAGCCCCTTTCGGCGCTCAATAACGAGGTGGGCGGAAACGGTGTTTCTCGGGGACGGAGCTCAAGAGTCCGCTGAGCTCCAGGCTCAAGATCGCAAAGAAACTGCAATTTGAGCCAACGAGTGCTGCCGTCGGACCAGCTCGCCATCGTGCTGGTTTGACAGACCAATTCGTCCAAACTGTCGGGGGCCATCAAAGCGAATGATGTTCCGTGAGAGAGTTGCCCACGAGCTAACGGTATTCCTAGTTGAAACACCTCTCCCTTTCGCTTTACACCCTGTTCATCCTTAAGGTAGATCCTTATCGCTTCCATGTTGCTACCTACTGCAAATTCATTCGTGGAAAAATAATAGAGTTTCTGTTTAGGAACATAAAGCCTGCCAATCAGAAATCGGTGCAAGATGTAGTGGTTCAGCGACTCCGCTTTTCAACGTAACTCATCGTCTGCGAGGTAAGGCGACCCAGAATGTCTATATGGAGGTCGTTAATCGAACTTACCGAGACACTAGCTCTTGATCACGCGCTGGACATATCTCACAAGAGTGGGATACTTTCGTAATTCCAGTTTCATTCTGTAACGAATAAGTGCAATTTTCGAAAACCTTCTGGAGAGGCCTTCATTTATAGTGTACATGCAAGGATAACAGGTCCCACACGGTTTTCCCATAAATGGTGTATGACAAAACCAGGTCATCTCCATGATTTCTTGAAAATTCCATGTCCGGGTATGGTCCTCCATTTCAAGTTTGGTGAGGTTGAGAATGGGGAATACAAAATAGCGAAATAATTCCGATATATGATCAGGCGAACTGGCTGACAATCGATATCCATCGTCTTCGGCTGGTTCGATAAAATCACTTACGTGGTCGTAAGCCTTGTCGTCTTTGTGAATACATAAATTCAGGTCATTCACTTCGAATTCCTTGCAATAAGATGCTAGGATAATGTATTGCGAGCCAAGATAGGATTCTTCGATAATCTTACGATGAGCTTTGTGTATTTCCGGGCGTGAAGGTAACTGTCTAGAGTTTACTATTTTGGCGTCACTAATTAGCTCCCCGTATTTCTCGTTAAGTATGCTCGATATCCTTTTTATCGTTTTGATTTCAATGTCAGTGGAGTCTCTGTTGTTGTCGATTATGTAGTGGGGGTTTACTGGACGCCCTTGTCTTACTAATTGAATTACGCGGTAGGTTGAGTCCCAGCCCCCTGTCCAAAGTACGTTAGCAGGTTTTTGTTCTTGATTTTGCATGTCTGCTCTCAATTAGTTGGTGTAATGTCTGGCAGAATGTTTTAATAATCGTATGGGGGAGCGTCTGCCGGAAGCTCCAAAATATATTATGTCATTATTTATGGACAGCTCATGCTTTGATGGATTAAGGCATGACGCGAGTTTCTTTTTTTTCGTAGGTCCGGATGACATTCCTGAACTTTCCATTCTTGCCTCGAGGTATTTCTGGTGTTCGTTTTATTGTAAATGATAGTCCCTGACCTACCCTTTGCTGAAAGTTCTCTGTTATCTGTCTTTCCGTCCCTTCAGGGACTGGCGATTTAACCACAATGTAAATTGTGCAGTGGTCGATCGCATCCTGCACGATTTGCGCTTCAACCAGCTCTTTGATGCCTTTAAATACATGATCAAGGCGCCCAACTCTGCGACCGTCGGGCAATTCAATATAGTCATCGACTCGACCATTAACCCTTGCCAGCGACTGGACGACCGTTGACGTGAGGTATTCCAGCGGCTCCGCCGTGTCGCCAACTTCATACCGTAGTAACGGCATTACGTCGTTTGTCAGGGTGGTGGCCAGCAGACGGTGGTCTGTTGGTTCAGGGAGGACTTCTGTTATACCGATGACAGGGTTCAGGCGATAACGTTTATCTGCTTCCTGGCCGGCAAACAATACATACTCCGCAGTGCCATAGTAGTCGAATACCGGGCAACCGAAGACACTCTCAATCTTGTCCCGCTGCCAATCCAGCAAGGTTTCCGAGTTCGTTATGATGGCTGCGGGCGTGAAGCCGGGCCTCGTGTTGGTCATGAGGTAATAGTTGGCCAGGTCGGCGATGGCAGACGGATAGCCGATGAGTTCGGCTGGGCTGAAACGATCCAGCTCCCTGGCATAGTCCGGAAATGTTGTGGATTTCAGGTGATAGCTGGAGAATAGCCGTTGGTTTTCAGCCCGGTTAATCCTTGAGTAGGGCGGCCTGAGTTGCGAAGACGGTTGGATCATCCTGCCGGCAAAGGTCGCCCTGGGCGCGCCAAACGGAATTCCATGGACTTCTTCGTGGTCTACGACCAACGCCATGGCAAGCTTATAAGTGTATTCGTTGACCTCGAGCTCAAGCGGCGACCCTGTGCTGCCGCTGGTGTTCTGCAACATGAACCTCTTGCCCCTGCTTGACCTGAAGTTGTCCGGCTGCGCTTTGAGAGTGGCTTTGGTCAGTATGGGTAGTTTGGTGAGATCCTCGACACTGGTGAAATCATTTTCGTGTAAGCCGTGACTGGCAAAGAGTCGCTGATAGTAGGGAACGGTCTCACGACAGTGTTTTACCATCTGGTGCAGACGCTCAGCCTGGTGAGCCATGGTTTGTTCCGGTGTCCATGTCCTTGACGCCTTTACTAACTGGAGAATGTCACTGTAGATTCCGGAATAGCGTTTCCGGTATAGACGCCGGCCATAAGCCGAAACCAGCAGGTTCTGCAGCCATACCGGAGAAGCGTTGTAGAGGTTCTCCTTCACAGACATTGTTCACTGGCTCCTGCGGCCCTGTCGACAGGGTGAGTGTCGTATCGGTTTCGGATGACCCGCGCAGGATTGCCGGCGACAATATCGCCAACTCCGAAAAGCCGGGTAACCACTGACCCTGACGCAACTATGGCCTTGGCAGGAGTTGGTGCCATTATCACTGCCTGATTACCGATCCAGGAATCGGCACCGATCTCAATTTTTTCGAAGGTACCGGCCTGGTCCTGAATGGGAACATCAAGGTCATTAAACTGATGCTGCCTGCTGCCGCTCAGGATATGCACACCACTACCGATCAGTGTGTTCTCACCAATTGCACACATTCCAATATTGCATTGCGGACCGATATAGACGCCTTTAGCGATACTCGTATTCCGGTGGGACAGTATCGTAAGAAACCCGATGGAAATGTCGTCTGACGTGTCGGGGCAGGACAGGTGATAGAAGCTTGCTCTGAGGTAAACGCCCACCTTGCCCGGAACAAGGCTCAGCCCCTGAGAGAAGGAAGCAAAACAGCTGTCGCTTTTGCCGAGCATGCTCACCAGCCGAAAGAGCAGGTATAACGGTAACGCGAGCAGGAGAAAGCCAACCTTGGCCACGCGCTTGGCTAGTGTCCTGGCTGTCATGACCGGCCACGTCTTGTGTCTGAAGACAGGTTGGGTGATTGCACAGCCAGGTGCAATGGGTTGCAGCCGCTTGGTGTAAGTGCACACGCAATGATCGGGATCGCGTCGGTTCTCAGCATGTCAGTTACTTCCAATTCCCTATGTACTGACGAAGAATACTCTGCTTGGAAGTTACATAATGTCACATCCGAGGTGGTTTTTGCGAGTATTTGAGATCTTATCCAGGGGATAGATTGCGAACTCCATCAGGAATAGCCATATCACTCTATCGTGTGCCTGACTGGGTCGGAAAGGGCGCTCTCCGCTCCATCCGGTATGTCGTCACCATCGCTGTCTGGATTGTTCGGGCTGAGACCGACGCCTTGTGTTCCATCGAAACCGACAGTTAAAGGGGTGTAAGTTATTCCGACAGGGGCTCATCTGCTACGGACTTTTAGTTTCGGTATTTTTCGATCATGGGACGGATAAGTGACATGAGCTGTTGCCACTCTGTTGTCTGGCGGAGAAACAGCATCGCAAGGGCTACCGTTGAGATCGCAGCCAGCAGGACGAAAACCGTACCGCGCACCAGAAATTCCACTAACGGCAGTTCCCATGGTACGTCCATGCTGATAGTCACCAGGGCACTCACCGTGGAGCCAAGGGCCGTCGGCAGGCAGAGTAGCAGCAGGTGTCCGGCACCGAACCGAGTCTGTCGCTGGAGAATGAGTAGCAGCACCCCGGTGGTCGCCACGGCGAGCCAGCCCCGCGCCCAGGCCATTGTGTTAAGGCTGTCTGTAGCGAACCAGTACAAGGTGGCCAGGATTATCGTCGTAGAGGTTAAATCGAACCAGAACAGTCCCTTGACCTTGCCCTGCGCAATAACGGCGTCGCTGATCAGCGAGAACAGACAGAAGGTAAAGAAGAACAGTCCGAAAGGCTGCAACAGGGGCGCGAATTCTGTCCACTGGGTGCCCAATAGAACCCGCACTATAAGCTCTGGATAGAGCATGATGAATACGGTGATGGGCGTCAGCACAGTAATCATCAAGGCCAGGCTGAAGCTGACCCGGTACGCAAGGTTCGTGCGAGATTCGCGGCTTTGGGCGATGGCGGCCAGCAGGGGTTCGCTCATGGGAATAATAGCGGACAATGCTGGCAGCAGGCTTACCTCTCTTACCAGGTTGTAGCCGCCGAGCGCGGTCGTGCCGAAAAAACGTGACACCAGCAGGTTGTCTACCTGAGAGCGGGTAAAACCGACAATCCCCCGCAAAAGGAGCCATTGAGAAAAACCCCATTGCTGCCGAAAACGGCTGAGTGTCCATCGGGGGCGATGACGGTCCACCCGGTACGAGCCCACAGCGAGTACCGCCGCCGAGACGAGATTGCCGGCAATGATGGCCCAGTGGCTGGGGTCGATGAACGCAATGGTGATTACTGTCATGAATGACAGCCCCTTCTGCCAGAGCGTGAGCCGGAACAGGGGGCGGTAGTTGATCTCCCGTGCCAGGCGCATCATGCCTGGTGTTCTCAGTGCACGTATCGGCAGGGCTAAGGCGGCAACCGCCAGGGCCGCGGTCAGGGCAGGCTCATCAAACCATCGGGCCAGGGCGGGAGAGCTCGCAATAACCAGTACCGCCAGGGAAGACTTGATCAGGATATCCATGCTCCAGGCGGTATCAAGGTCTTCGTCATCGAGGGTTTCTTTCTGAACGATGTATTGCCTATTGCCGGTTTCCACCAATAGTTCGAAGAACTGCAAGGCAATGGTAACGAGCGCAACGATGCCGAAGTGCTCCGGCGCTAGCAGCCGGGCAAGGATGAGGGTGCTGATGATACCCAGCCCCCGCTGCACAACCTGAATGCCGAAAAGCAGGCCAGCACTCTTGAGTACCTTCAGGCTGGCCGACATTTCAGCGGGCTGCGTCCAGGGTCAGGTTGTCCAGTGCTGTCCTCACCCGCTGGACAGCGCTGTCGCAGCTCCGTGGTGCACAGATACCCTGCACTGAAATGAGCGCAAACCGGTTCTCACCGGACAATGTCGCGGGTATCTGCAGGAGCTTGGCTTTGGTGTAGCTTGTCGTGGTGTAGGCGCCCACCTGGAATCGCTCGGCGGTAACGACCTGACGGCGCTCAGTCAGGTGCTGGTAAACGCGAACGTTACTTCCGTAACCTGCATCCTGGTCGGTGCGAAACCAGTTGCCGGATACTCGTGGCGGCAGGTAGGGTACCAATTTGTCCCCTCGTTCGGTGTTGCGGGTTTGGGCCAGGGAAATCCAGGTGGTTTGTCCTGCACTCCATACTTCCTGGCTCAACGTCTCCGGTAAGGTTATCTTCAGTGGCAAAGCCTCCGGGTCTGTCTTTACGAAACCGGGTACAGCCAAGGCCCAGGCTGGACTGCCTGAGGCCCGTGAATGCGCCAGGCTGACACCCAGTGGCCCGACCAGGAACGCCGCAACAACCGCGACGAAACCCATTTTGAGCAAATGGGGAGGGGCGCCGTCCGGCGTCCCCTCGCGGCGTAGGACAGGTGCCAACCACATAATCGGAATGACAAAAGCTGCGTAGATAGCCCACCCGAAGGTTTCGTGGTCTGCTACCAGGCTACTTTCCATATCGCTTTGGTAGGCGATAACCACCAGGGCTGTAATACGTACCCAGTTCACCACCAAAGCAACGCTGGCGCCAACCGAGAGGGCCACAAGCCAGCCCTTCCAGCGAAAGTCGTTGAGTATGGCCATCATCATTGCCAACAGGAGGGAGATGGCAAAGTAGCGGATGCCAGAGCAGCCATCAGCGATCACCAGGCGACCGTAGGGCAGGGTTATGTTGGCGCCTTCGATGAGTGCAGTGATGCCCATGCCAGCGACCAGCTTGGTAACCACTGCCGTCGCCAGAACGACAAGGTGCGGCACCAGGTCCGACCATACCGGCAGGGACAATCCGAATAACAATACATAGGGCAGAAAGCGCAGCATCGCCTTTGCTCCAAGAAGCGCCCAGGCCAGAGCGAGCAGCCCCGCAGGCAACATCAGGTAGGTAAGGGTGTCGATGCGTACCAGTTCCAGCAATGCCCAGGCGACAACTGTTGCGAGCAATGACAGGCTCCCGAGTACTGAGAAGCTACGTCGCGCCCGGTTCTCAAGTGGGGGCGGCGGGTGAATCAGCAGGAGTCCGATAAAAATGGCGAACGTGGGAAGCCCGTGGGCAAGCACCTGCTCCCATTTCAGCCATTCGCCGACCAACCGGAACCAGGTCGGCCAGAACAGCGCAATGGCTATGGCGGTTACTAGAAGATAGGGGCGTGCGAGAGGGAACTGATCCAGTGTTTTCCTTAACATGCTTCAACCAACTGCGTGCCTGGGTGGTGGTGCTTTGTCGACAAGCGGGGCTTTCCAGCCCTCCTGCTCAAGCACTCTTACTGTATCGGAAAATGATGATTGGTGCCGCCTGTTTTGACTATCTCTTTTTACCGTTCCGATTAGTTGGTGGTTATTCTTGAAAATTGCGGTTTAAGGCGCTGTAAAAAACTTCGACAGGCTGAAGAAAGCCGGGCGGCAAGGCCCGGTTTTTTTTCATGCTTGACAAGTCTGACCAGAGGTCAGGCCCTGCGAAGACGTGCTGCACCGAGACCCAGGAGGCCCATTCCGAGAAGGGCCAGTGTGCCGGGTTCGGGGACACTAGCTTCGCCTTTCCAGATCACGCCAGTCGCAAAGTTTTCGCTATTTGTTACCCAGAAATTCAGTCGTCCATCGCCAGCAACGATAAAGGACTCCCCTAAAAGATCAAGCACATTTATGGCCTGTGTCCAAGGAGCTGCGATCGAGTAATCTTCTGAGTTAAACACCGTTTCTCCTTTGCTCTTGATCATCAGGGTGTCATCGTACGATACATAGAGTGACGTGATGATGGCGTCAGTACCAGTCATGTTCAGGTCTTCTTCCCAGATTCGATATTCTGCGTTATCGACCCACCAGCTATCGAAATCCTGGATCCAGGCTGCTCCATCGAGTGGTGTCCCGGTTGGGTCAATATAGGTGTCAACGGTTTGGTCGGAAAGCTCACAGCCTACGCACTCATCACCGAGGCTGGACATGAATGGCACAGCATGCGCCATGGAGGCGGTCATGCTGAGCAAGGCTGCGCCTAACATCAAATTTAACACTCTCATATTTTTTTCCTTTTTCGTTGTGCAGTCCGGCAAAATGATTTGAAACAGAGGCTGCTTACGCCACTGACAGGACCTGCCTGTCAAAATTTAAGCCAAATCAGGAATACGCCCTTAATATCAGTTATATGAATTGATCTGGCCGGCTGGAAAGAAGCGGTCTTTTGAGTATGTGTATAAGATATCGACACAAAAGCTCTGGCTCGACGTGTGTCGGAGCCTGTCAAAACCAAAAAAGCTGGAGGCCCGAGGGGTCTCCAGCTTTTAGTGTGCTCGAATGGCTTTGGAGATTAAGCCCTGCGACGGCGGGCTGCGCCCAGACCAACCAGGTCCAGTCCAAGCAGAGCAATGGTGCCGGACTCAGGTGCCGGGGTTGGATCTTCGCTGGAGAATCTGCCACCGTCGACGAAAATGGCAAAGTCGAAGATGGTGTCCTCAGCATCGGCAATGGCAATTGTCATGCTATAGGTTTGGCCGCACCTTAGGGCGATCGGTAAGAGGGGGCAATTGTTGTAAGCGTGGTTGTCCAGCTGGGAAGCGTTTGGAAACTATGTTGATATATACATGTACTCTAAGTGTGGGCGTCGAACAAGCTTACACTTAATGCTCCGGGTTGGCTTTGTGCTGTCGTTAATGCATTGATATGGCTGTTTGATTTCGTTGTGGTACGGGTTCTGCATGGTTTAGAGAGCGCTGATATCGATTGTCTGGTTAGAAGAAGTTTTCAGCGTCCACAACAAGCAAGGAGATCTGACCAATGAACACTGCATTCAAAAGAACCCTCTTGTCGTCGCTGATCGTTCCGTTTGCACTGGGTGTGCAAACCGCCAGCGCGGCGATGATTACCGAATGGGGCTTCAATGCCGACAGTGACTTCGATGTCAATAATGTGCAATTCGATGACAAAGGTACTGCTGGAATTACTGGCACTAACGTCACCTCTCAAGAGATTTCTTGGGGTGGCCCAGCTCCCGAACGTTCATCTGTCGGAATAACTGACGCTTCTGCTACCGGCGGAGTCTTAACAAACAGTGCGAGCTGGACGTATGGTGGTGTTTTCACTCACGACAACCAAACTATCAATGCTAATTATGATACGCTCGACAGTTTCAACCTGATTTCGCAACTGACGTTGACGCCGGTTGAACCACAGCCGATTCCAGGTGGTGGCGGTGATCAGCAGCTGGCCCCGATAACCTTCCTGAATTTATTTATCGAAACTCTCAATGCTGGCAACTGCTTTGTTGGCTCAGCTAGCACCTGTGATGACATATTCACGATAAACAACCCCGGCCAGCTGGGTCTGACAGAAGTGGATAGTGATATACCATTATCACAAATAGTCGCCCCGTCGTTTACTATAGAGGATTACGCGTATACTGTATTCCTTCAACTTGAGGGTATTGGCAAACTGACTGACGATCAGTGTGACGTGGCCGGAGCTGACAACGGATGTTTTGGTCTCATCACCCTGGAAGGCCAAGAGAACAACTTCAATACCCGATTCCGCATTGCGGCTACGCAAGTACCGGAGCCTGGTACCCTTGCCCTGCTTGGTATGGGGCTTGCCGGGCTTGGCTTGGCACGTCGCAGGAAAGCAGCAAACGCATGATGGTTTAATTGTCGCGATCTTGGTGACGTCTGAAAGCCCCCGGTGAAACTCCCGGGGGCTTTTCATTATCAGGTTTTCCCTTGGGCCGCTGTATCAATGCAATCCAGATCAGCTCAGATTGATTCAGGCAACCGCTTCTTCGCGTTCCTTGTAGTCGTCATCCAACTTCGGTGGCAAGTGCCGCCCATCATCAGTAATCAACGACCAGACATCCGGACGGCGTTTCTTGATGCCGTTAATCAAAGTCGCGGCCTCAGTGAAGGCAGGACGACGACGACCGTGATACTCCAGTACAGGACCGACGTGATCAAATTCCACGCCAAATCGTTTTAACAGCCGAAGCTGCGCTGGCTCCATGACCGCCATCCAGTGGGTTATACCGTGCTGAATCGACATCTGAAGAATGGCGGAAAACAGGCCGAGACTGATATAGGGCATGGCTCGCTTCCCTTTTTCAGCATCACTGTAACAGGCCAGGGCGCTGATACCGCTGGCGGATTTGTCTTCATTGAGGCGCCGACGGAATTCCCTGCTGACGGCCATTCTCGAAATCTCCGCAACCCTGTTTCGAGGTGTCTGCATGATGGCTCGCAGTGCCGTTCGATCCATGTGTGGGAGGCATGGGCCTTCCATTGGGAAATCAATATCGTCGGGCGTATCGCCTGCCATCACCAGCCGAACGGCGGCAACGCTTTCACCCGTGACCCTGTGCCGTATCAGTGAGTGGGCGGAGCGGTGATCATAGTCATCGTGCTCCCTCTTGTCGGCAAAGCAATTGGGATCTTCGAACGGCCGGTCAATACAATAAACCTGATAGCGTACTGCAAATACTTCGTCGATGGTTTCTGGAGAATTTGCCAGGTGTACGGCAAATACCGAGTTGAAGATATTGCTGATGTCTTCCGTCACCTGAGCGTTTTCGGTGTTATTGGTTTGATGCGGAAAAGCAAACCCTGTGTGCATTGTTAGGTCCTCACTCTTTTCCGTCCCTGGAGCTGTATTATTTAAGATGTTGGGGGTAAAGCGCCCTCAAGGGGGTGCTTCGCTATATCGAGGCTACAGCTCATAAAGCCTCCGGGTTCTTTGGCCTGGGCACGTATCGCCCGGGCGCCAGAATATTGTTAGGGTCGATTGCCGTTTTCAGTTGGCTGGCGAACTTGGCGGACTGGGAGTCACCAGGATAAGCAAACTCCATGGCGTCAATGTTCAGGCGGTAAGGTAGAAACCCTTCCTTCTGGCCGGCTTCATACAATGCCCGGTAGCACTCCTGAGCTCGTGCGGTCGAACTGGCGTCGCTACGATCAAACAGCAGTGGCACGGTAGAATCAAAACAGCGGTCGTTAATTGTCGTTAGTGTGATTAGTGGATTCACGCCATACTGAGGGCAGATCCGTTCAATCATGTCGACATACCGGCGCGCATCGCTACCGCGGATGGGAACCAGGGGGGCAAACCATATCAGCCCGCAACCATCCCTCGCAGGATTTTTCGGCTGGCCGTTGGCTGGTAATGCCCCTGAGCGCCAGTAAGCTAATGCAAGCGCAACGTCATTAGGGCGCCCGTGCATTATTTCCAACGCGCCCGAAAGCGTGTCCGCCATGCCTGTAATTTTCGTGGACCATCGCTGCGGGACCACCTTTGCCAGCTTTCTTGCTGCGTTAACTCTCCGTTTGTCGATAAAGACCAAGCGGTCGGTAACCGGGCCAAGTAGTCGTTTCAATGTGCGTTTGGCGGCCTTTGCTACCTCCCGGGTCGCGTAGATTGCGCCAACGCCGCTCCATGCGGGCACGCCGTGGGTGTCTGCAAGCAGTTGAGCCTCGTGGTCGGACAAAATCCCATCGACTGCTTTGTCTTCGGGGAAAGGCACCATCATGGAAAGCATTCGCCTGCTGTTTAGCAGGTTGATTGCTACGACCGGTCCACCCAGCGCTCGTAACACGGACCTGACCATGGGCACCAGGGCTTCAAGTTTGGCGTCGTCTTTTGTTGAGAAGAAAAAGGCGGTTACAGTCTCGGGGGCCGGGGCAAGGGCGATGGTCATATTGACCACGACGCCGAAATTACCCTGGCTGAAAAGGCCGTCCAGGTAAGGGCCGACCCCCCATTTGAACAGGCGATCAACCTCCTCTCCACCTTGTTCAGTGAGGGACGTCTGGTAAAGACTTCCATCCGGTAAAACGGCGGTGATTCTGGTGACTGCCGCAAAATGGTCAGTAATTGGCGTGATGCCGTAGCCTCGTTCCAGCGCGTTGCCGAGTAGACTGCAATTGGGGCCTGCTCCGGTGACGGGAACAAGGTAGTCACCTTCGTTCTCATCCAGGAATTCCCGAAGTGCTGCCTGTGTGACTCCGGGCTGAATAGTGACGACACCCATTTCCGGGTCAAAGTCGGAAATACGGTCAAGCCCGCTCAGGTTGAGGATGACGCAGCCATCTTCAACTGGGTTGGCACTACCGTAACCCCAGTTATTTCCAGTGCTTACAGGGTATACGGGCACTTGCCACCGCTGAGCAATCTGTAAAACCTTCGCCACTTGATCCTGGTTCGTCGGGTGGAGCACGGCTGGAATCGAGCGCTTCGTTCCAATAGTTGAAGCGCCGAAGTCGGCCGTGTCAGTTGCACTGACTCCCGACTCCCCCAGAACGGCGGTCCATTCGTCAATTGCGGACTGAATAGGGATGTTAATCACTGGCATTCTCAAGGTTCATTAACGTTAAGTTAACGTCTGCTAACTGTGCGGTAAGCTGTTGCGACGGGATTATAAGTGAGGTAGGGACGGTAACACTATGGATCGGTATTACGGCTTGGATAATCGAATTCAAGCGTAAAATTCACGTTATAACAGATGGTTGAGCTTGATTCGGGTAGGCTGTGGGCAATACGTATGCATTAAAAAGACTTAACCTATGTTAAGCCTGGGACGGTAATTTATTGGTTATCAAAGGGTTTTCAGGTGTTTTTTGGAATCGTAAAGAACTGAAAATAATGGTTATTTTTTGTTCTGACGACTGGGCGCATGCGGAGAGCGTGTGTTTCGGCGGGCAGATAATCTGAATAACTGTTTATATATGCGACACATTTAAATAGGCGTCATATAATTGCAAGGGATAAGAAAGGACTTTAGGGTAAGTCAGAGACCAGGCCTCAGGGCCTGGTCTCTGAGTACAGCTGTTAAATAATATTACGATTGGCGCCGGCGGGCTGCTCCCAGGCCAACCAGGCCGAGACCGAGCAGGGCCAGGGTGCCAGGTTCGGGAACCGGGATTTCAAACTGCTGATAGGTGCCATGCTCATCGGTCAGTACCAGAACGTTAGTTGACTGGTAGTCTTCGCCGATAAAGATTCCAGTCGATGCAACCCCTGGATCGT
This sequence comes from Marinobacter segnicrescens, assembly GCF_900111555.1. Taxonomy (GTDB): domain Bacteria; phylum Pseudomonadota; class Gammaproteobacteria; order Pseudomonadales; family Oleiphilaceae; genus Marinobacter; species Marinobacter segnicrescens. The sequence continues at coordinate 21,122 of NZ_FOHZ01000023.1, forward strand.
TTGAGGCTAGCTCAAGATTGGCGAAAAGGCTCGAACCAAGAGTGAACTGCAATAACTCATAGTTCGCTTCAAGGGTAAAGTCGATACCGTCATAGTGTCCCGGAATATTGTCTGTCAGGTTCACCCAAGATAGCGCAGTAAGGCCTGGAACATTTATCGGAGTGATGTCCTGATCATTTGGCTCAAACGAAATCTCGCTGTAAGTGCCGAGGCTTGCGTTCTCAAACTGAATCACGCCGAACCAGTCAATAATTGAAGGCTCTGCACCGGCGCCAGTCCAGCGGATGCTCCAGTCTGAGGTGTTATTCGCATCATTCCAGATGTAATAACCTGCGCCTTGGCTCAGTGCCAACTCGCCAACAGCCGTTGTTTTGTCAGTATACTGAGGTGTAGCCAGAGCCGCAGTAGACGCTAAAGATAGTGCTATACCTGCGGTTATTAGGTGAAGCCTGTTCATTCTATTCTCCTTGATACTGCATTGGCGTTCCATGCAGCCCGGCGGTCTCCGAGAGATCCGTGGCTTTCCGTCCCATCCTCGCGAATGGTTTGGCCAGCGTGACCGAGATTCTTGGCTCGGCGCTGGTCGGTGGTATGCAAGTGCGGTTCCAACTTCACAAACAGTATTAAAAACAGGAGGATAAAGATTTTCTTGGGTGGGGATGTAAAGAAACTCGACGCCAGAAATGCAAGTTGTATCGCTTTCTGGCCAATATAACAAAATTTAACAAATTGAGGTGTCAAGAAAGCTGACGTGCATAACCGCGGTGGATGTCAGTGAGAGGACCGGAGGATGATGGCTCTCATCCTCCGGGGGGATTCCGGCGATATTGGCGTCGTTTGGGTGGGCAGTTAGCCCCTACTGGCTAGAGCGCCTGCCGAGCATCGTTCAGATGGTTTTCGATTTCCTGGTTATCAGGGTCAAGGGCCAGGGCTTTTCCGAGTTGTTCCACTGCCTGCTCATGCTGTCCATCGAGGTGGAGAAGCCAGCCGTAGGTGTCCTGTACTGCGGCGCTCTCGGGAGCCAGTTGGGCAGCCTGCGAGGCGAGGCCCAAGGCGCGTGGACGTTCATTTTCCCGTAGCAGCCAGGCCAGATTGTTCATGGCTCGGACATTATTCGGCTGTAGCTCCAAAACCTGCTCGTATCTGGGTAGCGCCTGTGCGTCGAGGCCCTTGCTCATCAGGTGATCCGCTCTGGCAAGGTGGGCAGCCGGGCTGGCAGGTTGGCGTTCAACCCACTGCTCGGTTAGTGAGTCCACTTTGTCAGGGGCCTCGCTGCGGCTTAGCTGTATCAGGTCCACAAGGATGGCTGGGTTTTCGCTGTCCTGATAATAATTCTCCAGAGTGGCCATGGCTTCGTCTGGACGTTCGGCAAGCATGAGGAGCTGTGCCCGGGAACGCACGGTGGCAGGTTGCTCACCGAACGTTGCTTCTACCTCATTCAGTGTGCTCAGAGCTGAATCGGTATTGCCTTCCATTGCTGCGTAACGAGCCGGCAGCAGAGCCAAATTGACGTTGCCCGGCTGCAGGGTTGCCACTTCTCCTGCCTTGGCTCGGGCGGTTTCCCAGTCTTTTGCTTGCGCCGCCTGCTCAGCCTCGGTCACCAGGAGCTGGCTGGTCAGTGCAATGACAGTATCTTCTCTGTTGTTCTGGGGAAGCTTTTCAAGCAATTCGCGGGCGTCTTTGGTGCGGCCCTGCTGGATTCTTGCCTGGGCGGCCAGGACAGTGGCGTTAAATTGGATTTCCGGGTGTTGTGTGCCTAACTCTTGGAGCCAGTTGATCGTTTCCTCCGGTGTGTGAGTTGAGGCGTATAGCCGGGCGGCTTCGCTGAGCGGTCTTATCGAATCCGGGGTCAGCGTGGCTGCGGTAATGAGGGACTCAAGCGCCTTGTTCGTATTCCCCGTTCGCTGATAAGCGGATGCCAGGGCCTGATGAGTCAGAGCTGATTCGGGGTTTTCGTTTGTGAGTTTTTCGAGCCGATTCAGGGCAGACTCGGTTTCTCCCAGACGAAGTTCCGTAAGGCTGGCGAGCAGTAGCGCTGGTGGTTCATCGGCGAAGCCGTTGAGTAAGGACTCTTTAACTTCCTCGACTTCCTTCTCCCTGCCGGTATACATCAGCAAGGCCAGATAACTCTGAGTCACCGCCCAGTCTGTGGGTGTTTCCGTAAAGGCAACGCGCATCTGGGCCAGGGCCTGCTCCTGCTGCTCTTCCGACATGTAATGGCGTGCAAGCGCCAACCTTAGGCGCGACCGGGACCGGTCCAGTTCCAGCGCTTTGCTCAGGCTGGCGACACCGGCTTCTTTATATTCTTCCAGGGATAGGGCCAGAATGCCGTGCATCGCCAGTAGCTCAACGTCCTTAGGGCGTGCCTCGATAGCGCGGGATAGCGTTCCAAGGGCTTCCTCGCGCTTGCCGCTGTCAACCTGGGCAATGGTCGCTGCCCGAAGAAAGGGGGTCGGTGTGGTCTCTGCGTCAATGTTACCGGCGAGCAGTCTTTCCGCTTCTTCACTCTCGCCTTCCTGAAGGCGAAGTGTGCCCAGCATAAGGGCGACCTGCTCATTGTCGGGGTTCTGGCGTATCAATTCTTCGAGGGTCGTGCGCGCTGTATCCATGTCGCCACGCAGAATAGCCTCGAGGGCGGACTCAGCACGCTCGCGGGTATCCGAGCTGGTGTTTTCCGCCAGTATCTTGTTGTAAACCTGGGCCTCGGTGATGCGGCCCTGCTCGGTCAGGCTTCGGGAGAGCAGGGTAAGGATGCTGCGGCGCACCGGCAGGAAGATGTCCGAGGTGGGAACCGCTGCGGTGGCATCGGTCAGCACCTGGGTGCTTTCGTCAATATTCCCCATGCGGTAATGGGCCAGCCCGGTCAGGTAGAGCACTTCGGCGTTGTCGCCGTTCTGTTCGGTCCACTGGGTCAGGGTATTCACAGCGGCATTGGCCTCACCGCTTGCCAGCAGAGCCTTGGCCAGGGCCACGGTGATTTCAGCATTGGCGGGATGGGCTTCCTGGAGGCTGCGTAGCTGGCTGACGGCCTGCTCGGTATTGCCCGCCAGGCGCTGGCTCTCGGCGGTCAGGTAATCGTATTCCCGTTGTGCTGAATCGGTCTGGGGCAGGAAACCATCCAGGGCTTCGCGGGCAGACAGGTGCTTGCCTTGCAGGATATAGCCCCGGGCCAGGGGCAGGGCCACCTGGTCCCCGTGGTCCTCCTGCCAGGGTTCCAGCAGGTCGGTGGCCTGCTCTCCGGCGCCAATGCTGTTATAGATACCCGCCAGGACCAGCACGTGGTCCACGTTGCCCGGATCCTTCTGGACGGCATTGCGGACTTCCAGCATGGCGGAGCGGTACTGGCCCTGGTCGGCGTAGGTTTCGGCGCGGGTAATGTGGCCGGCGGCTTCCGAGTTGGTGTCATCGGAGCTACTGCAGCCTGCAGATAAAAGGAGAAGGGAGGACGTAGCAGCAGCTGCCAGGAACCGGAGAGCGGTATTCATGGTTTCGATCCTTCGAACAGGTCTGGTTGGTTTTTAATCGTATCCTAGCGTCAATGTTACTTTTTGGATAGGCGGATTTTGCCGGGGCGGGGGATTTTCGGCGGCGTTGTTAGATGACGGTTTTCTGGTTTGGTCCGTGTGAGTCCGTGCCGTCCTTGGCGAAAAAATCGGTTCCAGGCAGTGCCAATGTCAGGAAACGTTCAGCGCGAGAGGTTGCTCAATTTGGGGTTGGGCTGCTTGGCGCGGCGCATCACGATGGCAATCTTGCCGATGGTCTGGACCAGTTCGGCACCGGACTGACTGCAAAGCTCGCTGATGACTTCAGCGCGGGCTTCCCGGTCATTGCTGGCGACCTTGACCTTGATCAGTTCATGGTCGTCCAGGGCCCGCTCCAGCTCCTGCATCAGGCCCTCAGACAGGCCCTTGTCGCCGATAATAATGATGGGCTTCAGGTTGTGGGCGATGGCGCGGTATTCGCGACGCTGGGCAGACGAAAGGCTCATGATGAACTCACTTGATCAAGGCTATTAAAAGATAGTAGAGGGCGATCGGGAGAAATTAAGGTCCCGAGGCCGTATAATCGCGGCATGATAACAGAGAAGCCTGTCCGTTGGATGGGCGATTGCACGTACAGTACGACCGGGAGGCACATTGGCGCGCTCGAAATCCAGTGATCGCTGGTTGAAGGAACATTTTGACGATGTCTGGGTCAAGAAGTCCAGGCAGGACGGTTATCGCTCCCGGGCCAGCTACAAGCTGATCGAGCTGGACTCGAAGGACAAGCTGTTCCGCCCCGGCCAGACCGTTGTGGATCTGGGTGCAGCCCCCGGCGGCTGGACGCAGGTGGCGGTGGAGAAGGTGGGCGACAAGGGTGTGGTGGTCGCCAGCGATATCCTGCCCGTGGATCCCATCGCCGGTGTGGACTTTGTCCAGGGGGATTTCACCGAGCAGTCGGTGTTCAATGAGCTCATGGCGGTTCTGGGTGATCGGCCGGTGGATGTTGTGATTTCCGATATGGCCCCCAACATGAGTGGTAACCCGGCGGCGGATATTCCCCGGGCCATGGCGCTGGTAGAGCTGGCGCTGGATATGGCCACGCAGGTTTTGCGCCCCGGGGGCGTGTTTGTCGCCAAGGTGTTTCAGGGGGAAGGTTTTGATTCGCTGCTGGCGGAGATGAAGCGTTCATTCTCGTCAGTGGTCAGCCGCAAACCGGATTCGTCCCGCGCCCGGTCCCGTGAGGTGTACCTGGTGTGCAAGGGTTTTCGCGGATGACCGGTTTCTGGTGGTAGCACGTACAATTGGTGTAAGGTAACCGATAACAGGCCGCTGTGGCTCAGGCCCCGGCTGCCCTGCAATTCACAGGTGATGATCCTTGAACGATATGGCTAAAAATCTGGTTTTGTGGCTGATAATCGCAGCCGTACTGCTGATGGTGTTCCAGAATTTCTCTCCGACGACCACCGCTCAGCAGGTCAACTATACCGAATTCGTCCAGATGGTGGAGCAGGGCCAGGTGCGCCAGGTGACCATCGATGGACTTCACATTCAGGGGCAGCGTAGTGACGGCTCCCGGTTCGACACGGTACGGCCGCCGATTCCGGATAATCGCCTGATGGACGACCTGTTCAGCAACAATGTCGAGATCATCGGCAAGGAGCCAGAGCGCCAGAGCCTGTGGACCCAGTTGCTGGTGGCTGCGTTCCCCATCCTGATCATCATCGCGCTGTTTGTGTTCTTCATGCGGCAGATGCAGGGCGGCGGTGGCGGCAAGGGCCCCATGTCGTTCGGCAAGTCCAAGGCCCGCCTGATGAGCGAGGATCAGATCAAGACCACCTTTGGTGATGTCGCAGGTTGTGATGAAGCCAAGGAAGATGTGAAGGAACTGGTGGACTTCCTGCGGGACCCCAGCAAGTTCCAGCGTCTTGGTGGCCGCATTCCCAAGGGCGTGCTGATGGTTGGCCCTCCGGGTACTGGTAAGACCCTGCTGGCCAAGGCCATCGCGGGTGAGGCCAAGGTGCCGTTCTTTACCATCTCCGGTTCTGACTTCGTGGAAATGTTCGTGGGTGTCGGTGCCTCCCGGGTACGTGACATGTTTGAGCAGGCCAAGAAGCAGAGCCCCTGTATCATCTTTATCGACGAGATCGACGCCGTTGGGCGTCATCGTGGCGCCGGCATGGGCGGTGGTCACGACGAGCGTGAGCAGACCCTGAACCAACTGCTGGTCGAGATGGACGGCTTTGAGGGCAACGAGGGCGTTATCGTCATCGCCGCTACCAACCGTCCGGACGTGCTGGACCCGGCTCTGCTGCGTCCCGGCCGTTTCGACCGCCAGGTGGTGGTCAGCCTGCCGGATATCATTGGGCGTGAGCAGATCCTCAAGGTGCACCTGAAGAAGGTGCCCCTGGCAGACGGTATCGACCCGGCGGTGATTGCCCGTGGTACGCCCGGCTTCTCCGGTGCCGACCTGGCCAACTTGGTGAACGAGGCCGCCCTGTTTGCGGCACGCCGTAACCAGCGCCTGGTCACCATGGAAGAGCTGGAGCTGGCCAAGGACAAGATCATGATGGGCGCCGAGCGCAAGTCCATGGTCATGAACGAGAAGGAAAAGCTCAACACGGCCTACCACGAGTCTGGCCACGCCATTGTCGGCCGGCTGATGCCGGAGCACGACCCGGTGTACAAGGTGAGCATTATTCCCCGCGGCCGCGCCCTGGGTGTGACGATGTTCCTGCCGGAAGAAGACAAGTACAGTCACTCCAAGCGTTACCTGATCAGCTCGATCTGCAGCCTGTTCGGTGGCCGTATTGCTGAGGAACTGACCCTGGGCTTTGAGGGTGTAACCACCGGCGCCTCCAACGACATCGAGCGAGCCACCCAGCTGGCCCGCAACATGGTGACCAAGTGGGGCTTGTCCGAGAAGCTCGGCCCGCTGCAGTACGATACCGAGAGCGAAGAGCCGTTCCTGGGTCGCAGTGCCGGTCAGAGCCATACGGTCTACTCTCCGGAAACGGCCCAGCGTATCGATGAGGAAGTGCGTAACATCATCGACACCTGCTATGAGAAGGCCAAGCAGATCCTGGTGGAAAACCGGGACAAGCTCGACCTGATGGCTGAGGCATTGATGAAGTACGAGACCATCGACCGCTTCCAGATTGATGACATCATGGAAGGCCGTGCGCCGCGTCCGCCCAAGGGTTGGGGGGATGGCTCCGGTGGTGGTGTCACCATCGACCAGCCGGAAACCGGCACCCTGTCCGATAATGACGGTCGCGACACGGGTGCAGCCGGGCAGCCGGCCGGCGAGCACTGATCGTCAGTCATTAGGTTCGGAAGCAAGAATATACGCCGCCTGCGAGGGCGGCGTTTTTGTTTCAGTCAGGCCCTTTCTTTCCCGTATTATTTCTTTTCAGATCCAATCAGGCAGGTTGTGCTATGCAGATGACATTCGCCGGGCGTGAACTGGACATGGGGCGTTGCCATGTCATGGGCATCGTTAACGTCACGCCGGACTCGTTCTCCGATGGTGGTCGCTACAATTCGGTAGAGCTGGCGGTGCAGCGGGCCCGCGAGATGGTCGCTGACGGCGCCGCGTTCGTGGATGTGGGTGGTGAATCCACCCGTCCGGGTGCGGCACCGGTATCCGAGCAGGAAGAGCTGGACCGGGTGTGTCCCGTTGTCGAGGCGATTGCCCGTGACGTCGATACGGTTATTTCGGTAGACACCAGCACGCCCTCGGTTATCCGGGAAACCGCACGCCTTGGTGCGGGGCTGGTCAATGACGTGCGGGCCCTGGAGCGGGAGGGCGCCGTCGATGCTGCCGTGGAGGCCGGCTTGCCGGTATGCCTGATGCATATGAAGGGTGCGCCGGGCACCATGCAGCAGAATCCGGAATACCGCCACGTGGTTCGGGATGTTGCGACCTATCTGATGGACCGGGTCAGGGTGTGTGAGGCGGCCGGCATCCCGGCAGAGAATATCCTGCTGGACCCGGGCTTCGGGTTCGGCAAGACCCTCGAGCATAACCTGCAGCTGCTGGCCACGCTGGAGCAGTTGCGAGTGCTGGGCTACCCTCTGCTGGTGGGCATGTCCCGCAAGACCATGCTGGGGCAGATTACCGGTCGGGAAGTAAGTGAACGCTTGCCCGCCAGCCTCGCAGTCGCCACAATATCGGTGCTCAAAGGTGCATCGGTGATACGGGTACATGATGTGCGCGAGACCGTGGATGCGGTGAGGGTGGTAGAGGCTATGCAGGCACAGGGTTATTGATTTTCTGTAAAGGAGCAGACTCACAAATGACGGACAAGAGCGCAGCGGTAACGCGCCGGTATTTTGGTACAGACGGTATTCGCGGCCGGGTGGGCGATGCGCCTATTACCCCGGATTTCATGCTGCGACTGGGCTGGGCCGCCGGACAGGCGTTCAAGCGGGACGGTCAGCGCAACAGCGTTATCATCGGCAAGGACACCCGCCTGTCCGGGTATATGTTCGAATCTGCCCTGGAGGCCGGGCTGTCTGCTGCCGGTGTCGACGTCAAGCTGTTGGGCCCAATGCCAACTCCGGCCATTGCCTACCTGACGCGGACCTTCCGGGCCTGCGCGGGTATTGTGATCAGCGCTTCCCACAACCCCCATTACGACAACGGCATCAAGTTCTTCTCCGGCGACGGCACCAAGCTTGATGATGCCCTGGAAGCCGAGATTGAGCGCTGGCTGGAGCAGCCGGTGACCGTCTGCGAGTCTGCCGACCTGGGTAAGGCCTTCCGGGTGGAAGACGCGCCCGGTCGTTATGTGGAATTCTGCAAGAGTACCGTCCCCAACGAATTTGTGCTGGACGGTGTGCATATTGTGCTCGATTGCGCCCACGGTGCTACTTACCACGTGGCGCCCAAGGTGTTCCGTGAACTGGGCGCCCGGGTCTCGGTGATTGGTGGCGATCCGGATGGTCTCAACATCAACCTGGGCGTGGGCTCCACCCACCTGGAGGCGTTGAAGGAAGCCGTCCAGCAGCGCAACGCAGATCTCGGTATTGCCTTTGATGGGGATGGCGACCGGGTGCTTATGGTGGACAAGGACGGCTCCGAAGTAGACGGTGACGAACTGATCTACGTGATCGCCGCCCAGCGCAAAAAAGCCGGCACACTCAAGGGCGGCGTAGTGGGCACTCTGATGACCAACCTGGGCGTCGAGTTGGCCCTGCAGGATCAGGGCATCCCCTTTGAGCGCGCCAAGGTCGGTGACCGCTATGTCATGGAGCGCCTGCTCCAGCGTGGCTGGCTGCTTGGTGGCGAAGGCTCGGGCCACCTGGTCATCCGCGATTGCACCACCACGGGTGATGGCATTGTCTCTGCGCTGCAGGTGCTGCTCGCCTGCTGGCGGGCTGACAAGACCCTTGGCGAACTCCGTCAGGGCATGACCAAGCTGCCCCAGACCATGATCAACGTGCGGGTTGGCGAACGCTTTGATCCGATGTCTCGTCCAGACATTGCCGAGGCAGTACGCAAGGCTGAAGACCACCTTGGTGCCGCAGGCCGGATTCTTCTGCGTGCTTCCGGCACCGAGCCGCTGATTCGGGTGATGGCCGAAGGCCAGGACGCTGCGGTGATCGAGCAGGTTGCCGAAGAGCTTGCTGAGGTGGTTGGCCGTTCAAAGGCTTGAAATTGTCTGCTGGTGACCAGTTAGCCTGCTCCACCCTCAGCCCAACCCCTCTCCCGTCAAGGGAGAGGGGTTAGCCGGATTCTGTCTTACAGATGTCATCCCGCCGTCAAAGGGGTTAAATCGGAGCTTGTTACATGGGTTCCCTCTCCCCATTGCGGGAGAGGGCCAGGGAGAGGGGAGGCGCCCCTGGGCGCCCACAGCGTTCAGGCTTGTGCACCGTGGTATCGTGCTGTATAGTTCGCGCTCGTTTCTGGACGGCCCCCGGGCATAACCCTGATGACGGATGGCATGCGCAGACAGATTGTTGCAGCAAACTGGAAGATGAACGGCTCCTCGGAGTTGGTTCAGCAACTGGTACCGGCCGTCAGGGAAGCGGTGTCGGCGCTTGATAATGGCCCCCAGGTTGTTATTATGCCCCCCTCGCTTTACCTCGGCGAGGTTAAGGCGCAGCTGGCCGATTCGTCGATCAGCATCGGCGTTCAGAACGTGGCGCAGTGGCAAAGTGGTGCGTACACAGGCGAGATTGCTGCGGCCATGGCCGCTGATGCAGGTTGCCAGTACGTGCTGGTTGGACATTCTGAGCGGCGTGAGCTGTTCGGTGAAACCGACGAAGTTGTCGCCGCCAAGGTGTCCCGGATTCTCGCGAGTGGTTTGCAGGCCATGGTTTGTGTCGGCGAAACCCTTGAAGAGCGTGATTCTGGGGATGCGGAAGCTGTCGTTTGTCGGCAGCTGGAAGGTGCCCTTGCAGGGGTGTCTGCCGACGAGGCCGTTAATATTGTTATCGCCTACGAGCCCGTTTGGGCCATCGGGACTGGCAAAACTGCCACGGCAGAAGATGCCCAGGCGATGCACCAGGCCATTCGGGACAAGCTTGTCGGTCTCGGATTGCCAGGAAATGCGATGTCAGTGCTTTACGGCGGCAGTGTAAAACCGGATAATGCGGCCGCACTGTTTATGAAGCCGGATATTGACGGCGGGCTTATCGGCGGAGCATCGCTGAAAGCTGAAGATTTTATCGCGATCTGTCAGGCAGTTAGTTCGTAAGACCAGGCAGGATCACACGGGTTTTGCAGTTCCCCTCGGGGCTGCTTAGCGTTACAGAGAGCAGATATGGACTGGATGGAAACACTGGTTGTCGTCGTGCACGTCGTGATTGCCGTGGCACTGGTGGGTCTGATTCTGATCCAGCAGGGCAAGGGTGCCGACGCCGGCGCTGCGTTTGGTGGTGGTGCCTCCCAGACGGTATTCGGTAGTCAGGGTAGCGGCAGCTTCCTGACCCGTGTAACCAGCATTCTGGCCCTGGTGTTCTTTATTACAAGTTTTTCGCTGGCGATCTTCGCCAAGCAGCGCGCCGAGGTGGCGGGTCAGGCTGGTGTTCCCATGGTGGAGCAGGTTGATAGCAGTACCCCGGCGGATGATGCTGAAGGCGGGGCTCCAAGCCTCAGCGAAGAAGAGGGCGGTGATGGTAATGCCATCCCCGAGCTCGAGTGAGTTTTTGCCGAAGTGGTGGAACTGGTAGACACGCTATCTTGAGGGGGTAGTGGCGTAAGCCGTGCCGGTTCGAGTCCGGCCTTCGGCACCATATACAGAAACGGCTTGGCGTAGCGTTTACCCAAGCCGTTTTTTTTGGTCAGTCCTTGACCATGATCGCCCGGATCCTTATACTCCGGCGATTATTGAAGCGGCCCGGTGCGTGGTTTTTCTGCTCCGGGTTGCGGTGACAGGCCAGGTGTCTGTCGGCGGTCCATCCGGTTATCCGGCGCTGGTTCGCGATTACTTGCAACAAAAGGCCCCACAGGCAGGTAGTTCCGGAGTTGTCATGGTCCGGGCTGTCTGAGCAGTCGGGGCTTTTTGATTAAGGGGCCTGGCGCGTCGGGCCCTGATGCATGAAAAGGGCTGCCAGACAGCCCTTTTTTTGTTTTTGTGGCCTGAAAATCAGCCGCCGGCGGAGCTGGCGGGTTACCACGGGAGTCGCATCGGACTTGTCTGCAAAACTGAACAAACTTGAAGAGATCCTCCGCCCGGTAGTGGAGGGGTTGGGTTACGAGTTCTGGGGGATTGAATTCCGCTCTCAGGGTCGCCACTCGACACTGCGCCTGTTTATTGATGACCAGGAAAATGGCATCAGCATCGAGGACTGTGAAAAAGTCAGTCGCCAGGTCAGTGGTGTGATGGACGTGGAAGACCCGATCCAGAACGAATACACCCTGGAGGTTTCATCCCCGGGGATGGACCGGCCCCTGTTTACCCTGGAGCAGTTCAGTGCCTGGGCGGGCTATCAGGTCAATATCCGTTTGCGGATGGCCTTCGAGGGGCGGCGCAGGTTCCAGGGCATCCTGAAAGGCACCGAAGACGGCGATGTGGTGGTTGTGGTGGATGACCACGAGTACCTGCTGCCGTTTGAAAGTATTGATAAAGCGAACATTGTGCCGGTTTTCGAGTAAGGCCGGGTGACTGCATGTCTGAGAATTGTAAGGGCAGGGTATTTCAATGAGTAAAGAAATCCTGATGGTGGTTGAGGCCGTTTCCAACGAAAAGGGCGTCGAGAAAGACGTTATTTTCGAAGCTATCGAGCTGGCACTGGCAACCGCAGCAAAGAAACGGTTCGAGGATGAGGAAGCGGATATCCGCGTGTCCATTGATCACCGTACCGGCGAGTACGAAACCTTTCGCCGCTGGCTGGTAGTCGACAATGACGCCGTTCCGGCCCTGGGTACCGAGCTGACCCTGCAGGAAGCGGAAGAGATAGACACCAACCTCAAGCCCGGTGATATCCACGAGGAAAAGATCGAATCCGAAAGCTTCGGTCGCATCGGCGCCCAGGCCGCCAAGCAGATCATCTTCCAGAAGGTCCGTGAAGCTGAGCGCATGCGCATCGTCGACAGCTACCGTGACCGGGTGGGCGAGCTGATCTCCGGTACGGTCAAGAAAGTGACAAGGGACAACGTCATCATTGACCTGGGTAACAACGCCGAAGCGCTGCTGCCCCGTGACCAGCTGATTCCGCGGGAGACTTTCCGTATGGGTGACCGTGTCCGGTCGCTGCTCCAGGAGATCCGCACTGACCACCGTGGTCCGCAGCTGATGCTCAGCCGTACCGATCCGCAAATGCTGATCGAGCTGTTCCGCATCGAGGTGCCGGAAATTGCCGAGGAGCTCATCGAGATCCGTGGCGCCGCCCGTGATCCGGGCTCCCGTGCCAAGATTGCGGTCAAGACCAACGACCGCCGCATCGATCCGGTGGGCGCCTGTGTGGGTATGCGGGGTTCCCGTGTGCAGGCCGTTTCCAACGAGCTGGCCGGCGAGCGTGTCGACATCGTGCTGTATGACGATAACCCGGCCCAGCTGGTGATTAACGCCATGGCGCCGGCTGAAGTGGCCTCCATTGTGATGGACGAAGACAGCCACACCATGGAAGTTGCTGTTGCCGAGGACAACCTGGCCCAGGCGATTGGCCGTAACGGCCAGAACGTGCGCCTGGCCAGCGAACTGACCGGCTGGACCCTCAATGTGATGACCGAGGAAGAAGCGGGTGAGCGGCAGGAGCAAGAATACAATCGCCTGCTGGCTCACTTCATGGAAAACCTCGATGTCGACGACGAGTTTGCCGGGGTGCTGATCGAGGAAGGCTTTACTTCCATCGAGGAAGTGGCCTACGTGCCCATGGAAGAGATGATGTCTATTGAAGGCTTCGACGAGGACACGGTTACCGAGCTCCGTCGTCGTGCCAAGGATGTGTTGCTGAACAAGGCCCTGGCCAGTGAGGAAGCCCTTGAGGGCAACGAGCCGGCCGATGACCTCCTTGGAATGGAAGGCATGGACCGTACCCTGGCGTTCAAGCTGGCCGGTATGGGTGTCCGCACCATGGAGGACCTGGCTGAGCAGTCAATTGATGACCTGCTCGAAATTGAAGGTATGGATGAAGAGCGTGCTGGTCAGTTGATCATGACGGCGCGTGCCCCCTGGTTTGAAGACCAGGCTTAATCGGGAGGAGGACCAGTATGGCAGAAGTAACCGTTAAACAACTGGCCGAAGATGTAGGCGCTCCCGTGGATCGTTTGCTGCGTCAGATCGTGGAAGCCGGCCTCAAGGCCCGTTCCGAGAATGATTCCGTGACCAGCGATGAGAAACAGCAGCTGCTGACCTATTTGCGCAAGAACCACGGCGAGGCCGAGGCAGAGCCGAATAAGATCACCCTCAAGCGCAAGACCACAACCACCCTCAAGACCGGTGGTGGCGCCCGTGGCGGCAAAACCGTCAATGTTGAGGTACGCAAGCGCCGCACCTACGTGAAGCGTGCTGAGTTGCAACCCGAGCCGGAGCCGGAACAACCGTCCGCAGCGCCGGTAGAGGAGCCGCAGGAATCAGCACCCCAGCCCGCCGCCGAGCAGGCGCCGGTTGAAGAGAAAAAGCCGGAGGCCGCAGAGGCACCGGCCACCGAAGGCACTCCTGAAACTGGCCCGATTACGGTAGGTGAGGAAGACGCCGGGGAAGTAACCAACAAGGCGGTCAAGCCCGAGACTACTGTGGCGGAGGAAGAGATTCCGATGCCGCCGCCCGATCCTGAAACCGCCAAGGATAAGGAACGCAAGGCCAAGAAGAAGAAGGAAAAGGCCCGCGAGCGTCCTGATGATACGGAAGAGGGCAAGCCCAAGAAGAAGTCCGCAGGTCATCGCGGACCACGCAGTCGTCCGGTGGAAGAACCCATTGTGTTGTCTGAAGATGAAGAGGACACCACGCTGCGCAAGCCGCTGCGGGCGAAAAAGAAACCCAAAGAGAAAAGGCATGGCTTCGAGAAGCCAACCAAACCAATGGTCAGAGAAGTCGAAATTCCAGAAACGATTACCGTTGGTGATCTCGCTCAGCGCATGGCAGTCAAGGCTGCCGATGTGATCAAGACCCTGATGGGTATGGGTGTGATGGCCACTATCAACCAGGCCCTGGACCAGGAAACCGCCGTACTGGTCACCGAGGAACTGGGCCACAAGGCCAGGACCGTGAGCGAGGACGCCTTTGAGGAAGAGGTGATCAGCGAGATCGCCGGCGATAGCGGCGGCGAGAAGGCCCGCCGGGCTCCGGTGGTGAGTGTTATGGGCCACGTTGACCACGGCAAGACCTCCCTGCTGGATTACATCCGTCGCACCAAGGTGGCTTCCGGTGAGTCCGGTGGTATTACCCAGCATATCGGCGCCTACCACGTGGAAACCGACCACGGCATGGTGTCCTTCCTGGATACCCCGGGCCACGCGGCATTCACCGCCATGCGTGCCCGCGGTGCCCAGTGTACCGATATCGTTATCCTGGTCGTGGCTGCCGATGATGGTGTTATGCCCCAGACCAAGGAAGCGGTAGACCACGCCCGTTCCGCTGGCGTACCCATCGTCGTTGCGATCAACAAGATGGACAAGGAAGAAGCTGACCCGGACCGCATCAAGAACGAGCTGGCCGGCATGGATGTCATCCCGGAAGAATGGGGTGGTGACGTCCAGTTTGTGCCGGTATCCGCCCACACTGGTGACGGTATCGATGCGCTGCTGGAAGCGGTTCTTCTGCAGGCAGAAATGCTGGAACTGGAAGCGGTCAAGGACGCACCCGCCAAGGGTGTTGTGGTCGAATCCTCCCTGGAGCGCGGCCGTGGCTCCGTGGCTACCGTACTGGTTCAGAACGGTACCCTGCGTCAGGGCGACATGGTTGTGGCCGGTGCCTGGTTCGGTAAGGTCCGCGCCATGACCGACGAGGCTGGCAAGCAGGTCAAGGAAGCCGGCCCGTCCATTCCGGTCGAGATCCTTGGCCTGAACGGTACACCGGATGCCGGTGATGAGTTCTTTGCCGTCGCCGACGAGCGCAAGGCGAAGGAGCTGGCCGAGTTCCGCCAGTCCCGGGAACGGGAACAGCGGCTGCAGCGTCAGCAGGCAGCTAAGCTGGAGAACCTGTTCGAGAACATGGGCAAGGACGAGGTCAAGACCCTCAACGTGGTGCTCAAGACCGACGTTCGTGGTTCCCTGGAGGCCATTACCAAGGCCCTGCAGGACCTGGGTAACGACGAGGTCCAGGTGAAGATCATCTCCTCCGGCGTCGGTGGTATCGCGGAAACGGATATCAGCCTGGCACTGGCGTCCAGCGCCGTTGTCTTCGGCTTCAATGTCCGTGCGGATACCTCTGCCAAGCGCCTGGTCGAGCAGGAAGGTGTCGACCTGCGCTACTACTCCATCATCTATAACCTGATTGATGATGTGAAAGCAGCCCTGACCGGCATGCTGGCTCCGGAATTCCGCGAAGACATCGTGGGTATCGCCGAAGTGCGGGACGTGTTCCGCTCACCGAAGTTCGGCCAGGTGGCCGGTTGTATGGTGACGGAAGGTACCGTATACCGGAACAAGCCGATCCGTGTTCTGCGTGACAACGTGGTGATCTTTGAAGGCGAGCTGGAATCCCTGCGCCGCTTCAAGGACGACGTGCCGGAAGTTCGCAACGGAATGGAATGTGGTATCGGTGTTAAGGGCTACGACGTGAAGGTGGGTGACCAGATCGAGGTGTTCGATCGGGTCCGTGTTGAACGCAAGCTGGAATCCACAGGTTCATAATGCCCAGAGAGTTCAGTCGTCTCGACCGCATTGGTGACCAGATCCAGAAGGAGCTTTCCCTGCTCATCATGCGGGAGGTCAAGGACCCCCGCGTGGGCATGGTCACCATTAATGCGGTGCGCGTCAGCAGGGACCTCGGCTATGCCGATATCTATGTGTCCCTGCTCAGTACCGAGGAACTGACCGAGGAGTCCGGCGAAGTGCAGGACTCCCTCAAGGTTCTGCGCAACGCGTCCGGATTCCTCCGGGGGCAGCTCGGTCGCGCCATGAAGTTGCGGGTAATTCCGCAGCTTCGTTTTCACTTCGACACCCTCCAGGGTCAGAGTCGTCATATCGACAGTCTCATCGACCAGGCCATGGGCAAGAAGCCCGCTGTCCGCCAGGACGACGACAACGACCAGGAGTCCTGAGTTTGGCTCGCAGACGCAAAGGCCGTGATGTCAACGGCATACTGGTCATCGACAAGCCCCCGGGCGTCACATCCAACGGTATCCTCCAACAGGTCAAGCACCTTTATGGCGCGGCGAAAGCCGGCCATACCGGTGCCCTTGACCCGTTGGCGACCGGTGTGTTGCCCTTGTGCTTTGGCGAGGCCACCAAGTTTTCTCAGCTGATGCTGGACAGTGACAAGGCCTATATCACCACGGCAAAGCTGGGTGTCCGCACCGAAACCGCCGACAGTGAAGGCGCCGTGGTCTCCGAGCGGCCGGTGCCGGAAGGACTGACCGAGACGGATGTCGAGGCAGTACTGGCCGACTTCCGTGGTGATATCGAGCAGGTCCCCTCCATGTACTCGGCGCTGAAACACAAAGGCCGTCCGTTGTATGAATACGCCCGGGAAGGCATTGAGGTGGAGCGTCCCGCCCGACCGGTGACAATCTATGAACTGACCCTGCTGGCGGTTCGCCCGGATGAACTGGACCTGGCAGTGAAGTGCACCAAGGGCACCTACGTTCGTAACCTGGTGGAAGACATCGGTGAAGCGCTGGGCTGCGGTGCACACGTATGTGCGCTGCGCCGTACCCTGGCTTCCGGTTTTACCCTGGCGGACGCCCACCAGGTGGCCGACCTGGAGCAGGTGCGTGAGCGGGGCGAGTCCCTGGATGGCCTCCTGGTAGCGCCGGATGCAGCGCTCACCATGTTCCCGGAGCTGACCCTTGAGGGACCAAATTTACAGTCGATATTGAACGGACAACCCGTTAGAATATCGGGTCAATCCTTGACCGGTCCGGTACGGCTTTACGGTGATAACCGTTTTGTCGGCCTCGGTGAAGGGCAGCCGGAAGGCGCGGATACAACCGTGGTTGTGCCCCGTCGTCTGGTTTCAAGCAGTCGATAACCAGCCGGTTGTGACTGCCTAGCCGGGCTGCAGAGATGCGCGGTTCGGCCGGATGATTTCAGGCATCGCAAACAATGAGGTGATTTATGGCACTTTCAGCCGAGGAAAAAGCACAGATCGTCAAGGACTACCAGCAAGGTGATAGCGACACAGGTTCCCCTGAAGTTCAGGTTGCCCTGTTGAGCGCCAATATCAACAAGCTGCAGGACCATTTCAAGGTCAACAAGCAGGATCACCATTCCCGCCGTGGCCTGATTCGCATGGTTAACCAGCGTCGTAAGCTGCTGGACTACCTCAAGCGCAAGAATGCTGACCGTTACCTGGAGCTCATCCAGCGTCTGGGTCTGCGTCGCTAAGCGGACGACCTGCCGGCTAGCGCCAACCTGGTGCCGGCCTGTGCTCCGGTGGCTGGGCCCGGTTTATACCGGGGCTTGTCATCGGAGTATGCTTTTCCACCCGAACCGGTACCAGAACCGGTTGTTACGCCACTACCGAAGTGCTTCTGCTGTGATGACCGAAAGCGCCGATAGCAGGTTGTTGAAAGGCCCGGGTACTTCCCCCGGGGTTTTGCAACAGCCTGTTCGCTTTCTGGTAGCAGGGCTTTGGGAACGCGTCTTCCTGGTCTGGTGCATTTGATGATCAAGCAAAATCAGGAGTTACTGTGATTCCACAAGCAACCAAAAAGACCTTCGAGCTCGGTGGCAAGACCGTCACCCTCGAAACGGGCCGCATCGCCCGCCAGGCCACCGGTTCTGTACTGGTGACCATCGATGACATCTCTGTACTGGGCACCGTGGTTGGTGCAAAGGAAGCCAAGCCGGGCCAACCGTTCTTCCCGCTGACCGTGAACTACTTCGAGAAGACCTACGCCGTGGGCAAGATCCCGGGTGGCTTCTTCAAGCGTGAAGGCCGTCCTTCCGAGAAGGAAACCCTGACCTCGCGTCTGATCGACCGCCCGATCCGCCCGCTGTTCCCCAACGGCTTCATGAACGAAGTGCAGGTCATCTGTACCGTCATGTCTTCCAGCAAGACCCAGGATCCGGACATTGCCGGTATGCTGGCGGCTTCTGCAGCCCTCTCCATTTCCGGTATTCCGTTTGACGGTCCTATCGGTGCCTCCCGCGTTGGCTTCACCAACGACCGGGGCTACTTCCTGAACCCGACCTTTGAAGAGCTGCAAACGTCGGCCCTGGACATGGTCGTTGCCGGTACGGAAGACGCCGTGCTGATGGTTGAGTCCGAGGCCAAGGGCCTGACTGAAGACCAGATGCTGGGAGCAGTACTCTTCGCCCATGAAGAGATGCAGTCTGCCGTTACCGCGATCAAGGAATTTGCCGCCGAAGTCGGCAAGCCCCGCTGGGACTGGCAGCCAGAGCCTGAGAACACTGACCTGCTGAACGCCATCAAGGATGGCTTCGGCGGCGCTATCGCTGAAGCCTACGCCATCCGTGACAAGATGGAGCGCTACGCGAAGCTGAAGGAAGTCAAGGACGCTGCCGTCGAGAAGCTGGCCGGTGAAGAAGAAGGCCAGCCGGCTGAAGACGAAGTGAAGAAGTACTTCGGCAAGGTCGAGAAGAACGTGGTTCGCCAGCAGGTTATCGACGGCAAGCCGCGGATTGACGGTCGTGACAACAAGACCGTTCGCCCGATCAACATCGAAGTCGGCATCCTGCCCAGCACCCATGGTTCTGCCCTGTTCACCCGTGGCGAAACCCAGGCCATCGTGACGACCACGCTGGGTACTGCCCGTGACATGCAGATCATTGATGCCCTGGAAGGTGAGCGCAAGGATCCGTTCCTGTTCCACTACAACTTCCCTCCCTACTCTGTCGGCGAAGCCGGTCGTGTGGGTACCCCGGGTCGTCGTGAAGTGGGCCATGGCCGCCTGGCCAAGCGTGGTGTGGCGGCGGTTATGCCGACCATCGAAGAGTTCCCGTACACCATCCGTGCGGTATCCGAGATCACTGAGTCCAACGGCTCCAGCTCCATGGCGTCTGTCTGTGGCTCCTCCCTGGCACTGATGGACGCCGGTGTGCCCATCAAGGCGCCGGTAGCCGGTATTGCCATGGGCCTGGTGAAGGAAGGCGAGCAGTTCGCCGTTCTGACCGACATTCTGGGTGATGAAGATCACCTGGGCGACATGGACTTCAAGGTGGCCGGTACCTCCGAAGGCATCACCGCCCTGCAGATGGATATCAAGATCAACGGCATCACCGACGAGATCATGGAAATCGCCCTGGAGCAGGCCCACCACGCCCGCCTGCACATCCTGGGTGAAATGGCCAAGGTGATCGCCGAGCCGCGCACCGAGCTGTCCGAGCGTGCGCCGAGCATCACCACCATCAAGATCCATCCGGACAAGATCCGTGATGTCATCGGTAAGGGCGGTGCCACCATTCGCTCCATCTGCGACGAGACCGGTGCTTCCATCGACCTGGACGATGACGGCAACGTCAAGATCTACGCCGACACCCAGATCGCTGCCCAGGCGGCGGTTAACCGGGTCAAGGAGATCACCGCCGAGATCGAAGTGGGTGCACTGTACAAGGGCAAGGTCGAGCGCATCATGGAATTTGGTGCCTTCGTTAACATCCTGCCTGGCAAGGATGGCCTGGTTCACATCTCCCAGATTTCCGACCAGCGTGTCGAGAACGTTACTGATGTGCTCAGCGAAGGTCAGGAAGTCCTGGTCAAGGTGCTGGATGTGGACAACCGTGGCCGCGTCAAGCTGTCCATGAAGGAAGTGAAAGAGGGCGACAAGCCCACCGACTTCAGCTAAGCAATACCGAAGTCTGAAAAAGCCGCCACGGGAGACCCTGGCGGCTTTTTTCGTCTATGGGCCTGACTCAGCCAGTGCATTTGGTATTCTTGGTGCTATTGAGGAGCCAAGAGCCACAAGCGGGCAGGTGAACCCTGCACCTGGCAGTCCGGAGACAACTGATGACTGAGCTGTTCTACGATGCCGCCCCCAATGCCACCCGTGTGGCCCCCGAGCGGTCAGGGGCCCGTGACTATCCGCCGAAGCCGGCCGAGATTACGCTGTTTGGTACCTGTGTGGTGGACCTGTTCTACCCGGAGGCCGGATTGGATGCCATTCGCCTGCTGGAGCGGGAAGGGATTCGCGTTCACTTTCCCCAGGCGCAATCCTGCTGTGGTCAGCCAGCCTGGACTTCCGGCTACGTAAACGAAGCCCGGGAGGTGGCCCGGGCCCAGCTCAACCTGCTTGATAATGGCCTGCCGGTGGTGGTCCCCTCCGGTTCCTGCGCAGGCATGTTCCGTCAGCACTACCGGGAGGTGTTTGCTGATGAGCCGGATACCCTGCAGCGGGTCGAGGACCTGGCCGGGCGCACGTTCGAGCTTACCGAGTTCCTGCTGCATGTCTGCAAGGTGCAGTGGCAAGACCTGGGGGCCCCCACGCAAATCGCCCTGCACACCTCCTGTTCCGCCCGCCGGGAAATGAATACCCACCTGCATGCGCGGGCGTTACTCGGCACGCTGGCCAATGTGGAGCGACTGGAGCACGACCATGAGAGCGAGTGCTGCGGGTTTGGTGGCACCTTCTCGGTACGTATGCCGGAAGTATCCGGTGCCATGGTGCTGGACAAGACCCGATCGTTGGTGGAATCCGGCGCCGTCGAGATGGTCACCGCGGATGGCGGCTGCCTGCTCAACATCAATGGTTCCCTGGAAAAACAGCAGCAGCCCTTTCGGGGTCGTCACCTGGCCAGTTTCCTCTGGGAGCGGGTATCAGGGGAGGTGACCCCATGAGCCAGCGTATACCCGTCAGGGAACTCGCCGACAGTTTCCGGGGGCGGGCCAGCGAGGCGCTGGCTGACGATCAGTTGCGCACCAATTTCCGGGTGGCCATGGATTCGCTGATGAAGAAGCGGGCCGATGCTTTCCCCGATGAAGATGAAAGGGAGGGTTTGAGGGAGCAGGGCAACCATATCAAGGCGCGGGCACTGTCGCGGCTGCCGGACCTGCTGGAGCAGCTGGAAGAGAAGCTCACGGACAATGGGGTGAAGGTTCACTGGGCGGAGACCACGGAAGAGGCCAACCGGATTGTCCATGCCATCATTGAGGCAAGGCAGGGCTCACAGGTGGTGAAGGGCAAGTCCATGGTGAGCGAAGAGATGGAGATGAACGACTACCTGGCCGAGCGCGGTATCGAGTGCCTGGAGTCGGACATGGGGGAGTACATTGTTCAGCTCGATGGCGAGAAACCCTCACACATCATAATGCCGGCCATCCACAAGAACCGGCGGCAGGTGTCGAAGCTGTTCCACGACAAGCTGGGCGTGGACGAAACCGACGACGTTAACGAGCTGATCCAGGTCGGACGACGGACCCTGCGCACGAAGTTCATGGAGGCGGATGTGGGGGTTTCCGGCGTGAACTTCGCTATTGCCGAGACCGGCACCCTGTTACTGGTCGAGAATGAGGGCAATGGCCGTATGAGCACCACCGCACCACCGATGCATATTGCCGTAACCGGCATTGAAAAGGTGGTGGAGAATCTTCGCGATGTGGTGCCGCTGCTGTCCCTGCTTACCCGCTCCGCCCTGGGGCAGCCCATAACCACCTACGTGAACATGATTTCCGGTCCCCGCAAGGCGGACGAGCTGGACGGCCCGGAAGAGGTCCACCTGGTGTTGCTGGACAATGGCCGCACCGGCGCCTTCGCTGACGCCCAGATGCGCCAGACCCTGAACTGCATCCGCTGTGGCGCGTGCATGAACCATTGCCCGGTCTATACCCGGGTGGGCGGTCATACCTATGGTGAAGTCTACCCGGGGCCTATTGGCAAGATCGTAACGCCCCATATGGTGGGCCTGGAAAAAGTGCCGGATCACCCCAGCGCGTCTTCGTTGTGCGGCGCCTGTGGTGAGGTTTGCCCGGTGAAGATTCCGATCCCGGAACTGCTGCAGCGACTGCGGCAGGAGAACGTCAAGAGTCCCGCAGAGCAGCCGAAGGTAAAGGGTGGAGGGGCAAAGTATTCCCGCAGGGAGCGGGCCATCTGGCGGTTCTGGGTGGCCCTGAATACCTCGCCGGTGTTTTACCGGCTGTTCCTCTGGGGCGCCACACGGTTCGGCAGGCTTGCGCCGAAGAAGGCGGGGCCATGGACCGACAATCATGCGGCCCCGGTACCAGCACGGAAGTCCCTGCATGACCTTGCCAGGACCCACCTGGAGAAAGGGGAGGGCCAGCCATGAGCGCACGCAGTAACATCCTGGGCAGGCTTCGGGCCAGCCTGGCGGACACCAGGCCGCGGCCGGATGACTTCGACGAAACGCTGGTGACCGGGCCCTGGCAATACCCGCCGCAGGAGCGGATCAAGCGCCTGCGTAGCCTGATGGAGGCGGTCCAGACCGAGCTGCACCTGGTGACCAGCGAGAGCTGGCCGGCAAAGGTTGAGGCGTTGCTGGAAGCCCGTGGCCTGGCAAACCTGCTGTACGCGCCCGGCACTGACCACGGACGTCAGCTGGCGGCACACTGGCAGGCGGGCGGGGCAAAGCCGGAGCTGCTGGCCTATGACCGGCCGGTGGAAGCCTGGAAGGAAGACCTGTTCTGGAAGGTAGAGGCCAGCCTGACCGGAACGGTGGGGGGGATTGCCGCCACCGGCTCCCTGGTCCTGTGGCCGGATCGGCACGAACCCCGACTGATGAGCCTGCTGCCGCCGTTGCATATTGCCCTGCTCAAGGCCAGTGAGGTGGAGGACAACCTGTACACCATCATGCAAAGACAGGGCTGGTCGGCGGCGATGCCCACCAACCTGCTGCTGGTGTCCGGGCCGTCCAAGACAGCCGACATCGAGCAGGTGCTGGCGTATGGGGCGCACGGTCCGAAGGAGCTGGTCGTACTGATCCTTGAGGATGCCTGAGGGAGACTCAGGCAGAATCAGAAAAGGCAGCCCGGAGGAGGCTGTGTAAAAACTCGATTTACATAGCTTCTGAGCAGGCCCACAAAATGCCTCGGACATCGTCCGGGGCATTTTTGCTTTCAATCAGCATATATTTCCATGCGATAGAGAGGCGTAAGTGCCTCAAGTCAGCCTTGCCAGCATGCCCTTCACGCCCAGCACGTTGATCGCCCGCATCAGGTTGTAACTCAGAACCCCCAGACTGTATTCACTACTGGCAGAACTCAGACCCCAGCAGGTAAATCGCCCTTTATTCAGCAGCCTTTTGAGTGTGGCGAAGGTCGGCTCAACGGCAGCCATGCGACGGATCATCCGCTCAGGTGTGGCGGCTTTCGTTGCTTTCTCCA
>NZ_FOHZ01000025.1 GCF_900111555.1 Marinobacter segnicrescens
TGGTTCTTCGCAGATAACCGTGAAAAAGTAGGAGACGGCGGTAAAACCGGTTAGTTTTGAGTTCGCCAAAACAACAAAGCCAATCGACTCACCGCCGTCACTATGCATGCTAATCCTCTTGCCCTGTTCTGGGAAGGATTCACGATTGACTCCTATGCCCAGATTGCTCCTCAGTCCCTGCTGATCCGACTGCATCCTGCGGATGATTACCAACCATGTTGCAGTGGTTGCCATCAGCACTGCCTTGCCATCCATGACACGACTATTCGCCGGGTGAGGGAGCGTGACCTGTTCCAGTACCGCGTCTGGCTGGAGGTTCCTGTGCGGCGTGTTCGCTGTGCGACCTGTGGCCCCAAGTTGGAAGAGATTCGATGGCTGGCCGGTCGACAGCGCCTGACAGCCGGCATGGTCAACTGGGTCGAATCCCTGGTCCGCTTGATGCCGGTGCAGCATGTGGCTCAACTGTTGGGGTTGCATTGGCATACGGTCAAAGCCATTGATCAACATCGGCTTGCCCGTGAGGTTACCGAACCAGACCGCAGCCAGATACATCGCCTGATCATGGACGAATTTGCCCTGTTCAAGGGCCACCGTTACGCCACCGTTGTGATCAATGCCGACACTCAGCAGGTTCTATGGGTTGGTGAAGGTAATAGCCGACAGGCTATACGGCCCTTCTTTGAATGGCTGGGGCCGGAAGCTTGCGCCCAGGTCGAAGCGGTCGCCATGGACATGAACACGGCTATGGACCTGGAAGTCCAGCACCACTGCGTACAGGCCCGTGTTGTTTACGACCTGTTCCATGTCGTGGCCAAGTTCGGTCGGGAAGTGATCGACCGTGTCAGGGTTGATCAGGCGAACCAGCTACGTCATGACAGACCGGCGCGCAAGGTGGTTAAACGAAGTCGCTGGTTGCTGTTGAGGAACCGAGGCAACCTCAAGGCCGAACAGGCTGTGAAGCTGGAAGAGTTGCTACAAGCCAACCAGCCCTTGATGACCGTTTACCTGCTGAAAGACCAACTCAAAGAACTGTGGTATGCCCCGTCTGAAGCCGAGGCCAGACGGCGCTGGAACGAATGGTTGGAGTTGGCCATGAGCAGTGGGCTGGCGCCCGTGCAGCAGTTTGCTCGGCGCCTTAAAGGCTACGTAGAGGGGATCGTTGCCAGTGCGACCTACCGCCTGAACACCAGCGTCCTGGAAGGCATGAACAACAAGATCAAGGTGATCAAGAGGATGGCGTATGGCTACCGGGATAACGGCTACTTCTTCTTAAAGATAAAAGCAGCGTTTCCCGGTAAAGCGCGATGAACCTTTTTTTATGCTCAAATTACATTGCCGTCCTTGGCAGAGGGTTTGATTATATGGTCTTGTATTTTGGAGAGAAAGATGGAATCCAGTCATTAACTCCATTCTCTTCCGCTTCCTTCTTGAATGTCTCGTTTTTGTTCTCAATGCTCTTAGCAAGCCTTTTCTCGTCGACCGTTACAAGCAGCTGAACAGTTTCAGGCGATGCGTTGTAATCAAAGTCATTTCTGAGCGTTAGGAATCCAGTGTATTTATCAGAAATTTTAGTGATATTACACTTCTGCTTCTTGTCATCGATATGCACTCGCTTAACAAGATCAGAAACGTTGTAATATCTGTCTCGACCATTTTCCTCGACTACAAGATCGTAGCCCATTTCGCGCATGATATTTTTGATTACAACAGTTTTGTACTTAGCAGTTACGTTAGTTCCAAATTCATCGAAGAACAGCTTCAGAAGCTCAAGACCAGTCATAGTAGCTTCATCATTGATCGCAACCGGCTCAATCAATCTATCGTAAGCAGCTTCAGCGGTTTCTGTTGTTACCCGAGACTCAAAGAAGTTCGCAAGGTTTATTCCAGCATCTTCAAGAAGCTTCAGGACTCTGCTTTTGGCAATCTGCATTCTTGAAGCAAGCTCCTCTTTACCAGAAAGCATTTTGCGAACACGTACAACCTTATCAATATTCATAGCAAAGATTTCGTCGTAAGCCTCTTCTGTGAGCTTAGACAGCCCAAGAACACCCATTCCAGAAATCGTTCGTCCTGCGACTTCTTGCTCAAAAGTTCTTTCTTCCGTAGAGCCAAGGTCAACACCTTCTTTATTCGCTTTTTCGAGGGCTTCAGAAGTTTCAAAAGCTACAACTTTCTGAACCTGGGCATTCTTTTTTCGCCCAGCTTTTGAAGCTTTCTGTCCATCCGAAGCAGCTTTCTCATTAGCTACAGGACGCTCGATCTTAAAGCCCATCTGCTGTGCAGCGATGACAAGAGTCTGCTCGAAGTTTAAGAACTGCTTGTTTTTTGCAGTCGCATAGTCTGCCAGGAATTTTCCGTGCTCATCTTCGTAAAGCTTAATCGCTTCAGAAACCGGGTTTTCGGAGTCCTTAATCATTGAGCAAATGAAAGAAACTGGGTCAGTGATGCGGGTGCTGGAACGACCGCCACGGAAAGCCAGGTTAATTGTGTTGGCTGCCCTGAATCTTCTCGCAGCTTGAAGACCGGCTGTCGGTGTAATGGTTCTGCCCGCAAGCAAGGTAACCTGATCGTAGTCGCTTGAAGTGATCGATGTGCCAGCGTTAATGACCGGAGAAATCAGAGCCGCATCACACTCCGTGAGTATCTTATCCAAGTCTGACAGACTGTTTCCTGACTTCTCAAAGTACTCCGCGTTGAGCTTAAGAACAGTCTTCTCCGTTTCGTGTGATAGAGCTTCAGCTACGTCAGAAAAGGCTTTCGCATTGTAATCCATAAAGACAGCTGTTTTCTTTCCGGAGATTAATCGCTCACGAGTGACACCGATAGTTTCGTCTTTTGCCGCAAGCTTGATCGTCGGCATTTCAGAATCTCTGGTCTTATAGATCTTTGCCTTTCCGCCTGCCATTTTGCAGATCTTCTCAAGCGTCATGTTTGTGATCATAGCTTCAGCGACTACGACTTTGTCAGCACCCTTTAGAAGCTCCTCAAGAGCACTCATAACGTCGATTCTATGCTGATACTCAGTTCCAACTGTTCCGGTGGCAATGTGCGAAAAAAGGTCTTCAACTTCATCTATGAATACAACCCGGCACTTCTTTCTGTCTTCGATGTATTTATCGCTCACAAGTGAATTGATGACGCTTACAACGCCTTTTCGCTTGCTGTGAGTTGAGGACTGATAGTGATCAGAATGAGTGTCCGGAAAGAAGTTAGATGCAATTGAACGCTTCCCGGTCACAAGGATTGGGTGATCGCCAGCTTCAGCAGCTTGGTTGTACATTGGACGCATAGCTTCAGATTTGCCACCAGCCATTGGGCCGCCGTAGACAATAACCTTCTCGGAAATGTCACTTAGGTTTTTATAGATGGCATTGTATTTTTCCACAAAATTGAAAGTCCAAGTGCTGGAGTGAGAAAGTCTAATGGCTGCTTCACGAGCTGAGATCTTTTCTTTGATCTTATCCACGCTCACTTTTTCAGATAGCTTCTCTATATCTTCTTCAAAAAATGTAAGCTGCCACTTGTCAGTAACGATTTTCACAATCTCTGACTCAGCGTATTCTTTGTCAGACTGCTCTTTTGCATAGCTCAATCGAACAAGCGCTCTTTCCAGGATGTCATCAATCTCTGAAAAATCTACAGATGATTTATCTGACAAAGTCACTTTGACTCTATTCTTTGCCGCAGCATCAACAGCCTTGAAATCGTTATATGTAGCTTCAGAAACAAGCTCGAATGAAATTTCTTCTCTAGTTATCGCTACACTTTTCTTTAGTCTTGATATTTCTTCTGAATAGTCAGATGCAATAGTTAATTTTTCCATTGTTGTACCTAAATTTAATTATTTATTCGACTCACATTTATTACTATAGCAAATTATATTTATTTTCACAATACTAATTTTGGAAATTATTGAAAGTTTTTCTTACCACCTAAACGTGGCAGACATAGCACCACCCTGGGCTATGTTTTGAGCGAAGCGAAAAAGACCCATAAAAGTCCTTAAAATCCCTGCTAGCCCTTGGGAGAGTATGTGTACAGATTTTTCTCGGAAATTATTTATTCACTAATATATAGAATTTAATTTCTCAAAAATATTTGTACATCTCTTTTTGACATGATTTGGTCTACTCCCTTCGGTCGTAAAGATCCCAGGTCTTTGGCGTGGGTAGGCTACAAGTATATCATTTACTTTGCCTGCGAGTCTCTCCGCGTGTTATAATATAACAATAAGATATCCAAGGACTTTTATATGTACGCAGGCATAGACCCAGGCACATCAGGAGCAATCGCTGTCTTAGATAAAGACGGTCAGCTCTTGCGTGTCTTAGATATGCCAAGCGCAAAAATTGATAAGAGTCACTACATAAAGGCAGAGCCTTTCATTAATGCTTTAAAAGACTGCGAGCATGCGTGCATTGAACTTGTCGGAAGTCGGGGCGGCAACTCTGCGAATTCGATGTTTTCTTTCGGAGCTGGCTTTGGATCTGCTTTAACTCTTCTATATATGTGCGATCTAAAGCCAATTATGCCCCTACCACAAGAGTGGCAAAAACATTTCGGACTTGGGTCAATTAAATTCCCCAAGGGCACTTCTCAATCTAAAAGAGACAAAGCGAAGAAGCAGCAGATCGCAGAGAAATGTCTGGAGCTATACCCTGACGCAAACCTCTACGGCCCTCGTGGTGGCTTTAAAGATGGACGCTCTGACGCAATCCTAATCGCTCGATATCTTTACGACCTTAATACAATATCATCTAATAAAGAGGCTGCGTGAAATGGCTACAAGAAAAACGGCAGCAAAGAAAAAGCCAGCTCAGAAGAAAACGAACCCTGTAGGACGTCCAACTAAGTACGAGCCTCGTTTCGCTCAAATGCTCATTGACCATTTCGATGTTGAGCCTGGCTTTTACTCAGACGTCCAGCAGAGAGATGGTACTACTAAAAAAGTCTATAAGGCGAACGTCTTCCCGACCATTGCAGGATTCTGTCGAAAAATCGGCATCACTAAAAAGACCCTGCACAACTGGGCACACGAAACCAAGGAAGATGGGAGCCTTTTGAGGCCTGAATTTTTACACGCTTATGAGATGGCTAAAGAAACCCAAGAGGAAATGCTAACAACAAACGGCCTCATGGGTAGCTATCAAGGGAATTTCGCTGCGCTGGTCGCAAAAAACCTCCTCGACTGGCGAGACAAGAGCAGCTCAGAAATATCTGGCCCAGGCGGCACCCCAATCCAGCAATCAACCAAACTCGACCTCAGCCCCGAAGCCGCCGCCGCCATCTCCAAGTCCCTCGAAGACAAGTTCTAAGAGGGATCCATCGTGGCCGAAAGTCAGATCCAAGACCCAAGAGTCAAAGCCGTTCTCAAACATAAACTAGAGACGGACTTCCTCTTCTTCGTGCGCTATTTCTTTAAGCAGCTGACCGGCCAAAAGTTCATCGTCTCTGATCATCACCGCATCATCGAAGACCACATCTACCGAGTAACCGCTGCCGAAATCCTACGACTGATCGTCAACATCCCGCCCCGCTACGGCAAGACCGAGATGCTGGTCATCATGCTTATAGCGTGGTCGATAGCAAAGAACCCTCGCGCAAAATTCATCCATCTCTCATACAGCGACGAGCTAGCTTTCGACAACTCCAGCCGGATAAAAGAGCTAATCCTCAGCGATGCCTTTCAAGAGATCTGGCCCCACATACGGCTCAAAGACGACGCGAAGTCCAAAAAGAAGTGGTACACGACCCAAGGCGGCGGCGTCTATGCCACATCAAGCGGAGGTGCGGTCACGGGCTTTGGTGCAGGCTCTACAGCTTCTGAAGCTCAAGAAGACATCTCACAAGAGCAGCTAGAAGAACTCGAAGCCCTGGGCATCGACACGTCTTTTTTGGACGCAAAAGGCGAAGACCTCGACCCGAACCTTTTTTACGGCGCAATCATTGTCGATGACCCTCTGAAGCCAGGTGATGCAGAGTCTCCAACCATCCGCAAGACCATTAACAAGCGGATGTCGAACACGATTGCCAGCCGTGTTAACTCTCGAAAGACCCCGATCATCGTTGTCATGCAGAGGCTCCATGAGGAAGACACGACCGGCTTTTTGCTTGATGGGGGAACCGGGGACAAGTGGACACATCTCAAGCTGGCTGCACTGACAGAAGATCCGGAGACCGGTGAGAAGAAAGCCCTCTGGCCCTTCAAGCACACTGTAGAAGAGTTAGAAGCGCAAAGAGATGCGGACCCATACGTCTTTTCGGGTCAGATGCAGCAAGAGCCTACACCCGCCTCGGGGGGAGTTGTCAGCATTGATTGGTTTGGTCGCTATGGGGAACAGCCAGTCGATTTCGAACAGATCGTTTTCAGCTGCGACACGGCTTTCAAGCCAAAGGAAATCAACGACCCGTCTGTCATCAGTGTCTTTGGGAAGTATTCGAAGCGTTGGTATTTACTTGAGGTTTGGAGACGACGTGCGGGCTATCCCGAGCTTAAGCGAACACTGATCAATCTCGCAGAGGTCTGGTCTCCACATGCAATTCTTATCGAAGACAAAGCCAGCGGTCAGAGCTTGATCCAGGATGCAAGAGAAGAAGGCCTACCGGTAATAGCAATCGAGCCGGAAGCAAACAAAATCATCCGAATGAGCAACCAGAGCCCGCTCGTTGAAGCTGGTCTTGTGATGCTCCCTGAGAAAGCTCATTGGCTCTACGACTTTGAGCAAGAAGTCATACACTTTCCGAAGAGCAAGCATGACGACCAAGTCGATACCCTTTCACAGCTTCTCAAATGGCAGCGCACACAATCTCTCGCAGTTGTGCTCGATTACGACGACATTGATCTCAAAGATTTAGAAGAAGAACTCGAAGACTTTTACTGATACTATCTTCTATATATAGAAGAAGGAGCTTATATAGATGAAAGAAGATATTGCCTTAAAAGTCTTTGATCGTATATGCGAAGCTTGGACACTTGATGAAGAAGAGCGAGAAAAGCTGGCTGGATCCCCGCCAAGCCTTGAGCGCATATCTTATGTCTTCGGTATCTACAAAGCACTTCGCACCATCTTTCCGACAGAGCGCCAAGCGGCTGACTGGATAAGAAAGAAGAATTGGGTGTTTGATGGAAAGACGGCTTTGGAAGCTATGATCGATGAGCCAGCTGTCGTGCGAAGATACCTCGACGCACAGCTTCTCTAACACCATTTCCCTTGTTTTCCCTTTTTTGTTTACCGGTAAACAGTGGCCCGTTTTTGCGTATATGCTTTTGATATGTATATAGAAAATACTCTCTCGATTTTTAACCAAAAATACCCTGATTGGCGAAAATCTTTGTAAAATTTTGTAAATGTTTTGTAATGATTTTCGAGACCTACATCGTCTGCAATATCTGAATTTCAAAAAAGCCCGAAAGTATGCGGAATTTCTAACCCAATATTTGACGGCATTTACTTTTCCATCTATATAATTATTTTTGTTTATTTGATTGCAAAATGTGATACTACTGATATAATAGTATGTATAGAGTTAATAAAAACTCTTTTAACAAAAAACAAATAAGAGGAATTGAAAATGGCTCAGTATAAAATAAATCATATTTGCGAAAGAGATCAGCGTCGTGCAGAGCGTGAGGCTTTAAGAGAAGAACGTCGCAAAGAGTATGAGGCGGCTAATGGCACAATGGAAAAGCCTGAGTCTGACAAAATTGCCGATCTGGTTTCAGAGATCAAAAAAAGCGTTGAAGAGGCTAAGGGTGGCTGTGCAACTCATGAAGAGCTTCTCTATGTCATTGGTGCCTGGGCACCTGAGCTTGGCCAGTCAGTCGCTAATCAGTGCTTGGAACACATTTTTCTGTACGGCACAAGTGAGCTTAAGCCAAAAGGACTTTTCTGAGCATCAGGGGATCCGGCCCCACTTACAATTACATATAAAGAGGAAGGCATGATGGAAACAAAAAAAGATTTACTCGACATGACCCAAGAAGAATTTAAAGAACTCACAAAAGAAGAGGTACTAGAGTATCTTCGAGAGATTAAAGAAGATCAGCAGCGCATACACGACGAGATCATGCAGCTAAAAAAAGAAGAAGAAGAGAGTCGGAAAATCAAGGCTGAGAATGAGCGCATCAGAGAGAAAAATCGGCTCAAGATCGAGGCTGCTCGCAAGCGTGCTGAGTCTTCTCTATCAACCTAAATCATATTGCATATAAATCAAAGAAGAGGAAAATTGAAGATGAAAAATTACACTGACGAAGAATTGCGAGCGATGTCATCAGAGCAGTTAGACCAGCTCTTGGAAGAAGTTGATAGCGAAATCGAGATGTTACAGAGAGAAATCGAAGGACACTCACTGCACTGATGAAAAACGCGAATTTTCAGAAATTCCAGCCACTCATCAAGCAGGTCATCAAGAGCATGCAGTCGCAGAGATGCAGCATGCTCGATGATAACGACATGACACAGATCGCTCTGATAACTCTTGGCGGTATCGATGACCTGGACTCTGCGTCCCCCGCTTTTGTCTTCAATACGATAAGGAACCGGATCATCGACGAGAAGCGGCGGTTGGACTGGAGGCCGAGGCAGGTGCGGCAGGCGGCTTATGAGCTTTTAAATACTGAGTCAGAGCTGTCCAAAAAGCTTGGCAGAGATCCGAGTGATTCTGAAATTTCTGAAGCTTTGGGAGTATCAGTCGAAGACGTCAGAGAGATGCGTCTCGATACTCAACCGCTCACAAGCTTTGAAGACATGGAATGGAGCAACTCTCTGACCAGTGGCGGTGGGTATGAAGATATCGAGGTCCTGGATCTTTTCAAGAGCCTTCCGGAACGGAATAGGAAGGTCATGGAGATGTGCTACTCGCAAGGTATGAAGCTTCGGGAAATTGCTGGGGTCTTGGGTTGCACTGAGGCAAGAATTTCGCAGCTACACAAACAATCGATACAGAAACTAGCCGCTCATTTCTAATTCCATTTATTTACTCTGTTTGTTTATATATGCTATAATGTTATAACATAGAATATTTTTATAAGCGGACAGGGTAATGAGCGAAATCCTCGGAGAGTATCGACAAGGCGACGACTGGAGCATCTTGCTCACTTTCAAAATTGACGGCGTTGCACAAGACATAATAGACCACGTCTTCACTTTCACGCTTGTCGAAGATTGGGACGAACCCCCTGTCCTGCAAGTCGTCCATACCGTACCCGAATTCCACGGCATCGAAGGCATCTGTCTCATCAAAATCCCGCACGAGCTAACCGCACAAGTAGAGGCTGGGAAGTATTACTGGGACATCCAGCAGACCACGCCATCCGGTCAGATCAACACCGTTTTACCCCAGCCTGAGCAGTACAAAGACCGCTTTGTCGTCCGCCCTGACGCTACTGACAACGATTGAATTGGAGCCAAATAAAAATGAAACAAACCGTTATAGAAGTAGGGAAAACTCTTGTCATAGAAGGTCAGAAAGGCGACCAGGGCGTGTCTGTTTCCACTATTGAGATTGATGCAAATGGCGAGCTGATTGTAAGCCTGTCTGATGGGTCTTCGGTTAATCCTGGCAAGGTGGTTGGG
The DNA here is from genome assembly GCF_900111555.1 of Marinobacter segnicrescens. GTDB lineage: Bacteria > Pseudomonadota > Gammaproteobacteria > Pseudomonadales > Oleiphilaceae > Marinobacter > Marinobacter segnicrescens. Next base: position 9,576 of record NZ_FOHZ01000025.1, read on the forward strand.
CCGGTGGGTCCGCAAGGTATTCAGGGTCCACAGGGCGATGTAGGGCCGAAGGGTGAACAGGGTTTACAAGGCATTCAAGGTGAGACTGGCCCTCAAGGCCCGATTGGCTTAACTGGCCCCGAAGGCCCTCAAGGCCCGCAAGGTTTAAAAGGCGACCAAGGCGACGTAGGCCCAGTTGGTCCCGCTGGCCCTCAGGGTGAGCAAGGTATCCAAGGTCCAGTTGGCCCCGAAGGGCCTCAGGGTCCGGTGGGTGCTGATGGTCTAAAGATCACATCAAGTACTGTCACTCCGGAAGGTCGTCTTGTCGTCACTTATAGCGACAGCACTTCAGAAGACTTGGGATATGTCCTCGGCCCTGAAGGGCCTCAAGGGCCAGCTGGTGTGGACGGTGCTGATGGTGCTGATGGCTTTACGATCACATCGACAGAAGTCACCACGGCTGGCGAGCTTGTCATCACTTACTCAGATGGATCCACGGTCAATGCTGGCTCAGTCGTTGGCCCAGCGGGTCCGCAAGGTCCGGAAGGCCCTGCCGGTGCGGACGGTGCTCAAGGCCCTGCCGGTCCTCAAGGTGAACAAGGTATCCAAGGCCCTGCTGGTGCAGATGGATCGCCAGGTGCTGATGGTGTGTCTGTAACCGCTGCTGAGATCACAGAAGACGGCGAATTGATCCTGACTCTATCCGACGCTTCTACCATCAATGCAGGAATTTTAGAAGCCTCTGGCGGGGGTGTTCCGGTCGGCACTGTTGCGTTGTTTACAAAGAGCCCAGGTGCTGACTGGCTGCTTTGTGACGGGTCTTTTTATGATCCTTTAGCTTATCCAGATTTGGCGGCTTCAGGGCTTGCAGCGGATCAGGTAAACCCCGGCTCTTCGCAGTTTGATGACCTTACTTTTCAAAGCTATCTAAATAATAGTGCTCTTTCCGGCACAGCCCAAGGATTTCTGCAAGAATTCAGTGACGAGTATTACGCATACATGGGCAACGACTACAACGGAGTCCTGCTCCACAAATCTGACCATTCTCAAAGCAAAAATTTCACGTTGTCAGATGGCTCTACGTACTCCGATAAAGTCAAGTTTGTTCAGAGCGGCGATCCTTCTTATGTCTATGTCGTATATCGCGCAGATTACTCTGGAAATCAGAAGCTTGGCAAGGTCTCTACGACTGTCCCTGTCGGCTCTGATGTGGTGCTCTCGGTCTATGACATCGTCGATACCGGGCTGACATTCTCGAACTTCCCGGAAGCTGCAATCTATGAAGATGAGTTTGTCATCTACCACCCAAATTATTCTCGTGCGACCTCTTCGGATTTTACGGCTTTTACAAACCACGGATCTTCGGCTTTCACGTCGTCGATCACAAACGGCCTTTTTGTTTGCGGATCCCGTCTGATACTAAATGCGCAATCTGGACTTCAGGTTTTTGAGTCTCTCGCAGATTTCAAAAATGACGTCTACACAGTGCTCCCCGTCTCTGTCGATAACTACCTCTATCCAAGTCAGCTTTCTTATAGCGCTAGCAAAGACAAGCTGGGCATCGTGCAGGACACAGTAAAAACACTGACGATTTGGAATGCATCAGACGACACATATCTCGAAAGTGATCCGATGGTCGATGCAACCGGATATGACGCAAAGCCCTATGCTGTCACAGCTGTAGCAGACGGCTTTATCGTGCTGACCTACAACTCAAACTCATCGACTCGCACAAATCTTTTCTTTGTCTCTGCTGACTTGGGCACCGCCACGCTGGTCTCATCTCTGTCGGACGATTCCGGATATTCTAGCTGGTCTTCTTATCAAGTAATGGGATACGACAACAATATACAGATGCTGCACTGCTACATGACCTACGGCGATCACGCTGCGCACTACTCGGTCTCACTGATCCAAGAGTTCCTAAACGTGCTGCCAAGCGGCGTGGCTAACGGCGACATGCACCCGTACATCAAAGCGCAATAATGGAGAATAAAAAATGTATGCAATAGTCAATAAGTTTGGGGTTGTCGTTGGGTTGGCAACAAAAAATCTAGGAAAGTCGGGCTTTGACTATATCAAAGTGACTGACGAGCAGATTATCAAAGCGATTATGGACAAGAAGCCGGTCAGATATATTGACGCCTCTCTTCAAGCCGTGGAGCCTTTTAGGTCAAAGACATGGGAGCAGATTCGAGCAGAGCGTGAAAAGAAGTTCGCTGAGGCTGATGCAGCACTCTTCAAAGCAGAAGATGCAGAGATCATAGACCCTACCCTGGATCTTTCAGACCAAAAAAAGTCAATTGCTCAATACAGGCAGGCACTTCGTGACATTCCGGAAACTTTCCAGAGCCCCGACGACGTGGTCTTCCCTGATCCTCCATTTAATAATTAGAATTCCATTTAATATATCTATTTGTTATAATAAGATATCGATATAAAGGATTTTTACATGAGCGAAGTAGTCATAGAAAGCGGCCCAGCAATTGTTATCGAGGGTCAGAAAGGCGACAAAGGTGATCAAGGCCCCAAGGGTGACCAAGGGCCAAAAGGCGAGCGAGGTGCGGCAGGTGGATCGATTGTTGGCCAGGTGTCTTACTTTGCCCAGCACCCCGGCTCTGACTACTTGTCATGCGACGGCTCTCAGATCGACGAGACCGCATACCCTGAGCTGATCGAAAGTGGCCTTCATGCGTTCGGCTACAGCTACGCTCTCGACTCTGTGTCAGTGCTTTCAGATACAATCGCACCAGTCGATGTAGGCAATCAAAATTCGATGTGCGAGTTAGACGATTGCTGGGTTTCGGTTGGAAACAATTCTCGTGCCGTGCTCTTTTATAGCGAAGATGGGGTGATGAAGTCATCTCACATCACTGGTCTCCCCGACTACTCTTCTCAGTACTGTTTCGTGAAAGGCCCGTGCTGCTCATCTAACTACGACATTCTTATCTACCGCTACACATACAGCGGAAGCGAGGCGGTGAAGATTTCGAAGTTTCAGAAGATTAAGGACTTTGCGAACCCAGAAATTACGCTTTATGACACAGTGACAATTGATGATATCAGCCCCGCTTTCGCTACGACGTTGATCAAAGCGGAGTGGTACAAAGACTATCTTGTCATACTCGTGTCTGACTCAAGCAGATCTCGATTTTATGTGACGACTGACCTTTTTCACTTCAGGTATGCAAGCACTATCTCAGGCTACGGCATGAACCTAAGAAAGGTTGGCGATTATCTTTTAACCTGGGGTGATGGCTTTGTTCGTGTCGCTCAAGATGCGGATGATGTTTTTTCCGGCTTTGGCACTTACTTTAGCGGTCTGACACCACCAAATTACACGCTCTACTGCTACTCATACGCTGACATAAAAGATGATGTGCTCGCAGTTGTCGGTCTATCAAACGGGCTCGATCTCGTAGATATAAAGACCCGAGCGGCTATAGCGAATAATGTGAAAGGTACGATGTCGGGCAATCAGCGTTCACTAGTAGCTGTAGAGGACAAATTCTTGGTGTTGGATCAGGGCATTATCTATCAGACGCAAGACGGCTCATCACTGACTCAGCTTTTCGATCTCACGACTATCAAAGCGGAATACGGCAGCATGAACTACTCGCACGCAGTCTATAACGCTGAAAAATCAGAGCTTATCGTATGGTACTACAACATCGAACGTGCGGTGCTTTTGTACGTGCAGAAGACAGTAACAGGCGCTCTTAAGCTCACGCCGAAAATGCCTGACGTCGGAAATGCAAAGCCTTATATCCGCGCAAAGTAACTATAGCATCTAAAAATAAAGAGACAGCAAAATGACAGACGAATTAGAAAAAAGGAACATGGCAAGCTCAGTCGATACGCACTTTTCCATGATGCCGCGTGCCAAGTGGTCGGACTTCACTGTGCTCAAGAGCGTACGAGAAGGCATGCACGCATCGGGCTGGGTCTATATCGCTGTCTCGAAAATTGCTGGGGCTGTGGCTACGCCTCCTTTGGTTGTCTACAACAAAGATGGCCAGGCGATTTGGGATCACCCTATCTCTAAGCTTTTAGATAATCCGCACGAGGAGCTGAGCCGGTCTGAAATCATGAAGTTAATGGCCGCTTGGTTGCAGCTCGGTGGGTCTGCTTATCTGCAAAAAGTTAGAACTGGTAGTCAGAATCGCTCTGGTGACATGAAGTGGCTGTGGCCGATCTCACCTGACCGCATCGCGCCAGTGGGATCAAAGAGCCATCAGGGCCTAATCGAAAATTACGAGATCTACTCAAACGGCTCACGAAAGACTAGCTCTGAGTTTACTCCCGAGTCGGTAATTCGCATCTGCATGCAGGATCCGGCTGATCCACTCCGTGGCCTCTCCCCTCTTCGTGCTGCGGCTAAGGCTGTGGATCTGGACGTGGAGCAAGCGAACTGGAACAAATCCCTAATGCAAAACCGGGGCAACCCTGACATCGCTATCAGCGTGAAAGGACAGCTCGACGATCAGCAAAAGAAGTCAATTTTAAAGTCGATTATCAGCAAGTTCAGAGGCTCTAAAAATGCGGGGTTGCCGTTGGTCTTTGGACAAGAAGCAAGCATCACAAAGCTTGGATTGACTCAAGTTGAGATGGACTTTCTGAACTCTCGGAAGTGGAACCGGGACGAGATCCTGGGGATTTTCGGAGTACCCCCGCAGATCGCTGGCTCTGTTGATTCCAGTTCCTACAACAACGTCAGCGAAGCAAAGCGGATGTTTTGGCAAGACACAGTACTGCCCTGCCTTAACCTGATCACTGATGCGCTCAATAACGCTCTGCGAGATGAATTGAGAAATGGCGAATACATCGGCGCAGACCTCTCGGGTGTCGAAGCTCTAAGAGAAAGCCAAGACAGCAAGATCGAGAGAGCGAACAAGTTCTGGGAAATGGGCGTCCCAATGAGCGTTATCAACGAAAGACTTGAATTGGGCCTAAAGGAATATCCAGGGTGGGATGTGCCTTTCGGTGGGTCAAAAATTCTCTTCAAAGACGGCAAGCCCGCTGAGGAGTCAAGATCCTCAAAAAAGCCCCAGATTTCGCCTGAAATTGAAAGGCGACGACAGGAATTCAGGCAAGACTGGACGCTATCAAACCTGGCCCTGCGCGGAGCGGACCAAGATCAAGTCAAAGAAGAAGAAGACCGCAGAGAAAAATACGCATCCGAAAAAGTAGCGCCATTGTGGGATAAATTGTTCACAAAACAGCTCGATTACTTACTCAGCGATGACAGCGCTCTCTCGTCGATTTCAGAAGATGATGTGAGGGAAAACCTTCAGAAATTATCTGAGAGCCATATTTCGATCATCTCGACTGCCCTCGGCATGTGCGGAGCGGAAGCCGGTGAGCAGGTCGTGATGTCGAAGCGCTCTCAGTCTATGCAGCTCAGAAATGATCCTTTCATCTTTGAGCAGATCCTTTCGAAGCTGGAAGAAGAGCAGATCATTCTGGGCGAGCTGGCTTTTATCAATGCCACGACCACCGCCTTGATCATGCAGGAAGTCCAGGTAAGTCGTGAGAATCGAGAGACTGTGCAGCAGCTCAAAGACAGACTCAGCAAAAATCACGCTTTTGGTCCCCAGCGGTCTTTAGCAATCGCTCGCACCCTGACAGGCACTGCATCAAGCATGGGACAGCAAGTAGCAGCAGAAGAAGCGGGCGCAAGGTTCAAAATTTGGATGACCTCAGGCGGTGCGAGAGATGCTCACAACGCAAGGTCAGGAGAGCGTGTCGGTATTGATGAGCGCTTCTCAAATCAGCTAGGCGGGTCTCCAAGGTATCCATGTGACCAGCAGACAACCGTCGCAGATCGTGTGAATTGTAGATGCTCAATGCGTTTCGAGTGAGCTTGTTAAGCGTCACAGGTAAACAGTAAATAACTATTGCATTTAATTTGTTTTTACTTGTTTATATGTTATAATGTTATAAACGAGTAGATGTTTAAGACTCAAACGAATAAAGGATATGAGAATGTCGCCAGATAAAAGATACACGGGCTTTATAGAAACACGCGCAGAGAGCGACGGCGAAGGCATCTTTAGCGGCTATGTAGTCACATGGAATACCACTGACTCACACAACACGGCATTTCAGCGTGGGGCTTTTAAGAAGACCATATCCGAGCGTGCAGGCAAGATCAAATTGCTTTGGAACCACAAGTTCGAAGATATGCCGATTGGCAAAATCCTTGAGCTTAGAGAAGACGACAAAGGCCTTTACTTCCGCGCTCAGCTAGCTCTGGGAATTGAAAGGGCACGCGATGCTTTCGAACTCATGAAGATCGGCGAACTCAATATGATGTCGTTTGGTTTCAAAATTATCAAAGACGCTGGCTTCAAAAATGGCGTCAGACAAATTACGGAAGTACAGCTTATGGAAATTTCACCAGTCAACTTTGCCTCTGGTCCGGAAGCAGATATAGATCCCAACAGCGTCAGGGCTACTGACTTTAAAAAGACAATTGATGAGAACGATTTGAGGACAGGTGGTCGTCGGATCCTTTCCGCTTTTGACGAAACAGTATGGGATATCTGGTGGGACTCTGAGTCCACCGATGAATTAATGAGAAATATGGATCAAGCCTGGGGCGATGCTCACAACGCTTACATGGTATGGCTTGATCAGTTAATAGAATCCGAGCCGGAGTTGCGCGGTAATCCTGAAGCTAACGAGCTTGCCACTGCTTTCGAGAAAGTGATGGAAGGTCGATCAGCTTTGGATTTCGCTGCTGACTCCACTCTGACACGTGCCCAGGTCGAAGACTTAAGGCGTGGAAAAATGATCGATGAAGCCGCTGCTCAAGCACTTCCAGATCAAGTTCGTGGAGCGCATGACGCTCTAAAAGCCCAAACCGCAGAAGACCTGATCGAACAAATTTCGGGACTATCTGTAGAACTGCGAAGCAAGGTACTCGACGCTTTTGTAAAACCGGCTCCTGAGTCTCAGAAAGACGAGCCTGAGTTCGATGAAGCGATCATGGCCGAGCTGCGCAACACCCTTAATCAATTCAAAACTCGCTAATTTACTTTAGCATTTAATCTCATAAGGTGAATATCATGAACGAAGAACTGAAAGCAATGCTTGAGCAGCTTAAAGAGCTTCAAACCGAAGTACGCGCTAATCAAGAAGCTGGTGAGAAGGTTGAAACCCTGACTGCTCAAATCGACGAACTGCGTGGACAGATCGACACTATCTCTGCTGCTGCTAACCGTCCGACTGTCGGCGGTGAAGTTGTTGACGCTGAGGTTCAAAAGCGCTCTGAGCTGTTCGAAAGTTACGCACGGAAAGGGATCGTTGAAGAGCTGAGAACTCTGGACGGAAGCACTGACGCAGACGGCGCTGTTTTTATGCCTGAGCAACTGGCTGCACGCATTAAGACCAACGCCGCTCAGATGAACGAGATCCGGAAGTATGCCTCGGTTAACCGCACTGGCAACAGCTCTGTATTGGTGCCAACCCTGAGCCGTCCGAAGTCTAGCTACGGGACAGTTGCTCCGACTCCTGAAGAGCTGGCCTCCGGTTTCACTCGATTGGAAGTGCACGACTGTAAGTCTTTGGTTGTCATTCCTGAAAACTCACTGTCTGACTCTCAGTACGATCTCGAAGCCAAGCTGGAAGAGCTGTTCTCTGAGTCTCTGTCCGAGGAAGAAGGCCGAGCCTTTATCGTTGGGACTGGAATTGGTGAGCCTTTGGGTATCGTGTCTGCTGACACCAAGGCCAATGCCGTTACTTCTCTGGCTTCTGGCTCTTTGGGTGCTGATGACCAGGCTGTTGAAGACCTGATCAATAAGGCTCTCTACAAGCTGAAGAAGAAGTACCGCAGAAACGCAAAGATCATGTGTAACAGCAACACCGAAGCGACTCTGTCAAAAGTTCGTGACGGCAACGGTAATAAGCTGCTGACCAAAGAAGGTGGCGTGAGCTACTTCAACGGCATCGAGATCGTTACTGCTGAAGACATGGACGACATCGCTTCTGGCAAGTTCCCGATTGTTGTTGGTGATCTGCGTCAGTTCGAAGTTTACGACCGCTCCGACATGACCGTTAAGCGTCTGACCGGTGGTGAGTACGACACTTCCAGCACTGTTGGTTTCCTTCTTAAGGCCCGTCACGCAGCTGGTGTGACCATGACCGAAGCTTTCGTGCCTGTGAAGATCAAGGCCTAAGGCTAAACACTGAGGGGCTGGGAGTTCCTGGCCCCTTTCAAGTCATCTTTCTTTTGGAGGCAAAGCCATGAGAGGCGGATTTAAAGTTAATTTTGATGTGGCTGAGGCAATTGCCATCGGCTCACAAACTGACGCTGTAGTCAGCTCAGAAGCAATCAATACACACAACCAACGGGGCGTCACTTTCCTCGTGAATGTCGGAACTCTAGGCACCTCTGTCGATGTTGCTGTTGAGTATAGCGACGACGGAGTGACCTGGACTGAAGATGCTGACCGAGCTGTTGCTGCGGTTGCCGGTCTCAATGAGATCAACATCAACGGTGTTCAGCATTCGTTTTACCGTGTAACTGTTACCAACGCAGGCACCTCCATATACGGAGCTTCTGCAATCGTCGGCCCTCACAGAATGGTCGCAGTTTAAGTCAAAGTCCTGGCTGGGGTTTTTCTCCTCTTTTGTCCCCAGCTGGGCATTTAATTAATTTTCGGAGTCGTTATGGCGTTAGTGCGTTTTGAGAAAATCAGAGACCTCATAGACCTCGAAGGCCCTGTGTCTTCCGGTGGCGAGGCCACGCTTGACGACTTCCCACAACTCGCAGTCCTGCTCGACTCAGTCAAGGCCAGCATCGAGAGCTATATAGGACGCTACATCGAGCAAGACAGCTACACAGAGTCCGGCTGGATCGATAGCAACGAGATCCCACTACGTGCCCTGCCCGTCAAAAAGATCAAGTCTGTCACTGTCGACGTCTCGCCCATAGATCTAGACCAAATTCGTATTTCCCGAGCGGGCATTACCTTACCATCTATTGTTCCACGTGGAACATTTAATGACGTGTTTTTTGAGGTCAAATACCAGGGCGGTTTTGATGAGATCCCAGCTGATATAGAGCGAGCGGCACTTTTGCAAGTTTTGTACGAATACAACCGTTTGCCGCATATAGGCGCAACTTCGGTATCAAATGATGGAGGTTCGGTACAAACGCCAGAGCTTGGGCTTTTGAGAGAGGTTCGGAATTTGCTGGACAAGCACAAGAATTTTGGGATTTTGGGCGTTTAATTACTTTACCTTTTATTTGTATTCTCTTATTATGGAATAATACATATAAGGTAATATTATTAAATGGCAAAATCTAAAAACAATCAAATCAAATCCAAAGACAGAGTAAAAGATCTCGCTGAAGTCTACACAAACGAGCGTGAAGTTAATGCAATGCTCGACCTGATACCCCTCAAAACCCCCGACACAATCATCAAATACAAATACCTGGAGCCCGCCTGCGGTAATGGCAATTTCCTGATCGAAATACTCAGAAGGAAGCTAGCCAGGATTAATGAGAAATACAGCGCAGGTCCTCTAAAGACATATGAGTTTTTCATCGTCCGAATTTTGACAACCATCTACGGTATCGACATCTGCCCCGAGAACGTTTCTGAGTCAAGAGAAAGACTGACAAAGGAAATCGAGAAGCAGTTTCAGGAGGTTCGAGGTTCTGAAGTTTCTGAGGCTTTGTTGTCTGTTATCAGATACATACTCGAAAGAAACATTATTGTCGGAGATGCAATCAACGCAACCGAAAAAATGGCCGTCGTGGATTACAAAATCAAAGGTCGGGAGATTGAGCAACGCTTCTACCGCTTCTCTGATCTTTCAAAGGATAAGGCAATGCCGATGGTTGTGGTTCCGCATAAGCACTTCATGAAGCTTGCCTATTAATTGCCTTAATTAGTTTTACATCTATTTATTTTTTATATCTAATTATGTTATAATATAACAACAAATAGAACATTTAGTTATATAGGCTTCACTATGGCAAGGGATTACGACGAGTTAGAGAAAGCACGGACGCTAACAGCAGACGACATCGCGGCAGCAGTCACCAGAGCGATACAAGCTCAGAAAAATGCCGAGATGGGCGAGGATTGGGATCAAAAGCACTGCAAACACCACGAAGCTCTCGATAATCTTTTGCCGCATATCGATGACTTGGTCAGTTATATTGAAGTAGTAAAAAAGCGCGAAGAACGGCGTCAGCGGATTTATGAAAAGATAACAGGAACTATCGTTATTTCGGGGATTTTAAGCGCATTAGGCTTCATAGGGAAGCTAGTTCTCGGAAGTTCGGGTGGTTGATATGCCGAGCTACTCTGACAAATCCTCCTCAAAATTATCTACCTGTCATCCCGATTTACAGCGTATTTTTGGTTTTGTTATCAGTTTTTTTGATCATTCGATTATTGAGGGACATCGGGGTCAAGAGGCTCAGGATCGCTTTTTCGCCGAGGGGAAGTCAAAGGTCAAATTCCCAAACGGCAAGCACAACTCCTACCCGAGCATGGCTGTCGATGCTGCGCCGTGGCCTATCGACTGGAGAGACCGTGAGCGTTTCAGTTTGTTTGCCGGGGTTGTGATTGGTGTTGCTGAGTATCTGTATGCCTGCGGTGAGATTGAGCACCTGGTGCGCTGGGGTGGCGATTGGGATATGGATACAGAAGTGGTGGACAACAGCTTCGATGATTTGCCCCATTTTGAGCTATACCGACCATAATAAGGCTGGTTATTTTAAGCCCGCAGGGCGAGACCCCAAAAAGTCCTTAAAATGGTCTGTAGCCCTTGGGAGAGTAGCGGGGGCACTTTTTTGGTCGAAATTAATTTCATATATATAAAGAAAATAATTGTTTGGAAAAAAGTGCCCCCGTAAATAGATGTGTAAAAAGACGACTTGAAGAGGTCTGAAAAGATCCAGGTGATGTAATGGCAGATGTGAAGGTTATTGGGCTTAAAGATGTGATGCAGCGACTGCGAGACGCTGGGCCTAATGCTGCTCAAGCTGCAAAAGATGCCATTCGTGTCTCCATGTTCAAGATACAGGGAAAGATGTCTCAGCGAACTAAGACTGGCCCCCTCTACTCTCGAACCGGCGAGCTTTCCCGATCTTTCAATTCTCGTGTTTATGGGTCCACTCTGGACGACATCGGTGGGCGGGTCTGGACGAATAGCCCATATGCTCGGATCCACGAAACGGGCGGTGTCATAAATGCCAAAAAAGCTTACCGAAACCTGCCAGGTGGCCCATATCTCAATATACCTGCAAGCGACAATAAGACGGCTTCAGGAGTCATGCGAATGAATGCGCGAGAGGCTTTCAACGCGGGCGCTTTTATTTTACCAATTAATAGTAATAAAGCCAGATATATGATATTATTAAATAATAAGCCGATGTTTTGGTTGGTTAAGTCCGTAACAATCAAACCAAGGCTGGAATTTAAGAGCACTGCGGAAAAAGAGATACCCACTTTGCTCAGCACAATTAACGAGAATTTGGCAAAGAGTTTATGATCCCAGCGCAAACGCAGATACTAAATGAGATCCACGAGAGGCTTAAGAATATTTCAAAAGCCAACGGTTTTTCTGTTGATCTGAGAAAGCTGGAAAGAGCACGACTGACGCCCTTCACGACTGGCGAGATGCCCTGTATCAACTACTGGCCCCAGTCGGACAGCCTGTCAGAAGTATTGCCGGGTAAGCACCTGAGAGAGCTGTCGCTGATGATTGAATTTTACGATAACAGCGGGCGCAGCGATCCACTGACAGACAAGAGCGCCCTATTAGCAAACGACGCATATCAAGCATTATGGAGAGCCCCTGAGGCTCCAAGAATTGAAGACAGACCAAGCGAGAATTTAGGTGGATTAGTAGACCGCTTGGTCTTAGAAAGTATTCAGCCTGCCATAGGCGAGGGACAATCCCCCTTCTGTGGCGCTGTCATGAGCATCAACGTTCGGTATCGGATCGATCCACACACACTGAGCGTTATTGCATAGCTATTCCGATAGCATTTAATTAACTTCAACGTTGAAAAAGGAAATATAATTATGAGTAATCAACTTTTACAATACGAGGCTGGTCAACAGTCTGTACCAATGACCCAACTTACTGACTCGGGCGACCGCAAAGTCTTTGAGAGCGATGCAGAGATGTTCTCCAAGCGCTCTGGGTTTGCCCCAGTAGTTCTGCCAAACGGCGTCCTGACCGGCGCTCAGATCTCTGTAGACACTGGCGTCAATGATTCCGTAGTCGTCGGCAACGCCACAGCCAACTTGCAAGGTCAGAAAGTCACTGTCGCTCAAGACTCTGTCGCACTGACTCGCGCAGCTGTAGATACCCACGTGATCGCCAGTATTGTTATCAATGCATCAGGCGCTTATGAGGCTATCAACGGCGCAGAAGGCACTACATTCAGTGAGACCCGTGGTGAAGCTGGTGGCCCTGCCCTGATTCCGGTAGATGCTATTGAAGTTGGTCAGGTTCGCTTGAGTGCTCAGGCTGTTGCCGAGGTGGCTTCTTCTGAGATTTACCAGGTGCCTGGGCTTCACAAAGAGATGAGCCTTTCTCCGGTCTTCAAAGTGAATTCACAGGCGGGTGAGGTATCTTTCGCAGCTGCTCTGGCTCCGATCCACACTGGCGGTGTTTCAAAGGCTGTCTATGCATCTTACGCAGAGCCGATCTTCGCTGACGTCGATTTGGCTTCTGACTTCCAGCCAAGTGAAAACAGCCACAGCTTGAGTTCTACTGAAGTGTACGGCGGTGCTATCGCTTCTACCTCTACCTCACTGAACGCGGCTTCCTTTACTGCTTACTTAGAAGACGGTATCGCTGATCCGCTTGCACAGCTTGAGTCAGAAGAGCTTTTCTTCAAGTTCTTCCCAGACCGCTACAAGAACAACTACATCGTTGAGCAGGGCAAGTTGGGTATGTCCCGTTCCTACCCTGCCGGTGGACGTGTGCAAGGTGACTTCACTATCTCCCCAGAAAGCCGTGGCGTTTCGGTTGTCGGCTAAGGGAGTGATGTATGAGCTTTGATCTTAAAGCCTTTTCTAAAGCACAGATCGAGCCCAGGACAAGGGAGGTGCCGGTGACGGCCCTCTCTGACTTCTTTGCTGATGGTGAACAAGCAGTTTTCAAAGTTCGCGCACTCGAACACGCGGAAGTATCAAAAGTTCGAGAGTGCAACCAACGCGACGACCTCGTCAAATCGGCCATCGCGGCTCTGAGTGGATCTGACCACGAGAAATCAAAAGCGATCAAAGAAATACTCGGTGATGTGGATGGAGTGCCGGAGCGGACTCGCGTGCGAATTGAAGCACTGAAGCTGGCATGTGTTGAGCCAGTCATCGATCAGCAGTTCGCAGTCAAGCTCGCCCAGTTTTTCCCAAATGTTTTAGAGCACCTGACAGAAGTGATTTTCGAGCTGACCGATCAAGGCGGGGTAATCGCAAAAAAAAAGCCCAAGACCTCTGGAACAGCTCAGACATAGCGTTTGATCTTTTTCTCTGCTCTGAGCAAGGCGGCTTTTTGTATCAGCACCGCCCTGACCTATTCCCTGAGGGCAAGCTGACGGACGTTGAAAGGCATCTATGGGGAATCTTTTTGGAAGAAAGACAGCAACGCATTGAAGCTGAGCGCAAAAAATAACAGGACAAGAACATGGCAACACCAGCAAAATCAACAGTCGAAATAGTTTTTGGGGCAGTCGACAAGACCGGAAACACAATCAATGGAATAACCGGCAAGTTAGATGGCCTTCGAGGCTCCGCAGAGTCTATCGTCAACCCGGTAGCAGGTGTCACTGACGGAATTCTTAAGCTCGACGCTGCCATCGCTGCTGTTGCTATAACCGCTGGGGCATATGCAACCAACCAGGCGATCAAGCTAGAGTCAGCAATGACCGACTTGCAGAAGGTCTTGTCGGAAGGCCAATTCGCTGCGGACTACAAAGACCAGCTGATCGAGCTTTCGAACCAGTTCGGCGTCAGCTCAGACATGGTTACTCAGTCCGCCGCAGATTTCGTCCAGACCGGCTACACAATCGAAGAATCCCTCTACCTTGTCGAACAATCGCTCCTTGGTGTTAATGCCGCTGACCTTGCCGCTGACCAATCCACACAGATTTTGATTCGATCCCTTAAAGGCTTTGGGGCTGAAGCTGACCAAGCTGGCAGATTAATGGACGTACTCAACGCAACGTCTAACAAGTATGCGGTAACAGTTGATGAGCTGGGTAATGGTATGGCCGTCATCGCCCCTCTTGCTCAAACGATGGGGCTGTCTTTTGAGGAAATAACCGCTCTTTTAACACCGATGATTGAGATTACTCAGTCGGGCTCTGAATCTGCAAACGCCCTCAAGACCGTCATGTCTAACCTCATTAAGCCGACCAAAGAACAAGCGCAGGTGCTACGTGATGAATTGGGGATACAGCTCGAAGTAAACGGACAGCGCAGAAACGCAGCAGACATCCTCTCGGACATCATCGAAAAATCCGGAAGCCTGACGGACGTACAAAAGCAGTACATCGCAGCAACCCTCGGCGGTGCAGAACAAGCCTCTCGCTTTTCCATCTTGCTCGGAACCAGTGCAAAACAATCAGAGGTTTTGGAAAACGCTTTAAACTCTTCCGGATCTGCGATGGAAGAATTCGAGGTCAAAACAAGCTCAACAGAATTCGCTCTAAAACAGTTGCAAACTGCATTTAATAACACCGCAGCCAATATCGGTGGCGAATACATCAAAGAGACCCAGGGCGTCACAAGAGCTACCACAGAGCTTTTGGAGTCAATCAGCACAGCCGCTGCTTCAGACAATGCAGATCAGCTTTTCGAAGTGATGCGCGGGGCTTTGCAAGAGCTTGAGGGAGATATATATACGCTGGCAGAGAACTTGCCGGAAGCTTTTGCAAATGTCGACCTGAGCGGATTGCTCGACGCGTTTGGGGTTGCAGGACAGGCGATTGATGACATCTTCGATATTGATGTGTCAGACCCTGAAGCACTATCAGAAGCCATTCAGTTTGTGGTTGATTCGCTTGAGTCTCTGACTCGTGTATCGACTGAAATCTTTAAAGAAATCGACGAAATGGTCGGCGTTGTTGTCGACTCTGTAGATGCTTTCAACAAAAGCGGCACCGGGGCGAAAGAGTTTGCCGGTGAGATTCTCGGCATGGCTAAGCAAGCACAAGTCGCCCTGGGTGTCCTAGGTGGTGTCACTGACGTCCTCGGCGGCATCGGGACTGGTTTGACACTAATCGGTGGAGCACAGTTGACCAAGGCTGTCACTGGCCTCTCTGCTTTTGACAAGATTAAGCCGATGCTCGGGGGTGCCGCTACTGCCGTCTCCTCACTTGCGAGAGCTATGGGGCCTTTGGGAATTGCTCTGACAGCTGTGTCTGCTGGGTTTGCGTATGCGTACAAAGAAAATGAGAAATTCCGAGAAGGCGTACAGATAACGCTAGGTCTTGAGACTGATCACGAAAAACAGGCGAAGCTCACCGCTAAAGCGATTGAAGACCAGGGCAAAGCAATTAGAGAGCTGCGTGAGCAGTATGAGTCAGGAAAAATCAGCTCTGAAGAGTATTCCAAGGCCGTTACAGATATCACTGGTATAAGCAGGGACTGGGCGGAAAGCCTGGACGGCGTTAGGAAAGCAAATGGCGAGCTTGTTGAGTCCAGTGCTGGGGTTGCGGATGCAGCTAAAAAGCAAGGCGAAGAGCTTGGCAAGACATCTGATGCGACTGAAGAGGCATCAAAGAAAACTGACAAATTGGCGGACGGTCAGAAGAAATTGGGCGATGCTGCGGGTCTTGCTGCCGACTCTCTTGGTGTCGCAAGGACTGAGCTGGAAGCCTTGGCTTTTGATGACAAACTGCGTCTTGTTGAGGTGGCTTTCGATATTCAGTCTCGTCAGTTGGAGCAGAAACTGGAGTTCCTGAAGACTGAGCTTTCTTCAGTGAGCGAAATGTTTTCGGATACCGGTGATGTGATTGTCGATATGTTTGACCAGCTCGGAAAGCGAGATGGATACGACAGCGACCGTCTGGACTTTTTGGACTCTGAGATCGACAAGCGGAATATTCTTTTTGAGCAGCACCAGGCGTCGTTGGAAATGGCGAGAGAAGAGCTGGCCGCCCAAGGTGAACTGAATGGGTCAATCGAGGGAATGGGCGCTCTGCTTGAGCTTGCGGCTCAGAAATACCAGCAGGAATTTGGTGGGTCTCTTGAGTCAGCTATCAAAAAGACTGGCACGCTTATCGATGAGACCGGAAAAGTCGTTGATGAGCAAGACCGCGCAACAAAGTCAGTAGAAGACTTTAAGATCAAACTCGATGAAGTGTCTGCGGGAGTCTACAAGGCTGCTGTTGAGCTTGATATCGCACGTGCGGAGACTGCTCTAAAGACGCTTGAGAGTGCTGCTGAGCAGACGATGAATACCATTAGCTCAACTGAAAAAGTCATTGGGAAAGTGGTCGAAGGGATGGACGGTGCAGGTTTCTTTGATCGTCTCAAATTTAACGACATCCTTGATGCAGAAATGGAAATCAGGAAAGAGACTGCAAAGACTGCGAAAGAAATTGCACAATCACAGATAGAACAGGCCAACAGCATAACTCGGATGAATAACGCTCGCGCAGAGGCTTTCGAAAGTGGCTACGCACAGATCCAGGTCAATGCCGATGGGCTGGCCCCTGAATTGGGCTTGGTGCTTGAAAAGCTGATCCAGCTCGCACATGTCGAGGCGTCAGAAGAAGGAATCAACTACCTGCTCGGCTCCTGACTTTATATAGCATTTATTTATATTTTAATGTTATAATAGTTATATAATTAGGAGATTTTAGACATATGAGAGCAGCGATTTTCACAAGACAATTCGACCCGTTAGGTGATCGCCTGCTCTCTGTTGATGCTGGCAGATCCCGCTTGGGTGATGTGTCTCGGCGTAAGACAAGGGTTAAGACTCTCGACGGCGGATACGCTATCGAAGACCGAGGATTCTCACCTGCGGACAGAGCTATACAACTGGCCTTTCGAGCGAGCGAAGCGGAGCGGGACTACTTAAAGTATTTAGTTTCGACATACAGCTACTGCTACATCTGCCTCGACGGTGCTCTCTACTACGTCAGCATCTCTCGTCTGTCTGAGTCCTTTGATCTCGTCACTCTTTATGTCGATGTTCAGGAGCAGTACTGATGCAAAACCTCATTTCTTTCTATAGCGACTCAGCCCTGACACAGCGCATCAAAAGCCAGGACTGGATGATTGGTCTGGATAGCCAGGTGTCGGGTTTGTCCGTAGTCGATGGTGTCGGTATGCCCTCTTCCGGCGTGACCATCTCTGTAGACACAAGCACAAAAGACATTCAGATAGACGACGGCCTCGGGAACTTCACCAATTTCACCCCGCCCTCAAACGGCGTCTGGGTCATGCAGTTCAGCGCCCAAAAGTACGTAGTCCTCGAAGTCACAGACCTTGCTGGTTTGGGGTCAACTAATGCAACGATGACCGGTGGTTTCAGCTACGTAAAAAACAACGTCCTGTCTGATATTACTGCTCAGGAAGCGACCTCGGGCGACGAGGAAACGCATACTATTTACTGTAAAAATGAGTCAGGATCTGAACTACCTTCTATCTCTTTTTATATAGAAGCTTCTCAAGCTGGAGAAAGCTATGAGCTGAGTGCAGACGGTTCGGCTTTTGATGAGTATGTGTCTCTTGCTGATTCGCTTGTGTATTCAAATATTGCGGCGGGTGCTTCTGTTGCAATTCATGTTCGCAGGACTGTTTTAGCGCTCCAGGGCGTGGCTGTTAGCAGTGCCGTCGCTTCTCTGCGCTACTACGTCGAGGAGCCGGTCTAATGGCTTTCGACGGCTCCTTGAACCTAGCTTTTACAGCGTCAGCGCCAATGACCCAGGGTGTCCTCGTGATGCCCTTTTCCGCCTATGCGCCTGTCATAAAGCTGGATACAGAGCTAGAGAAAAGGGTCACCTACCATCTTTACGTAACGACGCAGAACGGTCAGGTAGAGCTACCTATCAAGAGCTTTCAGAGCCGCTTACGACTGGAGGGCACCAGCTTCGTCAGCGCAGTGGCTCCTGCTTTCGATGGTCTCGCTGATCTGAATAAAGGCGACCAGGTGTCGATCACACAGCGCGTTGAGTACTTCTCGAAAGATGCTACTGAGTCAGAGATAGCTAGCGGAAAGCTGACACAGACATATCTCAGCGAGAGCAGCGACAAAAACACTTTGCAGATCAATGCGAACCAAAAATATCAAGTTCCGGGTGCTCCGAAAACTGTAGAAATCCAGCAAGTGCAGTACGTCTCAAATCAGGCTGACGGCAATCTCCTTTTGCGGATCCGACCAACCGATATCCAACCAGGTGACCAAATTTTCTTTCGGGGCGTTGAGCGTCGAGTCAGAGAGATAGTGCTCATAGTCGATGACACTTTGTCCGTAATGGAGGTGCAGTGTGGCTAAAGCGACCGTGCTCCAGAATCTCGGCTCCGGAAAGTACCGCATAAAAATTCAGAAAGACCTGCGTGGCGTCTCTGAAAAGATCGACGCTTTGACTTCTGAAATCGAGTCTCTGGATGAGTCTATCGCTGACAAAAAGACGGCGCTTGAGCTTGCTGAAGAAGACCTAAAGCGAGCGGTTGCGGAAGCTGACGCACTTGGTATCGACTACGACTTTGACAGCGATGATAGCCAATACCGCTCTGACTACATAGACGCCCAAGGCAATGTCACGGCATACGGAAAAGCAGTCGGAAACCTTCGAGAAGAACTCAGGCAGCTCTACGCAAGCAGACTCAATGCCAGCCAAAACCTCGAAGCCTTGCAAGCCATAGAAGCGGAAAAGGAAGTTTATTGCATCGCCGTCGACAAGTCTGATGCTATCCAAGTGGGTGCGGAAGTTTCAGCAATAGAGCACGCCAGAGACGGCAACACGACCGCCTACAGCATCCGCCAAAGCTTCGATCCAGCACAGGACTCTGTCATCGTACCAGGCAAAAAAATGAGCGCTTGGAGTCATCTATACGCCCAGCTCGCACAGCCCGCAGTCCTCACTCAGCGCCCAAAATATTGGTTCGGCGTGATCCGCACAATCGGCGTTAACGGCTTGCTCGCAGAAGTCGACATCTATGATCGAGTGATTCGGTCAGTTTCTTTGAGTCCAAAAAATTCGTCGTTGCATACGTGTGATTGTGACTTCCTTGGGTCGGCTGATTTTCTTGGTCGGTTTGAGGTTGGGGATCGGGTTGTGGTGGATTTTCATTTCGGTTCTGGGACGCCAACGGTTATCGGCTTCGCTCTTGATCCTGGGCTCGATTATGAAGAAGAGCCATACAAGCCAGAGCCTCTGCCGCAACCGAGCGGGTGGGAGCTTGTGGATAATTTTACTTTGTATCTTCGCCAAGGCTTCTATCAAGACCCTGCTCGTGGACTGGTTCCTCCGGCGTGGACTACGGCAAGCGATATAGACGTCGGGCGGCGGGACTTTTCGACGTGGCGGATTGTCGGGACTGATGACGTCTATGATCCATACTTTCATCGCACTAGACCATACACCAAGCATCGACTGATCACATCGACGCATCAGAGCTGTACCCCTACATACTTTTACAGCCAAGCTGGGGTTGGGGTTGATGAGCTGAATTACTACGTGAGAAGCCTTGGGAAGCCGATTGATTTTCCGGTTTTGCATGATCGGTACAGTCGTCTTCATGAGTCCGATTTTT
This sequence comes from Marinobacter segnicrescens, assembly GCF_900111555.1. Taxonomy (GTDB): domain Bacteria; phylum Pseudomonadota; class Gammaproteobacteria; order Pseudomonadales; family Oleiphilaceae; genus Marinobacter; species Marinobacter segnicrescens. The sequence continues at coordinate 29,306 of NZ_FOHZ01000025.1, forward strand.
GGGGAAGTTATCATTACTCTTTTTACGATCCTGTTGCTCCGAGCGATGCATATTGGTTTCAAGTGCTTAATGACACGATTAATCACTACCTGGGCGATGCTCATATATACAGCTATCGTAGCTATCAAGAACTGACGGATTATCATAGATACACTGGAATTCTATATAACTCGGTTCCCTCTGGCTGGGTTGGCTCAAAGTCTTTTAGATACGATCAATCGCAGAGCAAAATCTCGAAGAAAAGACCTCGGGTATCTGAAGACGGTTTTATAAAAAAGCTGTCAGGAAAGATTTTCGGAGCAGAGAATGGCTTCGTTAGAATGCTTAATAGTTCGACTAACACTTTTGAAAATGTGTCCGATTACGCTGACTGTGTTGTAGCCATTGATGATCCCCCAGGCGGTGGATTTCGCAGATACACAAGATATTGGGCCGGAAGTTACTACGACATCTATATGCGGTATACGGGGCGGCTTTATCGCCCGATTTATAACTAACTTACTATAACATGTAATGGTGAAAAGCATGGATCAGCAAAGACAAAATTTAAAATGGAGGGCTCGAAGGCGGATGGCCTGGATATCTTTTTTCGCAATTTTGGCAATTGGGGTCGGGGCTTTTCTAAAGCCTGAAGCTGCTTCTCAATCCGTTGGTGTCTTGGGGACGGTTGTCACCCTGCTCGGATCCATCGTTATCGGATACCTGGGCTTTTCGACGTGGGACGACATTAAGACTCAGCAAACTACCGGAGGGTATGAGAGATGAAAGCACTATTTGGAATGATCAAAGGATTTGGCGGTAAAGCTGTTTCAACACTGCTCGGCCCCCGTGTCCTGATCGGTATTTTTCTCACCTTGCTCACGGCTCTTGTCGGCATGTGGTGGCAGTTGGATCACGCAAAAGCAGTCGCAGCTAATGCATCCCTGAACAATAAGAATTTGAGCTTGGTGATCGAAGGAAATCAAAAAGCAATCAAGCAATTACAGAGCGAGCGAGAGAGCTTGGAAAGACTTTTAGAGGTCCGCTCTGCTGAAAAGACCAGTGGTGACAAGCAGGTTGCCCAACTGAAAAAGGAGATAGACGATGTTAAAGCTGATCAATGCCTCGATACTCGTGTGCCTGACGATTTTGCTGCAATCTTGCGCGACAACTGAGTATGTGACAAAAACAGAAATTCAGGTTCTGACACCGCCCACGTCTTTGCTTGAGCCGACGCCTGAGCCAGTGATACCGAATCCGCTGACATATCGGGGGCTGGGCAAGGTTTTGATTGAGTACAAAAATGCCCTTAAGCAGAGCAATGCTGACAAGAGCGCAGTCATACGATGGATCGAGGACAACCAATAAAACTGGTCTTTTCGAGGCCGTAGGCCGGGACTATCCCTGTCCCATCTTTGTGATTACTCCTGAGGTTTGAGCATGTTAGCTGCTTGTCTGAGAGCCAGTCCAAAGCTTCCTTTTTTGAGTTCTCCAAAGCGCCTGTCAGCATTCTTGCGTCGAGCAGTCTCATACTCATTGGCTTTAATTCCAAGGCCTCGTGTGAGTGTGTAATAGATCTGTCTTTCCGCTTCGTAGATGTTGTAAAGCTCTTCACGATCTATCTGCCCCTCGTCTACACTTTGCGATATTGCTTTCAGTAAGCCTGTGGCGACTTGTGTGAGCTGGTCAGAGATGAGGCTCGGCAAGACCGCTACCTCTGCCTCTTCATGCTCCTCGGCTACCTCCGGTACTTTCAGAGGCTCTGGAATTTCAAAGGACATGACACTAGCTATAGAGCGTGCTCCATCGATGATCCCACAAAACTCTCCAGTCCTTGCATCTGAAATGAAGCCATCGAGGTCTTTGTCTTTGATGCGCTGATAAGCTGATGAACCAACGATGACGGGCACGCCACCCGCTAGACCTCTTTTGAGATTGTTCGTCAGAGCTTCTTTGATTTGCTCATCTTGCTTTCGAGCCCAGGTCATCATCTCTTCAGCTGATTCGCCCATCATACTGACTTGATAATGGTCGGGCTGATCGCCCAAAGACCACCTTGTTACTTCTACCGTCTCGTTGCTGAAGATCTTTCGCTTAGCTCTTTTCTTGCCATCGATCTCACCGACCAGCACGGCTTTAGTCTGATAGACGATGACGTCTTGTGCTTTCGAGTCTAATTTTGCGTACATTTTTAAGTCCTCTTTTTATTATTTGGTATGGTATTAGTAAGACAGACGATATCTCAGCTCTGACTTGAGCCATAAAGATAAAGTCTCCCAATATGGTGCCAAGGTGGTCAGATGCAGAATCTCTTTGTATCTAGAATTGATGAAGTGATCAGTCACCTCCCCGCTCAGGTCTTCGTAGTCAAAGCCAGGCAGTTCGGCAGAGTCGATGTCTTCATACTCAAGCTCGAAAGACGATAGGTCGTCATCAGATGTGCGACATGCAGCAAATCGAACTTTGCACTGAGTCTCTTCTCCTTCGACGATGAGAGCGAAAGTAGAGACAAGACGTACAATGACCGACTTTTCTTCGCTAAATCTCTGTGTCTCGATAGATACAAAGTGAACGTCGTCAATTGCCAGCTTTGCGATATCCACTTCTTCCACTGTTAAAGCTCTGCCATTGAGAGGCTCAGGTTTAAACTCGATTTTCAGCTCATCTAAAACGTTATACTTGCTCATAAAAATATCCTCTTTGTTTTTGTTAATAGATATTTATTTATCCATTAGAAATATAATATCACATATATATTAAAATGGAAGCATGCAACCAAAAATAAATGTGATGCGATTATTTTGACATTTAAAAAGCTAAAACATATAAAATGGAAGGCGACAATCTCAATATCTATGCTGGGTTTGCCTTATAAATAATGACAAATGCCAAAATATTAATTATGAAAAACAACAAACTTCTCAGAAATATTTAACAATTATTTACATTTATTTACACTATTTTTACATTATGCAGCTGATGAGGCTTCAGAAATTTCTCGAACTCGATTCTTATTGTAAAAAGCTTTAAAGGTATCAGACCGGAAGTATTCATCTTGCTCATCTTCGAAAGTGTAAGCGATGTTAAGTCCGGCTTTGATCTGCCGCTCTGCCCATTCTTCATGCGTATACCTGCTGCCATCTTTTCTCGGGCTTGCAAAGCTGCACTCAATGCCACGTCTTGCGAAAATGAAAAGTATTCCAATGTTATTTTGCTGACAAACTTCTTTATACTTTCTTGCCTCTTCTTGATCTCTCAGGATGCCTTTTATTTCGATAGCGATATTAGTTCCATGTATGAGACCGTCTGATGTGTAAGTGCAGTCTTTTCGATACGGGACTTGGTGTCGCTGGGTGTAGAGCTGGAGCTTTGCTAAAGGCCCATCTGTCATTACTCTTGCTTCAAGGAGAGAGTCGACTCGGTGGCCGTCGATAGTGCCTATGCGCTGGATTTTTGGGAAGTAGTGGCGTAAGTAGGGGTTTGAGGCTAGGCGCTGGTGCTCTTCTTGGTCTGCTAGATCTTGTGCTTCTTTTACTGCTTTTGCGTATCTTAGCTTAGTCTCTCGATTTGCGTTTGATATGTCTAAATCTGCGTATTCAGCCAGGATCTTTTTCTGTTGTTCGCCTGTTGTTTTGGCTTTTTTAGAGTCAAAGACTATACCGCTTTCAGCAATCATCTTTAGATACATAAAAGCATCTTCGGGAGCTAAAGCGTCTATATCTATATCTGCAAGTATAGAAAAATCAAAGCCTATTCTTTCTTCTGCTAAACTCATTCATACATACCACTTCCTTGTGACTAATTTAATCACATATATATACTTATATCAAGTAACTTTTTATATTTATTTACATGCGATAAAAAAGAGCCACTATATAGCAGCTCCTTTATTTTTCTTTGATTTAGATGTCGTAGTGTTCGCCCCACTGAAGCCTTGCCATTTTTCGTGAGTGCGACTTATGTATGGCTAGATCTGTAAGCACATTAGATAGAGTTAAAAGCTCGTCTATACCGCTTTTACTATTCATGCTCATCACAGCTGACTTTGAAAGTGGTGCTCCCTGCGTTTTCGAATTTATTTTTGTTGTGCTACTTTCCTTATCAATTCTTCTTCCTTCTGCTTTCTCAACTGTTGAGCGTGGACCTCCAGCTTCCGGTCTGCTTCCATCGCTTCTTGCTCCAGGCGTTGTTTTGATGCACGCTGAAATATCTCTCTCTTGCTCATATTTGATACCTTCTGATTTTTTTCCTGTTGGTTTCATTAAGTTCGTTTCTCGGTCGTACTTCATTCCGGTCAAAGCTGAAAAGGTCAGACGTGTGCTTTTGAGCTTTGCTCCTGCTGCTGACCTGCCTTCCATGCTGTAGCTGATGCCGGTCGGAAAGCCTTTGTCATTGAGCGTAACGAGAGGCTCTACACCAACAGCCCGGACGTTATCGAGGAACTCCGAAAAGGTTTTGCCTTGGCTCTTCTCTACTGCCTTACTTAGCCTTGCGATGATGCGTGTTTTCCACGGTGCTTGGCTTTCTCCGGTCTTTCCGAAGTTGCGGATCGTTCCCTCAAATTCTTGCCTGCTTAGATCTGCGCCCCAGGTTGTGTCTGGGCTCGGAGTCACTGACAAGCCGAATTCGTTCTCCAACTCCCTCATCACTTCCATGCCTCGGGCATGATCGTTGGCGTCGTCTACGAGTCTGTATGGCTGAGGTTTATTGCCCTTTCCGCCGTTCTTTCTTGCTTCGCTACGCTCCATGGCTTGCGGGTTGTTTTGCACTCTGCAAGCAACGATATGGATGTGCTGATGGTCTTTCTCATCGTGCAGAGCTGCTGTCCATTTTGTATCCAAACCGTAGCCCATGGCCCTCATGTACTTTTTTGCCGCTTTTTTCCATTGTTCGTGAGACAGCTTTTCTCCGTGCGGCAAGCTGATGACGTAGTGAGCGAATCGGTTTTCTGAGCGCTGGTTTTTGTCTGCTAGATAGTCGAATTCTTGCTCCATCGGGTCTGTGTCGATCTCGACTACCCTGCCCTTTTCGTCCCGTCTTATTGGGTTTGGGGATAGGCCTTGTGTGTGTATGAGATGCACGCAGTCTTTGACATCGTGTTCGTGTCCGTCGCCTCGAAAGACGTATCGCAGGGTGTTTCCGCTTGAGTTTCTGTAAGCCATTTTTTTATGAATCATTTTCTTTATCCTCTTTATTTACTTGTTATTGTAAATTGCTTGAGCTGCTTGGCTGATGACTGACTTAATCTCAGCGAATTGCTCTGAATCTTCGTCCATGTCTTCTTCAAGCTCAGTGAGATACGCATTCAGGATCGTCAGATAGTGCTCAAGCGCAGACAGAGCACTGACATCGATAGAGCTGGGCTTTTCAGACATAATCAAGTCCCTCACAAAGCTAGACGGATCACCTGGCCATCCGGACTCCTTTATTAAACGCTGGAGCTTCTTTTGCTCTTTGATGTTCAAGCGGAGCATGAGAGCAGGAAGGCGCTTCTCAGATGGATCCTTTCTCGGACGCCCACCTCTTCCTTTTTTTGGTATTACTTCGACTGACTGATTTTCTGATTCGATTTTCATAGACACCTCGTTGTTGTTATTAGCGCAGAACCCGGAGGGTTTGAGCATCCAGCGTTTCAATAACTCGATGACCGACAGGGAATTGAGTTACTTGAAACATAGCTGGCCTTATTATTTTTTGTTGTTTTTAGTAGTATATCAAAGTAGTTACAATCTCATTCGATAATTACAGGCTTTACTCTTAGTTTTTATAAGTAAAACAATTGATTAAACAACATTCAAAAAAAATAATAACGTAATACCGCGATATTTTACTTTATTATATGTAAATGCTAACTAATTTCACTATGCGCTAATATAAAAAAAACGATAGCAAGAACAGATCACTTTAATATATGTAAAAGCTAACTAATATAAAAAGTTATTTCCTGCTAGCTCTTAAAATAAAAAGGTCGGTATTACGTTGTTTTTACATTAATATATGTAGATGCTAACTATTTTGGACGATATTTTCGCATCACATACTGACTCGAAAAGTGATGCTGTAGATTTTAGATGTGATACTTTTCTGACTACATAGCGACACTTTGTCTTTTGATATGTGATACTTATCGCTCTAGAAAGTGATGCTTTCAACTGCAAAAGTATTGCATTTTTTGACAGAAGTGATACGACTAACTATAATAGGTATTACGTTCTCTCTCGACAAGTGATACGAAAAATGCCGAAAGCATACACTGAGCACGAAAAGAAAATTTCAAAAGCTTCAAAGGCTTGGCGAAACTATCAGTGGATCTGCTCTGATGAGTATGCCCAGGATATGGAAGATAGACACATACTCATAGCGGAAGGAGACTACACCGGAAGGCCTCCTGTCCCTCTTCAAAAGCAAAAAGAAAGAGCCTTGCAAGAGTACAAAGACGCTCTCGAAGACCTGCGCAGATATGAGCGTCAAAAGCATCTTAAGCACATGCAAGAAGACGATATCAAAGACTTTGTAAAGGCCCAGGGGCACGAAAACAAGGGACGGAAAAGAGGTGGTCGGGCTATCGCCTTGCAGAAGTATATACGACGCATCGAGCGACAGATAGAAGAGACCAAAGAAGCTCCTGAAAGCGACTTTGTCCGAAAGGATGGTCGAGGTCGTCCTCCCATGAGTCGCCTCCAAAAGGTCAGGCACTACGAAAGACTTGTCGAAAAAGCACGAGCAGAGCTGATCGACACGTACAGCGAGATGAGCGAAGAGGATCGGATCTGGCACGAGATGCACGATCTTAAGACAGACCGCAGACAGCTACGTCTCGCTCTCAGGGATCCGGACAACAACCAGTCGTCGAGGATCTGGAGACAGTTTGAGACGGCTGAAAAAATCGAAGAGGCTCTAACAGACGTCAATACTCTAATTTCGAAAAGAGAAGCTGAACTTAAAATGATCCAGGCTGGGATCGAGCTTCCGAAAAGAGCGGAGGATATCGATCCTGACGGCCCTCACTCTGCTGAGCTGTATCGTCGGACGCTTGAGCACATGATCAAAGAGCAGAAAAAAATTCAGAAATTGGAAGAAGAAGCACGGAAGCTCGGTATCGACGTATCGAAGCTCAAGAACTGATAAACTACAGGACTTTTTGGGGTCCGCTACGCGAATGTCCAGGGGTACAGTATGCAGATGGAAAGCCCAGATCTTTTTGAGTCGTCCGGCATCAAGCTTGAAAAGCCAAGACTGGAAGATAAATCCGAACTGATCATCGGAGATGCCCGCAAGGTTCTGGCGGATTTTCCCGAGCAGCATTTTGATTGCATCGTCACCTCCCCTCCTTACTGGGGGCTCAGGGATTATGGATACGACGGGCAGATCGGAGCGGAGTCAACGGTCGACGCTTACATCAATGACTTGGTAAAGCTCTTTAGAGAGGCTCGCAGGACACTCAAGGACGACGGCACCCTCTGGCTTAACATCGGCGACAGCTATACGTCAGGCGGTCGCACATGGCGTCAAAAAGACTCAAAGAACAAGGGTCGCGCCATGTCTTACCGTCCCGACACCCCCGAAGGGCTAAAGCCGAAAGACCTCATCGGTGTGCCATGGAAAATCGCTTTCGCCCTGCAAGCGGATGGCTGGTATCTTCGCACGGATATCATTTGGAACAAGCCCAACTGTCAGCCCGAGTCAGTAAAAGATCGCCCAACTCGCTCGCATGAGTACATCTTTTTGCTCACAAAAAGCGAGAGGTACTACTACGACTACGAAGCGATCAAAGAACCTGCTGTCGATCCAAAAAAGCCGAAAAAGAACCGCAGGACGGTTTGGAACATCAATACCGAGCCTTACCCCGGCAGTCACTTCGCGGTCTATCCGAGAGAGCTTGTGAGAGTGTGTGTCGCTGCCGGATCCCGTGAGGGAGGACGCGTCCTAGACCCATTCTTTGGATCCGGCACGACTGGCGTGGTCTGCAATGAAATGAATCGCTACTGCACAGGCATCGAGCTGAGCGAAGACTATGCAGGACTGGCTAGAGAGCGGTTACGGAGCCAGCGCTGATCCGAATTCCCAGGTGGCGTGAACAAAACACAGATCCTTCCTGAGCTTTTTGATCTGTAGTTTGCGCTCACCTCCTCCATCGAAATACAGCTCGTATTTCAGATTTCCGTGAGCATCAAAGACTCGACCGTATCCTGGCTGGGGGTTTTGCGTGCTGTTGACCATGCTTTCAAACTGGCAGTTGGTCTGAGCCTCCATCATCAGTGAGTGCGGAATCTCGACCAGCTCATACTTCAGGTGCTTCGGATCCTTGGATAGGCAACGGAAAGTAAAGATCCTCTGATACCCCTGAAGGTGCTCTATAAAGAGATCCCTAAGCCTCGGCAGCTCCCAAGCACCTCCCCCAAGCTCCATCATCTTACTGATGTGTATGTAGTCTTCCTTAATCGACCTGTCGGCCTGAGTCTTGAGCGATACAGGAACGCCATTGATCGTTATGTCGTGCCCCCTGTTGGTCGGGTTAGTCTCAAGATAAGCGTTGATACCAGCTGACTTCAGGGCGTACTCAAAAGCGTACTCAAAGCGATCCTTGGAGAGATTCTGACGACTTGCCGCGTGGTGGGCGATCAACCGGTCTCCGATCTGTATGAGCACCTGATCGCTTATAAGATCCGAATTTGGATTCCGCCGAAACAGAGTCCCTTGATCGAGATATGCGTTAACCGTATTTACTACGACAGTCTGCTGGGTGGGTGTTAGTTGCTTGATCTTATTGTTTAGCTTTGCAAGCTCTTGATCTGTGAGCACTTCTCAAACTCCTTGTAAATGACTCAAGAAATTCGAGAGTAAACTAATTTGTTGACAGGGACCAGTGGGGTTTTTAGGTTCAAGGCGTCAACAAATTTGTGTACAATCCCCCGCTCCAAGTAATGCCCTCGTAGCTCATCTGGATAGAGCGGATGCCTCCTAAGCGTCAGGTAGCAGGTTCGAGTCCTGCCGAGGGCACCATTACCCTTTTTGGGTAGCCGGTTCGAGTCCCTTTCCCTCTCCGAAATACATTGACATAAAATCAGTTTCTGCCTATTTTTACGGAAAAAAGAAACTTTTTTGTTGACACCATACCCCCGGATTTGCGCTATTTTGCACTACTGAGCAAGTAAATTTGATAATAAAATCAATAACTTAAAAATTGACGACAGCCCCCTCCTAAGGGGAAGGTAGCAGGTTCGAGTCCTGCCGGGGGTACCACATTTTCACTGAAAACCCTGCCTTTTCAACGTCTTGAACGATATTCCATAGGCTCACTGTGATACAAAGTGGCAACGCGGTGTGATACACCTGCCGGAGGTTGCCGGTTCCATTGTAGGAGCTGTATGCAGTGATAGTGAAGTTGGGTTGTGCCTTGTCCATCAAAACGCAGTACCTTCAATGCGACCAAGCACAGCATCCGGAAGCGTTGATGCTTTGGTTGGTTTACCCAGGCGATCACGCACCGCGTCAGGTTCGTGCTACCTTCGCAACTGTTCGCGATTCGGTTCAGTCATGGGTATATCCTTCTAGCCAGATTTGTATCAGCAAGAAGTATAGGTGGGTTCCGCCACACAAACGGCTGGTCAACTGGCCGGGTACTTCACGCCTCCCGTAACTGGTGGATCAACCTGGTACGGCCGATTATGGCGAAAAGCATATTGGCGCTTGATTCGTATCAAAGTATTCAGGCCCAGGTGGGTTATGCTTGGCTTGTGACCGGCTGGTAGCGAACCAACCACTGGACGCCAGATCGAAACAGCCTCAACCGGGAAACCATCATGAGGGTTCGGCAACTAATCGCGGCATTTTTGAGCATCCTGCTGGTGGCAGGCGGCCCCGCGGTCGGTGCTGTGCCAGAGCCGAACGGTCATAGCGGCGTGGCAATGACTCAGATCACCGATTGCGGAGATCTGGGTCACGAGACTTCCGGGTCTGCAGGCGAGGCCGCCGGTGCCTGCAACGAACCGCAGCAATCTCACTGTCTTCTCAGCGCCCCTCATTGCTCTTTCACTTTTGTATACGGTGTCGTGGGCGGTTTTCCGGCTACACTGCCCAAGGTTAGCGACCTGTTCACGCACTCAGCGGTGCGAACGGCTTACCAGAGCCCCATTCCTGAGGTTCTCACACCTCCCCCAAATCTCCTTTCCTGAACATTACCCAGAGATGGTACCGGGCAGACATTGCCGGGTAATTCAGAACTGTTCAGTTATCCAGAGGCGTGCCTCAACAGCCGCTGGCTTCATGACCGCACGTCCGAGAGGAGATTCCAATGAAAAGTACGAAACTCAGAATCGTTGGCGCTGGCGTGGTATTCGCTGCTGCAATCGGTAGTGTCGCCGTTTATGCCCACCAGTCCGAACACGGTGGCATGGGCATGATGGGTGACCATATGGGCAAGATGGAAGGTATGGAAGGGATGATGACGATGATGTCTTCCATGTCCAGCGAGGAGCATGCCGCGATGCATGAAGCCTGCCTGAAAATGATGGATGGTGGCGAACAAGCCGGCCACTCCGACCACCATGATGGTTCAACCGCCCAGTAAGCCAGACCACCGGCACCTGTTATCCAAGGGTGCCGGTCGTTACCCTCTTTTTTTCGAAGGAAATATCCATGAAAACTCAAGTTACCCTGGGCCTGATGGCCCTTGTTATTGGCACCACCGCGATCGGTTTCAAACTGCAGGCCGCCGAGTCCACCGGTGAGCGGGCCGCCACCGCTCAGGTGGAGCGCGTCATAACCGTTCACAAGAGCGCCAGCTGTTCGTGTTGCACAGGCTGGATCGAGCACCTTGAGGAAAACGGCTTTGAGGTAACGGTGAAGGACACTGACAACATCAACCAGGTCAAGATCGAGCATCAGGTACCCCGGGAGCTGTCTTCCTGCCATACCGCCATTATCGACGGTGCAGTGATAGAGGGCCATGTACCGGCGACTGACATTGTTGCGTATGTGGACTCACAGTCCCGCCCCTTCGGTGAGCGGACCATCGGTATTGCGGTCCCCGGTATGCCCCACGGGGTTCCGGGCATGGAAACCGGGCGGCAGGATGACTATGACGTGATGGCGTTCGCCGCCGGCGGACGCGCGGAAAGTGTCAAGCGTTACGAGTACTGATGATGCCAGACCTGGCAACCTGGGGCATCATGGCCGCCTTTATGGGCGGCCTGGTGTCCTTCTTTTCCCCGTGTACGCTGCCCCTGGTTCCTGGTTACCTGTCTGTGGTAACTGGCGGGGCGGTCAACGACAGCGTCAATCGCCTGAAGGCGTTCTGGCTGAGCCTTTGCTTTGTGTTGGGTTTCAGTCTGGTGTTCGTGGCCCTCGGCGCGAGTGCGAGTCTGGTGGGTCAGTGGCTCATGGGCTACCGGCAGCAGGCCAACCTGGTTGCCGGCGTGCTCATTGTGCTGATGGGACTGTTCATGATGGGCTGGTGGAGTATGCCGGCCCTGCAACGGGACTGGCGCCTTGGGCAGGCCCTGGAAGGGGGGCGCCCGACGGCATCCTTCCTGCTGGGTGTGGCGTTTGCCATCGGCTGGACACCCTGCATAGGACCAATCCTGGGGGCCATACTGGCGCTCAGTTCTACTCACGCCAATGCCGAAGCCGGCATGTTGTACCTGGCGGTCTATTCACTGGGGCTGGCTGTGCCATTTCTGGTCACCGCCCTGTCGATCGAGCATTTCCGTAAGCGCGTGCGCTGGTTGAGCCGCTGGAGCCGTCACCTGCGGGTGCTCGCGGGTGTGGTGCTGGTTATCATGGGCGTGATGGTGATTACCGGTCAGATGACACG
>NZ_FOHZ01000071.1 GCF_900111555.1 Marinobacter segnicrescens
CCTTGCCAGCATGCCCTTCACGCCCAGCACGTTGATCGCCCGCATCAGGTTGTAACTCAGAACCCCCAGACTGTATTCACTACTGGCAGAACTCAGACCCCAGCAGGTAAATCGCCCTTTATTCAGCAGCCTTTTGAGTGTGGCGAAGGTCGGCTCAACGGCAGCCATGCGACGGATCATCCGCTCAGGTGTGGCGGCTTTCGTTGCTTTCTCCAGAGCCTCTTCATTGAAGTGGCGTGTGACCCAGCGTCGATCCACCTTGGTGCATTGGCTTTGTAGCGGGCATTGATTGCAGCCTGAACGCGCATACAGATGCAGACGATCCTTGTTGCTCACCGTCTTGTGAAGCAACCGCTCTCCAGCAGGGCAGCGGTAAGCGTCCTCTTCGGGCAAATAGGTGAAGTCACTTTTCTGGAAGTACTCGCCGCTTCCCTGATTGTTGACCGCCCGGTTCGATGGCACGGCCACATCGTACCCAGAAGACTGAAGCTCGTTGATCTGCTGACCGTTGGAATAGCCGGCATCGGCAACGAGGGTTTCTAGTCCGCCCTCCAGTACGTCATGGGTCTCTTGGGCTATCGGTTTCAATTGCTGGTTATCGCTGCCTGCCTGTGTCAGGTCGTGGTGAACGATCAGTTGGTGTTCCTCGTCAACGGCATTCTGCGCGTTGTAGCCCACCACCATGCCTTCCCGGCCAGATTTCATCAGCTTGGCGTCCGGCTCTGTACGACAGAGCTGAGTCTTGCCCTCATCGGCCAGCGTCTTCAGCTCATCCTGCAGTTCCGCCTTGTGGGTTTCCAGGTAAGCCAGGGCTTGGGATACTTTGTCACGGTTCAGGTCGGCGTCATCACCTTGTTCCGATGCCGCCAACTGAGCGAGATAACGATCGATCTTCTGGTCCAGTTTGCCCAGCTGTTTCTCCAACTGCTTGCGGGTGATGGCCTGATCTTTACTGGCAGCCGCTTTGAACTTGCTGCCATCAATCGCCACCAACTGGCCACTGACCAGTCCTGCCTGTTTACAGAACACAATGAACTGGCGGCACACCTTCTTGACCGCGCCACCGTTATCTTTACGGAAGTCCGCGATGGTCTTGAAATCCGGTGCCAGCTGCTTCATCAGCCAGAGCACTTCCAGGTTGCGATGACATTCTTTTTCCAGCCGTCGGGTGCTGCTGGTCTGATTGAGGTAGGCGTATATGTATAGCTTGAGCAGATCGCCGGGATGATAAGGGCGTCGGCCTGTGTGAGCCGTCTGCGCTTTCCTGAAACCCATCTCAGACAGGTTCAGTGAATCCACAAAGGCATCAATGACGCGAACCGGGTGATCTTCGGGGACGTAATCTTCGACGCTGGGCGGAAGCAGAAGCGTCTGACTTCGGGGAGTGCCTTCCAGATGTCTCATAAAAAATAACCGCGAGCCATGTCGCGGTTATTTTGCCAGCTTGGGAGGCTGTTTTCACACAGCCTC
>NZ_FOHZ01000011.1 GCF_900111555.1 Marinobacter segnicrescens
CGACTCATAAAACACCAGAGGTAAAAGCCTGGCTGGAGAAACATCCCCGGTTCAAGCTTCACTTCACACCAACCAGCGCCTCCTGGCTGAATGCCGTGGAGGGCTGGTTTGGTCAACTGGAACGCCGTGCTTTGTACCGTGGCATTTTTACCAGTGTCGGCGAACTGAAGAAGGCGATTCGTCGCTTTATCCAAACTCATAATGAGAAGCTGGCAAAGCCCTTCCGCTGGCACAAAAGCGCAGAATCGATTATGACTTCAGTGGCGCGAGCAAAGTTGAGTGTCATTAATGATAAATAAACGAATTACCCAGACGGGACACTAGGTACGCTTTAAGATGAGCTTTACCTTTAAAGAGATGCCCAATTACAGGGGCAATGCCGAGCGGGTTGTTTTTGATAAAGGAAAATCCAGTTTCCACCAACATGTCTGAATCGAGCAATGTGCCATCAAGGTCAACGCACAACGGCTTCGACTTTTCTTTCATAAATGGATCCACAAGAATATTAGACTGGGCGTTTAGGGCGCGTACCGTCTAAAATAAATAATCGGTAGTGCCTGCTAACGTAGTCTCTCGAGCACGTAATTCGTTACGCCTTCAAAGACACTGCCTTGTTCAAGAAACTGCGAATACAGCTCTGAAGTTTGTTTAACCTTTGCCAAACCGTTAACTCCGGCGCGAACATCGTCAGCCAATCGCTCCAGTTCACAGGCAATAGACTCCGGATCGATCGAGTGCACTGTGCGAATGTTGGGGAATACGGCCTCCAAGTCCTTGTTGTTATATGAGTTTGTAATAACGCGCACACCAAAAGCGCTCATCTCCAACGGTGGGTAGCTTGGATGTGGAGAAATCATTAACGACAGGCCAATGGATGTTTCGGAAAGCTCCTCAGCGTAATCAGAAAGGCTGAGCTTACCGTGAGAGACAAGTCTCTTACCCTTACCCAACTCGATGGATTCGTGATACTCGCCAGCTGAGAAAAATTCCCACTCGTCGGCATTCCCGGTTTCCACCCATTGTCTCAGCGCCATCACAATGATTGGAAAAGCATTTCTTTCAACACTCGGCCGACCGTAAACCAGCACTTTCTTTTTCCTGCTTGTATTTTCTGCCCGTAGTTTTGGCATTAAAGACGCATTAAGCCTTGGCTCAAAACTCACTGCATCCTCAAATTGATAACCCTGCTCGTCAAAAAACTCCTTCAGAATCGAAGTATTGATAACGCCAATGAACTTATCTGGGCAACGATAAGTAGAGTCGGCAAGCCCATACCGTGCAGACCAAGGATAAAAGCCAGGTTCAAAATCCTGAATCAAATAGACGTATTTTTTTGGGGGACAGGAAAATATTCTCGACTGTTCAACCTGCAACGCAGATGCAATCCTTGCAGTCCACCAAGCGGTAGCGACAAAACGATCTCCGGAACATATTGGTAAGGTTTTGTTGTAACGTGACCCAGCCGGGACAACCGACAAACCAGGTTGATCGTCTGACTCCAGCGAGAGTATTTTCCATGACGCATACCCGAGGTTGCGTTCCGGTGTGAACGTTGGCTCTTCCGTCAAAATGATTCTGGCATTCGGATATTCCCTTTTCAGGTTCTCAAAAAAATCCAAAGCTGTTGCAATGCCACCAAAAACATGTTCAAGAGATAGCGCGGGAACCAGAAGGTTTATCCGCTCCATTTCAAGGTTCGATGCTCTTGCCTTTAAGGGGCTTATTTCAGGTATATCAATGTTCAGTCCGGCCGAGGTGCTCGGCTGGTTTAATTCTGACCTTACTGAATAGTAGATTTTCCGCGCGAAATCATTGATTAAAGGTTGCCTAAGCAATCTGAGTAATATTTTTTTAAACATAATTAGCCTTTATTCACTTCAGGTTTCGTGCGGTCAAGCCTCAGGTTCCCGTTGTAAAACGGATCCACAATTTCTTTTCTGTAAGGCTTGTATTTAAGGTCGGACTGCACAAAGTCATTGTCCGGAACATGAGGAGAGCGTGTTTTGGACTCATAGTGATACAAACGAACATCAGCGCATAGAACATTGAAATATCCTTGCTTGTGAGACCGAATACCAAGCTCTACATCACTCCCGCAGATCCGAAAGGCTTCATCAAAACCACCCATCTCCTCAAACTTTTGCGCACCAATAACCATGCAGGCTCCAGTTACTGCGAGCACATTTCTGGTGATGACGGGAGAAATAAATGGAAGACCCATAAAATGACTGGGCGGACAGGTACGGTATACATGGTCTGCCCATCCTCCCATGCCAACGACGACGCCCGAATGCTGAATAGTTCCGTCCTCAAACAACAACAGAGCACCAACAAGACCCACATCAGGTAGTGAAGCGTATCCTACTAGTGAGTCAATCCAGTCGGGCTGAGTAACATCCGTATCATTATTCAAAAATATGAAGTACTCGCCATTAGCTTTTTGCGCCCCTATATTATTCAGGCGGGACCAATTGAATTCGATGTCTTCTCTGAAAACAGATACTCTGGCGTCCATCTGAATAAGTTCGAAATAACTAAAGGTCTCTGGTTTTATGGATCCATTATCCAGAATAATTATTTCAAGGTTCTTCCAGTTTGTTCGCTTCAGAATTCCATCGACGCATACTTTAAGCAGTTCCACTCCATCCCGCGTTGGGATGATAATAGAAACTTTGGGCTCGGATTCAAATTGGAACTTCATTTTGTAGGTAAAAGGAAACTCGCCTTTTACTACCGAAGCATTCACGTCAGGATATTTTTCTTCAAAGTACGATTGAACAGCCCTCTGCCCCGCATCCCAGGCATAAGGTTTGCTGCTGCTTTCCCTAGCAGTCGATTTCTCATGTTGCCGCCAGTGGTAAAGGATTTTCTGAATATGGACTATCTGTTCACGCTCAGATTTCGCAGATATTCGAAGCCAAAGATCATGGTCTTGTGAACCGTCCAGGCCCGACCTAAAACCGCCAATCTCTTTGATCAGAGCGCTCCTGACGACGCAAAGATGCCCGATATAAGCCTGTGACAAGGCCAAGTGAGGTGACCAGTCAGGTTTAAACAGGGGCGAGGTTCTCTTTCCCACTTCGTCAACATTGTCCTCATCACTATAAATCAGGTTAGCATTGGGATTTCTGCTTATCGCTTTAACCATTTCGTAAAGGGCGTCTTCGGTGAGGAGATCGTCTTGATCCATCAACGCGACCCACTCACCTGATGCTAAGGCCAACGCACTGTTTGTCGCTACGGATATATGACCATTTTCTTCCCGTATGACCACCTTAATACGAGGGTTTTTTTCCCGCATTTCATGAAGGAACTCGACAACTCCCGCCTCAGTTGAATGGTCGTCCGCGATACAGAGCTCCCAATTCCCATAAAGCTGTGCCGAAACTGAGTCGATGGCCTCCGCTAACCATTTCAGATTAGGGTTAAAGGTAGGCATAACAATGGAGATGAGAGGTCTAGAGCTCAGCCGCTCTAGGTCTTTCTCTACTTTTTTCTTCGCCAAAGTGTCAAAGCTTTCTTGAGCCTGCATCCAAGATGCATAGTCAACCGCTTCTTCAATTGGCTGTTCTGACAGGGGATTTGCCCCTTCGGACTGATGTTGCCCGCCAGTCAGGAGAGTTTCACTCGGAACTCCATGATAGCTCCGATACCGAGTCAGGATACCATGCCGGCCCTCGCTGGACAGGATGTTGCCTACTTTCTTTATGGCAGGAAAGACTCCGCCGCTCAGCTTTATCAACCTTATAAAGGCAGTAGCGATCCGCTTTCCTTTCATCTTCACCCGGCCAACGAACCGTACTGGTCTTGAATACCTCCAACTGGTTGATTGGTAGATCTCTTCAATACCAGCCTGAAGTTCAGACACTTGCCCCTGAAGCGCTTGACGCTGGCCAATCAACTCCAACGTTCGCGCTTCCAACGCTCTAGACTCGCTCTCTAGCTTCCGTGAACGCTCATAGAGAACTCCGTAGTCAGTCTTAAGCGCGCTCACCTGCGCCTCAAGATCACGTATGCGGTAATGAGGATGGACCGACCTTTCATCCCCTTTTTGCCACTCTACCTCTGGCTGCATCCCTCGGTAGCCGTCTCCCAGATCAACTACCTCGGCTAATTCACCCGAAACGTTACGTGAGCCAAGGCTATTTCGCTCCGCTTCAAATTTCCTTATGACGCACAATGAGTTAATGAATTCGATGGAATGGATTTCATTCAGGGTTTCTGAGCTCAGAGAAAATCCATAGGTCTCTTTAAACAGTTCTAAAACATCATCGACATTCTTATCTAAACCCCAATGTTCGTAGTTAATCACATCGACAAGTTGCTTAAAAAAGCTGATCGAGGAGGAAAGCTCATGCAACCCACCTCCAAAGCTTCCCCAATAGCTACAATGCAGATCTTCTGCTATGTAAATTCCGCCGTTTTTCAAATGAGGAAAATATCTAGAAAATGACTGGACAATATCTTTTGATGTGTGAGAGCCATCATCGATGATGATATCGTATTGTTCTGATATCATGCTAATTTGATGCTCAGCATGATCTGTATTTGCGTCGGCTACTACAAGCGATATTTTTTCAGACTGATAAGTCAGTTTTTCACAGTCAGTATTAATATCGCTACCAACAAGCGCTACCGCATTCGGAAAATATTTCTCCCATATCTCCAGAGAACCTCCGTTTTGGACACCAATTTCAAGGAGCGAAATGTTTTTTGACCGAAAAGGCTCAAAAATTCGATTATATTCTTCAAGATAAATATTCCATTTATCTGAAACTTTCCCTTTATGCTCAAGATAAAAATCTTTTAAAGTTTTCATGGCAATATATTGAGTGAGACCTTGTCAAAATTAATCCCAACCAGACCCCAGCGGACCT
This sequence comes from Marinobacter segnicrescens, assembly GCF_900111555.1. GTDB lineage: Bacteria > Pseudomonadota > Gammaproteobacteria > Pseudomonadales > Oleiphilaceae > Marinobacter > Marinobacter segnicrescens. Next base: position 4,878 of record NZ_FOHZ01000011.1, read on the forward strand.
TACTGGAAGAAATATGCAAAATTATTGCGTCATGGAGCCAATGGTGCTGAACATTATTATGGAGATCACCATCGGCAAACGACGCCATGATCGCGTACTGCCCATTCGGAAGCATGGGTAGGGTAAAAACAAACTCTCCCTCAAGAATCTGCCCCATTTTCAATTTAAGCGGATTAAACGCAGAAAACGGCAAGGTGTTCTCTCCAAATAAGTCCTGCCCAAGCCGATCTTTAACGAGAAATCCGAGTATAGGCTGGCTGAAGTTATCATAAGCTTCCGTGCGTATTCTCAAACGAACGGTTTCTCCCCCCGCGAATACACCGGGATTAGAGCCACCAGCATCCAGCAGTTCAACAGCGGTGATCTTTGCTTTACCAGTTGTCCAGCCATTTGCCTCACTAAGGTTGTTCTCCACATGGTATTCACTGGAATATACCTGCTGTGAATGCTCAATATCATGACTTTCAATTGTGTCGTCATGGTTACCTAACGAGGCTTCATCAAAGCTGGCAAGTTTTGCCTCCTCGCCATAAATCTGTTGGAGGCTGTACTGTAAGTAGGCTTCTGAAACCTCTTTGGCTGCGCCCGTCCTACGTACTTCACCATGATTTAGCCAAACAGCGCTCTCACAAAGACTCTGTACGGCTGAGGTATCATGACTAACAAACAGAAGGGTTCCATTCTCCTGAAATTTCCGAATGAATCTCATGCACTTTTGCGTGAATACAGCGTCACCAACAGATAGAGCTTCATCCACCACCAGTATGTCGGCATCCACATGGGCGATTACTGCGAATGCCAAACGAACCATCATCCCACTGGAGTATGTTTTTACAGGTTGATCGATGAAATCGCCGATATCTGCAAACTGCTCTATTTGCTTGAAACGTTGGGCGGTCTGCTCACGAGTTAAACCATAAAGCGAAGCATTCAGGTAAACGTTCTCACGACCCGTAAACTCAGGGTTGAAGCCGGAGCCGAGCTCGAGTAAAGCGGCAATACGGCCAGTAGTCTCCACAGTGCCATGGGTGGGCGTAAGAGTACCGCATATCATTTGTAACAATGTCGATTTACCGCTGCCATTACGACCAATGATACCGACCGTTTCGCCTCTCCTTACCTCGAAAGAGACATCCCTCACTGCCCAAAACTCTTGGAAGTACTGAACCTGGCGCAGTCCAACCCCCCGTTGAAGCCAGGGCAGAATCATTTGCTTCAGTCGATCGCGGGGCTGCTGGAAAATTTCAAACCTTTTGCTTAGCTGTGAGACTTTGATGGCCATTTCAGAGGACATCTGCAAACCCCTTTCTGGTTTTTTGAAACCAGGCAAACCCTGCGAAAAGCACTACCAGAGCGGATACCAAATAAATGGAAAGACCGACGAAGTCAGGGTGTTGGCCCCAGATCATTACATCTCGAGCCTGCTCGATAATAAAGGTAAGAGGGTTTAACAAGAACAAAGGTTGATACTCTTCAGGCAGACGTTCCACAGGAAAGAAAATTGGCGAGAGAAATAGCAAAACTGTAGCTAGAATGCCCATGGTTTGCTCAATATCTCTGAGAAAGACTCCCAGGGAGGCGAGAAAATAACTTACACCTAACGCAAGGACGAGCAAAGGTAAAAATACCAGCGGCAGATAAACGATCTGCCATTCAGGTATACCAATGAGCGCAATGTGCGCCAGCAGCCACACAAATATACTTATAGCCGCATGAAATAGGGCGCTCAGCACTGCAGAAACCGGAAGGATTTCGAGCGGGAAAATCACTTTCTTTACATAATTGACATTACCTGTTATCAATCCAGGGGAACGGGTAAGCACTTCTGAAAATAAACCATGCACGATCAGCCCGATAAACAGAACAACGGCGAACACTCCTTTACTTTCATTTTGTCCCGCCATTTCAACGCCCCACTTCGCCTGGAAGACCACTGAAAATACGAAAGTAAAAACCGCCAGCATAAGTAAAGGGTTTAAAAACGACCAGCCAATCCCCATCACTGAACCACGGTACCTCCCAACTACTTCTCTCCGAGTGAGCTGCTTGATGAGTGATCCATTAACTGCACAAGTATTCAGTAATGCGCCAGGGGACACTCGCCGGGATGCATGGGGGTTCATTCAAAAACCTCAGCATTCCTGAATGCCGGGGCGATACCATCCTTACCGGATAACTGGGGCTCCAGACCACTGGGCCAATGAATTCCAAGATCCTGGTCGTTCCAGATGATCGCGCGCTCACTCTCCGGTGCGTAAAAGTTGGTAGTCTTATAAAGAAATTCAGCCGTGTCGGACAGGGTAATGAAACCGTGGGCAAAGCCCTCCGGAACCCAGAGCTGACGCTTGTTTTCGGCGGATAGGGTGGCCCCCACCCATTGCCCGAAGGTGGGAGAGCTGCGGCGGATATCCACAGCCACGTCAAAGACCTCGCCCTGAACTACCCTCACCAATTTGCCCTGGGCATTCGGCGAAAGCTGGTAATGCAGGCCCCGTAGCACGCCCTTGCCCGACTTTGAGTGGTTATCCTGCACAAAGGTGACTTCCCGCCCCACGGCCTCATCGAACTGGCGCTGATTGAAGCTCTCAAAGAAGAAACCCCGATCATCTCCGAATACTCGGGGTTCAAACAGAATAACATCCGGGATTTCAAGAGGTGTTGCGTTCATCAAAATACCTTGTCGTGAAGTGTGCGCAGCAGGTACTGGCCATAGCCGTTTTTCTTGAGGGGCTGGGCCAGTTCTTCCAGTTGGCTGGCGATGATCCAGCCCTGACGGTAGGCGATCTCTTCCGGACAGGCTACTTTCAGGCCCTGGCGATGCTCAAGGGTAGCGATGAACTGGCTGGCATCCAGCAGTGAATCGTGGGTGCCCGTATCCAGCCAGGCATAGCCACGACTCATGATTTCCACGTTCAGCTGCTCTTGCTGCAGATAAAGTCTGTTCAGATCGGTGATTTCAAGCTCCCCTCGTGGGGAGGGCTTCAGGCTTTTCGCCATGTTCACGACCTGATTATCGTAAAAATAAAGCCCCGTTACTGCGTAGTTGGACTTGGGCTTTTCTGGCTTTTCTTCCAGGCTGAGTACTTTGTTATTTTCATCAAATTCCGCCACACCATAACGTTCCGGATCGTGCACATGATAGGCAAATACGGTTGCCCCCTGATCACGAATCATGGCGTTGTCCAGCAAAGTGTGGAAGTGGTGGCCGTAGAAGATGTTGTCTCCCAGCACCAGGGCGCAGGGATCGTTGCCAATAAAGTCTTCGCCGATCACGAACGCCTGGGCCAGGCCATCCGGTGAGGGCTGCACGGCGTAGGACAGGTTCAACCCCCACTGGCCACCGTCGCCCAACAGTTGCTCAAACCGGGGAGTGTCCTGGGGGGTGGAAATAATCAAAATGTCACGGATACCCGCCAACATCAGGGTGCTGAGGGGGTAATAAATCATCGGCTTGTCGTACACAGGCAACAATTGCTTGCTGATGGCCAGCGTGGCCGGGTGCAGTCGCGTACCGGAACCACCGGCGAGGATTATACCTTTACGGGTCATGGGTTACCTTTATTTTCTCTCGTTCATCAAAAGCTGTTCAACAGCGCGCCGTGCATGCAGGCGCCAATCCGGCATGTGGATGCCAAGGGCTGCTTCGAGGGAGGCATTGCTCAGGCGGGAGTTGGCAGGCCGGCTGGCAGGCGTCGGGAACTCAGAGGTAGGAATAGCTTCGATTTTGTCTGGCGCTACCGTCAGTTGCAGCCCGCATTCCCGGGCAACCTCAAAAACATAGGTGGCAAGACCATGCCAGGAGGTCTCTCCACCCGCGGTCAGGTGGTAAACGCCGTGGTTAATCCGTCCTTGTGTAGCGGCGTTAATGGCCAGGGCCGTGACGTCGGCGATTAGTTCCGCAGAGGTGGGAGCACCCACCTGGTCTGCCACCACCCGCAGCTGATCTTTTTCCTGCCCCAGCCGGAGCATGGTTTTCACGAAGTTGTGGCCGTGACTGGCGTAAACCCAGCTGGTCCGGAAGATCAGGTGGTCGCAGCCGCTGGCAGCAATCGCCATCTCGCCTTCCAGCTTGGTTTTACCGTAAACACCTTTAGGCCCGGTTGGGTCGTCGGTCTGGTAAGGTTGGCTGCCCCCACCGGCGAAGACGTAATCAGTCGAGTAATGCACCAGCAGTGCTCCACTCACGCTAGCCGCTTCCGCCATGGCCGCGACGGCATCTCTATTGATGCTGGAAGCAAGCTCCGGCTCAGACTCGGCCCTGTCTACTGCGGTATAGGCGGCCGCATTCACGATGACTTTCGGTTTTGCGGAAGCTATAGCAGCTTTAACGGCGTTTGCGTCAGAAAGGTCTGCTTCCATCCGCGTCAGTGCCGTCAAATCGCCGTGAGGCAAAAGGGTCCGTCTCAGCTCGGTGCCTACCTGGCCGTTCGCGCCAAATAACAGGATGCTCATTGGTACTGTGCCTCCACCCAGTCTCGGTACTGGCCGCTGGTCACGTTGTTCACCCAGTCCTGGTTAGCCAGGTACCAGGCTACGGTCTTGCGGATACCGGTTTCGAAGGTTTCGGCAGGCTTCCAGCCCAGCTCTCGTTCAAGCTTGCGGGCATCGATGGCGTAACGACGGTCATGCCCCGGACGATCTTTTACGAAGGTAATCTGCTCGCGGTAGGAGGCGCCATCTTCCCGAGGCTGTAGCTCATCGAGCATGTCACAGAGGGTGCGCACGACCTCAATATTAGGCTTTTCGTTCCAGCCGCCAACGTTGTAGGTTTCACCCAAGCTGCCGGCCTCCAGTACCCGGCGGATAGCCGAACAGTGATCAGTTACATACAGCCAGTCCCGAACTTGCTGGCCATCCCCATAGATAGGCAGCGCCTTGCCTGCCAAGGCGTTGTGAATAACCAACGGGATCAATTTCTCCGGGAAGTGGTACGGTCCATAGTTATTGGAACAATTGGTGGTTACAACCGGCAAACCATAGGTGTGGAAGTAAGAGCGTACCAGGTGGTCGCTGGCTGCCTTGCTGGCTGAGTATGGGCTATTGGGCTGATAGGGATGGTTTTCTGTGAAGGCGGGTTCGTCAACCTCCAGTGTTCCATATACTTCATCCGTTGACACATGCAGGAACCGAAAATTCTTCCTCTCATCCCTTTCCAGCTTGCCCCACCAGGCCCTGGCAGATTCCAGCAGGCGGAAAGCTCCAAGGATATTGGTCTGAATAAACTCTTCCGGCCCCAGGATGGAGCGATCCACGTGGCTTTCAGCCGCGAAGTTTATAATGGCACGCGGCCGATGCTCCTCCAACAGGCGACTGACGAGGTCTGTGTCACCAATATCGCCTTTGACGAACACGTGACGAGCGTCGCCTTCCAGGTCAGACAGGTTCTGCAAGTTGCCAGCATAGGTCAGCAGGTCGAGGTTAATAACGGTCTCATCCGACTGGGCAAGCCAGTCCAGTACAAAATTGCTGCCGATAAAACCGGCGCCTCCGGTAACGAGGATGCTCATAGTTCAGATTTTTCCAGTAACAGTTGCTATAAAAAGTCCCAGGTTGCCTATGACGGTCTGGCGATAGGCCCCTGATTTTCGTAAGTGGTATAAACGACTGAAGATGTTGCCTGACCGCGCTTTCACGAAATGCTGAAAGCGCTTGCGGTTGTCGGGCGTAAGCAGATGTTGGGCTGACTCCAGTGCCCGCACATTGACATCATTCCAGGTACGAAAGCGGTTGTGGAACAGCATTTTGATTCGAAAGAGGTTGGCAGCCAGAGAGGTATTAGCGCCCACAAGATTGGAGCCGTGTTGCCGATAGCGAATGGTTGGGACGGGGTCAAACAACACCACGCCCCCAGCGCCACTCACTAACAGATAAACCCACCAGTCGTGACTGACTATCGGCGGTGTTCCGGCTCGCCTCACCAGGTCCCGGCCAGCTTGGTTGATAACCATGGTGTTACCACCAGCCAGACTCTGCACCAGTGCGTTAGCGAAATCAGGCTTCCTCTTCCGGCCAGCAGAATAACCGGTTTCTGCCCCACTTTCATCCGTTAGCAGCGTACGACCGCAATAAACAGCGGGCGTGTCCGGCTGAACTTCCTTCAGTGTGCGCACTGCCACTTCCAGCTTGTTTTGCTCCCAGACATCGTCCTGATCACAGAATGCAAAATAGTCAGCGGATATATCTTCACAGCACAGTAATGTAAGGAAGTTCGCCGCAAACCCGTCTTTTGGTCCCTCAATAAGGTTGAACTCAAAACCTTCCGAACCTGACTGATAAGCATCAAGTGCCTTGCGCGCTGAATCATCCGGGCTGTCGTCAGAGACCCAAAGACGGAAGTTCCGGTGGCTTTGGGCGAGCAGTGATTCGAGCTGATCGGCAAAATAATCGCTCGGACAGTAGGTGCACATAAGCACGGCCACGTGCTCGCCCCGGCCCGTCGCCCTTTCCAGGCGGCTCGCCTCACTGCTTGCCACAAGGCCTGAGGAAAGAGGCGATCGACCGCCTGTACCGAAACTCCGCTTCACAACATGTCTCTTGAATCAAACACGCTACCGCCCCACTTACCCGTAACAAGTGTTTTATGGCTTGGACTCCCCCACGACCGAATCCGCCAAAAATCCACTACGACACAATAAATCGCCGCTAAGTGGTGACCGACTCGAAAAACAAGAGGGGGTGGGGCCCCGAAAAATGTGATGCAATTCTACGTCATCAAACGTTCACGGCAAGGGCACTTTAATGCAAAGGCGGACTTTCTGTGTGTCTTTTGGTTAACCGTTGTTAAAGGTTAGGAGGTGCATTTGTTTTTAGTGGCTTTGTGCGTACCCTCTGCGCCTTCCCGAGGGCCCGGTGATTCACGGGGTGCCCTTCTCTGGCTATGCTGACGTTAAACGCGCAAGGAACGTTCCCATGCCCTGGTACGCCATCCAACACAAACCTGCCCAGGGGGACCGGGCGCTGGAGAACCTGCAGAACCAGGACGCCCGGTGTTTTTACCCCAAGGTGACGATGGAGCGTATACGTGCCGGCAAGCGCACTACCCGGCTGGAGCCGCTGTTTCCCGGTTACCTGTTTATCAATATAGATCCTTCGGACCCGCTATGGGGCAAGCTGCGTTCTACCCGTGGGGTGCTGCGGGTGGTGGGCTTTGGTGGTAAGCCGGTGCCGGTGCCGGATGAGGTGATTGAGTACATCTACGATGGCCTGACGGCGGTTGAGCAACAGGGTGGCATGAAGAAAGGCGAGAAGATAGAAATTCAGGAAGGTCCGTTCCGGGGCGTGGAGGGGATTTTCCAGGCCTACGACGGCGAAGAACGGGCCATTGTACTGATTTCGTTTATGCAAAAGCAGCAGGTGGTCAAGGTTCGGTTGGGGGATTTGTGAGGTTGCAGCCTAGCTCTCCCAATCCTCTCTGCTGTGCCTGATACGAATGATCAACACCCGGCCACACTCGGGCTCCAGTCTGTAAATGATAAGATGAACGCCCATCGATTGGACTCGAACAGCCGGGGTCAATTCCCTCCGCTCCGGCGCTGCCAGGGGATTGTCTGCCAGGAAATCGAAACTCTCTTGCAGCTTACGGTGATACCGGTCCGCTTGAGCAACGCCAAAATCCTCAATTCCCTGCAGGAAAATATTTACAACATCCTCCTCAGCCTTACGGCTAAGTACATAATCCATTGTATTAACTATCCTTTGGCCATCCTTATGGCGTCTTCTCGCAGTTGGTCCATCGTTCTGGAAGCCTCACCACTGTCGAGGCCTTCGTTGACCAGCTGCTGCATTCGCGCGACCTTTTCAGCCCGATCCTGGTCTTTTCTGATCAGATCCCTCACATAATCACTGGCGTTGGCATACCGGCCTGTCCTGGACTGGGCCTCAACCCAGTCTTTCATTGGCTCTGGCAGCGATACGTTCATTGTGGCCATGAGCACCTCACATTGCGTTATCCGGTTGCCAATTATTGCCAATTTTTGCCAACACTGAAAGTCTGGTGTTGCAGGATTCGGGCGCGAGCTAACAGGCTCTGTGCTTTCGCATAGTTCTGACCTGTTGCTCCACATTAAGCTCCCGATGATCGGCCCACATCCCGAAGCCAGGGTTTCTGCCCTTGGCCCGCTCCTCTTCAATCGGTACCAGACGTGCGGGGCGCTGGTGGCCGCATTGATTGAGCGCGAGATTCGACACACCTATGGGGACAGCGCTCCCGAACAGGAGACTGTCGGCCTGTACACTATTCACACAGTTTGCGCCAACTACGCCTGTCTCGCCTACGTCATCAAACAGGGCTTTGATGACCATATCCTTATGGTGCACGGGCTGGGCGATACCAGGGAAGACTTCACATCGTTGATCAATGGAGGATTAAATGCTGACCGTGAATGAAAAAGATTATCTACTTGACATGGTCTTTGCAGTTATCGGCGAAGACCAAGCTGTTCGAAACTACAAAAGCGGCTTTAACGAAGAGGCCATTGCCGTAGTCGAACAGATGATCGAAGCGAATACTTCATGCAATGAGAACATGCGAAAACTGGCAAAGGATCTACTTGGGGGCAGCGGAACATTGGCGAGGGGTTGGCTCGAGAAGGTGCTCAAATCGGCTAAAAGGAAGGTATCTGCGAGCTGGCCAGTAGAATGGTTGACCAATAGTAAACAAGCAAAGTAAACTTGATCCATGTACCAGCTGGCCTACAAGAAAGCGGCCCTGAAAGCGCTCCGAAAAATGCCCAAGGCACAAGCTGAGAGACTCCAGCAGCAACTGGAAGCGATAGCCAGTGCGCCCTATGCCTATCAGGGCGACTGGAAACCGATGCGGGGCGAGCCATACTGGCGATTAAGGCAAGGTAGTTTCCGGGCAATTTGCAGCATTAATGATGGTGAGTTGTTGGTTCTTGTAGTCAAGGTCGGCTCAAGGGGAGATGTTTACAAATGACCGCACAACTTATTGAACGTGAAGGCAAACCGGAGTACGCCGTTCTACCCTACGATGAATACCTGCAACTACTGGAGTTGGCCGAAGACGCCCAAGACCTGGCAGACGCCCGGGAGGCAGAGCGCGAACTGGCCAGCGGTGAGGATGAGGCTATCCCCGCAGAAATTGCCCGGCGCCTGATTGCCGGGGAAGAACACCCACTGAAGGTCTGGCGGGAGTATCGCGGCCTCACGCAGGAAGCGCTGGGCAGTTACGCGGGCGTGGGTAAATCCTACATCAGCCAGATTGAAGCCGGCAGCAAGAGCGGCTCGGTCAGGGTTTTGAGTTCACTGGCGAGAGCCCTTGCAGTCGACCTGGACGATCTGCTGGTTGAGTGAACCCGAAACTGGGAGTTGGCCCCAACCAGGCCCTGTTTTTACTCCTGCTTAACGCCCTACCGTGTAATCGTCTTGCTGGCCACCTCTGACCAGGCGCTTTCGAGGCCATTCTGGTCCACGGTACGCATGGCGAAGTACCAGGTACCCTCTGCCAGGCCAGTGACTTCAGTTTCCATTGCCTGTCCGTCCTCGACGATGACCTCGCTGGTCATGGCTTCCACATCCGGCTGGGTGCCGTAGCGGACAATGTACTGGCCGATCTCACCCATGGCCAAACCCGTTCCGTCTGCCCGGGTCTGCGGGGCCTGCCAGGTTAACGTGGCCGCCATGGCGGTTTCCGTGGCCTCCTGCTCAGGCGCCGGCTCTGCATTTTCTTCGGGCTGCGGTGCCGGTGTGGGGGTTTGCACTACGTCTTGATCCGTTGATGGCACCCGCTCGGAACCGTCATTGGCTGCAACGTCATCGGTGCCAGTAGTGGGGCTGTCCTCCGGCTGGCTGCCACTGTCGTCGGCAATATGCACGCCACTGAGCAGCCGATCACCAGCTGACGCCAGGACCGCTGTGGCGGACGATGTTTCGTCCTGTGCGAGCGCGTAGGCATGGACGGCAGCGTATTCCTGGATGCGGTCACTCCCCGGTTGCCCTTCGGCCCCATCATCACTGATAACCCCGGTTGTCAGGAGCTGGCTCCGGAAAGCATCGATAACCCCCTGCACACCCTCCACCGGAAATTCCGCGGCCAGGCCCAGAAACGCTGAGTTCACCAAAGCCGCTTCCAGCTCTGCCTGTTCAATATCCGCCGGCAGGGTGCTGGTGATATCTACCGGGGTCAGTCCAACCGAACCCTGCTGCAGGCCGAACCAGCCCTCTACCTTGCTCTGGGCCTGCAGGAAGCCCTGCCAGCCGGTATTTGCGCCGGTTGATTCAAACAGGCTGGTGCTCAGGGTGGTGAGCGGGGTCAGGTGCCCCCCGGGCTGCTCCTGGTCCACACCAACGGACACCATGGTTTCCAGTTGCAGGTTGGGACCTGGCCAGAAGTCTTCCCCGAATGCGGCAGTGGCTGAGCCGCCATAGCCCTGACAACCGTCCACGGCATCGCAGCGCATGCGGGTGTTGCCGTCACTGCTGAGTTCCAGCTTGATGAGATCGGCGCTGGTGGAAAGATCCAGGTCATAGAAACCAGTCCTGCCGGTACGAACCGACTCACCCAGGCGGACCAGGGATCCGTCATCTTCGACGCCCCAGGCGGTAATGATGCCGTTTGAAATAACACCCTTTACGGCGTACCCGGAGATATTCACGGCCCGCTCGTCACTGGCGGTTTCTGCAGTATTGGCTGAGCCGGACGGTGAGGCGGCCGTGTCACTACCGCCACCCCCTCCACCACCACAGGCAGAGAGCAGCACCGATAAGCTGGCAGCGAGCAACAGTCTGGGGAAACAGGCGACAACCATGAAGCACCTCCGGAGGGAAATTCAGGGTTCCATCCTAGAGGGCCAGCGTCAGCAAAACTGTTAGCCGGTTGTTGTTTGTGGCGGGCGTTTCTGACGGTTTTTTGGCAACGTAACAGACTGTAAATAACTGAAAAATAAAGCAACTGAACGTAACGCTTGCACTCACCTTTATATGTCGCTTTACTAGTCGGACTATTAATGGCGAGACCTGCCCGATAATTCCAAACTCAAAAGGACTTGTCCGCTTATGCCCAAGCAGTGGGCACCCTCCCGAATCCTTTCTGCGGGTCTGATTGCCGGACTCGGTTTGCTGTTAATGGCGATTTACCTTGCCAGCAGCCTGCCGTATCTGGGCATTCGCACCGCGCCCGGCCAGGACGGGGTCCTCGTTACCTCGGTCAGTAATAGCTCTCCGCTGGCTGACATTGTCGCAGCGGGCGATGAGATCCTGGCCGTCGGCAACAGGCATGGCGAGTTCCGCCTGGAACCACCGGATGGCATGAGGGAACCCGATGACAACAGCCATTTCGATGCCTACAACCGTTTTTTCGAGCGGCAGGCCCGGATCTGGCCGTTGCTCGAGACCGAAAGGCTCTCTCTCCGGGTACAGAGAGGCGGAAGCCCGGCTCTGCTGGAATACGAGCCCGAGTGGGTAACCATCGCCGTTGCACCAGCCACCCACCCCTCAGAGCTTCCAGCCAGCTTCTGGTACCAGGTGATCTGTGGCCTGCTGATTTTCTGGATGGGTATTGCGGCCTGGGCGTTCGCCCAGAACGAGCGTGGTCCCTTTTTCTATGCCCTGGCGGGCTTTGCGATGGCGATTGCCATCACCACCAGCGCCGTGTATACCACCCGTGCACTGGCTTTGCCGGCCGACCTGTTTCTCGGCCTCTCCCGCGTTAATCAGCTTGGCGCCATGTTGTTTGCCGGGGCGGGGACCACCCTGTTGTGGTATTACCCGACACGCATCAGTCCTTTTCGTTTCGAATGGTTGATGGTTCTGCTGGTCGGCCTGATCCTGACGGCCAATTGGGGGCAATGGGTGTCCAGCCTGGACTTCATTGCCCGGGTAACGCTGCTTGGCTGGGCCACGGCGGATATTGTACTCGCCGTAGTTCAGTGGCGGCGTACCCGGCGTGAGCCAGTGGCGCGGGCCCGGCTTAAATGGTTCGTCTACGCCTGGTTCAGCGGCGTGATTGCCTATATGTCACTGGTGGTTGCCCCACAGCTGATCGGGCTGCCCTCGGTGCTTCACCAGCAGTATGCCTGGGGTTTCTTCGTTTTGACCTACCTCGGCATTGCGCTGGGTATTGTCCGTTATCGCCTGTTTGACCTGGACCGATGGATTCTGATGGCCTGGTTCTGGTTTGCCTGCGGCATCCTGATCCTGCTGTTTGATGGCATCTTCCTGGTCTGGCTCAACCTTCAGCAGGATCTGAGCCTGGTTATGAGCCTGATTGTCGTAGGCTGGATTTACTTTCCGTTACGCCAGTTGTTGCTGTCAAAGCTGCAGCCCTCGTCGCGCCGCAAGGACCTGTGGAACCAGCTTTCGTCGATGATCAGCCATGCCTTTGACGCCCACCATAATCCCGATCAGCAATGGCAGGAGGCGCTGCAAACCTCCTTCGCACCCCTGAAGCTCAGCAAGAGCCGGACGCCGGCGAGCCAGGCGGAGATCGTGAACGATGGCCTGCGCCTTCGTGTACCCATGCTTGACCAACAATCCAGCCTGGTGCTGAGTTACGCCAACCAGGGGCACCGCCTGTTTGACCGGGAAGACCTTCAGTTTACTACCCAGGCCCTGGACCTTTTCCGCTATGCCCAACATTACCGGGACTCGTTCCGCCAAGGTGTCCAGACTGAGAGGAAACGTGTGGCGCGGGACCTCCACGATGATGTGGGCGCACGTCTGCTTTCCATCGTCTACCGCACGCAGGACTCAGAACTTCGTAACCTGGCCCGGGAAGCCCTGCATGAACTGAGGGATGTGATTCAGGGCCTGCAGAAGCAGACAGTCCACCTGGATGTAAGCTTCGAGCGGTGGCGAAACGAAGCCCGGACACGGTGCGAGCTGTTCGGTATCGATCTGAACATGACCCTGTCCCCCGAAGCCGCCACCATGGATTTCACCAGCCGCGCAGACCGAAACCTCACCAGCATTATCCGGGAAATTATCAGCAATTCCCTGCGGCACGCACAGGCGTCACACATTGAGCTCACACTTTACCGTGAAGGGGGCCAACTGGTTCTTGAGGCCCGGGATGACGGCATCGGCTGGCCACACGATATGACAGAGAGCCATATGGGCATAGGTATCCACAGTATCAGCGAGCGGTGTACCGAACTGCATGGAAGCATGGCGCTTTTCTGCCCGATCCAGGGTGGTGCCGGCATCTGTTGCCTGATACCAGAAAGTGCAGAGGAGGCAAAATGAGGAAGATTCTGGTCGTGGAGGACCTGAGGGATGCTCAAAAGTGGTTACAGGAAGCCGCACTGCAGGCCTTTCCTTCAGCACAGGTCTCTTGCTGCACGACACTCAAGAGGGCCCTGCTCTGGATCCGGGAGGAAACGCCGGATATCTGCCTTGTCGACCTCAAACTGCCGGATGGCACCGGGGTGGACTTTATTGAAGCTTGTCGCACCCGTCACCCGGGATGCCATCAGGTGGTCACCACCATTTACGACGACGATATTCACCTGATGCCGGCATTACAGGCAGGTGCGAGTGGTTACCTGCTGAAGGATGAACCCCAGACGGCCATCGCCGGCGCGCTCCGCTCCGTGGTAACGGATGGATCACCACCTCTGTCGCCATTGATTGCTCGCCGGATGCTGGAGCATTACCGCCAACGCCCGCTACCCGGCGAACCGGTTAACGACCTGGAAGCAGAGGGGCAGGAATCCCTCAGTCCCAGGGAACAGCAAACCCTGGCCCTGATTGCTGAAGGCCACACCATTGCCAGGGCAGCGGACCTGATGGGCGTCAGCTATCACACGGCGGCCCGCCATGTGAAAAACGTCTACGGCAAGCTGGGCATCAACAGCCGTGCCGAGGCGGTACGTGAGGCAATTCGCATCGGGTTGTACTCTCCCTGAAGCCCCCCTGCCCTTTCACAACTGACAACACCGAACACACCCATTACAGGCAAAGAGACTGCGGCCGTTCTGGCAGGCGGCAGCCTGGCTCAGCTTTCCCTCACCCGCGCGCCCAGGCTGCGTAGCTTGGCCGCAAAGTCTACGTAACCCCTTGAGATCTGCCAGGCATCGGTGATGGTGGTCTCGCTATCTGCCGTCAATCCGCACAGCGCCAGTGCTGCCCCTGCCCGCAAGTCCAGGGCTTTGACGGTGGCACCGTAGAGGCCGCCGCCGTTACCGTGGATGCGCAGCATGTCGCCAGTAACTTCGTAGTGCAGCCCCATTTTGGCCATTTCTTCGGCGTAACCGTAGCGGCCCGGGAAGCGCAGATCGACGATGCGGGATTCCCCCCTGGCCTTCGCACCCCAGGCGGCGAGGATGGGCTGCACGTCGGAGTTGATGCCCGGATGGGGGCCGGTACTGATTTCGATGGGGTAGCAGCAGCCTCCCCGCACGATCAGTGAGTTGTCACCCTGATACAGTTTGGCGCCGGCGGCCCGAAGGTGGGCAAGCACCACTTCCAGGTCGCCGTAGGGGAAGTCTTTGATTTCGATGTCGCCTTCCGTGATCACCGCGGCGGCCAGCCAGGTGACGGCTTCCATGTTGTCGGGGATAACCCGATGCTCAGTACCGTTGAGGCCTTCCACGCCGGTGACTTCGATATGCTCCTGGCCGAATACACGGATTTGCGCGCCCATACCCCTCAGCAGGGCAATCAGGTCGAGGATTTCCGGGCGGATGTGGGGATTCCAGATGCGGGTGACGCCCCGTGCCAGGGTGCCGGCGATCACGGCGTTCTCGGTGGCGCCGGTTGAGCGCAGGGGCAGATGGATATCTGTGCCTTTCAGACCATCCGGGGCGCTGGCACAGAGGTAGTCGCCGTCTTCCCAGACCTTTGCGCCTAGCCTTTCCAGCAGCATAACGTGCAGGTCGTACTTGCGCTCTCCAAGCTTGCAGCCACCGGGTAAGGGTACGGCCGCCTCGCCGGTGCGGGCTGTCAGCGCCCCGAGAATCAGCAGGGTATTGCGGATGGAGCGACCATCCCATTCCAGACGCTGGCTGAGGGGGTCATTCTCGGCGATGGTGATGGTGTCATCACCAGCCTGTACGGTTGTTTTGCCCAGCGCTTCCAGCATTTCCACGTGGATGCGGGCATCCAGCAGGCCAGCCGGGTAGTTGGTCAGGGTAACGTTGCCATCCGTCAGCAGGCTGGCCGCCAGCAGGCGCAACGCGGAGTTCTTGGCGCCGCTGACCTTGACCAGCCCTTCTAGATGCCCACGGGAAATACTGAGGGTGTTGAATGCTTCCACGGTTACCTTCCTGGTTTGAGTCATGGGGTGTGGCCCCATGCTTGGCTTCATGCCCCAACTACCTGGCTGGGGTGTTAACTTTTCAGGCGTTGTACCAGGCGCCCGATGCCACAAAATACGGATTCAGCACATCTTCCTTTCCGTACGCCAACGGCGTGCCATCGAGCTGGGTGACCTTGCCACCAGCAGCGACCAACACGGCGTGGGCCGCGCCGGTGTCCCATTCGCAGGTGGGGCCCAGGCGTGGGTAGATATCGGCCTGGCCTTCCGCAATGCGGCAGAACTTGAGGCTGCTGCCGGCCTGGACCAGCTCGTGGTCACCCAGCTGCTCGATAAAGGTGCGGGTCTCTTCGTTCATGTGATTCTTGCTGGCCACGGCGCGAACCGCTTTGGGCGGGTTGACCACTTCCAGCTTGCGGGTACTGCCGTCCGCTTCACGCTTCCAGGCGCCTTGCCCCTTGATGCCCCAGTAGGCTTCTTCGAGGGCCGGGGCGGTGACCACACCCATCACGGGCTCACCGTTTTCAATCAGGGCGATATTGACGGTGAATTCACCAGTGCGGTTGGTGAAATCCTTGGTACCATCAATGGGGTCCACCAGCCAGAAGCGGGCCCAGCCTTTGCGCTCGTCCCAGGGGGCATTGGCGGATTCTTCGGACAGGATGGGAATGTCCGGCGTCAGCGCCTTGAGCCCGTCCACGATCACGTGGTGGCTGGCGATATCAGCGGCGGTAATCGGGCTATTGTCGTCCTTGGTCTGCACCTCGAAATCGGTCTGGTAGATTTCCATGACCTTGCGGCTTGCGGCGTCGGCGATTTCGAGAACTTTGTCCAGCAGGGATTGGTGGTTCATTGAGATTCCTGATTCGTTGAAGCGTTCATCGGCAAAGCAATTAGTGTATCAGCCCCCAGTAAGCGACTCACATCTTTGCACCAGATCAATGCTCGCTGATAAGCTATGCTCCATAGTGAAAGCACAACTCTCCAGAAGGATACCCGGATGAAATTACAGTTCCTTGGCGGCACAGGCACGGTTACCGGCTCACGCTATCTGCTCAGCGATGACAAGCATCGTATGCTGGTGGATTGTGGCATGTATCAGGGCGTAAAGACGTTACGACGTCGTAACTGGGCACCCTTCCCCGTGGAGCCACATACCATCGATGCGGTGGTGCTGACCCATGCCCACATCGACCACACCGGCTACCTGCCGGCGCTGGTGAAGAATGGCTTCAAGGGCAAGATCTACTGCACCAAGGCTACCCATGAGTTGTGCAAGGTGCTGCTGCCGGATGCCGGCTACCTGCAGGAAGAAGATGCCAAGTACGCCTTCCGCAAGAAGTTCTCGAAGCACGAGCATCCCGAGCCCCTGTTCACCGAGAAAGATGCCTACGAGGCCCTGAAGCACTTCGAATCGCTGCACTACCACGAGGAATTCGAACCGGTGAAGGGCTTCCATGTGACCTTTACGCCAGCCGGGCATATTCTGGGCTCGTCCTGCGTGCATGTCCGTCACGCTGGCCACGACCGCACAGTGGTATTCAGCGGCGACGTGGGCCGGCAGAACGATGTCATTATGCGGCCGCCGGAGCCGATCCAGAAAGCGGATGTACTGGTGTGTGAGTCCACCTACGGCGACCGCCTGCACGGGGAAACCGACCCGGAGCAAGAACTGACCGACATTATCAGCACCACAGCGGCCCGGGGTGGCGTGGTGCTCATGCCGGCGTTTGCCGTGGGACGGGCGCAAATGCTGCTGTACCTGGTACACAAGCTGATGGCTCAGGGCAAGATTCCCAAACTGCCGGTGTACCTGAACAGCCCCATGGCGATCCGCGCCACGGAGATCTTTTGCCGGCACCACAAGGAACACCGGCTGAACCAGGCCCAGTGCGAACTGATCGATGACAACACCCACTTTGTGCGTTCGGTGGAGGAGTCCATCGAACTGACCACGAAGAAGTTCCCCGCGATCATCATTTCCGCCAGCGGCATGGCCAGCGGTGGCCGGGTGCTGCACCACCTGAAAATGCTACTGCCCAACCCCCGCAACAGCATTGTCTTCGCCGGCTTCCAGGCCCCCGGTACCCGGGGCGATGCCATGGTGAATGGCGTGGAGTCGGTCAAGATTCACGGTGAGTACTGGCCGGTGAAGGCGGAGATTCACAACCTGGATTCGCTTTCGGCCCATGGCGACTATGCCGAGATCCTCGAGTGGCTGGGTCAGGGCCAGCTGAAGCCCGAGAAAGTCTACATCACCCACGGCGAAATGTTGGCTGCGGACGTTATGCGCAAGCGAGTGCGCGAGCGGTTCGGCTGGGACTGTGAGGTACCGGAGTTGTTTCAGGAGGTGGAGATCTGAAGGCGTGTACCGGTCAGGTCCCTATCGTCACTGGCTCATGGAGAGCACGATGCATAAGGGGGCTATTATTGATAGCTATCAAATTAACACCATGTTGACCTGCAATCGCCCGCGCCATGGCCCACACTGTCAGCGATACATACCGACGAGAGGGAACTGACCGTGAAGCTCTTACCTATCACCCTGATTGCCATAGGTGCCGCCGCCCTGCCCGGCTGGGCCTTTGCCGCCACTGACGGCGACCCCCAGAAGGGCAAGGAAGCTGCTGTGGTATGCGTTGCCTGCCACCAGGCTGATGGCACCGGCAAGAACAACCCCAATGGCGAATCCTGGCCGCAACTGGCCGGGCTGGACGCTGCCTACCTCGCCAAGCAGTTGAGCGACTACAAGTCCGGGCAACGTGAAAACGCCACCATGAAGCCCTTTGCCAACATGCTGTCGGAGCAACAGGTTGCCGATGTGGCCGCCTACTACAGCCAGCTGACGCCCAGCCAGGGCCAGGGTGGCGAGAATGCGGACGAAGCCACGCTGGCTCGTGGCGAAATGCTCGCACAACGTGGCGACTGGGCGGACTACATTGTCTCCTGCAAGAGCTGCCACGGACCGGGCAACCAGGGTGCTGGCGAGGCTTTCCCGGGCATTGCCGGCCAGCATGCCGGTTACATCGAGGCCCAGCTCAAAGCCTGGCAGGCAGGCACCCGCAAGAACGACCCGCAGGACCTGATGGGCACCATTGCGCGGCGCATGAGTGATGAGGACATCCGTGCGGTCGCCGCCTGGCTGTCCACCCAGCCCCCGCAGTCCAACTGAAAGGAGACGAAGCCATGAAACCGACGTTCGCCATCACAGCACTGGCCGGCTCTCTCCTGCTTGCCGGGGGAGTAGCGGCCAACGAGCGCACTGAAGACTACCTGAACACGCTGACCGAACTGGGCTATCCGGCGCCCAAAGAGAACCAGCTGGTGCATATTCCACCCACCATGCAGGACCTGGAAGCGTCCGACATGCACCCGGAGCTGAAACGGGTTATCCGTCGTGGCTATGACCTGTTTACCGATACCCAGCAACTTCGCGGCGAGAACGTGTTCAACAACATGAACTGCTCCAGCTGCCACCTGGGCGAAGGCCGCATGCCGTTCAGTGCTCCGGTGTGGCCCGCTGCGGTCACCCTGCCCAACTTCCGGGGCAAGAACGGCCACGTCAACAACCTGGAAGAGCGCATCGCCGGCTGTTTCACCTATTCCATGAACGGCAAGCCACCGGAGTATGGCAGTGACAACATGCTGGCCCTGGCCGCCTATCACCAGTGGCTGGCCAAGGGTGTCGAGATGTATCCGGAGAAGCCCATTTACGGCCGTGGCTTCCCGGCCCCGGAACGTCCGGAAGAGCTGAGCTACGCCAATGGTGAAAAGCTTTACCAGGAGCAATGCGCCGTCTGTCACAGTGAAAACGGTGAAGGCTTGCAGGTGGATGGCAAGACGGTCTTCCCCGCACCCTGGGGAGACGGCTCCAATAACTGGGGCGCTGGCATTGTGCGGGTGTTTACGGCAGCCGGCTTTATCAAGAACAACATGCCGCTGGGTCAGCCCCTGTCACTGAGTGACCAGGAAGCCTGGGACATTGCCTATTACATCAGCAACCAGGAACGACCCCAGGACCCCCGTTACACCGGTGATGTAAAGGAAACCCTGGAAAAATATGGCCCCACCTTCCACAAGCACTCGCTTTACGGACAGGCCAGTGAGGCCACCGGCGAGACCCTTGGGGATCACGACAACACGGGTGAGAAAGACTTCCTGAAGCCGGATACCGTGCGGCCCAGGACGTTCGAGTAACAGGGCCGGATGGTTAAAGGCCTCCATAACGGAGGCCTTTAACTGCTACCAAAACCCGCACCAGCGCAACAGTCAGAGCCTGGCAAACTCCAGGTACTTGCTGGCTGCCTGTTTCTTTTCATCCTGGCTATTCAGTAGTTCAAGGCGCAGCCTGTCGATAATACGGAAATAGTCTTTCAGGGGAGAGTCTTTCTCCCCCTCGTCCTTTGCCCGCTCTATAAAGGCCTGCTGTTTCTCGCGAATCTCATTCAGCTTTACCAGTGCCTTCTGGATGGCCTCAACCCTTGCGTCAGCTCGCCCGTCCCCGGCTTGCTGCCCATCCGCTCCAGTAACACCCAGCGACGTCGACACTGGCGGGGCCTGCTCGGTATTCTGCTCGGCCAGGTCCAACTCTTCCAGCGTACGAACCTCTCCGCCTGTCGTGAGATAGATGCCCGACGCCTTGATCTGCCCAAGCGGCACACCCTGCGGATTGGTCAGGGTGAAGCGGTCTTCCACGCTATCCACATACAGCGCCTGCACACCGACCTCCGCCAGGGATCTCAGTTGCTGGTCGCCCTCCGCTGTTTGCACCCAGACGGAAAGGGACTGGAAGACGTCGTCATTGGCATCAATCCAGCGGTTACCATCATCATCGTAGCTGGCCAGTTCACTGAAACCGGAGCCAGACCGTGGCCCGAACAACTCGGAGCCGTTATCAACCTTGCCATTACCGTTACGGTCAAACACCAGGTAACCACTGCCGCTTCCCAGCGAGGCGTACTCACCGGTTTCACCGTTTCCGGTCAGGTCGAACTCGAACAGGGTGTCGTTCAGACGGGCCGTGGAAGCGCCGAAGTTGATCACCAACGGGTCAGTCAGCGGACGCTCCTGAATCTGTACCAACTCCGAGTATTCATAGGTACGGGATTGCGACTGCCGCAGTGACAAGGTGAAGTCGATGGTTTCGCCATTATCCAGGGTGATACTGCCGGTGGAGGCAAAGCTGCGACTCTCGCTCTCTGAATAGAACAGGTATTGGCCTGCCGTCACCGTTAACTCGCCCTTCGCCTCGGCTCCAGCGCCCTCGCCAAAGGCCGCCCGGCTGACGTTAAGTGCCTGCTGACCCAAGAGGAACAGCTCCGAGGATTTTTCCACCAGTTCCGCGCTATTGAACGATGCCTTTTGACCATTACCGCTGACCTGGGCAGCGCTGCTGAACGCCAGCTGTTCCTGGCTGCTGTACCGATAGGCCGCCTGGCGGAACAGGGACAACTCCGTGCCACTGGCCTGCTGCCCACTTTGCAAGGGGCCCGGGAGGCGCTGACTGATTCGTAGCTGGCTGGTGTCCAGCACCGAAACCTGGCGGGTACTGTTTGATGTGAGAGAAATCTGGCTGGATGAAATCACGGTGAGCTGGCCTCTTATAACCTGTATTGGTTATCGGCAGTACCGGTGATTTCTTGAGCAATTTATGTGTCAGCCGGGGGTGCTTTAAAGCCGCCAACCCGGCGAGCGTTCGGCCTGATCAAGCCAGGAGCCTGCCAGTATCCCGTCTGGCAGACTCCCGGACCTTAACACTGACCTACAGCAACCAAGCGCTTATTCAAACACCGGCTCTTCCCACCAGGGGAAGAATTCCGGCATGTCAGTGGAAACCTTATTGGGGAATTCTGCCGGGCGTTTTTCCAGGAAGGAAGTGACGCCTTCGTGGGCATCGGCAGACTCGCCACGGGCCTGGATGGAGCGACTGTCGATACGATGAGCGTACATGGGGTGCGGTGCAGCAGACATGCGCCACATCATCTGCCGTGCCAGGGCCACGGAGACAGGCGCTGTGTTGTCTGCGATTTCCCGGGCCAGTTCGTAGGCTGCCGGCAGTAGTTCGTCTGGCTCGTGCACGGACCTGACCAGGCCATGTTTGAGAGCTTCATCCGCGCCGAAGATGCGGCCCGTCATGGTCCACTCCACAGCAGTCTGCATACCGACCAGGCGGGGCAGGAACCAGGATGACGCAGCCTCTGGCGTAATACCCCTGCGCACAAACACAAAGCCAAAACGGGCCGTCGTGGAAGCCATACGGAAATCCATGGGCAGCTGCATGGTCGCGCCGATACCCACTGCCGGCCCGTTGATGGCGCCAATAACCGGTTTCAGGCTCTGGTAGATACGCAGGGTGTTGGTGCCACCGCCATCGCGATACACATCCCCTACCCGCAGGGACTCCCGGGACAAGTTGCCAGACTGTGCCTTGCGGTCAAAGGTGCCACCGCCCGACGACAAATCCGCCCCGGCACAGAAGGCACGGCCAGCACCCGTGATTACCACGACCCGGACATTATCATCGGCGTCCGTTTCATCGAACAACGCCAGCAGTTCCTCACGCATCTTGGCGTTGTAGGCGTTTAGCTTTTCCGGACGGTTCAGGGTGATGGTGGCGATGCCGTCCTTTACTTCATATTGGGTTGTTTCGAGTTCTGGTAGGGCCATGGTTCCTCCGGGCTGTTTTAAGTTTCATGCAGGTTATGCATACCATGCACCGGATACAAATTCGTATTACTTATTCGATAGAATTCACGGGGAGAATAATATGGTCTCGTCGTTATCAACTATTATTGCCGGCTGAACGGATAGTCCCGGGACACAGAAAGGCTGTCTGTTGTGAATACCATGATCCGACCGGACGTTACAGCCGGCATCCCGGCGGAAGGTAGCTATCTTGCCACCCCGACAGGTTGGCCGAGTTGTCGATCACACACTCCCAGCTTCCCGCTGTGCTTCGCTGAAACGTGATCAATACCCCTGACACTCTGGGGTGAGCATTGCCCCCCAGCGTCACTTGTAGCTGCCCTGATCCGTCAGCATTCAAGGTGGCGATATCAGTTGCACTAGTGCCGGTGGTGATGCTGGAAGGTATGTAGCCGATCGCTGTGTTGGTGACGGGCTTGCTTCCACCAACCGCATCCTCGATGGCTGTACGATACTGGCCTAGTTCGCCCACGGCCCGGGAAACATGGGTCTTGGCGACGTAGCCCTGATAGAGAGGAATTGAAATCGTGGCAAGGATACCGAGTATCGCCACCACAATCATGAGTTCAATAAGGGTAAAACCTTTATTGGTCTGAACCATGTGGTACTGCCTTGTGAGCTGTTTAAGAACCGGGATGGTTCAGGGGTAGCAAACGGCAGGCCACTGGTCTTCTTGGCCGGGTTGAACTGAGAACTTGGCCGAATTAATGCCCACTCGGCACGGTACCGGCCCCGAGGGGTGAGTCCGTAATTAACGCCCGTAATGACTCGCCAACACACCTCTCAGGTAATCGTAGAAATCCTGATCCGCGTCGCTACCCGGGCGAGGGCCGCCGGCGCCGAGCCAAACCAGAACCCCGCCTTCCGGGTCCACTACGATGGCTGACGGGTTGCCCGGAAGTTTGCCACTATGGATAAAAAGGGGCATTTCCTCCTTGTTTGGCTGATAGCGATAAACACCATAGCCATAACAGGCCTGATTCTCTTTCGGGTCACAGCCGCTTTCCATATCACCATCCAGAACTGTCAGAGGCTCCGCGTCCAGTGAACTGCTGACAAATACTGCCAAGTCCCTCGCACTTCCGGATAGTCCGGCAGCGGAGGACAAAGCTGGAAAGTCGAACTTGTCGTAATAGTTATCGGTGTAGAAGTTCTCAAAGCGGAAATCATACTCAACTTCATCCGCTCGGAAGGGTCCGTCGATGAACTCAAGCGTGGATTCGCCGAAATCGTAATGGGAGGCCATGAATTCTCTATAGGACTGGCCCGAAACCTTCTCGATCGCCAGACCAAGCAAACAATACCCAAGATTCGAGTAATGCTCCGCCTCACCGGGATCATACATCAGGCTCGAGTCCAGCAATTTCTGAGGATAATCCGGGCACCATGGCTTACGGTTGATCAGAAACATTACATCCTGTGTGCGTTCCCGGTCCCAGCCACCCCGGTGAGACAGGAGGTGTTCGATAGTAATATCGGCTATACGGGGGTCACTCAGCTCTCCCTCCAACTCGAGCACGTCAATAATGGCGTCACCCAGAGCCAACTTACCCTGGTTGATTAAATCGATAACCGCTGCCGCAGTAACGGTCTTTGTGGTACTGGCATAGCGAAAGCGAGTATCCGCTGTCAGCGGTTTGTCACCGAAAATTCCATCCTTCCATCCTGTTTCACAATGATGCAGCTCGCCCTCCGGCGACACATAAGCCAACTGACTAGCCGGAGCCGCCATATTCCTAGTCGCGTAACGCTGGATTTGGGCCATCCATTCCGGGGCGCCAGCTGTACAGCGAGTATTCCATTGAATAATTGGTGCCTGCACATAATAAAGCAGCCGAGAAGGTCCCAGTGGGTTGGTAACAACAAAGTGCGCGATGCCTGCAACCAAAGCCACCATAAAGATGACCAGCATCAGGTCTTTTAAACGAGATTTTTTCAGCATGGACACTACCGCTGATTTCCTACATGTATCGGTTTAGATTGCGGGGCATTTTATAAGTGGCAGCAACAGGGGGAGACCAACAGTTGCAATAATATGACCCGCAGCAAAGTTTTCCTGAGATAAGTGCGATCTGATCCATCATAACCGGTAACATCCGGAAACAGGCTAAACAATAAATCATCGCTCACAATAGTAAGTGACCCGCTTCACCACGCTCGAAAGAGGCCTAAAAATATCCCTTGAGAAAAGCGGCATCCACTCAGGCCATCGAAGCTACTTAATTTTAGCGCAAGGAGCGAATTCCAGCACCGGATAATGCTCAGCGTCCGGGTTACCAAAATTAGTGGATGCGTCATGCCTGAAACACAATGAAAAAAGGCCCGGGAACGAAACCACCGGGCCTTTTCATTTCAAGGTCAGGCTAACGCCCGCCCCTAGTTAACAACCTACCTATAATGTTTTAGGTAGCAGGAGTTTCCTCTTCTGCAGCCTCTTCGATGGTGCCATCACAGCCAGAAGGTTTATACTTATCCTTGTCGGTTCCAAAATCAGTACCACAAGACCAAGCGCCATTAGCATTACGAACCCAAGCTAGCTGATGTGTAGCAATCGCAGCAGAAGCATTGTTTCCGAAAGTCGCCAGCAAAGTTGCCTCAGTACCAACAAACTCCAAAGTCAAACCACCGTCAACACCATCAACGGTATTGACCTCTGTTGCACCGAGCAGGTCACTGTTAGACCAACCCAGATCAGCGGCACAGTCTGCTTCAGATTTGCTTTCCATCATGCACATCTCAACAGCAGTCCTCAGCGAGCCAACTTCACCCATAACACGACTGACCTGAGATTTAGCCACGTAATCCTGATACTGCGGAATAGCGATAGCAGCCAAAATACCAATGATCGCCACAACGATCATCAGTTCGATCAGGGTAAAACCCTTCTGACCATGATTCATCTGAATGTTTTTCATAAAAATGCCTCTGTGTTTTACGTTTTTCCCGTATGGCTCCGGGGCCGGCGGAGCTTTGCCCCCGAACCGGTATGAGCCTGCGAGGAATACAGCACCTGCCGTGCCAGTTTTTGACAGAGGACAATTATCCGCGTGTTTTCATGACCTTATGAGTGCATAGCTATTGCCTGAAGGACGGTTTTGAGGAACCCTTCACATGCCCTATCCGGTCGCTCACTGACACAAAACGTCACACTGCGAAGCTACTCACATGCCTGAGTGACACAAATGGTCAACCACCGGTCTTTCCAATCATACTTGGGGCATCTAAACTCACTGTCACCCGATCACCGCAGGCCATTCACCCGCCTGTCAGCGTGTTACCGACAAAAGTTCGAACTTTATGGCAACCGATAAAAGCAATGTAACGCTCACGGGCCTGGCCCGGCGATTTGTAGAGGACGGCCTGTTAGAGGAGGCTGTCGCCAAGGATGCCTACCTGCAGGCAGCCAATAATCGCATTCCCCTTATCACCTACCTGGTCCAGAACGACCTGGCGGACAGCCAGAAGCTGGCGTTTGCAGCGGCCATGGAGTTCGGTGTCAGTGTACTGGACCTGAACAGCTTTCTGCCGGAGATGCTGCCGGAAAAGCTGGTGGACGAGAAGCTGGTTCGCAAACACAACGCCCTGCCCCTGTATAAACGAGGCAATCGCCTGTTTATTGCCGTATCTGACCCCACCAATATCCAGGCCCTGGATGAGATCAAGTTCAACACTGGCCTGAGTACCGACGCGATCCTGGTGGATGATGCGGCGCTGCGGATCGCCATCGACAAGTATCTGGAATCTGCTGAAGACGCCATGGGCGATCTTGACGATGCGGATCTGGAGGGCGTGGAAACAGAGGGTGGTGAGCAGGACGACGATGACGCTGTCGTTGCAACCACGGATGTGGACGACGCTCCCATCGTAAAGTACGTCAACAAGATACTGCTGGATGCGATTCGGGGCGGAGCTTCGGATATCCACTTTGAGCCCTATGAAAAGGTGTACCGGGTGCGCTACCGCACCGACGGCATGCTGAAGGAAATTTCCCGCCCCTCCATCAAACTGGCCCCCAAGATCTCCGCCCGGGTAAAGATCATGGCCCAGCTGGATATTTCCGAGCGCCGGGTGCCCCAGGACGGCCGCATCAAGATGAAGCTGTCCAAGACCAAGGCCATCGACTTCCGGGTCAACACCTTGCCTACCCTGTGGGGTGAAAAGATCGTGTTGCGGATCCTGGATCCTAGCCAGGCCAAGATGGGCATTGATGCGCTGGGTTATGAGGAAGACCAGAAAGAACTCTACATGAATGCCCTCAAGCAGCCTCAGGGCATGATCCTGGTGACCGGTCCTACCGGCTCTGGTAAGACGGTATCCCTCTACACCGGCCTGAATATTCTCAACCAGCCCGAGATCAACATCTCGACGGCGGAAGACCCGGCGGAAATCAACCTGGAGGGCATCAACCAGGTCAATGTGAACAACAAGGTGGGCCTGGGCTTTGCCGAAGCCCTGCGGGCGTTCCTGCGGCAGGATCCGGACGTAATCATGGTGGGTGAGATCCGCGACCTCGAAACCGCCAATATCGCCATCAAGGCCGCCCAGACGGGCCACCTGGTGCTTTCCACCCTGCACACAAACAGCGCGGCAGAGACGCTGACCCGGATGATGAACATGGGTGTACCGTCGTTCAACATCGCCACATCGGTCAGCCTGATCATTGCCCAGCGCCTGGGCCGGCGCCTGTGTAACAGCTGCAAACAGCCGCTGGATGTGCCGAAAGAAACGCTTTTAAAGGAAGGGTTCACAGAAGAACAAATTGAAACTGGCTTTACGTTGTACACACCCAAGGGCTGTGATAAATGCAATGGAGGCTATAAGGGCCGCGTGGGTATCTACGAGGTGGTGAAAGTTACCGAGTCACTGGCGAACATGATTATGGAAGAAGCCAGCTCCATCCAGATAGCCCGCCAGGCCCAGCAAGAGGGTTTCCGTACGCTGCGTCAGTCCGCCCTTCGCAAGGTCATTGAAGGGGTGACCAGCCTTGAGGAAGCCAACCGCGTAACGAAGGATTAAGCATGGCACAGGCACAGAAGGTAGAAAAACTTCAGGCGTATGTCTGGGAAGGTAAGGATCGTAAGGGCAACAAGGCCAAGGGGGAGATATCCGGCACCAACCTGGCACTGGTGAAGGCCCAATTGCGCAAGCAGGGCGTGATGCCCAGCAAGGTCAAGCGCAAGCCCAAGCCGCTATTTGGTGGCAGCAAGAAGGTCACGCCGTTTGATATCGCCATGTTCACCCGCCAACTGGCCACCATGATGAAGGCCGGTGTTCCACTGGTGCAGAGCTTCGACATTGTGGCTGACGGCCTGGACAACAAAGGTCTGCAAGAGCTCATCGTTGCCATTCGTAATGACGTTGCTTCCGGTACCAGCTTTGCGGGCGCCTTACGCCGTCACCCCAAGCACTTCAATGATCTGTACTGCAACCTGGTGGATTCCGGTGAGAAGGCCGGTGCGCTGGAACAAATGCTTGACCGGATTGCGAACTACCTTGAGAAAACCGAGATTCTCAAGAAAAAGGTCAAGAAGGCCATGACCTATCCGATTGCGGTTATCGTGGTGGCAATCATCGTAACGGCGATACTGCTGGTCAAGGTTGTGCCCCAGTTTGAGAGCCTGTTCCAGGGCTTTGGTGCCGACCTTCCTGTGTTTACCCAGATGGTCATCAACCTGTCGGAATGGATGCAGAAATGGTGGTTTGTTGTTCTGCTGGGCATTGTGGCGTTTATCTTTGCCTTCGGCCAGGCAAAAAGGCGATCACAGAAGTTCTCCGACCTTGTCGACAAATACGTTCTTAAACTGCCCATCGTTGGTGAAATTATCGATAAATCCGCTGTTGCAAAGTTCGGCCGGGTGCTTTCGACCACGTTCGCTTCTGGTGTGCCGCTGGTGGACGCACTGGACTCAGTTGCTGGGGCAACGGGTAACGCTGTGTACCGTGATGCAATCTTCAAAATCAAGGACGAAGTGTCCTCAGGTGTCCAGTTGCAAGCTGCCATGCGGCAGACCGACGTTTTCCCGGTAATGGCCGTGCAACTCACCGCCATTGGCGAAGAGTCCGGTAACCTGGATGAAATGCTTGCCAAGGTGGCAGAGCACTATGAATCGGTGGTGGACGACATGGTGGACAACCTGACGGCACTGATGGAGCCGATGATTATGTCGGTGCTGGGTGTGCTGGTAGGTGGCTTGATCGTAGCCATGTACCTGCCAATCTTCCAGATGGGTCAGGTTGTTGGCTAAGTAGACTCTTGTGATTTCGCAGAGTGAGAGCCAAAGCTCTGGCTCTCACTCTGTGGCTCTCCCCCTCTCCCCGGCCCTCTCCCTCGAGGGGAGAGGGAGTGTAAGACGGTAACTCAGCTAAATTCTTCATCGCCGTAAATAACGATCCCAATCCAGAAGGTATCGAATGCCCACCCTTGACGTTTTCCTTTCAACTCCATGGCTGCTCTACATTTCAGTGCTTTTTGTTTCCCTGTGTATTGGCAGCTTCCTGAACGTCGTCATCTTGCGCCTGCCCAAAATGATGCACCAGGACTGGCGTTGTCAGTGCGAGGAATTCCTGGCGGTTCCGGAGAAGGAGCGCAGTAGCCAGGAACGCATCACCCTGTCCCGGCCAGCCTCCACCTGCCCCTCCTGCGGTCACAAGATCCGGCCGTGGGAGAATATTCCGGTAGTCAGTTATCTGTTCCTTCGGGGCAAGTGCAGCAGCTGCAGTACCCGGATTTCGGTGCGCTATCCGCTGATAGAGGCGATTACCGCGCTGTTTTCAGTGTTGACCGTATGGCTGCTCGGGCCTTCTGTTGGCACCTTATGGGCACTGGTGCTGGTATGGGCGCTTGTTGCGCTGACCATGATCGATTTCGACACCCAGCTGCTGCCGGATAACATCACCCTGCCTCTGATGTGGCTGGGACTGCTGCTGAACTACTTCGGTTATCTGACGGACTTTCAAAGTGCGTTCTGGGGCGCCGTGGCTGGCTACCTTTCCCTGTGGTCCGTTTACTGGCTGTTCAAGCTGGTCACCGGCAAGGAAGGCATGGGACACGGTGACTTCAAGCTGCTGGCCGCCATCGGCGCCTGGCTGGGCTGGCAGCTGCTGCCGGCCGTGATCTTGCTGTCTTCCCTGGTGGGCGCGGTTGTGGGGATCAGCCTGATGGTGTTCCACCGCCATGGGCGGGATGTGCCGATTCCGTTCGGACCTTACCTGGCGGCAGCGGGGTTGCTGGCGTTGTGGTTCGGGGATGAGATTCTGGCCGGGTGGTATGCGTGGTTGGGGGTTGGTTGAGTAACGTAAACCAACCCACCCCACTCACCTTGTCAGCTACCGGCGTAGCCCAGTTTCTTGTCTACGTGATTGAACAACTCTCCGCCCTTGTGCCAACGGTCGAAGTTCTCCAGGAACTGGTCCGTCAGGGCCCTGCGCCAGCCGATGAAGTCGCCGGACATGTGGGGCGTCAGGATGACGTTGCCCATTTCCCATAGCGGATGGTCTTCCGGCAGGGGCTCTTCTTCGAACACGTCCAACGCGGCACCGGCAATCTCGCCCTTGTTCAGCGCATCAATCAGGTCCCTGGTATTCACGATCGGGCCACGGCCGATGTTGATCAGGCGGGCCTCTTTTTTCATGGCGGCGAAGGCCTTCTGGTCAAACAGCCCTTCTGTCTGAGGGGTCAGGGGCGCCGCAATGACCACGAAATCCGCCACCGCCAACTGATCAAAGAGTTGCTCATTGGCGTGAACGGCCACGAAATCGTCGTCACCGCTTCTGGCGCGACGAGCCACGCCATGGGGATTCATGCCAACCGCCCTGGCCAGACGGGCAATCTGACGACCAATGGAGCCCGCCCCCACGATCAGCACTTCACGTCCCTCAGCCCGCTCCGTGTCACGGTGTTTCCACTTGTGTCCGGCCTGCAGGCGCATGGAGCGGGGGAAGTCCTTGGCAAACATCAGCATGGTGCACAGCACATACTCCGCAATGCTCCGGTCAAAAATCCCCCGGGCGTTGGTCACCGTCACATCACTGTCGATCAGCGCCGGGAACATCAGCGCATCCACCCCGGCACTGGTAGCATGGATCCACTCCAGCTTGTCCGCCATTGGCCAGGCCGCTTCCAGCGCCTCAGTACGAAAATCCGTCACCATCATCACCCGGCTGTCGGGCAGGGCCTCCCGCAGGGTTTCCTCATCCCAGGCCAGCCGGACCTCACCCCTGGCTCGAACCGCGTCGATACCCGGCGGCTCCGGCTCACCCGGGGCAGTCAGTACGGTGATTACGGGTTTCTGGTCGTGGCTCATGGGTGGTGAATCCTCCGGTTTGTCTCTTTAGCTTTCCCTGAGTTTGGCTGGTGGAGTTAAGCGGGTCAAACGGGGTATGGGCAATACTTTAGAAGTAAACCACCGGGTTGCCCTTGTATGTGCTGTGACTCGTGGACTACTCTGCGAGAGAGGGCCTGAACGCCCCACCAGACTTCCATTCATGGCCGTGAGAGGTGCTTATGGCAGAGGCTGCAAAAGATACCGGGCAAACCCAGCCGCGCAAGGTCAAATACCGCAAGGCCAAGGCCTCCTGGAACCCTGCGATGCAGGCGATTCCCGTGCCGGGTATCCGACGTATGGTGAATATGGCGTCCACCATGAAGGACGTGATTCACCTGTCCATCGGTCAGCCTGACCTGCCCACGCCCAAGCACATCATTGATGCCTACGTGGACGCCCTCAACGCCGGCCAGACCGGCTACACCATGGATGCGGGCCTGCCGGAGCTGCTGGTAGCCCTGCGGGACTACTATGGCAAGCGCTATAACCGCAAGCTGACCCGGGATAACATCCTGATCACCAGCGGCGCCACCGAGGCCATGTACCTGGCGATTACCTCAACCGCCCAACCCGGCCGGCAATTCATCATTACCGACCCCACCTTCCTGCTGTATGCGCCCCTGATCCGCATGAACGGCGGCGAGGTGAAGTACATTCCCACCCGGCCCGAGAACGACCACCAGCTTGACCCGGACGAAGTCATCCGGGCCATGGGCTCGCGCACCTATGCGATCATCCTCAACTCCCCCAACAACCCCACCGGGGCGGTGTACCCCCGCTCCACCGTGGAAACCATTGTGGAGGAGTGTGCCTACCGGGGCATACAGATCTACGCGGATGAGGTCTACGACCACCTGATTTTCGATGATGATGACTACGCCAGCGTGCTCAAGTGCTCGGTGGACCTGGACAACATCATGTGCATCAGCAGCTTCTCCAAGACCTTCAGCATGGCAGGTCTGCGGGTAGGCTGGGTGATTTCCAGCCAGGCCACCATCAAGAGTTTGCGCCGGTACCATATGTTCACTACGTCGGTTGCCAACACACCGTCCCAGTTTGCCGGGGTGGCAGCACTGACCGGCGACCAGCAGTGTGTCAGGGACATGGTGGATATCTACCGGGAGCGCCGGGACAAGATTGTCGAACTGATCGACCAGACGCCCCATCTGACCGGTTACAAGCCTGGCGGCGCCTTCTTCGCCTTTCCTACCCTGCCACCTCACGTGGATGGTTCGGACGTGGCCCTGCGCATGCTGAAAGAAACCGGGGTGTGCACCGTACCCGGGGACGCCTTTGGGGAGCACACGCAGAACGCCTTGCGGCTGAGCTTTTCGACAACCTGCGAGAAGTTGGAGGAGGCCTTCGACCGGATTATTCCGTGGATGGCCAAGCAACAGTTCTGACGAACCTTCCACTGTTCCGGCCCGCTACGCCAGCGACCGCGTAGCGGGCTGACGGCTTGCGAAAACCAACCATGCTGGAACCTGCCACCCTGCAATGCCCCTACTGCTGGGAACTACTGGAAGTCTTCGTGGACCCGTCGGTTCGTGACCAGGAATACGTGGAGGACTGCCAGGTTTGCTGCCAGCCCATCCTCATCCATGCCGTGTTTGACGAGGCCGGTGAGCTTCACCTGACCGCCACGCCGGAGAACGAATAGCGACCCACCCGGCAGGCCATGACACCATGCCCAAGGCCCGCAGTAAGGGTAATAACTGCCACCCAGGCCCTTGCCTGACACAGGCCACTGATTCACTCTATAGCCAATCTTCACCAGCATGACCGAAGGAATCCCTATGACCCTGCGCCCCCTGCTTGCCCTGTTACTTGCCGTCACCCTGCTTTCAGGCTGTGCCGGTTTCTCGCCGCTCACCATCAGTGAGGCCACACTGGAGCGCCATCTGCAGGATGCGGTCAGTAATTACGACCGCCAGCAGCTGCAGGCCGGCTCGCCGCTGAGCCTGTCCCTGGACAACGCTGACATCACCCTTGGTCCGGATGGGCGGGATGTGGCGGTGATAGACCTGTCCGGCCAGGTTGCCCTGAACGCCCTGATGGCGAAGATCCCGGCTGACATAAGGCTGAAGGTGGAAGGGGCGCCTGTGTATGACAGCCAGGAACAGGCAATCTATATCCGCCGGCTGAAGTTGCTGGAAAGCAGCGTGGACACGCCTTATTTCAGCAGCGGTGAGCTGAAGCCGGTAACGGACAATATCATGCGGGTGGTGGCGCAGATGCTGGAAACCATTCCGGTTTATCGATTGGATAACACCAGTCTGGGTGCCCGGTTGATGGGCATGGCGGACATGGATGTGCGGGTGGCACCTGGCAGGCTGGAGTTTGTCAAGCGATGACCTGTTGGCTCACCCTGGCAGATGCTTCGGGCGCTTTGCGCCTCCCCCTCTCCCCAGCCCTATCCCGCAAGGGGAGAGGGAGTAGCGTTTTGCTCAGCTTGATATTTGGGAAGTGGCTAGCCCATCTTCCGCAAGAGAAAAAGGAGAAGGATGGCTGCTTGGCCTGATATCTGGGAGGGAGCAAGCCCCTCTCCCGCAAGAGAAAAAGGAGAAGGATGGCTGCCCGGCCTGATATCTGGGAGGGAGCAAGTCCCTCTCCCGCAAGAGAAAAGGGAGGAGGGTGGCTGCCCGGCCTGATATCTGGGAGGGAGCAAGTCCCTCTCCTGCAAGAGAAAAGGGAGGAGGATGGCTGCCCGGCCTGATAGTCTGCAGGTAACTAGCCCCTCTCCCTTGACGGGAGAGGGGTTGGGGTGAGGGTGGAGACTTTGCCTCGAAGGTCTCAAACCAAGGAAGATCCAGAAAATGAAGCAAAGGGAATTCGCAAAAGCATTACGTAAAAACATGACCGATGCAGAACATCGCCTTTGGCGTTATCTGCGAGGGAAAAGGCTTGGAGCTGCAAAGTTTCGCCGGCAACATCCCTTGGGCCCCTACGTCGTCGATTTTGTCGAACTGAAACACAAGATAGTCGTTGAAGCTGACGGTGGTCAGCACAACGAGTGTCATAAAGATGCCGAGCGGGATGCCTGGTTGGCTCAGCAAGGCTTCCGGGTTTTAAGGTTCTGGAATGACGATATTTTGCTTCGGACAGATTTGATTTTAGATGAGATTTATCGGGCGCTTTGCGCCTCCCCCTCTCCCCAACCCTCTCCTACAAGGGGAGAGGGGGCTTTCGGCAAATATTTGGGATAAGCCGTCGTCATTCCGTCCGCTTGAGCGGCGAAGGTATCAAAGGCCACAAAGATGCAACCCTGGAAAAAGCTTAGTCAGAAACAATCCTAGCTACCGGACAGCGAAGTATCCGACGGGTCCAGCTCCATTTGCTGGATCGCGATCACCGCCTGGGTGCGGTTGCGCACGCCGAGTTTGCGGAAGACCGCGGTGATGTGGGCCTTGATGGTGGCTTCGGAGACGTCCAGATCGTAGGCGATCTGTTTGTTGAGCATGCCTTCCGCCAGCATACCCAGTACCCGGAACTGTTGCGGGGTCAGGGAGGCGAGTTTCTCGGAGAAGTCAGTGTTTTCCGCCTGCGTCTGCTCGAGCTTTTCAGCGACGCCTTCCGGCAACCACATGTCCCCTTCCAGCACCGCCTGGATGGCGTCGGTGATTTCCGGTAGAGGGGCGGACTTGGGGATGAAACCGGAGGCGCCGTAGTCGATGGAGCGGCGCATGACCTGCAGGTCTTCAGAACCGGAGACGACCACAACCGGCAGCCCGGGATACTGACCGCGCATGAACACCAGGCCGGAAAAACCATGGGCGCCGGGCATGTTCAGGTCCAGCAATACCAGGTCGGCGTCCGGCTTCTTTTCCACCGCGGCCTGCAAGGCCTTGATGCTCTCAACCTCGGCCACCTCCGCGTCAGGTACTGCCTGGCTTACTGCCTGGCGCAATGCCGCACGGAACAGCGGGTGGTCATCAGCGATGATTATGTGTTGAGTCATCCACGGGCATCCTCTTGTTATTCCGGCTTGGTACCCGGCGTCAGGGCTGAGCCGGCTCTGTACAAGCCGGATTGTCGAGCCACCCACCGGGGCTGCCGTCTATTCTACCCCAAATACAACGATGCCCGCAGGGGTTGTACCCTGCGGGCATCGGCAGTATCCGGCCTGGTCAGCACTTTGACCAGACCGGGTACCGGTACCGTGATCAATCAAGGTTACTTGAAAGCGCGCTCGCTGATCAGTTCGTCCACTACACCCGGATCGGCCAGGGTGGAGGTATCACCCAACTGATCGTGCTCGTTGGCGGCGATCTTGCGCAGTATGCGGCGCATGATCTTGCCGGAGCGGGTCTTGGGCAGGCCTGGCGCCCACTGGATGACGTCCGGAGAGGCAATGGGGCCAATTTCCTTACGCACCCACTGCACCAGCTCCTTGCGCAGCTCCTCGGTGGCTTCCACACCCTGCACCAGGGTGACATAGACGTAGATACCCTGACCCTTGATGTCATGGGGGAAGCCTACCACGGCGGCTTCCGCTACCTTTTCGTGGGCGACCAGCGCACTTTCCACTTCGGCCGTGCCCAGGCGGTGGCCTGATACGTTCAGCACGTCATCTACACGGCCCGTAATCCAGTAGTAGCCGTCTTCGTCACGACGGGCACCGTCACCGGTGAAGTACATGCCGGGGTAGGCGCTGAAGTAGGTCTGCTTGAAGCGATCGTGGTCACCATAGATGGTCCGCATCTGGCCGGGCCAGCTGTCCAGGATGACCAGGTTGCCTTCGGCAGCGCCTTCCAGGACATTGCCGTTGCTGTCCACCAGCGCCGGCTGTACACCGAAGAACGGCACCGTGGCGGATCCAGGCTTGAGGTCCACGGCACCGGGCAGCGGGGAAATCAGGATGCCGCCGGTTTCGGTCTGCCACCAGGTGTCCACAATCGGGCACTTGCCGTTGCCGATGACCCGGTGATACCACTCCCAGGCCTCGGGGTTGATAGGCTCGCCCACCGAGCCCAGCAGGCGCAGGCTCTCGCGGCTGGTGCCGTTCATGCAGCCTTCGCCTTCGGCCATCAGGGCGCGAATCGCGGTGGGGGCGGTGTACAGCACGTTGACCTTGTGCTTGTCCACTACCTGACCCATGCGGGAACTGTCCGGGTAGTTGGGCACGCCCTCGAACAGCACGGTGATGGCGCCATTGGCCAGCGGTCCGTAAAGAATGTAGCTGTGACCGGTAACCCAGCCGAAGTCCGCAGTACACCAGTAAACATCGCCGTCGTGGTAGTCAAAGACATACTCATGGGTCATGGATGCATACGTCAGGTAGCCACCGGTGGTGTGCAACACGCCCTTGGGCGCACCGGTGGAGCCGGAGGTATACAGCATGAACAGCGGATCTTCCGCGCCCATGGGCTCCGGCGGGCACTCAGCGGAGGCGTCTTTCATCAGGTCTTCGTAGCGAACGTCACGGCTGGCGTCCCAGGGCACGTCGCCACCGGTGCGACTAACCACGACGACCTTTTCCACGTTCGGAACAGAGTCGCCTTCAAGGGCCGCGTCCACGTTTTTCTTGAGGGGAATCTTGCGGCCGCCGCGAAGGCCTTCGTCCGCCGTCACAATGAAGCGGGACTTGCCGTTTTCCACACGGGCGCCCAGCGCCTCGGGCGAGAAGCCGCCGAACACCACCGAGTGAATGGCGCCAATACGGGCGCACGCCAGCATGGCCACGGCGGTTTCCACGATCATGGGCATGTAGATGGTGACCACGTCGCCTTTCTTGACGCCCAGGGTTTTCAGGACGTTGGCGAACTTGGCGGTTTCCGCATGGAGTTCACGGTAGGTCACATTGCGGGATTCCGCAGGGTCGTCGCCTTCAAAGATGATCGCGGTCTGGTCGCCACGCTTCTCCAGGTGCCGGTCCAGGCAGTTGGCGGAGGCGTTCAGCACGCCATCCTCAAACCACTTGATGGACAGGTTGTTGTAATCGTAGGTGGTGTTCTTCACCTTGCTGTAAGGCTTGATCCAGTCCAGTCGCTTACCATGTTCGCCCCAGAAGGTATCCGGGTCGTCGATGGACTGCTTGTACATCTGTTCGTACTGTTCGCGGCTGAGCAGCGCCCGCTTCGCGAAATGGTCGGGTACCGGATATAGCTTCTTGTCGGTCATTGTTTCCCCCTTGCGTTACAGAGTCTGTTACTGAGTTGTCGGAATTGTTGGAACAGAACTTGTCATCGGCACACCGTGTCTTACGGCGACCGGCAGGTGCTACGAGCCTGAAACCTGTCAAATACAGTGCAGAGGCAGTTCGCAGGAACCGCCATCTGCAATAAGTGAATTGCCCTATCTGACCATTTAAGGGCCACCCATTGAATTAGACCAACGTACTACCGGGAAGCGTTGAATGGTCCGGAAATGCCTTGCGGCGCTGATAGTGCGCCCGCTCTGCATACTTGAAAGGATAGTTCGCCCCGGGCCTTGTGAAAAGTACCGGGGCGGATGGTGGGCAGGCCTGTCAGGCGGCTGCGGCCGCCCGGCGCTGGCGACGGGTTCGCAGGCTGTAAACCCGCCGGTCGCCCAGGGCATAGCGGTTAAGCCCGCCCAGGTGGGTCTTGCGGAGGTAGGTTTCCCAGCCGATCCGACGGGGGTCGACGGAAAACAGCTCGCGGTCGGCGTCGCCCATGCGCTCTGACAGGTCCATCAGTTTGTCGTTATGGAACACATAGTCCGGCGCTGTATAGAAGCCAAAAATGGTGGCCAGGGCCCGGGTGGTATCCAGGTTGCGGAGCAGCTTCAACTCCCGACTGTGGCCTGCCATCCTCATGGCCTTGCTGGCCAGCGACAGGGGTACGCGTATACCGGTCACCGCTGTATCGAACAGGGTCCGGTTAACGGCCATGAAGGGCTTACTGGGTTGCCGGCTGAACAGCTTGTCGTAGGCGGCATAGTTTTCCTTTGCCTCTGCCATCAGGTGGTCGATAAATTCGCCCAGCGAGATGGGATTCATGGACCCGCTGCAACTCTGGTAGATACGACGCGCCGGCTCCCGCACCAGGGCCTCGGCGCCCGCCAGCAGGATGCTGTTGGCGACCAGGTCCACCGGGATCACGTCGATCACACTTTCACGGTTGCCCGGAAATAACGTGACCTTCTCCCTGGCATAGGCCAGGATAATGGCGTCCGCCACCTTGACCCCTTCGATCCAGCCAGGCATGGGTTCTTTCAGGGCGCTCTCGATAATGGACGGGCGCACAATGGTCAGGGACTGGTCCGACAACGCCTCCATCAGGCGCTGCTCACCCAGCCACTTGGTGAAGGTGTAGGTGTCGCTCCAGCCATAGTGATTGGCCTCGCGAATGCCCAACTCCACCAGCTTTTTTTCCAGCTGTTTGCCGGCGTAGCGGGAGCGGACATCGGTGACCTTGTCGTGGAGCAGGCGCACCAGCGCGTCGGTATGGTAGTAGCCATGCTCGCTGCGGGGGATCGCTGCACCAGCAGGCTTGATAATGTCCTCGCCGATGTCGCCACTGTTCATGCCATTCACGTAGCAGGTGGACACCTGCACCACCGGCGTGCCACCACCAGCCCTGGCAAGTGCCGCCACATTATCCAGGCAGAGCGTGTTAATGTTCAGGGCCTTCTCCAGCTCTTCGCGGAAGTTGACACTGGCAGCAGAGTTGATCACCAGGTCCACCCGGCTGGCGAGGCGCCCGTGCTCGGCTTCGGTCAAACCAAACCGCGGCCGGGTAAGTTCACCCTGGACACAATGGACCTTCTCTTCCAGGAAGGCCTCGAAACCCTCGTTATCCTGGTTACGAAGTCGCTCGAACACGCTGGCGCTGGCAATCTCACTGTAGAAACGCTCTCGGGCATCAGGATGGCGGGCATTGCCTCTAACCAGCACATGTATACCCCCGACCTCCGGCACCGCACGGATCAGTTTTTCCAGTACAGCCTTGCCCAGGAACCCGGTGGTACCGGTAATCAGGATATGCTTTCCTTTAAGGGCACGGCGGACCGAGGATTCGGCATCGTCAGATTCAGGAAACAGGTGGGTCATCTCGGTTGAACTCCTTCTCGTCTGCTGTCCAGAAGATTTGCATAATGCGGGCCAGGTCAGAAACGCCGTCATTACGTGTGGCTGCAGGTGTGAGTCTGCCATGGGCACCATGACAGTATGGAGTCAGGCAGCGGGATTTAAACTGTCGATTTACTGCTCACAAGCACTGGAAAACCCTGCCAGAAAGCCCTCCACCCGAACCGAGTCCGGCTCCGACCGCAAACGCTCGAGCAAGGCCCTTTGTGAGCCAAAATCGGCCGCGCTGTAGCCTGGCACCGGCTTCTCATCGACCTCATTAGAGCCAGCGGCAATGCGCAACAGCAGTGCAGAGGTACACTTCAATGCCTCCTGCTGGAGCAGTCGGTCGTCGGAGTGGTCCTCAAGCAACGCCTCCAACTGGCGGAACAGATCCTGACACTGCCTGGGAGCCGGACTGCCAGGCCCTGGCGCAGGCATTGCAGGTTCCTCCGGCGCGGGAGCCGCAACCTGGGGCGAGGCCACAGGTGGCGCAGGAGCTGCCTCTGACGAGGCCCCCTCACCTGGCATACTGGCCAGTCGGCTACGATGCTGCCAGTACGCCGCTATCCCTGCCTTGCTGGATGGCCGGTGCATCAGGTGACGGTTAACCTGGTCGGCCAGGGTTATAAACTGCTTGAAGGAAGGGTCCGTCTCCGACAGCGTGGCCACTGGTCTTTGCAGTTCCACGGACTGACGAATCGACTCATCCCGCCAGACTGCGCCAATGTAGTCAACGTCCATGGAGAGGTGCTTGCGAACCGCGCCCGCAAAACGGTGATAGACCGATTGAGCCTGTGATGGCCCCGATGCCATGTTGACAATAACACCCGGCACTCGTCGATAACCGCGACGCTGCAACACTCGCAGCAGGGAAAAGGCATCGGTCAGTGAAGCGGGGTCCGGGGTGATCACCACACAGGCCATTGCCGCCAGGGCAATCATGTGCAGGCCCGCCGGACGCAGGCCGGACGCGGTATCAATCAGGATAATGTCGTAATTACGCTCCAGCGAGGCCAACTGCTGGAGGATCAGCCCGGCGTCTTCAACATCCGCATCCATACAGCGCTGAACACCCGAGGCACCCGCAATAACATGCAGGCCGTAGGGCCCCTCCATGATGACGTCGTTCAACGGGCAATGACCGGTAATGGCATGTTCCAGGGTACGCTGTGGATACTGCCCCAGCAGGATACTCACGTTGGCCAGGTCGGTATCCCCGTCCAGCAACAGCACCCGCCGGCCCTGGCGGGCCATGGTAAGCGCCAGGTTCACGGCCACCGAGGTCTTGCCCACGCCCCCCTTGCCACCGGTAAGGGCGACAACATCAGGCACCCTGCCCTTGCCCCCCGGGCCGGCAGGACCACGATCCTCTGACTTCTGACTAAACGATTTGCTGACAGCCATCCCGGACCAATATCCCCTTCCCCAAGCGCCGGAAGACAGACGCCTACAACTAGGTCATTATCATACCTGTCCTGTCGACTCCCGGGAACGTGCGAGTAAAGTGTTTATTTTATCGACAGAAATTACTTGATATGTCACTTTTATTAGCTATGCTAAGCCACTGACCTGTAACATTTGTTTACGCAACTTAACAAAATGCCATGACACAGACGTCGGTTACCGAACCACTGCCCACGCTACCGGAGGTCCATCTCAGGGCCCTGGAAGCCTGCCGTGAGCACGACAGCTACCGCAGAATATCCGACATTATCCACCAGGACCCGGCACTTACCGCAAGGGTTCTCACCCTGGCAAACGGCGCTGCGGCGCACCTACCCCAACCGGTAACCACTCTCGAGCAAGCCCTGCTCCGGCTGGGTACAGACCGGCTGAGCAACCTGGTGCTAACGGCCGCCTTGCAGCAATTGCTCTTCGAAATGGCAGAGGGACACTGGCAGGCCCTGCACGGTTTCTGGCACGACGCCCTGGCCGTGGCACTTACGTCACGTGCGCTGGCAAGGCTGACTCGCTACCCTGAACCTGACACCGCCTTCCTCACCGGCATGCTCCACAATGCAGGTAAGCTGCTCCTGCTACGACAGGAAATTGCCGAGCCTGACAGGCCGCGCGAAACGTCCTATCCTGAGCTTAGCGCCCGCCTCGCGGAGCACTGGCAACTGGACGTGGACATTCAGCAGGCCCTGAACCGCCAACTGGAAGATGCAACCGGGTTGCTGGGCGCAGGGCACCTTGGCCGAATGACCGCGGTGGCCGTGCAACTCGTAACACGGGAGGGGCATGGCCTGGTCATGGCAAGGACACTGTTCGGACTCGAAGAGGAGCTCAGTGCAGAGATACTCCGGCGTATTCGACTGGAGACCCTGGACCTGGCCCACGATATGGGCATCCCAGGTAAAGCCAGCTATGACGGAGCGGCGGCGACCCGGCGCCTGACGGTTGCGGCAGTTCGCGACCTGCTGGCCGGCGACCTGATCGCCAGTGCCGGGACATCAGTAACAACCATCTCGCCCGAGCAGGTTCGACGTCAGGTACACGAAATCAACAATCCATTGACCGTCGTGCGACAATACCTTGCTCGCCTGCGCTCTCACCTGTCGGACCCCGGCGGTGAGCGGGATATCGACATTATTGAAGAGGAGCTTGCCAGGGCCAGCGACCTCCTGGCAGAACTAACCAGTCAGGGCACCAGCGATGACTTCCTGTTACAGGCCGATCATGGCGTGGCGGAGATCAATCAGGAAGTGCTGGCCCTGACGGACCTGTTGACTGAGGGCCTGTTTCAGGAGTTGCAGACCCACTGCAGCGTTGAACTCTGTGACGACAGTACAGCGGTGGACGTGCCTGCTCCCCAGGTCCGCCAGGTGCTGCTGAACCTCCTCCGCAATGCTGCGGAAAGTCGACCGGGGGGTGGCGTCCAGGTATTGGTCCGAACGGCCGCACCGATGTGGCAACAGAACCGGCAGTGGGTGGAGCTTATCATCGAGGATAACGGCCCCGGGCTACCGGATGCAGTCAAACGTCAGTTGTTCGAGCCGGTAACCTCCGCCAAGGGCGGGGCCCATAGCGGCCTGGGCCTGAGTATCGTCAAGCAGTTAATGGATGACATGGATGCTATCATCAGTTGCCAGAGCAGCCATTCGGGGACCTTGTTCCGTCTGCTGTTTCCGGCGTGGACACCAACAGAAGACCGGTAACGGCCCAGGGTAGCCACCGCGACCAGGGCGCCACGACAACCCTCGATAGGCGGGGGTAAAACCGGCCAGGGTGAATGAGCGACGTGCGATGATCCAGACAAGCGATTCTGAGTCCGACCGGCTCCGGGCCCGGCAACAGGTCCTGGTGGCCGATGACAATCCGCGCCTGCTGGCCAGCCTTGCTAGCCTGCTCAGTGATCACGGGTTTCGACCGGTTACTGCCAGCAACGGCAGCGAGGCCTGTCGATTGTTACAGGAACACCGCTTCACCATGGCATTGCTGGACCTGAACATGCCGGGCAGGGATGGGTTCCAGGTGATGGAGGAGGCCTCTCGCCTGCAACCGGACTGCGCCCTGGTAGTGGTCAGCGGCGAGACCTCATTCCGCGCTGTCAGCCGGGCCCTGAGACGGGGTGCCAGCGACTATATCCGTAAACCGTTCGATCCGGACGAAGTGCTGGCCACGCTCGAGAATGTTTTGGGCAAGCAGTCCCTGATGCAGGCCCATGAAGATGTCCAGCAAAGGCTTGAGAAGTCTGAATCCCTGCACCGGTACATCGTCAACAACTCGCCAGATATTGTCTTCATGCTGGATGGGCAGGGCCGCTTCTGCTTCCTGAACCGCAAGGTCGTCAACCTGCTCGGCTACCAGCCGGCAGACCTGCTGGGAAAGCACTTTCGCTTGTTGCTGGACGATGAGGAAGCATCCAGGAGCAAGCTGGCACTCAAGAATCCCGGTATCAGCGCAGATCACCCGGTTTCCTTTGAGGTCTGCCTGCGGGCCAGCGGCTCAGACCGGGCGACACGACACTTCGAAATTACCGCTTTCCCAATCAGTGATGACAGCTGGCGCACCCTGGGCGACAGGGAGTACAGCGACCTGAGCCTCCATGCCCGCTATTACGGCATCGCCCGCGACGTCACTGAGCGCAAGGAAGCCGAGGCCTTTATCAGCTTCCAGGCCTACCACGACCTGCTTACCCGCTTGCCCAACCGGGCCCTGTTCAGGGATCGGCTCAACATGGCGCTCAACCACGCCAGCCGACATCATCAGCAGCTGGCCGTCATGTTCCTGGACCTGGACCGGTTCAAGATCATCAATGACACCCTTGGCCACACCGTAGGTGACCGCCTGCTCCAGGCCGTTACCCAACGCCTTGAGAGATGCCTCCGCAAGGGAGATACGCTCTCCCGCTTCGGTGGTGATGAGTTCACCCTGCTATTGCCTGCCGTGCCGGACCGGGAACACGCCGCCGTCATCGCCAACAAGCTGATCGATACACTGCGTGAGCCCTTTGTGCTGGACAACCAGGATATCTATATTGGCGTCAGTATCGGCATCGCCATGTTTCCCGAAGCCGGGGACACGATTGAACATCTGATCCGCAATGCGGACCTGGCCATGTACCAGGTCAAGTCCCGCGGCAAGGACGGCTATTGCTTCTTCGATAGCAGCATGACCGTGGACTCCAGTGAGCGACTGACCCTGGAGCGGGACCTTCGCAGAGCCATCAGCGAGGGTGAACTCAGAGTGCATTACCAGCCCCAGGTGTGCCTGCGCACTCGCCGTATAACCGGACTTGAAGCCCTTGTACGCTGGCAGCACCCGGAACGGGGCCTGCTGTTGCCTGCGGATTTCCTGCCACTGGCCTCGGAGACCAACCTGATCTCTGAAATCAGCCACCAGGTTCTGAAGAATGCCTGTGAAGAAGTGGGCCAGTGGATAGCCGCGGGGCACCAGGACCTCCGGCTGGCGGTTAACCTGTCCCCCGTCCAGGTAGAGCACCCGCTGTTCACTGAACGGCTGATGTCACAACTGCGACAGATCGGTTTTCCGCCGGCCAACCTTGAGATCGAAATCACCGAAAACGTCATCATGAACGACCTGGAGCAGGTCAGCCACACCCTCCGGGAACTCGCCGGACACGGCGTTCGCATTGCAATCGACGACTTCGGTACCGGCTATTCCTCTCTGAACTACCTTCACCACCTGCCCATTCATACCCTCAAGATAGACCGGTCATTCGTACACGGTATTCGGTCAGGGAACGACGGCGCCTGCATTGTGAACGCCATCATTGCCATGGCCCAGGGCCTGAAGCTGGAAATCGTAGCGGAAGGTGTGGAAACACAGGATCAGCTGGACTATCTGTCCACCAGCGATTGCGACCTGGTACAGGGCTTCCTGTTTGGCCGAGCGCAACCGGGATACCGGGTTGCTGAACTGCTGGGCCACCAGGCCTTGCCGATCGCCAGTAGCGCCTGACACCTGGCAGTCAATGATGCCCCGGCCTGGCCACGCGTGCCATCAAAACCGGCAGAACCCAACGGCATCCAGGAAACGGTCGATGTCATCCATCACCGGTCCGGAAAACAGGCAGCGGTGCCCTGAAGACTGAAAGCGTTGCAGGGCATCTCTGTCAAACCCGGCCTGTTCCAGCAGGTACAGGGTGCGCCGGGCAATCGCCTCTCCGGAATCCACCCAGAAGCGGACCTCCGGCAGCAGTTTCTGCAAGGTTTCTGTGATCAGGGGGTAATGGGTGCAACCCAGCACCAGGGTATCCACCCCTGCCTCCCGAAACGGCTGCAGGGCGACCGACAAGGCAGGTTCCGGCATCGGGCGCCCCCTGGCCCAGTCTTCAATCCAGGTAACAAGCTCGGGGTGCCCTACCCGCTCGACAAGGCAGTCTGCTGCAAACTCGTCGATCAGGTCTTCCAGGTACGGCCGGCGCACGGTAGCCGGGGTGGCCAGCAGGCCGATACGGCGATTCTCCGACACGGCGG
Organism: Marinobacter segnicrescens; assembly: GCF_900111555.1. GTDB lineage: Bacteria > Pseudomonadota > Gammaproteobacteria > Pseudomonadales > Oleiphilaceae > Marinobacter > Marinobacter segnicrescens. The sequence goes on from NZ_FOHZ01000011.1 coordinate 49,089, forward strand.
AAGCCGGCTTGATGGCAGGCACCACGCCCACCACCGGGATATCGGTAGCGGCCCTCAGGGCTGGCAAGGCCACCGTGCTCGCGGTATTACAGGCGACCACAATGACATCGAACGGCCGCTCCCGCAGCTGCTCCATCACCAGGGTCACGGTGCGCCCGGTTACCGTTCCCTCGGGCTGGTTACCGTAAGGAAAACCGGCGTTATCGGCCACATGGGTGAGCCTTGCCGCCGGCACCTGCCGGTGCAGGCAACGGGCAATGCTCAGGCCACCAATGCCCGAATCAAACACCAGTATTTCGGGCACCCGGCCCGGAGCTGCCGACTTCAAGCTCCGTGTTCCCCCAGCATTTCTTCTTTCAACCGGAGTATCAGCCGCCCGGCGATGGTGGTTTCCGGTGGTATGGGGGGATGCTCGTCTGGCGTGAACCAGTCCGCTTCGGCGATTTCATCTTCCTGGAGGACCAGGTCCCCGGATTCATAATCCGCAAAGAAGCCCAGCATCAGCTGATGGGGGAAGGGCCAGGGCTGGGAGGTCCAGTACCGGACATTGGTCACGGTCAGGCCGGTTTCCTCGAGGGTCTCACGGGCGACCGCCTCTTCCGCACTCTCACCCGGCTCCACGAATCCGGCAATCAGGCTGAAGAAGTAACTCTTTGCCCTGGTGGAGCGGGCCAGCAGGAAGCGATCACCCCGGCGAATCACAACGATTACACAGGGGGCCAGCCGCGGATAGAAAGGCATGCCACAGGGCTCGCACCAACGGGCCCGCTCATTGGGATGGAAACCGGTTTCGGTTCCACAGCGGCCACAGTACCGATGGTCCCGGAACCACTGCTGGACCTGGGCCGCGGTGCCCAGCACTTCCGCCGGGGCGTCCGGCATGGTCAGCAGGGCTTCCCGGAGATGGACCGGTCGGGTCAGATACAGAAGCATACCGGGGTCAACGCTGGCCACATACACGTTACGACCATCCAGCTCGCCCACATAGACCGGCTCGGTACCGTCGTCCAGGGCGCCATCAACACTGCCCCAGCGGTGGTACCAGTCGTCCTCGGGGCACCATATCTCAGGACCGTTCATGGCGATGACCAGGTCATCTGCCTCCGGGGCCTTGCGGGACCAGCCCGCGTTCCAGTTTGCCATCGGGTACTCCACGGTAATCTCAAAAGGAGCAATGTACCATATTCTCGCCTTTGTCCCGCGCCCCCGACCAAGTAAACTTGTGGCCCTGTTTCGCCCTGTCCGGAGTCTGACTGAATGCGATTGTTCCCGGCTGTTTCCGGTGCCATCACGACACTGCTGCGCAAGGTCCTGTTCCTGTGGGTCCGTACCGATGTACTGGGGGCCGGCAAGGACGAGCTGAAGCTGGATCCGGAGCGGCCTGTCTGCTACGTCATGCAGTACAGCTCCCTCTCCAGCAGGCTGGTACTTGAACAGGAAGTGGCTCGTGCCGGGCTGCCTTCAGCCAGTGCACCCATGGCCGTGCATGGCGGTCTGAACCATTCCTTCTGCTTTCTGTACCGCCGGGCCCGCAGCAGCTTCAGCCCACGCCTGACACCGGTAATGACACCACAGATGGAACAGCTGGTGAACCTGTCCGTCGAGGACCCCACCCTGGACATCCAGCTGGTGCCGGTATCGCTGTTCTGGGGGCGGTCGCCGGACAAGGAAAAATCGGTGCTCAAACTGCTGCTGTCCGATACCTGGTCCGTGGCGGGGCGCTTCCAGAAATTCCTCATCATCCTGCTGCATGGCCGCAACACCCTGGTACGCTTCGGTGAGCCCATGTCACTGGCTGATATTGTGCGGGAACACCACCGCAGCAAGGCCAGGGCCAACCGCAAGACCGCCCGGTTGCTGCGCACCCATTTCCGCCGGGTGCGCCAGGCGGTGCTGGGGCCGGACCTGTCGCACCGTCGCACCCTGGTGGCGGACCTGATCCGCACCCCTGCGGTGCGTGAAGCCATTCGCGAGACAGCCCGCCGGGAAGACGAACACCCGGACAAGGTCCGGGCAAGGGCCTACGAGTATGCCAATGAGATTGCCTCCAGCATGTCTATCGCCACCATCCGCATCCTGGAGGTATTGCTGAGCTGGCTGTGGAACCGCATCTACAACGGCATCCGTATCAACAATATCCGGGAAGTCCAGGAAGTCGCCGAAGAGAATGCCGTGGTCTACGTGCCCTGCCACCGCTCACATATTGACTACCTGCTGCTCTCCTACGTGCTCTACCGCAACGGCCTGATGCCGCCCCATATCGCGGCGGGCATCAACCTGAACATGCCGGTGGTTGGGCCGATCCTGCGGCGTGGCGGGGCGTTTTTCATGCGCCGCAGTTTCCGGGACAACCCGCTTTACTCCGCCGTGTTCAACGAGTACATGCATGTGATGTTTACCCGGGGCTATTCGGTGGAATATTTCGTGGAGGGCGGGCGCAGCCGCACCGGTCGCACCCTGCAGCCCCGACCTGGCATGCTGTCGATGACCGTTCGCAGTTTCCTTCGTGACCACAAAAAACCCATTGTGCTGGTGCCGGTGTATATCGGCTATGAAAAGGTTATGGAAGGCCGCTCCTACCTGGGCGAGCTGCGTGGCAAGAAAAAGAAGCAGGAGAGTGTTGTAGGCCTGGCCAAGACGGCGCGCAAACTGCGCAGCTCCTTCGGCAAGGTATCGGTGAATTTCGGCGAGGCAATCTTCCTGGACGAAGCCCTGGAGCAGGCCCGGCCCGGCTGGAAGCATGAGGCCGTGGGCGCCGAGGCCCGGCCGGCCTGGTTACCGGATGCGGTGGACCACCTCGCCCGCCACGTAACCACCGGTATCAATTCCGCCGCCGCAGTAAACCCGGTTAACCTGGTAGCAACCCTGCTGCTGGCCACCGAGCGCCTTGCCATGGATGAGCGGCAACTGGCAGCCATGATGGACCACTACCTCAGCTTGCTTAAGACGCACACCTACGCTGAAACGGTGACTTTTCCCGAAGGCGACGGCATGGAATGGATCCGCTACTGCGAAACCATGGGACTGGTGGGGCGTTACCCCCAGAAGCTGGGCGACATCATCGGGCTGGATGGTACCAATGCCACGCTAATGACCTATTATCGTAACAATATCCAGCACCTGTTCGCCCTGCCCGCGCTGATTGCCTGCCTGTTCGAAAACTGCACGTCTATGGCCCGTGACAAGGTCATTTTCCTGGCCAGTGCGATCTACCCGTACCTGCACTCAGAGCTGTTTCTGCGGTATGACCCGGAAACCGTGGGTGTAGAGGTGGACCGCTGGATCGGCACCCTGTCAGATCACGGCATTCTGCGCGCGGATGGCGACCGTGTGATGGGGCCGGAGGAAGGTACCGACGCACGGCTTCAGCTGCACACGTTATCGCGATTCATCATCCAGACCCTGGAGCGCTATTACATTGTGATTGCAACCCTGCGCAAGCATGGGCCAGGGGTTCTGACGGCGGAGGAGCTCGAGGAAGAGAGTGCGCTGATGGCAGAGCGCATGTCGCTGCTGTTCGGTCTGAATGCGCCCGAGTTCTTTGACAAGACGCTGTTCCGAAACTTTATCGGGGAGCTCGCAGGCAATGGCGTGATTGTTGCCGGCGAGGATGACCGGCTGAGTTATACCCGGGAGCTGGAAGAGGTGTCGGAGGATGCGCGGCTGGTGCTGAGCGTGGAGAAGCGGCAGGCGATTGCGCAGGTGACCCAGTTGAATCGGCCTGAGTGAGTCAGTCGGCTGGCAACGCCTGCAACGGGTAAACGTCGTATCGACTGCTTTTCCCTTCAAGCTTCAGGGCCGGGGCCGGGCCAGGGATAGCCGGGGCCCTTCGCGAGCGTTTTACCACGACCCGGTAGCGGGCGCAGGCCAGCGCTGCCGTGAGAAGGGCGGCGGCATCCGGGTCGTCGCCGACGACCGGGCGGAAGAGTTGCATTTCTTTTTTCACCGCAGCGGACTTGTCACGGTGGGGGAACATGGGGTCAAGGTGGATGACATCAGCAACGGGTTCCTGCCCTGCCCTGTCCTGTAACCACTGGATGCTGTCGGCCAGGATCAGTGTCATTCGGGCGATTACCGGGGCGGTGGTTTCGTCGGCTGCGGCACGGGCCAGGCCGTCTTCGAGCAAAGCATGGATAACCGGGGAACGTTCCAGCAGGGTAACCCTGTGGCCCAGGCCGGCGAGGACGAAGGCGTCCTGGCCCAGGCCGGCGGTGGCGTCCAGGATATGCAGGGTCTGATGGGTGCGTTTGAGGCCCACAGCACGTGCGATCAGCTGGCCGGTGCCGCCGCCGTGGGCCAGCCGGTAGCCGGCCTTGCCGGCGACGAATTCAGCCCTCACCGGGCCTGGAGCTTTGCGACCTGTGGCCTGGAGGCTGAGACCATGGTCATCCAGGAAGAGTATTCTGGGGTGATCATCAATGTGCCTTGGCGATACCACACCCAGCCAGGGGACGCCAAGGCGGGTTGCCAGCGCTGCTGCCCGCCCTGAAAGTTCATCGCTGGCACACCCCACCGGAGGCAGGTGCCCTGCGTCACTGGAGTCCTGTTCAATAGGCTGGTTCATTGGCAAGGGGTCTGCTCAGGCGGATGCGGCAATGGTTGGGGCTGCTCAAGGAAAACGGTATCAGACGCGAATATCGATACCTGCCAGCTCAGCGTCATAACCATCCATCCCTTCGCGCTGGCTGGCCACAGCCGCAAAGGCCTGTAACGCTCGAAGGTTCGCCATGGGGATATCATCGGAGCGGAAAGGCTCGAGGCGCGTGTCTTCCGCGGCAGCCCGGGCCTGGACCCGGCGCAGGTAGCCTTCGGTGTCTTCCGTCGGAGAAGCGCCTGCGTTGTCGGTGGTACCGTTGCCAGCCGGAACAACACGGGCCTGCTGCCGATCATCGGCCAGGACCTCTGGGCGGGCCGCCGGCGCACGGGCACCATCGTTGCGTTCGCGGGCAACGTTGGTACCGATATACGGATTGTTGGGGTTGAGTCCACCAATCATGGCAGGTTTCCGGACCGTGTCTGGTTAACGCCCTGGAAGCTTCTTCCAGGTCACTTCGTCCCGCAGGTAAACGGGCTGGGCCTCAGCCGCCGGTACCGCGACACCTTTTTCCCAGGCATCGGCAGCCAGACGGACAACAAAGCGGGCGTCGGGAACCATTCCCGTTTCCGGAGATGCTACCCGGCTCACCACATTGTCAGGCATGCGCTCAGCATAGCGCCATCCACTGCCGCCCGCCAGCCATCGTAAAGGCCCTTCAGGCAAACTGACCTGTTCAGGGGGGCAGACCCGCTCCGGTGCCAGTGGCTCAGGAAGCCCGGCGGTCAGACGATAGCACCCCCAGTAAACCTCGTCCATCCTTGCATCAAAGGCCACGGCGATGCCGTCGCCTTCCTGGGCGTCCTGCTCTTCGGCTACAGCGAGGGCCACTGCCTGCAGGGAGGAAACCGGCACCACGGGGATATCCAGCCCCCAGGCCAGCCCCTGGATCACTCCGGTGGCGATGCGCAACCCGGTGAAAGATCCAGGGCCCGCTGCGAAGGCCAGTGCGTCGAGATCCCCCATGGCGACACCCTGCTCCTGGAGCAGCTGCCTGACCATTGGCATGATCAGGCGGGTGTGCCCCCGGGGCTCAACACGGAGATGCCCGCTCAGGTCGCTGCCATCAAGCAGCGCCACGGAGCAGGCATCAGCGGAGGTATCAATTGCCAGTAACTTCAAGTGTCTGTTATCCCGTCTGGTAAAGTGTTGGTTAAGCCCCTCAAGGCCTTGTCCGTAGCCAGACGGGACCTTTTATTATCCGAGTTTGGAAAGAATCTGCTCGCGGATATCGTCCAGCGAACCGACGCCGTCAACGCGAACGTATTTGGGCGCCTGTTGCGGCTCTTCCTTCGCCCAGTCCTGATAGTACCCTACCAGAGGCTCGGTCTGCTCATGGTACACCGCAAGGCGGTGGCGAATGGTTTCTTCCTTGTCGTCTTCGCGCTGAACCAGCGGCTCGCCGGTTTCGTCGTCCTTGCCATCTTCTTTGGGCGGGTCGTACTTGACGTGGTAGATACGACCGCTGGCCGGGTGAACACGGCGACCGGCCAGGCGCTGTACGATTTCCTCGTCGTCTACCGCGATCTCGACCACGTAATCGATGCTGATGCCCTGGTCCTTCAGTGCTTCAGCCTGGGGAATGGTGCGGGGGAAACCATCCAGCAGGAATCCGTTACGACAGTCTTCCTGCTGCACCCGCTCCTCGATCAGGGCAATAATGATTTCATCGGACACCAGTGAACCGGAATCCATCACGGCCTTGACCTTGTTGCCAAGCTCGGAGCCAGACTTCACGGCCGCACGGAGCATGTCACCGGTAGAAATCTGGGGGATGTCGAAGCGCTCAGTGATGAACTGGGCCTGGGTCCCCTTGCCGGCGCCCGGCGCCCCCAACATGATAATACGCATAGGTTGTGCTCCCATTTCCTGGATAATTATGTCATTGAATTGAAAAGCGGTTGCCAAACCCTGAACGGGTTACTGCAAGGCTTGGCAACAGCCTCTCTCACCCCTGGCAGGTTCACGGAGAGCCGGCATTATACGAAGTCGGGCCCGTCAGAGAAAGTCGACGTCAGTCGCAGTCAATACGTTCTGACCGTGATCCAGGCGAGCCGGTCAGGATGACAGAGAGCGGGCAAGGCTGTCCAGATCGTCAGACACCTGATCCACATCGTCCCGAAGAAGGTCCAGCTGGGTCGCCGGCAGGTCCAGCTTCGCGGCCAGCGCCTCGATGTCGTCGGGGTTGAACTCATCCCCCACGCCCTTCTCCTTGAGCAGGCCATTGGCAAGCTGGACCATGATGACGTAGGCCTTTTGCTCCCCCTCGTAGCGGGGCTGCTGATGGACGCCGGCGGATTTGACCACCGCATCCGGCAGCTGCCAAAGCTTGTGCAGGATTCCGCCGATCACACCGTGACCCACCGTGAGCATTTCCTGGTCTCCTGAGGCGCCGAACACCTGCTGCTCAAGGGCCCTCATGCTGACCTCGGGGTTGGCGGCGCGCAGCCGGTTAAGCTCCTCGAACTCGGCAGGGAACAGGTGGCCCACCAGCAGCAGGCCAAAGTTGTGCAACAACCCACAGAGGTAGGCCAGGGAGGGGTCTGCGCCACACTGGGGAGCCAGTCGCTGGCAGACAAAGGCACAATAGAGGGAGTGTCGCCAGAACTGGTCCATACCCAATGGGCCCTGGCGGGGAATGTCAAAAGCCCGCACCGAGGCGATGCCCAGGGCAATATGTGCCACCCGTTCGAATCCGAGTACCCGGGTGACAGCCTCCTGCACCGATTCGATCTGTCCCGGGTAGTTGAACAGTGCCGATCGGGCGTAACGGATGATCTGGGCCGTCAGGCTGGGGTCATACTCAATCAGCTCTGCCAGCTCCCGGGCTGAGGCTTCCGGGTCGCTGGTCAGGCGCAGGATTTTCAGTGCCAGGGCCGGCATCGGGGGCAGGCGGTAAAGCTTCTGCAGCTTGTCGGCTACTTCTTCGAGGGTGATGGTACTGGCGGACTGACCGCTAAGCCGTATGGTGACGTGCCCCTTGTCCGCTCCCGCCATGGCCAGGCGGAAGTCCCTTGCTGCCATTACCAGCAGCCTGGATGAGGAACCACAGGCCATGACCAGCCGCTCAGCCTGGTACAGGGATTCCTCCACCAGTACCGGCACGCCATAGGCTGAACCGAATGGCGGCACGAATCCCGGGGCGCAATCGCTGAAGACCTTGCCGGCCTGGTTAGCGGTCAGTGGCTGCATGCGGCGGCCGGTACGAGCTTCAATAGCGTCCAGGTCCGGCGAGCTGTCGAACGGGTGGACCACCAGCACGACGCCTTTCACATCAATGAGCGCGGTGCTGCGGATCACCTGGCGACGCTCCACGTCCGCCCCGAGAACGGCTGCGTCCAGGCCGCCACGGGGGTCTGCGGTAATTGGAATCAGGTCATGGGCGATGCCCTTGCGATTGAGATACTGCTCGACTCTGGCGGCCGCTGCCACGGGGGTCTCCTTACTGACTCTGACGCTATGCGAGCCCGGCCGCCATGCAGCAAGGCCCTGACGCACTACCGGGGTGCGGGAAGATTACCATATCCCCACCGCCCCGTCCGGCTCAGCGGCAAGTTCGCTGTCACCCACACGGCAAACCTGTCCATCCTGTGAATAGGCTCACAAGGCAGCCAGGCAAACGGCCCGTATCAACCGGTGTTACGCATGCCTGCTGCGATCCCCGCCATGGTGACCTTGAGTGCCTGCTCAACCAGCTCCGGCATGGGCACCACTTCAGCATCGGATCCCTCCGCGGCCACGTTCTGCTCAGCTTCCCGGTTACGGCGCAGCAACTCGGCCTGCAGGTAATGCAGCGGATCCGTATACGGGTTACGCACCTTCATGGATTGAGCGAATACCGGTTCGTGCTCCAGTAACGTCTGCTGCTCCTTCAGTGCCAGCACCTGCTCGATGCAGCCGGCGAGGCGCTCCCTCAACTGCTCACCCAGTGGGCGCAACTGCGGCTCTACCAGGATCTGGTCGTAGTAACTGGCAATACGCAGGTCCGCCTTGGCCAGCACCATCTCCAGCATATCGATGTAGGTGCGGAAGAAGGGCCAGTCCTGGCGCATGGCCTGTAGCAGCGGCATCTTGCCAGCCTTCTCCGCCTCGGACAGGGCCTCATCACTGCCCAGCCAGCTGGGGAGCATCAGTCGCATCTGGGTCCAGGCGAAGATCCATGGAATTGCCCGCAGGCTTTCCACGCCGCCACTGGGCTTGCGTTTTGCAGGGCGGCTGCCCAGGGCCAGCTTGCCCAGTGCCTGCTCCGGCGTCGCCTGGCGGAAATAGGGCACGAACTCCGGATTCTCCCGAACCACATCCCGATAGGCTTCAAGGGAGCGCTCGGTAAGCCAGTCCATCGCCTCCCGCCATTCCGGCTCGGGCGCCCGGGGTGGCGCCAGGGTAGCCTCCACCACGGCGGTGGTGTACAAGGTGAGGCTTTGCTCCGCCAGCCGTGGCAGGCCAAACTTGAAGCGGATCATCTCTCCCTGTTCCGTAATCCTGAAGCTGCCGTTTACCGACCCCGGCGGCTGAGACAGTATTGCCCGGTTGGCCGGGCCGCCGCCACGGCCGACGGTACCGCCCCGGCCATGGAACAGGGTCAGGTGCATATCGAAGCGATTGGCCACCTCGGTGAGCTTCTCCTGGGCCTGGTACTGGGCCCAGGCCGCCATCATCTGGCCGGCGTCCTTGGAGGAATCGGAGTAGCCAATCATGACTTCCTGCTGGCCGTTGCAATACTCCCGGTACCAGTCCACGGAGTACAGGGCTTCCATAGCGGCGGGCGCACCCCGCAAATCATCCAGGGTTTCAAACAGGGGCACGATACGCATCGGGAACTTCATACCGGCTTCCCGCAGCAGCAAGATCACACTGAGCACATCCGATGGCGTACTGGCCATGGAGATCACATAGGAACCCAGGGCCTCCGGGGTCTGGCCAGCCACCACCTCGCAGGTGGCAAGCACCTCCCGTACCGGCCCCGTAGGTTCCCAGTTGCGGGGCACCAGGGGACGACGGCCGCGTAGCTCTTTCACCAGGAACGCCTGGCGCTGTTCCTCACTCCACTCCAGGTAGTTGCCGAGGCCCAGGTAGTCCACCATCTCCGCCACCGCCTCCGCATGGCGGGTGGCTTCCTGGCGGATATCCAGCCGAATCAGCGGCAGGCCAAAGGTGTGGGCACGGCGCAGGGTATCCAGTAACGGGCCATTGGCGATGGTTTCAAGGCCGCAGTCGATGAGGGAGCGATAACACAGCTCCAGCGGGCCGGTAAGGTCTTCGTTCTCGAACAGGATATCGGTCTCATCCGCCGGCTCACCGTTGACCCGGGCTTCCGCCCAGTCCCGGGTACGAATCAGCCGCTCCCGCAGACGTCCGAGAATGACCCGGTAAGGTTCACGACTCTCACCAGCCTGTTCCCTGAGCTCATCACTGGCCTGCCACATGGACAGCTCCGCCCGCAGGGACTGGATATCACGCAGGTAGAGGTCCGCCGCCATCCAGCGCCCCAGCAAGAACACCGTACGGGTCACATCATGGGTCACATTGGGGTTGCCGTCCCTGTCGCCCCCCATCCAGGAGGCGATCCGAATGGGCGTTGCGTCCAATGGCAGGCCGTTGCCAGTGGCACCGTCCAGCGCCTGGTCCAGGCTGCGCAGGAATCGGGGGACTGCCTCCCAGAGGCTGTTCTCGATGACCGCGAAGCCCCACTTGGCCTCATCCACGGCGGTCGGTCGCTCGTGGCGGATTTCGTCCGTGTGCCAGGCTTCCGCTACCAGCAGCCGCAGGCGATCCAGGGCCTCGTCCCGCTCAGCCGGCAACAGGTCATCATGGTCCAGGGCCGCCAGGCAGGCCGACATCTCATCGTACTTCATGATCAGGGTACGGCGGGCCACCTCGGTGGGATGGGCTGTGAGCACGAACTCCAGCCGCAGCTGCGAGACCTTGCGGTGCAGCTCTTCGGCATCCACGCCGCCGCTTTGCAGCCGCTGGAATACCTCCCCAAGGGACTCCACCATCAGATCAGACTGGTGTCCCCGCTTGCGGCGTACGCCATGATACTGTTCAGCCAGGTTGGCCAGGTTAAGGAACTGGTTGAAAGCGCGGGTAACAGGCAGCAACTGATCGTCACGCAGACTGCTCAGCAGGCGCACCAGGCGTTGCCCGGAGCCACTTTCCTGCCGCCGGTCTGCCTTGGCTGCGGCGCGGATTTCCTCGATCAGCTGATAGATCTCCTCGCCGGGATAGTTGCGGATATTGTCACCCAGCAACTCCCCAAGCAGGCGGACGTTCTCTCGCAATTCGGGATGCAATTCGGCCACGGGCATTTCCTTGGTTAATAATGGGATCTCGATTGACGGACCTTAAACCGTACAATGATACTTACTGATACTAATAACGACGTCGCCGCCCAATCGCAAGGGTGATCAACAGGAGATACCATGAAAGTTACCGACTTACCCCAACACTGGCAGGAAGACAAGAAGCCCGCCGAGCGGACCCATGACTACAACCTGCGCCTGCCGCTGGAGGATGCCGCCAGGGTTGCAGCGCTGGCGGAGATGTATCCGGGGCGCAGTGAGACGGATATTCTGAACGATATGATTGCGGCGGCGCTGGATGATCTTGCGGAGAGTACGCCGTTGAAGGATAAGCTGAAGAAAGGCTAACCAAGGCTTTGAAGCCCCTCTCCCCTTGTGGGAGAGGGGTTGGGAAGGGGCTGGGGTGAGGGGCAGTCAACTCGAGGCGCTTCGCGCTACCCCTCTCCCCGGCCCTCTCCCCCAAGGGGAGAGGGGGTCCAATTCTCCCCGGCCCTCTCCCACGAGGGGAGAGGGAGTAAAATGTGCTACGACCGAAACTGTGGAAAAATCCGCCGTCAGGCCACAGACACCAGCTGACGACTCTTCAGCTCTTCCATATGTTTCTGGCTCAGAGCCACGAAGCGCGGTGTCAGACCCACGTCTTCGTAAATCTCGTAGCCTTCCTCATCGTAGGCCACTACCTTGTCACCCTGCTCATAGGGGAACGACGTCTCAAGCTCATCAAGGGCAGCTGAAAGCAGGTCCCGCATCAGGTCCTGGGGGGATTTCATGGGGTACAGGGCTGCCAGGCGCGACAGCTCCTCATGGTGAGCATCTGCCAGTTTGACGAAATAAGGGTCACGGGTCAGACGCCCCTTGGCGTGCTTGTCCCAATGTGCGACCAGATCACGGATCTTCATAACGACTCCTGCCTTCGACTACTACCCGATTGTTTTGGATTCTGGGGGCTATTGCCGGAAAAGTACAAACGTACATCGTCCCTCAACCCGCAGTGTAGTTGAATCGTGCAGAATGCAAGCGGGGAAATCGGTAACGATTTGTACTTATTTGTTGTTTTTGCTGGCGAGGTGCTCACTTGCCCGGTGAACGCTCCACACCTTTGACGCTGTTCCAGATGGCATCCAGGACCTCCAGTGATTCATCTTCCATGACCCTGCCCTCCTCTTCCAGCACCTGTTCGATGGCCCGGAAACGGGCTTCGAATTTGCGATTGGTGCGACGGAGGGCCTGGTCCGGGTTCACCTTCATGAAGCGTGCGAGGTTCACGCAGACAAACATCAGGTCTCCCAGCTCATCTTCCACCTCATCCCGAGCGGCCGGATCTTGCTGGGCATTGGCCCAGGCTTCCCGTAACTCCCCGATTTCCTCCTCCAGCTTGTCGAACACCGGGCCGATATCCGGCCAGTCGAAGCCATACCGGGCCGCGCGCCGCTGTAACTTGTCAGCCCGGGTGAGGGCCGGAAGCGATGCAGGGATATCCGCCAGACGGCTGGCCGGCTCCTGATCCGTGGTTTCTCCTTTTCCCGCTCGCTCCTCAGCCTTGATGCGCTCCCAGCTGGCAGCGATCCACTCGTCTGTGGGCCGGTTATCCGGATCAACCCGACTTTCCAGGGTACCCTCGGGAAACACATGGGGATGCCGCCGCAGCAGCTTGCGTACCAGGGTATCCACGATGTCATCGAAGCCGAAAAGCTCCTGTTCCTGACCCATCTGCGCGTAGAAAATGACCTGGAAGAGCAGGTCTCCCAGCTCTTCTTTAAGGTGGCCGTAGTCCTCCCGCTCGATGGTGTCGGCTACCTCGTGGGCTTCCTCAAGGGTATGGGGCACGATGGTACGGAAGGTCTGCTTCGTATCCCACGGACAACCCGTCTGCGGGTCACGCAGCCGGGCCATCAGGGTTTTCAGGTCGTCGATGGTATAGCTCATGAACGCTTGCGCCTTACCTCGATGATATTGGGCAGGTTACGGATCTGGGCCAGCAGCCGGGCCAGTTGTTCCAGGCTGCGGATTTCCACCGTAACCAACATGGTGGCGGTGTTCTCATCGATATTGGACAGGGTATTCAGGGACAACACATTGCTGCGTGAAGCCGTCAGCACCTGGGTGATGTCCCGCAGCAAGCCGTAGCGATCGTAGGCCTCGATCTCGATATCCACCGGGTAGGTCGCTTCCGGCCGGCCGCCCCAGCTCACTTCGATAATCCGGTTGGGCTCGAATTCCTTGTGGTGCAGGAACGTCAGGCAATCCTGGCGGTGCACCGTCACCCCACGACCCACGGTGATGTAACCGCCAATAGCATCCCCGGGCAGTGGCTTGCAGCACTTGGCCGCCTGGGTTTTGAGTTTGCCCACACCACGAATCTGGATGTCCGAATCGGTTTCATACTGCCCCTTGCGGTTGCCCAGCAGTTTCAGATCCAGCTGCTTGTCCCGGGGTTCCAGCATTTCCTGGGCCACATGGGCCACGTGGGTCGGCCGCAAGTCGCCGGCACCAATGGCGGCAAACATATCATCGGCGGCCGGGTAGTTGACCTTGCGGGCCAGCTCATCCAGGTCCACCTCGTACAGGGACAGGCGCTTGAATTCGTCCTCCAGGATGGCCCGCCCATCGGCAATGTTCTGGTCCCGGTGTTGCTGTTTGAACCAGTGGGTAACCTTGGCCCGGGCGCGGGGGGTCTGGATGTAGCCCAGGCTGGGGTTAAGCCAGTCCCGGCTCGGCGCCTGGTTGTTGGAGGTGAGGATATACACCTGGTCACCGGTTTTCAGGGGGTAGGTCAACGGCACGATCCGGCCGTTAACACGGGCACCCCGGCAGGCATGGCCCACTTCGGTGTGTACGCGATAGGCAAAGTCCACCGGCGTGGCGCCCTGGGGCAGGTCCACCACGTGGCCCTCGGGGGTAAAGACATAGACACGGTCGGAGGCGATATCGCCAGTGAGGTGGTCCGCCAGTCCGGACAGGTCCCCCAGCTCCTCCTGCCACTCCAGTACCTGGCGCAGCCAGTTGATCTTGGCTTCGTAACCGGTGGAGCGATTGCCGGTATCCGTACCCTTGTACAGCCAGTGGGCGCACACCCCCAGCTCCGCTTCCTCATGCATCTTGTGGGTGCGGATCTGCACTTCCATCACCTTGCCTTCCGGCCCTATGACGGCAGTGTGCAGGGACTGGTACCCGTTCTCCTTGGGGTTGGCGATATAGTCGTCAAATTCGTTGGGAATGTGGCGCCACAGACTATGGACGATACCCAGCGCGGCATAGCAGTCCCGCACTTCCGGCACCAGCAGGCGCACGGCACGGACATCGTAGACCTGGGAAAAGTCGATGCCCTTGCGGCGCATTTTCCGCCAGATGCTGTAGATATGCTTGGCCCGCCCTGCCAGCTCAGCCTGTATTCCGGAGCGGCGAAGCTCGTCCCCGAGGTCCTTCAGTACCTTCTGGATATAGCCTTCCCGGTCCAGGCGTTTTTCGTCCAGCTGGCGGGCAATTTTCTTGTAGGCGGTTTCGTGCAGGTAACGGAACGACAGGTCTTCCAGCTCCCACTTGATGTGCCCGATACCCAGGCGGTGGGCCAGCGGGGCATAGATATCGAAGACTTCCCGGGCCACTCGCATGCGCTTTTCGTAGGCGGCATTCTTCACCGCCCGCAAGGCGCAGGTTCGCTCCGCCAGCTTGATGAGGGCTACCCGCACGTCGTCGATCATGGTGACCAGCATCTTGCGCACGTTGTCCAGCTGGCCTTCTGTCTGGCCCAGCACATTGCCCTTGAGGGGATGATGGATGGCCGAAATCGCCGCCATCTGGACCACGCCCCGAATCAGGCCAGCAACCTCATCACCGAACTCCCGCTGGATTTCCTCCAGCTCGATGCGGCCTTCACGGACGGCACGGTAGAGTATGGCCGCCACCAGGCTGGCCTGGTCCAGGTGCAGTTCCACCAGCACCTGGGCCATTTCGATACCGGTGAGGAAACTGCTGGCCCCTGGCGCCCACAGCCGGTCCTCCTCGACAGCCCGGCGGTCAATCTCCGCACTGAGTTCACAGGCCCGGCGAAACTGATCCGGATTTTCAAGGCGGGTCTGAGCCTCGATCTGCCGTACCCAGCCTTCAATATCCACCTGTCCGTCTGCGGTAACCGCGTAGTCTTCCCGTACTTTTACCATGCCGTTGCTGCCGTCTCTGTCGGTAACCGGGCCCCGCCCGTTCGGGTCAATCCTTCTCGAACAGGGCGATGGACTCTACATGGGTAGTGTGGGGGAACATGTCCATCACACCCGCCTGCTTCAGGCGATAACCCTTGCTGACAATCACACCCGCATCCCGCGCCAGCGTGGCCGGATTGCAGGACACATACACAATGCGCTTTGCGCCAAACGCTGTGAGGTGCTCACAGATTTCCTGCGCGCCGGACCGTGGCGGGTCGATCAGAATCCGGTCAAACCCTTCCGAGGCCCAGCTTTCCCTGGTGAAATCACCATGCAGATTGGCGCCGTGGAAAGTGACATTGGAAAGGCCGTTAAGTTCGGCATTTTCACGCCCACGCACAACCATGGTGTCGTCACCCTCTACGCCAACCACCTGGCCTGCCTTGCGGGCCAGGGGGAGGGTGAAATTGCCAAGACCGCAGAAGAGGTCAAGCACCCGGTCACCGGACTGCACATCCAACCAGTCGATGGCCCTGTGTACCATGCGCTGGTTGATGTCAGCGTTAACCTGGGTAAAGTCCATGGGATGGAACTTCATGGTCAGGTCAAATTCCGGCAACCGATAGCTGAGCCGCTCTTCGCCGTTCTCCGGCCATATGCGATGTACCGTATCCGGCCCCGTGGGCTGCAGGTAGATATGCAAGTCGTGGGCCTGGCCAAAGGCGACCAGCGCCGCGCGATCCCCCTCACTGAGGGGAATCATGTTGCGGAAGATCATGGCGGCCACGTCATCACCGCAGGCCACTTCCACCTGGGCAATGTGCTGAAAAGCCTCCAGCTGATAGATCAGCTTTCTGAGATCGTCGATGCGCTCGCCAATACGAGGGTCCAGCACCACGCAGCGATCAATATCCGCCAGGAAGCTGTTGCGCTTTTCCCGGAAACCCACCAGCACCGAGTCACGCTTGTTGACGAAGCGAACACCAAGGCGGGCCTTGCGACGATAACCCAGGGGCGGTGACCGCATGGGCTCTACCCATTGCTCCGGCTCGATGCCCCCGAAATGGGCAAAGTGCTCGCGCAGGGTGTTCTCCTTGAACCGGATCTGGGCATCGGGCGCCATGTGCTGGAGGCTGCAGCCACCGCACAGGTCGGCGTATTCACAGGGGGGCGTGGCGCGCTCCGGGGACGCCTCCAGTACCTCTTCAGTGCGCAGTTCGTCGAACTTGCTACGGGTGGAGATCATTTTTGCCATTACCCGCTCACCGGGCAACGCGCCGTCCACGAAACGGGTCTTGCCCTCTTCCCGCGCAATGCCCCTGCCATCATGGCTCAGGGTTTCAATGATGCACGGCAACGGCTCTTTGGGCAGGGGTTTCCTGCGTCTGCGACTCATAGAAAGCTCTCTGGAAATCGGTATATATCAGGCGCCGGGAAATACGCCGGTGGACAGGTAACGGTCACCGCGGTCACAGATAATGGCCACGATCACGGCGTTTTCAACCTGCTCGGAAAGTTTGAGGGCCGCAGCGATCGATCCACCGGAGGATACGCCACAGAAGATGCCTTCTTCCCGGGCCAGCGCCCGCATGGTGTTCTCGGCTTCGTCCTGGCCCACGTCAAGCACCTGGTCCACGCGGCTGGCATCGTAGATTTTGGGCAGGTACTCCTCGGGCCAGCGGCGGATGCCCGGAATGGAGGAGCCCTCCTTCGGTTGCAGGCCGATGATCTGCACATCCGGGTTACGCTCCTTCAGGTAGCGGGACACCCCCATGATGGTGCCGGTGGTACCCATGGAGCTGACAAAGTGGGTCACACGGCCCTTGGTCTGCTCCCAGATTTCCGGGCCCGTGGTGCGATAGTGGGCCAGGGGATTATCCGGGTTGGCGAACTGATCCAGCACCGTACCCTTGCCCTCTTCCTGCATACGGGTGGCCAGGTCGCGGGCGCCTTCCATACCCTCTTCCTTGCTGACGGTGATGATCTCGGCGCCATAGGCACGCATGGACGCGCGACGCTCCTCGCTCATGTTCGCGGGCATGATCAGCTTCATGCGATAACCCTTGATGGCCGCGGCCATGGCCAGGGCAATACCGGTATTGCCACTGGTGGCTTCGATAAGGGTATCGCCTGGGCGGATTTCGCCTCGCTTTTCCGCCTCCTGGATCATGCTGATGGCAGGTCGATCCTTAACCGATCCGGCAGGGTTGTTACCCTCCAGCTTGGCCAGAACAACGTTGCTGGTCTCACCGGGCATACGCTGCAGGCGGACCAGTGGGGTATGACCGACATAATCCTCAATCGTGGGGAAATGCATGGCGTTCGCGCTCCTCGTCGGGATGGGCTGGCTTTAACAGCTTTTCAGTCCGCCTATGTTACACTGATGGCGCTTCTGAAGCAGGCTCCGGAAGGCCTTCTCGCGGTGGGCATCATACCCGCATCCGGGCAACCCGCCCAATAGGCGATACCGCTATGGCCATGACTACCGGCTATAAGGCCCGCCTTGAATGCCTTCTGCAGGCACCGGACTACACCATGGAAGCCGACGAGGGATCGGAAAAGAGGTAGAAGAACCGTATGCGTCGTTGGGGTATTCGAAAAAAGGTCCTGCTGGTCACCCTGGTTCCCACGCTGATTACAACGGTGCTACTGGGGCTTTTCTTTACCTGGAGCTGGGTCCAGAACATCAACCAGTTGCTGGAAGACCGTGGTGACTCACTGTCACGGCAGCTCGCGGCCGCCGCCGAATACGGGATGTTTACAGCCAACCGCAGCCTGCTGAGCAGTCTTTCCAATGCCCTGCTCGAAGAGCGGGACGTCCGCTCCATTACTTTCTACGACGCCCGCCAGGAACGCCTGCTCCATACCGGGCCGGCAAGTACCTTTGACAAATCCGAAGATTTCCCCCGGAGTGCCGTTACCCACTGGCCCTCGGCCGGCAATACGGTATTCATTTCCCCGGTGTACCTGCAGGACCTGATGCTGGAGAACCTGCTGGACCTTGAGTCCCGTGACTCGCCACCGAGCACCATGGAGCCCATCGGCTGGGCTGCCGTCGAGATGTCCCATGTCCGCACCGAAAAGGAAACCTGGAAGGCGCTGTTTATTTCCCTGCTGGTGATCGTCGCCGGGGTACTGCTGAGCCTTGCCATCGCCCTTCGCCTGAGCCGTTCATTCACCGATCCGGTATTCGAACTCAACCGCGCCGTTGCGCGCCTCAAGGAAGGCCACCTGGACACCCGGGTCCACACCGGGGCCGGCCCCGAGTTCGAACAGCTGGAATCCGGCCTCAACGCCATGGCCGAGGAGCTCAGCAAGGCCCAGGCGGAAATGCAGCAGAACATCGACCAGGCCACCGAGGACCTGCGGGAAACCCTGGAAACCATCGAGATCCAGAACATCGAGCTGGACTTTGCCCGCAAGGACGCCCTGGAAGCCAGCCGCATCAAATCGGAATTCCTGGCCAACATGTCCCATGAGATCCGGACTCCGCTGAACGGCATCATCGGCTTCACCGAACTGTTGCTGAAAAGTCCGATGCAGAAGCAGCAGGCGGAGCACCTGAGCACCATCCGAAAGTCCTCGGAAATCCTGCTCACCATCATCAACGACATCCTGGATTTCTCGAAGATCGAGGCCGGCAAACTGATCCTCGACCGGGTGCCCTTCCACCTGCGGGAGATTGTCGAGGAGGTCATGGTGATGCTGGCGCCCGCCGCCCACAGCAAGAACCTGGACCTGGTGCACCTGGTCTATGCCGACGTGCCGGACAACATCATGGGTGACCCGTTGCGGGTTAAACAGGTGATCACCAACCTGGTGAACAACGCCATCAAGTTCACCCAGACCGGCGAAGTGGTCCTTCGCGCCAGCCTGGAGGCAGAAGACCCGGAAACCAACCAGGTCACCCTTCGCATCAGCATTACCGACTCCGGCGTGGGCCTGTCCCGGGCCCAGCAGCAGTCATTGTTCAATGCCTTCAGCCAGGCAGATGCCTCTACCGCCCGCCAGTACGGTGGCACCGGCCTGGGGCTGGTAATCTCCAAGCGCCTTGTGGAAGAGATGGGCGGCACCATCAGCCTGGAAAGCGAGCTGGGCAAGGGTTCCACCTTCTGGTTCACCCTCACCACCGAGCTATCCACACGCACCGATGCACCACTGCCCCACGATGCCCTGCGGGGCGAACGGGTGGTGTACCTGGAACAACAGAAAACCACTGGCCTTGCAGTAGAACATATCCTGCGGGACTGGGGCATGCAGGTGGTGCGGGCACAGTCACCAGCCGACCTGCTGGAACGGGTGGAAGAGGCCCAGCAGAAGCAATCCGGCTTTGCCCTGGCGATCATCGGTATCACTCGTCACCTGCTCAACTCCAGCCAGTACCGGGAACTGATCCGCACGCTGGAAGTCGACCGGGACTGCCGTACCCTGCTACTGACACCCACCCTGGAAACCCACGACACCGCCCTTTCGGGTCTGACCAGCGGACACCTTACCAAGCCTGTGTGCAGGGAACCGCTGTATGACGAACTGCTGATGCTGGTGCATGGCATTGATACCGGCCAGCGCCAGCTGGAGCAAGCCGCAGCCCGCAGTGTCTATCCAGCGCCTGACAGCCCGTCGAGTCTGCCAAGAATCATGGCGGTGGATGACAACGAAGCCAACCTGAAACTGGTGCTTACCCTGCTGAAGGATTGCGGCATTCCGGCCGACGGTGCCACCAGCGGTTTCGAGGCCCTGAGCAAGGCCCGAAACCAGAGCTTTGACCTGATTTTCATGGACCTGCAGATGCCGGGCATGGACGGCATCGAGACCACCGCCCGCCTGCGGGGGCTGGATGACTCCCACCACCGCACAGCCATTATTGCGCTGACTGCCCACGCCCTGGCAGACGAGCAGGAACGGCTTATGCAGCAGGGGTTCGATGGTTACCTGGCCAAGCCGGTGAACAGCCAGCAACTGATGGACACCCTGGTGGACTTCACCGGCTACCAGCCCACTGACACTCAACGCAGCCAGGGCAACATAGCCGAGTTCCGGGACACCCGCCGCCCCTTGCGGCCGTCTACAAGGCGGCGGCAGAAGCCGGTGGTGGATGTGGCCGAGAGCATTCGCCTGGCCGCCGGCAAGGTGGACCTGGCGGAGGAGTTGTTCAGTATGCTGCTCGAACAACTGCGCCCGGACCAGGAAACCATTCGCCAACGCTGGTCCGCCGATGACTACGAAGCGGTACTGGAATGCGTGCACAAACTGCACGGTGCTACCCGGTACTGCGGCGTTCCGGAACTGCGGGACGCCTCGGAACAGTTCGAAACCGCCCTGAAGCGGCGTAGTGACGATATGAATTCGCTACGGGAGAACCTTCTGGCCGCCATGGAGCGACTGGATATCTGGGGAGATCAGACGGACTGGCAGGCCTTGTTTCGGCGTAGCGATGAGGTAAACCCTGTTTAGCCCAAAAAGCCCTAACTACGAGCCTGGTCCAGAATCGCCCGCATATCCCGGACCGCCTCTTTCAGGCCGGTAAACACCGCCCGGGCAATAATGGCGTGGCCGATATTCAGCTCATTGATGCCAGGAATGGCCGCCACCGCCAGCGTATTGTGGTAGTTGAGCCCGTGACCAGCGTTGACCACCAGCCCCTTGCGCCGGGCGTACTCTACTGCCTGCTTGAGGTTCGCAAGGGTATGCGCCTGTTCCGCCGGCGTATCCGCCTCGGCGTATTCACCGGTATGAAGTTCGATCACCGGTGCCCCACAACGCACCGCAGCGTCGATCTGAACCGGGTCGGGGTCGATGAACAGGGACACCTCGGCTCCGATGCGAGCCAGCCGGTCACAGGCCCGTGCCACCCGCTCCTCGTTGCCGTCGACATCAAGGCCGCCTTCAGTGGTCAGTTCCTCCCGTTTTTCCGGAACCAGGCACACACATTCCGGCCGCACGTTCTCGGCAAAGCTGAGCATGGCGTCTGTCACGGCCATCTCCAGGTTCATACGGGTATTCAGGGTCTGCCGCATCAACAGCACGTCCCGGTCCTGGATGTGGCGACGGTCTTCCCGGGGGTGGATAGTGATGCCGTCGGCACCAGCTTCCTCTGCCACCATGGCCGCCTGGACCGGGTCCGGGAAACGGGTGCCCCGGGCCTGCCTGAGGGTGGCCACATGGTCGACGTTGACTCCGAGCAATACACGATCTTTCATGGCTGCCGTCCTGTGTTGTTGGATACGGGGATGGATGATTCGGAATCAGGTTGAGCCTGAACGCCCACCAAAAAGCGCACGACTGTTCAAAGGCTTGCCCTGTAACAAAAAGTCGGTCAGCGACCTCATGACCTGTTTCGCGACCCGGCGGGCTTCGGGAGAATGAAGGTCTCCGGAGGCCAGTGCCAGCAGTGCCTCGCCAGGCAGTCCGCGCACGCGGGTGTGTTCCGCCGGGGTAGCCAGTATGCCCTGCTGGGGATCGTAACAGTAGCGTTGCCCGGCCTGAACCGCCTGCCCCAGATCCGTCGCTTCATCCCAGGCGAAACCGTATCCAAGATTCTCGGCAAGGGCCATTTCGAAGCGGCGCAGCACCGGTTCCACATCCCCGTCGGCGGAGGCAAGCTGGTCGAGGGCCTCGATGTAGGCCGCAAACAGCTCCTGGACCGGGTCGAAGGGGGACAGCAATTTCTGCAACACTTCGTTGAGATAGAATCCACTGTACAACGCCGTGCCGTGGCCGAGTTGAACGCCGGGACGGGTGTCGGTATGGGTCAGGGTCTTCAGGTCGGCACGGCCAGTCCAGTCCACCAGCAGCGGCTGGAAAGGTTGCAACTGGGCCTTGAGAGCACTGCGGGTACTGTTGGCGCCCCGGGCCACGACCCCCACCTTGCCATGGTTGAGGGTCAGCAGGTCTACCAGCAGACTGGTTTCCCGGAAGGGACGCCGGTGCAGCACATAGGCGGGTTCCTGTTGTACCTGCCCTGCCATCGCGGCCTCAGCTGTCGTGCATGCCCAGGCTCTTGAGGGCCCGGTCGCTGTCGGCCCAGCCGCGCTTCACCTTGACCCACAGCCGCAGCATGACCTTGCCGTCAAACATGCGCTCCATGTCGGCCCGTGCCTCCTGGCCGATACGGCGCAGGCGCTCCCCCTTGTCACCGATGACGATCTTCTTCTGTCCTTCCCGCTCCACCAGGATCAGTGCCGAGATGTGCAGGGTCTTGCCATCATGGCGGAATTCCTCGATCTCCACTGCCACTGAATAAGGCAATTCGGCACCCAGCTGACGGGTGATCTTCTCCCGCACAATTTCGGCAGCCACAAACCGTTCACTGCGGTCGGTGATCTGATCGTCCGGGTAAAAGTGAACGCTCTCCGGCAGAAAGCGGGAGACCGCCTCCTCCAGGGGTTCAATGTTCTGGTCTTTCAGGGCCGACATGGGAATGATCTCGGCAAAGTCCCGCTTGGCGGCAAGTTCCTCAAGCACCGGCAGCAGGGTTTCCCGCTTTTCCAGCTTGTCCACCTTGTTCACCGCCAGGATTACCGGGCAGGTCAGGTGGGTAAGCTTGTTCAGCACCATCTCGTCTGCCGGCGTCCAGTGATGACGGTCCACTACGAACACCACCACGTCCACATGCTTGAGGGCGGCGGAAGCGGCCCGGTTCATGTAGCGATTAAGGGCTCGCGGCTCCTCTTCGTGCATGCCCGGGGTATCCACGTAGATGGCCTGTACCGGCCCTTCGGTCTTGATGCCCAGGATCTGGTGACGGGTAGTCTGGGGCTTGCGGGAGGTAATACTGAGCTTCTGCCCCAGGATATGGTTCAGTAGCGTGGACTTGCCTACATTCGGGCGGCCCACGATGGCCACGAAACCGCAGCGGCTGTCGGTATTTTCAGGCCGGGTAATGTCATTCATCAACTGTTCTCCACGCCCAGCTGCTTGAGGGCAGCACGGGCTGCCTGCTGCTCGGCGATGCGGCGGCTGCTGCCGACGCCGGTGGTCTTGCGGTCCAGCGAAGGCATGGCGCAGGACACGTGGAAGGTCTGGGCATGGGCCTCGCCGTCCACCGAGATCACCTCATACCGGGGCAGCGGAAATTGCCGTGACTGCAGGTATTCCTGCAGGCGGGTCTTGGGATCTTTCTGGGTGTCCTGGATATCGAGGCGCTCCAGGCGCTTGTCGAACCAGCTCAGCACCTGCTCCCGGCAGGTGTCGAAAGTGCTGTCCAGGTAGATGGCGCCAATGATCGATTCCACGGCATCCGCCAGGATCGAGTCCCGGCGAAAGCCGCCACTTTTCATTTCCCCCGACCCGAGACGAAGGTACTGGCCCAGCTCGAACTCTCGCCCGATTTCCGCCAGGGTCACCCCTTTGACCATCCGCGCCCGCAAGCGGCTGAGCTGGCCTTCCCGGGCCCGCTCGAAGTTATGATACAGATGCTCGGCAATGATCATGTTCACCAGCGAGTCACCAAGGAACTCCAGCCGCTCATTGTTCTGGTTGCCGAAGCTGCGGTGGGTCACCGCCAGCAACAGCAATTCAGGATCATTGAACTGGTAGCCGATGCGGCGCTGCAATCTGTCCAGGTCGGGTTGGTTCGTCACTGTCCTGTCAGCTCGTAGAAATGACTGAAACTGATTACCGCATCCACGTTGTACACCACGTGGGTACGAACTTCGTAATCCAGGCTGATGACCACGATGTCACCATCCTTTTCGATCTGGATATCCTTGGCATTGAAGCCATCCACGTTGTTCACGCTCAGGCGCTTGGTCACCAGACGACGCACATCCGCCGGGGTCATCTGTGACAATCCTTCTTCGCCATCAAGGCCTTCCAGGGCTCCCTGAACAGTGTAGTCATCAAGGTAGGCCGGGCCCAGCTTGATCACCAGTGTCAGCAGGCTGGCAAAGAACAGTACCGCAATCAGGATACCCAGGGTGGAAGCACCACGCTGCTGGAAGTATTGGTTCATACGCACGTACCTCATACTAGCGGCATTACGCCGACAAACGTTCGTAAAATCAGTCGATGGAGCCTACCCGGTCGAACGAGGGCAGGCTGGTGATGGAGGGCCACTGCATCCAGATCAGGAATGCCTTGCCAACCACCATATCATCCGGAACCATACCCCAGAAGCGGCTGTCATTACTGTTATCCCGGTTGTCTCCCATCATGAAGTAGTGCCCATCCGGAACAATCCATTCCCCTTCACCCACGCCAGTGCGAGCGCCGAGGTCGCGGTAAATCAGGTGTTCCACATCGCCCAGTTGCTCTTCCAGCATTTCATAGGGGGGCAGGTTCGCCACGAACCGGGTCGACACACGCTCACCGTTGATGAACAGCTCCTTGTTACGATAGCCAATCCGGTCACCCGGCAGGCCCACCACCCGCTTGATGTAATTGGTGGTGCCGTCCTGCGGGTAACGGAAGACCATAATATCGCCACGCTCCGGGTCACCGATGTCCACTACCTTGGTACCAGCCACCGGCAGGCGCAGGCCGTAGGCGTACTTGTTCACCAGGATGAAATCCCCCACTTCGAGGGTTGGCAACATGGAGCCGGAGGGAATCTGGAAGGGTTCGATCAGGAACGACCGCAGAACCAGCACAATGGCCAGCACCGGAAAGAACGACCGGCTCAGGTCCACCAGGTAGGGTTCTGGCGGACCGGCCTGCTCGTCGCTGGCGCCTGCTGAACCGCCGCTGGCAACCGCAGCGCCGCCTGAAGCCTCCCATGCGGCTTCCCGTTTCGGTCGGAGGAACAGCCGGTCACCCAGCCAGATAATGCCCGTGGCGAAGGTCAGCACGACCAGGATCAGCGGAAAATTGATATCCATTCAGTAAAGCCCTAGTTATCCACTTTCAGCACCGCCAGGAACGCTTCCTGGGGTACCTCGACGTTACCCACCTGCTTCATCCGCTTCTTGCCTTCCTTTTGCTTCTGCAGCAGCTTCTTCTTGCGACTGACGTCACCGCCGTAGCACTTGGCCGTGACGTTCTTGCGCAGGGCCTTGACGGTAACCCGCGCAACCACCTGGTTGCCGATGGCCGCCTGGATGGCGATATCGAACATCTGCCGGGGTATCAGCTCCTTCATCTTCTCGATCAGCGCACGGCCCCGGTGATGGGCCTGGTCCCGGTGAACAATCAGCGCCAGGGCATCAACCCGGTCGCCGTTGATCATCACATCCAGCCGCACCAGGTTGGCGGCCTGGAAGCGAACGAAGTGATAATCCAGCGAGGCAAAGCCCCGGCTGGCAGACTTGATGCGGTCAAAGAAGTCCAGCACCACTTCGGCCATCGGCAGTTCGTAGGACAGCTGCACCTGGTTGGCCAGGAACAGCATATTCTTCTGCACGCCCCGCTTTTCCTCACACAGCGCTATGACGTTGCCCAGATGCTCCTGGGGCACCAGGATACTGGCCTCCACAATGGGCTCGCGCATTTCCTCGATGGAGCCGATATCCGGCAAGCGGGAAGGGTTGTCCACAGCCTTCACCTCGCCGCTGCGGGTCACCACCTCGTAGATTACCGTGGGCGCGGTGGTAATCAGGTCAATGTCGTATTCCCGTTCCAGCCGCTCCTGGATAATTTCCATGTGCAGCATGCCGAGGAAGCCGCATCGGAAACCAAAGCCCAGGGCATCGGAGTTCTCTGGCTCATAGAACAGTGAGGCATCGTTAAGGGTGAGCTTCTCAAGGGCATCCCGGAAGTCTTCGTAATCGTCCGCACTGACCGGGAACAGGCCGGCATAGACCTGGGGTTTGACCTTCTGGAAGCCGGGAACCATCGGGGTTTCATCGGCGTACTTCTGGTGCACGATCGTATCACCCACCGGCGCCCCGTGGATGTCCTTGATGCCAGCGACCACAAAGCCCACATCGCCGGTGCTGAGTTCGCCGGTATCCTTCAGCTTCGGCGTAAAAATACCCACCCGGTCAGCCGTCCAGGCCTTGCCGGTGGACTTGATCTGGATCTTGTCCCCCTTGCTCATCACGCCCTGTCGGATACGCACCAGTGAAACCACGCCAAGGTAGTTATCGAACCAGGAATCGATGATCAGCGCCTGCAAAGGGGCTTTTTCGTCCCCTACGGGAGGCGGAATGCGCTTGATCAGGTCTTCCAGCACATCTTCAACGCCCATGCCGCTCTTCGCACTGCAGCGCACCGCGTCCTGGGCCTCAATACCGATGATGTCCTCGATCTCCTGGGCGACCCGCTCGGGCTCAGCCTGGGGCAGGTCCATCTTGTTCAGGACAGGCACCACCTCGAGCCCCTGCTCAATGGCCGTGTAGCAGTTGGCCACAGACTGGGCCTCTACGCCCTGGCCCGCGTCGACCACCAGCAGCGCACCCTCACAGGCATACAGGGAGCGGGACACCTCGTAGGAGAAATCCACGTGGCCCGGCGTATCAATGAAATTGAGCTTGTACTCGATGCCGTCGCGGGCCTTGTAGTTGAGGGTGACGCTCTGGGCCTTGATGGTGATACCCCGTTCCCGCTCCAGATCCATGGAATCCAGCACCTGCTCCGCCATTTCGCGGTCGGTCAGCCCCCCGCAGACCTGGATAAACCGGTCCGCCAGTGTGGACTTGCCATGGTCAATGTGGGCGATGATCGAGAAGTTACGAATGCGGCTCAGTTCAGTCACAGACAAATGGTTACCCGTAGCAGACGTGTTCACCGGACAGCGGGCGCCCGCGGGCACCTGGAAGGCGCTGCCCTCACGGTGGAGAATTTCAGGGCCGGCCGAATGAAAAAATGCCAGGCGCCTGCAAAGGCGGGATTTTACCGGTTGTCTGGCCTCATTACCATCGACCAGCAACCCCGGAGGTTCCGCAATTATGCGCACAGATCACGGAATCAGCGCCCGCTCGTACTGGTTGACCAGGTAACTGATCAGCGAGTCTTCATCCAGTGGATGGCTGAACAGGTTGCCCTGACACTGGGCGCAGCCGGCATCCTGCAGGAATTGCAGCTGATGGGGGGTCTCCACACCTTCGGCTACCACCGTCAGGCGCAGCTTGCGGGCCAGGGCGATGACGGCCGAGGCCACGTCGGTGGCATTGGAGTTGTAGGGGATATCACGGATAAAACGGTCATCGATTTTCACCGCATCCAGGGGCAGCTGTTGCAGGGCAGCCAGCGAACAGGCGCCGCTACCGAAGTCGTCAAGCACCAGGTGGGCGCCAGTTTCGTGGAGGCCATTGAGCAATGCTCGCAAGGTACGCGGGTCCTCATTCAACAGTGCCGCTGGCAGCTCCAGCTCCAGTCGCTCCGGCATCACGCCGGTTTCCGTGATAATTCGGCGGAACAGATCAAGGAAGCCCTGGTCCGTAGCCTGGCGAACGGACAGGTTCACCGCCACCCGCAGACGTTCGAACCCGGCGCGCTCCAGCGCCTGGATCTGGATACAGGCCTGCCGCAATGCCATTTCGCCGAGACGGATGATCAACCCTGACTCCTCGGCCAGGTTGATAAACTGCTGTGCCGAGATCATCCCCCGCTCCGGGTGCTGCCAGCGCAGGAAGGCTTCAACGCCGACGACCTGCTGGGCGTGGAGGTCCACCTTTGGCTGGTAATGCAGTACGAACCTGTCTTCATCCAGGGCGTTTGCCAGCTCTTCCTGCTGCAGCAGGCGGCGGGCGGCCTGCAGGTTCATAGCCGGGGTAAAGAACTGGTAGTTATTACGCCCCCGCTCCTTGGCCCGGTACATGGCAAGGTCCGCGTACTTCATCAACACGCCCGGGTCTTCGCTGTCATGGGGGATCATGGTTACACCAATACTGACGGTGATGCCCACCTCATGTTCATTCAGGCGCACCCGCTGACACAGACGGCGCAGGATGGTTTCGGCCACCTTGGCGGCGGCCTCGGGCCCGCTGATACGGGACAGCAACACCACGAACTCATCGCCGCCCAGTCGGGCCACCGAGTCTTCCTCGCGCACGCAGCCGGTGAGCCACCGGGCCACATGCTCCAGCAACTGGTCGCCGGCGTCGTGACCCAGGGTGTCGTTGATACGTTTGAAGCCGTCCAGGTCCAGGAACATCAGGGCCGCCGGCTCCTGGCTGCGGCGACTGCGGCGAACCACATGGGCCAGCCGGTCCCGGAACAGCTGGCGGTTGGCCAGTCCGGTGAGCGGGTCATAGAAGGCGAGCCTGTGCAGTTCCGACTGGGCCGCCCGCAGCTGGGTCAGGTCCCGCAGGCTGAGCACGACGCCCTCAACCCCCGGGACATCCAACATGGCGATAAACGAGCCTTCCATTTCCCGCCACTCGCCGGAGGCATCCCGTATCCGCGCACGTACCACCGGCATCTGTTCGCCGGGCTTGCGAAGGGCCTCACGGAAGCCGTCCTGCAGGCGGGGCCAGTCATCACTGTGCACCCGTGTCTGGGAGGGCACGTCACGGGCATCGTCCGGGTCGTATCCGAGAATGGTATTACTGGACGGGCTGACATAGGTGGCCCGTCCCTGACGGTTCAGCACCACGGTGATATTGCTTGCGCCTTCCGTAATGGCCCGGTAACGACCGGCGCTTATCTGGGCCAGAACCCTCGAACGGATCAACGCCAGAGCAAAGGCAAACAGCAGCAGGCTTACCAGTATGCCCGAGCCAAGCACAATTGCCGGGCGCGGATCGGACGCCAGGAAATCGAAGGCCGGCGTGGAGCGGGTCTGGATCACCCAGGTACGACCGCCGTACTCGATCTGCTGGGTCTTTTCGAAACTGAAGTCCTCATCCAGCGAACCGAGGTTGGAACCGTACATCAGGGTTTCCCGCCCCAGGCTGCTGCCGTCATAGATACGCACGTCGAGGAAGGGTGAAATCAGCCCGACAATACCGTCCAGCAGGTTATTGGTCCGGAAGGCACTGAACACGAAGCCCTTGAGCAACATACGGCGCTCTCCAAGGGACTGGGGTACAACGCCGCCGTGATAGACCGGGTAGTACATCAGGAAGCCTGCCTGGTCCTCGGCCACCTCCTCCTGCACCAGCACGACCTTGCCGGTCACCACCGGGCCGGCGGTATCGCGGGCCCTTTCGATGGCCTTCCGGTGAATGGGATCCTGGTAGGCATCGTAGCCAAAGGCCCGCCGGTTGCGCTCCGTGGCGGGCTCCAGGTAAACGATGGGGTGGAATTCCGGCCGCAGCCCCCGGGGTCGGACCACATACCCCTCCAGGCCCTCTGCTTCCAGTTCCTGCAGGTGCCCATGAAGCTCATTGATCATGATACGCCGGGTGTAGCCAATCCCCTGGATGCCGGGGTAGTAACGGTCAATATTGACCTTGTCGATATAGGTACGCCACTCCTCCCGGGAGACCTCACCGGCCACCGAGAACAGACCGGCGCTGCCGGCAAGCACCTGTTCATAGTTGAGCAGTCGTTCCTCGATAGCGGTCTTGAGTTGAAGGGACTGTGTATTGAAACGGCTTTCAGTGCGGTCTTCGACAAGGCGGAGAGAGAGAACCCAAAGGGCAGCGGTAACACACAGGGCAATGGCCAGGACCAACCACGCCATGCGTGCGTGGCGGGGACGAAGCAGTTCCCTGAGGGAGATATCCTTCTTGTTGATCATTTCCGAGTCCGTTCCCTGGATATTCAATGCCTGCCCCGCCTGAGCAAACAGGGGCGCGCCACTGGATCAATAGTGTGGCCAAAAGATGACCGGAATGCCAGAAACCACAAGTGGCGGGACCCCGCCCATCATCGAGTGTCGCATTCATTAACAGGTAAAAGTAACAGAAAGCCGTCCGCCAGAACAGCAGACGCCAACCCACCTGGCTGCCAACTCCGTCACAGTTGACAGTCAGGTGGTGATAAGGGGGTCACATCAGGGCTTCATCACCAGGTAGGTGGCACGACCTTCCCGGATAATACGCACCGAGACTGCGCGGTCCGAGGGCAAATTGCTGACCGCCGCCCGGAAATCCTCAATGCCGCTGATGGCCTGGCGATTGAGTTCGGTGATCACGTCATTGCGACGAATACCCGCCTGGAAGGCCGGCCCCTGCCCCACTTCGGTGACCAGCACCCCGCCAGCAATATCCAGCCGGCTGGCCAACTGGTCCGGCAACGGCTCCACCTGCATGCCCAGCGGGCCACCAGCAGAACCGGAGGGGGCGCCCGGGGTTGTGCCTGCACCCTCCTCCTCGGGCAGGCGGCCGATTTCCACCTCGATGGTGCGCTCCTTGCCCTGCCGCAATACGGTCAGGTCTACTTGATCGCCCACGGGGGTGCGGCCAACTTTAGGCGGCAGGTCAGCCGAACGCTCAATCGCTTCGCCCTCGTAGGCCAGCACGATGTCACCCGCCTGCAGACCTGCCTGCGCTGCCGGAGAATCCGGCATCACCTCTGCAACCAGCGCTCCACGGGGCCGACTCAGGCCGAAAGATTCCGCCAGGTCACGGTTGACCTCCTGGATCAGCACACCCAGCCAGCCCCGGGCCACGGAACCCCCGTCGCGAAGCTGCCGGAACACATTCATGGCGTCATCGATGGGAATAGCAAAAGACACACCCATAAAACCACCGGAACGGGTGTAGATCTGTGAGTTGATACCGACCACTTCGCCATCCATGTTGAACAGCGGGCCGCCTGAGTTACCGGGGTTGATGGCCACATCGGTCTGAATGAAAGGGACATAGTTCTCGGTGGGCAGGGAGCGTCCGGTTGCGCTCACAATGCCGGAAGTGACGGTGTAGTCGAAGCCGAATGGCGAACCGATGGCAAAGACCCACTGACCCGGTTTCAGCTCTGACGACTGGCCGATACGAACCACCGGCAATGGCTCGTCGTCCTCTATCTTGAGCACGGCCATGTCAGATCGGGGGTCTGTACCCACCACCGTGGCCGGCAGTTCGCGGCGATCATTAAGGCGCACCATGACTTCGTCCGCCCCCTCGATCACATGGTTATTGGTGAGTACATAACCGTCTTCGGAAACAATGAAGCCAGAACCCATCGAACGCCTGGGCTGGGCTGAGCCACCTCCGAAGGGTGACTGGGGCCCCCCAAAGAAATGACGAAAGAAATCCGGCATCTGCTCCAGCTCCCGCTCGCTGAACGGTGTTTGCTGTGTACGGGGATCCGGTTCTGAAACCGTGCTTATATTGACCACCGCTGCGGAATTCTCCTCCACCAGGCCGGTGAAATCCGGCAACGACTGGGCGCTTGCCGACTGGATGAGCAGTAATGGAAGGATAGAGGCAACCAGCAACGCAAACCAGGATGGCAGGCGCACTTGCCGGACAGATGATGCAGGCTGGAACAGTCTTGTCATGTAATCGCTCCCTATGACGTGCCGTTTTATGTAAACCCTTTTCGTTATCCGGGTGCCCTGCCCTCTGGACGGGCACTGTGAGATCATTTCCAATCTGGTGACCATGTCGGGGATTTTCAACGCCTTACTGGCACTGTAATGCCTTGCTCAGAGCTCCCGGACCCGGGGCACCAGCCGCCCCATCACCGGCTGCCAGCGCGCCGCGCCGACCCGGGACTGACGCCCCGCCCACCAAAGCCCGGTGGCAAGCCCTGCGCCGGCACAGAGCATCGCTGCAAGGTCATTACCCGGCAATAGCATACCGGCCAGGGCCGTTGCTGCCACCATCAACAATAATGGCACTGCATACACCAACAGGGACGCTTTCAGCAGGGCAGTCTCTTCGATGGCAACGGTAACCTGGTCCCCCGGCTTCGCCTGCAGGGTATTGGCAACACGGATCTGCCGTGACTGGCCTGAAGTCAGGCCGGCCAGGGCTTTCTGACCACAGCCATGGCGTGCCTTGCAGGACTGGCAGGCACTCTCCCTGATGGTTTGTACCCAGGCATCCCCACCCTGCACGGAAATGACGGTACCGGTCTCGTGGATCATGTAAGGTCCTGTCGTCAGTCAGCCAACGCCCGCGCAAGGGCGTTGCGATCGTCAACCGTCACGGACTGGGCCACCTGCATGGCAGTATGTGGGGGAATTTCCCCGACCACCGTGACCAGGAAGCGCTCCCGGTCTGCTTCCCCGGCCTCGGTGTAATGCATGTAAAGGGTGGTAGCCCCGATTCGTGATGCGCCCTGGGGCATCTCCGGGGTCCCGGCGGGCTCCACGAAAACCGAGAAGGTGGCCAGGCCGTCGGAGAACGACACCGCCTGGCCGCGACCGCCTCGCGGGGTGGCCGCCGGCATGAAGCCATCCGGGCGCCATCCCAGGTCCCAGCCATCCATCCCACCATGCTCCCCCGACAGGTTCAGCACCGGCGTAATATCCTTCACTTCAGCCCCGACATTAACTTCGAACTCGGAGTCAGGAAGGTAATCGGTGATCTCGAGCGTAGTGAACTGGAAACGTTCCAGCACTTCATCCTGTTGACGCACATGGCTCTTGAGCAACAGTCCGGTGTCCTTTTCCATCCACAGTCGGTAGCCGTAGCGGTGGTCATCCCGGGGTTGCAATGCAATCACTACGGCGGGATACCCGGCTATCCGGTCCTCACCCAGCAACTCTGGCTGATACCAGGCGCCCACGGGCACTTGCTGACTGGCAAAGGCTTCCGCGAAGGGACCGGACGGGATCACCTGGTCCAGGTGGATACGGCCATGCTCTGGCAAGACACACACCACCCGGCTGCCCCGCCGGATGATTTCGCCGTTGGCACCGTCCTGGACCACCAGGCGTTCATCCACCTGCCCGTCCCGATACCGGTGGGCAATCATCATGGAGCTCACCTGGTCACCCCGGGAATATACAAAGACCCCCCGGTAGGTTGTCATATTCAGGGCGGGGCCAAGCTTCAGCAACCAGGACTCGGCAGTTTCCCGGGCGGCAGCCTGGGCAGGCACCATGGCCAGGACCATGAGCGCAAGCAGGCAGGCTACTGTCCAGCCCCGCGCGCCTGGGCACCATTGTGCCGCAGACCTGGCCGAACCTGTGGGAACCCCTTTCAATCGGATCAAACAAACACCCTCAACCCGTCAGTAAACCGTAACCGGTCAGTCGCCACCGGCAACGCCCAATCTTGCGACAACCCTGTTAGTAACCCTGACCGGATACACTGGTCACACGTGCGTAACCCAACGCCCCGTGGCCGGCTCCGATGCTATTGTACTGGGCGTGCTCAAGGAGGTAGCGACTGATCTGTTCACGCTGCCGCTCGTTCAGACCCTGAATGGCCACCTCAGGCACCGTTCCGCTGGCGGCAGCCGGCGCCTGTGCCTGAACCGGCACCAGGTGGTCAGGACTACCTTCTGACATCACTTCCCAGCCGCTGCCGGCACCAAAGCCAACAGCAACACCCAGTGCGATCATCGCCACCGCGGACCAACGCCAGGGCGCATGGCGCCGGCGAATGGTCCGTCGCTGGGCCACTTCGGCATCGGCTGCCCGGTCCAGGCTGTCACGAACCGCCGCCCGCACATCAAAACCGGCATCACCATGGGGCGCCTCGTGAATCACATCCCGGATGCGTTGCCAGCGCTGCCACTGTTCCCGAACGGCCTGTTGGTCAGGATGGGACAGGACCCGGCGCACAGCCAGCTCGTCAGCCTGGTCATCCATCATGGCCGACAAGGTTTCTCTGAGCCGATCATCCATTGCCTGTACCTCTTTGATAATCAGTCGTCATGAGTTATCCAGCATCGGTCCGAGCTGGCGGTCAATGGCATCCCTGGCCCTGAATATCCTCGAACGGACGGTGCCAATGGGGCATTCCAGGATCCGTGCGATGTCCTCATAGGAGAGCCCTTCATATTCCCGCAACAGGAAGGCTGATCGCAGCTCTTCCGGCAGGGCTCCGATGGCTTTTTCCAAAGCCTCCCGCAGCTGGTCCCGCTGCAGGAACCCCTCCGGTGACGCCACTTCCCGAAGGCGCCCACCGTCTTCATAGCTTTCAGCGTCTGCCACGTCAGCCACGCCCTGAGGGCGGCGGCCGCGGGCTTCAAGGAAATTCTTGGCGGTATTCACCGCGATCCGGTATAGCCAGGTGTAGAAGGCACTGTCACCCCGGAACCGTTCAATGGCCCGGTAGGCCTTGACGAAGGTTTCCTGGGTCAGGTCCATCACTTCCTGGCTGTCGTAGATATACCGGCTGATAATGGAGGCCACCCTGGACTGGTACTTGAGCACCAACAGGTCAAAGGCTGACCGGTCACCCTGACGAGCCTTGCGAACCAGCTGCAGGTCCGTCTGGCCGTCCGGGGCGTTGGGCCGGGTCTGTTCTGCATCCGGTTTCATGATGGGGCCGGCGGGTGCCTCCTTTAGCTGGACCGCTGGACCTGACTGCCGTCTTTCGCTCATGATCATAGGCGCTGGTTCCACATATTGGCGACGGAAATCCCGGGCGTCCGATACGCCGGGTAACCTGTCCGTTCCTTTGTGGGCAAATAGACAGCAGGCAGAAAGTTTAGTTCAATACCCGGCACATTATGGCCCGCGATAACGATCACATGCCACAGTCTCACGAATACGACGTTCTCATTATCGGCAGCGGCGCTGCCGGGCTCACTGTCGCCCTGAACCTGCCTCCCCATTTGCGGGTCGCTGTGATCAGCAAGGCCGATATTACCAGTGGGGCCACGCTATGGGCCCAGGGCGGCATCGCTGCTGTGCTCGACAGCGACGACTCCATCGAGGCGCACATCAACGATACCCTCAGTGCCGGCGGAGGCCTTTGCCATGAAGATGCCGTCCGTTACACCGTGGAGAATGCGGCCGAGAGCATCCGCTGGCTGATCGACAACGGTGTGCAGTTCACCCGCGACGAAAATGAAAAGCTGCACCTGACCCGGGAAGGTGGCCACAGTCACCGGCGCATTATCCATGCGGCGGATGCCACGGGTAATGCCGTCTCCACCACCCTGAGCCAGCAAGCCGCCAGTCGGGCGAACATTGACCTGCTGTCCAACCGGGTAGCGGTCGACCTGATTACCAACCGCAAGCTGGCACTGCCCGGCAACCGCTGTGTGGGTGCCTACATCCTGAACCTGGAAACCAGCCACGTGGAGTTGTTCAGGGCCAGGTTCACGGTAATTGCAACCGGTGGCGCCAGCAAGGCCTACCGTTATACCACCAACCCGGACGGTGCTTCCGGCGATGGTATTGCCATGGCCTGGCGGGCCGGTTGCCGGGTATCGAACATGGAATTCAACCAGTTCCACCCCACCTGTCTTTACCACCCCCATGCCAAGTCGTTCCTGATCAGCGAAGCGGTGCGGGGCGAAGGCGGGGTGCTGAAACTGCCCGACGGGAGTCGCTTCATGGATCGCTTTGACAGCAGGGGCGAATTGGCACCCCGGGACATCGTCGCCCGGGCTATTGACCATGAAATGAAACGGCTGGGGGCGGACCATCTTTACCTGGATATCAGCCACAAGCCGGCGGACTTTATCCGCGAGCACTTCCCCACCATCTATGAGAAGTGCCTTGGCTTCGGCATTGATATCACCCGCGAACCGATCCCGGTGGTGCCGGCGGCCCACTATACCTGTGGCGGTATCATCACTGACGAGCGCGCCCGCACCGATATCAACCAGCTCTATGCGGTGGGCGAGGCGGCCTTTACCGGCCTGCATGGCGCCAACCGGATGGCCAGCAACTCGTTACTGGAGTGCCTGGTGTATGGTCGGGCTGCCGCAGCGGATATCGCCCGGCGGGAGGACGACATCCCCGCACCGCCGAGAGCACCCGACTGGGACGAGTCCCAGGTTCGCGACTCTGACGAGGATGTGGTGATCTCCCACAACTGGGATGAACTCCGCCACTTCATGTGGGACTATGTGGGCATTGTGCGCACCACCAAGCGGCTACAGCGCGCCAAGCACCGGGTCGACCTGCTGGCCCGGGAGATCAGCGAGTTCTACAGCAACTACCGGGTCACCAACGATCTGCTGGAGCTTCGCAACCTGGTCACCGTGTCGGACCTGATTATCTGCTCGGCCCTGCAACGCAAGGAAAGCCGGGGGCTGCACTTCACCCTGGACTACCCGGGCTTGCAGAATGACCCGGAAGATACCGTACTGGTGCCGACCACATACCGTATTGCATCACCCTGAGTGCCGGCCATTAACCGGCACCACACTCTCAAGCGAGCCCTGAATCGATGTCCGAAAAATCCCAAGCCGAGTTCAATCGCCTCTGGTGGCACAGCCGTCGTGGCATGCTGGAACTGGACGTGCTGCTGATTCCCTTCCTGGAGGAAGCCTATCCGTCGCTGCCGGAAGAAGACCGGCAACGCTACCACAAGCTGATCCAGTGCGAGGATGCAGACATGTTTGAATGGTTCATGCAGCGCAGCGAGCCGGATGACCCCGACCTGCGCCGCATCGTCCGGCTGATCCTGGACCGTGTACAACCGGATTGAACTACCCCTTGCGCCCTCCACGGTAATCGGGCTGCTTGCCGCTGCGCCTTGGATACTGCTGGTGCTCGTCGGGCTGGGCATGGCCATCAGGGGAGCCTGGCTACTGGTGCCGGTTGTCGCCTTGCTGGCCCTTCAGGGCATGCGCCGCTGGCGCCAGGCTGGAACACTTACCGAACCGGACGCCGTCAGGCAACTGACTGCCCGCGGCCCACGCCTCTTCACAACCCTGGCGAATGGCGATGAGGAAGAGGTCAAGGTATCCGGCGACAGCCGGGTTTCTGGGCGCTACCTGGTCCTTGGCCTGTTGGGGCACAGCAGTGGTCGCCGCTACCCGGTTATCCTGTTGCCCAGGCCGCTGGGCAATGTGCCGGCTGAATCCCTGCGGCGAATGCGGGTGTGGCTGAGGTTGATGCCGGAGCACCCCGCCCCCATTGATGAGACCCCGTGGTACAAGAATTTCACGCAACGTATCTGGCCCGGAGGCAAGACCCATGACCACTGATGCCAATAATGTCGCCCGTCGTCACCCGGAACTTCCCGCCGCCGCGCGGCTGGACAACCAGATGCTGTTCCGGGTCAGCGGGCCTGGTACCAATGACTTCCTGCAGGGCCAGTTGAGCCAGAACCTCACCAATGTGGTGGCGGGACACTCCCCCCGGGCCGCCGCCAGCACGCCCAAGGGCCGCGCCTACCTGCTGACCCGGCTGGTCCGCGATGGCGAAGACGTGTTGCTGACCATGCCCGCCAGCCTGGCGGATGACGTGGCGGCCCACCTGAACAAGTATCTGATGCTTTTCCGGGGCACGTCCATGGAACGACTCGATAGTGGCCAGGTTTTCGGCCTTATCGGCGAAGCCGCCGCCGGGACAGTCGCGGGTGATGCCTCACCCGTGCCAGAGGCAATCAACAGCTCACTGGCACTGGGCAGTGGGTACCTCGTACGCACCAACGCCACCGCCGAGGGCACTCCCCGTTTTGAGCTCTGGCTACCGCAAGGGGTGGATGGCACCCTTCAGGACATCCTTGGCCGGCTTCACCAGGTCTCTTTGGCGGAATGGAACGCCAGTGAGATTGCCGCCGGAGTCCCCGAACTGACCCCTGAAACAAAGGAAGCCTGGGTTCCCCAGATGCTGAACCTTCAGCACCTGGAGGGCATTCACTTCAAAAAGGGTTGTTATACCGGGCAGGAAGTCATTGCCCGCATGCACTTCCTGGGACAATTGAAGAAGAGCCTGTATCGCCTTGGCGTTGAGTCGGGAGAGCAACCAGCGCCGGGATCGCCCGTCATGGCAGGCGAAAAATCAGTCGGCGAGGTAGTCCGCGCAGTGACATTTGACAATGGTTCGGTTCAGTTCCTGGCAGTACTGCGCCACGCTGATGCCGGTAAGGACCTGTTCCTTCCCGGGTCGGAACGACCGCTACAAGTATTGCCCCTGCCCTACGCGGTCCCGGAACGTGAGGCAGAGTCGTCAGATACATAAGGTGACAGGAAAACGCGTCCGGATCTGCTATAACGGGACCATCTGCGACGTTAACTGAATGATCAGGGACCTGAACGCACTATGTCCAACATTGTTGACACCATTCGCGACGATATCCTGTCGGCTATCGAAAGCGACAAACTGATCCTGCCCACCCTGCCGGAGGTTGCCCTCCAGGTACGTGACATTGCCGAGTCCGAAGACTCGTCCATCATGGATCTGGTGAGGGTCATCAGCAACGATACTGCACTGTCCGCGCGGCTCATCCGGGTTTGCAACAGCCCGCTGTTCCGGGGCAGTCGCGCCATCGAGAACCTGAACATGGCGGTCAGCCGTCTGGGCATGGCCTATACCAGCAACCTGGCCATGGGCCTGGCAATGGAGCAGATGTTCCAGGCCACCTCCGACATGGTCGACAAGCGCCTGCGGGCGAACTGGCAGACCAGCACCGAGGTGGCGGGCATCTGCCACGTACTTGCCCAGCAATACACCCGCCTGAAACCGGACCAGGCCACGCTGGCCGGGCTGGTTCACATGATCGGCGTGCTGCCTATCCTGCGTTATGTGGAAGACCAGGACGTACAGATCAGCAGCATCATGCTGGACAATGTGATCGACGAGCTGCACCCGCGCATTGGCACGAGCATTCTCAAGCGCTGGGACTTCCCGGAAGACCTGCAGATGGTCCCGCTGGAATATCAGAACTACCAGCGCCAGGTAGCATCCGCCGATTACGCTGACCTGGTGATGGTTGCCAATCTCCAGCTGCTTGCTGGCACAGATCACCCGGTCAACGAGATGGACTGGAGCACGATCAGTGCTTTTGACCGGCTGGGGCTGGACCCCAATGCCAACCTGAATGATGAGGAAGACCTTAACGCTCAGATGGAAGCGGCTATGGCGTTACTGAAGTAGTTAGTTCAGCTTCCGTTGCCTGGGCGCGGCGGCAGGGATATTTTTCTTTC
Organism: Marinobacter segnicrescens; assembly: GCF_900111555.1. GTDB lineage: Bacteria > Pseudomonadota > Gammaproteobacteria > Pseudomonadales > Oleiphilaceae > Marinobacter > Marinobacter segnicrescens. The sequence goes on from NZ_FOHZ01000011.1 coordinate 87,905, forward strand.
GGGAAAAGAACTCGCTTCGCTCAGACACCTTTTCCCTGCAGAAAAACATCCCCACCCCCACGCCCGCCTGGCCAGGGTGGGAGCTTTATCCCGCTGATCTCTTTGCGTACCTTTCAAGTAGTTCTTGCATGCTGGGTAATGACCAGTCGATGGGTTCCTGCCCATGCTGCTCCAGCCACTGGTTGGCTTTCGAAAAGTGCTTGCAGCCGAAAAAGCCGCGGTAGGCGCTCAGGGGTGACGGGTGCGGGCCTTCCAGCACCAGGTGGCGGCTGCGGTCGATGATGCGGCCTTTCTTACGGGCATAGCTGCCCCAGAGCAGGAACACCACGCCTTGCCGGTGCTCATTGATGGTTTCGATAACCTTGTCGGTAAAGTGCTCCCAGCCCTTGCCCTGATGGGCGCCGGCATTGCCCTGCTGAACGGTGAGCACCGCATTGATCAACAGGACCCCCTGCTCCGCCCAGGGCTGCAGGCAGCCATGGTCCGGGGGTTCGATACCCAGGTCGTCGCGGATTTCCTTGAAGATATTGACCAGTGATGGCGGCACGGCGACACCGGCGCCCACCGAGAAGCAGAGGCCGTGGGCCTGGCCCGGGCCGTGGTACGGGTCCTGGCCGATGATGACGACCTTGACCCGGTCCAGTGGGGTACTGTTCAGGGCGTTGAAACAATGGCGACGCTCCGGGAACAGCACCTTGCCGGCGGCTTCCTCCGCCGCCAGGAATTCCGCCAGTTGCTGCATGTAAGGCTGGCGGAACTCGTCGGCCAGCCACTGGTCCCAGCCGCGCCCGGGTTTGAGTTCCCGGGCCAGGATCTCGGCGGGATGCATGGCGTTACTCGGCCTCGTCGTGCTTGTGCTCATGCCGGTGCTCCGGGCGCATGGCCGGGAACAGGATAACGTCACGGATGGACGGGGAATCTGTCAGCAACATGGCCAGCCGGTCGATACCGATGCCCTCACCGGCCGTGGGCGGCAGGCCGTATTCCAGCGCCATCACGTAGTCTTCGTCGTAGAACATGGCCTCGTCGTCACCGGCGTCTTTCTCGGCGACCTGGGCGTGGAAGCGCTCGGCCTGGTCTTCCGCATCGTTGAGCTCGGAGAAGCCGTTGGCAATCTCGCGGCCGCCAACGAAGAACTCGAACCGCTCGGTGACAAACGGGTCACTGTCCTTGCAACGAGCCAGGGGTGACACTTCCTTCGGGTACTCGGTGATGAACGTCGGCTGCATCAGCCGGTGCTCGGCGGTGGCCTCGAATATCTCGATCTGCACCTTGCCCAGCCCCCAGCCAGCCTTGACCTGGATACCCAGGTCCTGGGCAACCTGGCGAGCCTGCATGTTGTCAGCCAGTTGCTCCCGGGTAATATCCGGGTTGTGGCGCAGGATCGCATCAACCACGGTCAGGCGCTCGAAGGTCTTGCCAAAGTCGTATTCAATGGTCTCTTCGGTACCGTCACCCAGGGTGCGGGTATGGGTGACCGTCGTGGTTCCCAGTACTTTCTGCGCAATGGTGCGCAGCATATCCTCGGTAAGATCCATCAGGTCGTTGTAGTCGGCGTAGGCCTGGTAGAACTCCACCATGGTGAACTCGGGGTTATGCCGGGTGGAGAGACCCTCGTTACGGAAGTTACGGTTAATCTCGAAGACCCGCTCAAAACCACCCACCACCAGGCGCTTGAGGAACAGCTCCGGCGCAATCCGCAGGTACATGTCGATACCCAGGGCGTTGTGGTGGGTGACAAAGGGCTTGGCAGTCGCACCACCGGGAATCACCTGCAACATGGGGGTTTCCACTTCCATGAAATCCCGCTCAGCGAAGTACTGGCGCATGACGTTGATGATCTGCGAGCGGGCGTGGAACACCCGGCGGCTTTCCTCGTTCATCATGAGGTCCACGTACCGGTGACGGTAGCGGGCCTCGGTGTCGGTCAGGCCCTTGTGCTTCTCCGGCAGCGGGCGCAGGGACTTGGTGAGCAGCACATACTCATCCATGGTGACGTAAAGGTCGCCCTTACCAGACTTGGACAGGGTACCTCGCACGCCAATAATATCGCCCAGGTCCCAGTGCTTTGTATCTTTCTGCACGTCCTTGGACGCATAGACCTGAATTCGGCCGGTCATGTCCTGGACCACCTTGAACGCCTTGCGATCGAGCATCATGCGGCCAGCAATGGCCACCTTGATGCCCATGGACTCCAGCTCTTCCTTGGATTTGTCGCCGTATTTCTCCTGCAGCTCGGCAGCCGTGGCGTCGCGGCGAAAATCGTTGGGGAAGGGATTGCCCTGTTCGCGCAGCTCGGCCAGCTTGGCACGGCGCTCGGCAATCAGCTTGTTGTCCTCGGTGTGTGTGGCGTTCGGGTTGTGGTCAGTCATCTTGGCTCACAGAATAGGTCGGAGTTTCCGGGTTAGAGCGATGGCAGAAGGCGCTGTTTACAGCGCCATCTTTAGACTGGCTTCGATGAACTTGTCGATGTCACCGTCCAGTACGTTCTGGGTGTTGCTGGTTTCAACCTTGGTACGCAGGTCCTTGATGCGGCTGTCGTCCAGCACGTAGGAGCGGATCTGGCTGCCCCAGCCGATGTCCGACTTGGCATCTTCCTGCTTCTGTTTTTCGGCGTTACGCAACTGCATTTCCCGCTCGAACAACTTGGCCTTGAGCTGCTTCATGGCCTGGTCCTTGTTCTGGTGCTGGCTGCGACCAGCCTGGCAGGCCACGACAATGCCGGTGGGGTTGTGGGTCAGTCGCACCGCGGATTCGGTCCGGTTAACGTGCTGACCGCCGGCGCCGGAGGCGCGGTACACGTCCACACGCAGGTCGGCGGGATTGATTTCAATGACAAAGCTGTCGTCCACTTCCGGTGACACGAACACCGACGAGAAAGAGGTGTGGCGACGGTTGCCGGAATCAAACGGGGATTTGCGCACCAGGCGGTGTACGCCGGTTTCGGTACGTAGCCAGCCGTAGGCATAGTCGCCCTGGATGTGGATGGTGGCACTCTTGATGCCGGCCACTTCCCCTTCCTGGAGTTCGACGATCTCGGCCTTGAAGCCACGGCGCTCGGCCCAGCGCAGGTACATGCGCAGGAGCATGTTGGCCCAGTCCTGGGCTTCGGTGCCGCCGGAGCCGGCCTGGATGTCCAGGTAGGCGTTATTGGCGTCCATTTCACCGGAGAACATGCGGCGGAATTCGAGTTTTTCGAGTTCCTTGTCGAGGCTGTCGAGGTCGCTTTCGATGTCTGCGACGGTACCTTCGTCCTCTTCCTCAGCGGCCATTTCCAGCAGGCTGTCGGCGTCGTCGAGGCCGCTGGTGAGGTTGTCGATGGTGCGCACGATCAGTTCGAGGTCGGCGCGTTCCTTGCCGAGGGCCTGGGCCCGGTCGGGGTCGTCCCAGACGGTGGGTTGTTCGAGTTCGCGTTCGACTTCGGTCAGGCGCTCACTGCGCTGATCATAGTCAAAGATACCCCCTGAGCGCTTCAGTGCGCTCACGAAGTTCCTTGATCTTCGTAACAATGGGATTGATTTCCATGGGACCCTTTTGCTCGTGTTGGTCGATGGCTGAAAACAGAGGCGGAATTCTACCGGAATTCCTTGTTCAGTTCAGCCGCCGGGAAAGCCCTATTTTTCCAAACGGAAAAATGTCTCCCGGTAGTGCTGCAATTCCGCGATGGAATCCCGGATGTCGTCCAGGGCCAGGTGAGAGCCTTTCTTGCGGACGCCGCCCAATACATCCGGGCGCCAGCGGCGGGCCAGCTCCTTGACAGTGCTGACGTCGAGGTTGCGGTAGTGGAAGAAGGCTTCCAGCCGGGGCATGTATTTGACCAGGAAGCGGCGGTCCTGGCCGATGCTGTTGCCGCACAACGGCGAGGTGCCTGGCTCCAGGTGCTGGGCAAGGAAGTTCAGGGTTTGTTCCTCGGCGGCGGATTCGGTGATGGGGCTTTCCTTTACCCGCTGGGTCAGTCCACTGTTACCGTGGGTGCGGGTGCACCATTCGTCCATGGCGTCGAGTACTTCATCGCTCTGATGGACGGCCAGTACCGGGCCTTCGGCGATGACCTTCAGGTTGGAGTCCGTGACGATGGTGGCGATTTCGATGATCCGTTCCCTTTCCGGATCCAGGCCGGTCATTTCCAGGTCTATCCAGACCAGGCGGTCGTTGTTTTCTTCGGCCATGGCGGCGTATCTCCACTGTTTGGAAGGTGTGCTGGGCAAGGTCTGATATGATGAAGCATCCCAACTTCCAGAACAATCAGGATTCCCATGGCGAAACGCCGCCTCAGCAAGCAGCAGCAACACCGTATCCAGAAGATCCAGGCAGAACGCACCCGCCGTGCCGGCAAGCGGGAGCAGGCCATTGCGGCCCAGCGGGAGTCCGGTGAGCTGGGGTCGGAACAATCGGGGCTGGTCATTGCCCATTACGGCCAGCAGCTGGATGTCGAGGCGCTGGAGGGGCAGCATCAGGGCAAGCTGTTCCGTTGCTTTGTGCGGGCCAATATCGACAGCCTGGTGACCGGCGACCGGGTCACCTGGTGCGAGGGGGCGGACAATACCGGGGTGATCGTGGCCCGGCAGGAGCGCCATTCCCTGCTGCAGCGGCCTGACAACTTTGGTCAGCTGAAGCCTGTGGCGGCGAACATTGACCATATTGTGCTGGTGATTGCGCCGGAGCCGGAACCCCATGACAACCTGATTGACCGGTACCTGGTTGCGGCCGAGAACACCGGAATTCCCGCGGTTCTTTTACTGAACAAGGCCGATCTGCTCACCGACCGGAACCGGGACCACATCGATGCCTTGCTCGACCGGTACCGTCACCTTGGCTATGAGGTACTTGAAGCCTCTGCTCATCACCCGGATGCCCATGGCGGCGTGATAACCGGCCTGGTGAAGGACCGAACCAGTGTGTTCGTAGGGCAGTCCGGCGTTGGCAAGTCGTCGATTATCCAGACGCTGGTGCCGGACCGGGAGTTGAAGGTGGGCGCCCTGTCAGAAAGTACCGGCAAGGGCACCCACACCACGACAACGGCAAGGCTGTTCCACCTGGATTGCGGGGGTGACCTGATCGACTCACCGGGCATTCGTGAATTCGGCCTGTGGCACATGACGCCGGCGGAAATCGAGTTCGGTTTCCGTGAGATCCGCGAGGTCATCGGCCATTGCCGTTTCCGGGACTGTCGCCACCAGGGAGAGCCGGGGTGCGCCCTGGATGAAGCGGTGGCAGAGGGCCGGATTACGCCAGAACGCCTGCACAGCTTCCGGCGAATCCTGCAGGCCATGGAGGAGCAGCAGGCAAGGGGCCTGAAGCTGAGCTGAGACAATTAACCGGGGCGATTCCGCCCTTACCAGTTCAGCTCATTGGGGCGCACTGGCTCTTCTTCCTGAGCCCATTCTCCGCTCTCCAGCCGTTGCCGGGCAGCCTCCTCCTCAGCCTCGGAAGGCTTGGTGAGATCAATAAGTGGCTCACCGGTACGCCCCGCCCGGCCTTCAATTTCACCGACGGCCTTCTTGTTAAGCACGATAATCGAGATGCGACGGTTAACCGGCGCGGTAGGATCTTCCTTGTCGAACAACACCGAATCGCTGAGCCCCACGACACGGCTAATCTGCTCGGGCCGGACTCCGCCAGTCACCAGCGCCCTGCGGGCAGCGTTGGCCCGGTCGGCAGACAGCTCCCAGTTCGTGTAACCCGGCCGGCCGCTGAAAGGCGTGGCATCCGTATGCCCGGTAATGGATAGCTTGTTACGCACGGAACCGAGGGGCTTTGCCAGTTCAAAGAGAATATCCTGGGAATAGGGCTTGAGCTGGGCACTGCCGCTGTCAAACATGGGGCGCTGGGAGCGGTCGACAATCTGGATGCGCAGGCCCTCGTCGGTGATGTCAATCAGCAGCTGGTCCCTGAACTCGCTCAAGGTTTCACTACTCTCGATCTGCTCCCTCAGGTCCTGGAACAGCTCTTCCATCTGGCGCTGCTCCAGCTGTTCCGAAAGGCTTTCGATACTCTGATCATCTACCGAGATGGTGCTGCCAACCTGGTCCTCGCCACTGGCCTCCAACACCGCGGCACTGCCGCCAAGGTCGACCGGGTTCTGGCTACCGCCCTCTGTGTATCCCACCGGATCCTTGAAATACCCCTCCACCGCCAGCTTCTGCTCCGGTGTTGCGTTGGTGGTGAGCCACAGCACCAGGAAGAACGCCATCATGGCGGTAGCGAAGTCGGCAAACGCGACTTTCCAGGAGCCGCCGTGGTGGGCGGCAGCCCTTTTCTTGACGCGTTTTACAATAATCGGTTCGTCAGCCACTACAACACCTGCGCAAGGCCGGCTTTCTGCCGGACATTACTTGGAACGGACATGGTCATTGAGTTCCTGGAAGCTGGGCCGCTTGTCGCTGGGCAAGGCCTTGCGGCCGAACTCGATGGCCATCTGCGGCGCCTGGCCGGAAACTGTCGCAATAATCGATGCCTTGGCGCACTCGTAGGCACGCAGTTCGTACTTGGCGTGGTGTTCCAGGGCGATGGAGGTCGGCCCCACAAAGCCATAGCCCATCCAGATACCGAGGAAGGTGCCCACCAGGGCGGCGGCCACACTCAGGCCGATTTTTTCAGGGCCTTCACTCATGAAATTCATGGTAATAACGATACCCAGCACCGCTGCCACGATCCCCAGGCCCGGCAGGGCGTCGGCGATCTTGTTGACGGCATGGGCCGGCTCTTCCAGTTCGTGCTGCCGGGTATCCAGCTCCTGGTCCATCAGGCCCTCGAGCTCATGGGGCGCCATGTTGCCGGAGCTGATGATGCGCAGATAGTCGGTCACAAAGGCGGTCAGGTGCTTTGACTTCATCACTGCCGGGTAGCGGCTGAAGATCTGGCTCTGTTCCGGGTTATCAATGTCTTCCTCGATCGCCATGACGCCCTGCTTGCGGGACTTGTCGAAGATGTCGTACAACAGGCTCAGCAGGTCCATGTAGAAGGCCTTGTTGTAGGGGGAGCCGGTAATCAGCCGCATGACCCCGGCAAAGACCTCCTTGATGGTATGGAACGGGTTGGCAATGATGAAGGAACCGATGGCCGCACCGCCAATGATCAGCACCTCTGTTGGTTGCCACAACACCATCAGGTTGCCGCCGTGAAGCACGTAGCCTGCCAGCACACAGACCAGAACTATGACACTACCGATTATTAGACCCATGGGTTCCTGACCATCTGCCTGTTATTTGTGAACTGTTCAACGCTGCCGGGGAGCAGACTGGCAGGTTATTCGTTAGCCAGCCATGATAGCAATGACATTTTGTAAACGGAAAACCAATAAATGATTTCTACCAATAAGCCGGATTTTGGTAAACTCACGCCTCGTTTGTTCGAAGGCCCCTGACCTATGCTTGACCGGCTTTTTGTCCTGGCACAATACGTTCTGCCGCAAATCCTGATTTCCCGCCTTGCCGGAAAACTGGCCGACAGCCGGCCACCGGCGCCCGTGTTGACAGCCGTTATACGCTGGTTTATCGGCCGCTATGGCGTAAACATGAACGAAGCCGCTGATGAAAACCCGGCCAGCTATGGCACCTTCAACGCATTTTTTACCCGGGAGCTCAAGCCCGGCCTGCGCCCGCTTGCCGGGGGCAGTGAGACCTTGGTCAGCCCCGTGGATGGCACCATCAGCCAGCTCGGCCAGGTCAGTGATGACCGCGTGTTCCAGGCCAAGGGTCAGTCGTTCAGCCTCACCGAATTACTCGGCGGCGATGCAGAAAGGGCAAAGCCATTTGAAGGCGGCGAGTTTGCCACCATCTACCTCGCCCCCCACGACTATCACCGCATTCATATGCCCCTGGCAGGAAAACTGCAGGAGATGGCCTATGTGCCGGGCCGGCTGTTCTCGGTCAATCCGGTCACCGCCGAAGCTGTGCCGCGGCTGTTTGCCCGCAACGAGCGAGTAGTCGCCATCTTCGACACTGACGCAGGCCCCATGGCCATGGTACTGGTCGGTGCGATGATCGTCGGCAGCGTGGAAACCCGCTGGGGCGGTGTCGTGGCACCAACCGACGGCAAACGTGAAGTAACCACGTCCGATTACCGCCATCAGTCGCCGGGTGTCCGATACGAACGGGGCGAGGAAATGGGCCGCTTCCGCCTGGGCTCTACCGTCATCCTGGTGTTCCCGAAAGGAGCCACCCGGTGGCAGGAAAACCTGCAATCCCGTGATCAGGTGCGTCTGGGCCAGTCGTTCGGCAAGGTCATGAACGCTCAGCAGGAAACGCCAGCACCTCGCTGATATCGTCCACACCGCACTTGAGCATCAGCAGGCGATCAAGCCCCAGGGCGACACCGGCACATTCCGGCAGCCCCGCCTCCAGTGCCGCCAGTAACCGTTCGTCCACCGGCATCTCCGGTTTGCCCAGTTCACGGCGGCGGGCGTTGTCAGCCTCGAACCGCTGCCGCTGCTCGTCAGCATCCGTCAACTCCCAGTAGCCATTGCACAGTTCTATGCCCTGTACATAGAGCTCAAAACGGTGGGCCACCGGGCAGCCATCTTCTTCGCTGATGCGGGCCAGCGCCGCCTGGCTGGCGGGATAGCGGGTGACGAAGACCGGACGGTCAAAGCCAAGGGCCGGTTCAACCCGAAAGCTCATGACCAGGTCCAGGCAGCTGTCCCGATCCAGCTGATCCACCAATGCTGCGTCGCCGGTCAGGGAATAACAGGCATTGCGCAGTTCAGGCAGGTCCGCTGTCATCGGATCCAGGCCCGCATGCGCCCTCATCAGCTGGCGATAGGACATCCGCTCAGGCTCAGGCGCTCCCAGCCAGCCACATACCAGGGCCGCTACCTCGTCCATCAACTGCTCGTCATTCCAGCCAGGGCGATACCATTCCAGCAGGGAAAATTCGGGATTATGGCGGCGCCCCCGCTCGCCGTTACGGAATACATGGCTGACCTGGTAAATACTGCCACTGCCTGCCGCCAGCAGGCGCTTCATGTGGTATTCCGGAGAGGTCTGCAGCCAGCCGGTGGAATGGGTCCAGCCCGCTACCGGTTGTGGCGCGGCGGCAATGCAATCGATATTCACATCGGTGATACCACACTGCCCCAGCACCGGGGTTTCCACCTCCAGCACCCCCCGCTGCGCAAAAAAGCCGCGCACCCAGTCCAGCTGGCGTGCACGGCCTTCAAGAACCTGCCGGGTGGCAGTGGGCTGCCAGGACGGCGCTGCTCCCGGCAGCGACTGACCCCTGCCCATGACTACCCCCTGATCAGCTTTTGACCCGGTTAACGTACTCGCCGGTACGGGTGTCAACCTTCAGTACCTCACCGATGGAGATGAACAGGGGCACCTGGACCACCGCGCCGGTGGTGAGTGTCGCTGGCTTGGAGCCACCCTGGGCGGTGTCGCCCTTCATGCCCGGGTCGGTTTCCACCACTTCCAGCTCGACGAAGTTCGGCGGCGTGACGGACAGCGGGGCGCCGTTATACAGGGTGACCGTGTAGACATCCTGCTCCTTGAGCCATTTCACGGTATCGCCTACGGCCTTGGCATCGGCCGGATACTGCTCAAAGGAGCCGTCGGTTTTCATGAAGTGCCAGAACTCACCGTCTGTGTACAGGTACTCCATGTCCTGGTCCATTACATCAGCGGCCTCCAGGCTCTCGCCGGACTTGAAGGTACGCTCCCAGACCCGGTTGGTCATCAGGTTGCGAAGCTTGACGCGGTTGAACGCCTGGCCTTTGCCGGGCTTGACGAACTCGTTCTCGAGAATGACGCAGGGATCGCCATCCAGCAAAACCTTAAGACCGCCGCGGAATTCGTTGGTAGAATAAGAAGCCATGAAACACTCACCTGAAATGACGCTGTTGGAATGTGAAAGTCCGCTATGATACAGCGAACCGTCGCCCGTATAGAAGCCCAAGACCCGGATAACCCCATGCCTACGTGGCAGAGCCTGCTGGCCCGCTCCGTGACCAGCCCGGGTGTTCTTTTGCGCCGCCTGGGCCTGGATTCCGCGCAACGCGAACACGACGCCCGGGTTGGCCATGACGCATTTGAAGTACGGGTACCGGAACCCTGGCTGGCCCGCATCCGACCGGGAGACCCGGATGACCCGCTACTGCGCCAGGTGCTGCCCCTCGCGGAGGAGGGTAAGGACTACCCCGGCTTTGTGCGGGACCCACTGCAGGAAACCGACTCCACGCCCACCCCCGGGTTGATCCGCAAGTACCGAAGTCGGGCCTTGCTGATGGTGACCGGGCAGTGTGCCATCAACTGCCGCTACTGTTTCCGCCGCCACTTCCCCTACCCGGACCACAGGTTGTCGCCACAGCAGCGGGAGCAGGTGATCACCACGCTCACCGAAAGTCCCGAAATCAATGAGGTCATTCTCAGCGGCGGAGACCCGCTTGCCGTAAACGACCGCCTGCTGTCTGCCTGGGCCCGGGCGCTTGCGACAGTTCCGTCCCTGACCCGGTTACGCATCCACAGCCGGCTGCCCATTGTCATCCCCCAACGGGTGGACGATTCCCTGCTGGCCTGGATCAGGGAGTCTCCCCTGCAGGTCGTTATGGTGGTACATGTTAACCATCCCCGCGAGATCGATAACGACGTCCGAAAGGCCATGAAAGCACTGCGGGACGCCGGGGTAACGCTGCTCAACCAGAGCGTGGTGTTAAAGGGGGTCAATGATGACCCGGACACCCTGGCGGATCTCAGCGAACAACTGTTTTCGTCCGGTGTATTGCCCTATTACCTCCATGCCTTTGACCCGGTTGCCGGCGCCCACCACTTTGATGTCAGTGATCAGCGCGCCAGGCAACTGGTTCGCGCGCTGCAGGCCAGACTGCCCGGCTACCTGGTGCCACGACTGGTACGGGAAATACCCGACCGTCCCGGCAAGACGCTGCTGGATATTGGTATGGAACAGTAATGCCGGCGGAACATTGCAACTGTCAAAGATTGTCATGTTACAGTTATCTGGCTTTCCCTCGGGTTTTTGCTACTTTATGGTTAGCCCGGTTAGCGATAACAATCTGTAATTCTGGAAATTTTTTCAGGGTGTCAGCGTATGGAACCCTCCTTTGGCGTAAACGGTAATCGCGGCATGAATGACAGGTCCAACTGGTAACACGATGCAGAAACCCGAACTGACAGTACCCGAGCCAAGGATCGCACACCTGTCGTTTTGCGAAGCGACCCCGAAGGCCTTCCGGTACTGGGTGGACCACCTGCCCATGGCCAATCTGGGCGAGCTCTCCCGCCAGCTTTACCATGCCATTATCGAGGTCAACCAGCTGTTCTGCCCGCCATCCCAACGGCTGCAGCTCCTTGAGTTGATCCGACCGCGCATCCGCTTCGTCTGCACAGAGTTGTCACGCCACTACCTTGGCATGGCGATCGCCCTGCCCGAAAAGCAACGCAAGATCGCCAACCTGTCCCAGGCCCTGCAACTGCACCTGGCTTCAGGCTACAAACTGGTTATCACCGAGCTGCTCGATGCGGGCACGATCGACCGACAACGAAAGCCCCTTGCCCAGGCTTGTCACCGCGCACTCACAGAGCTGGGCGCCACAATCCTCAGGGCCCAGCAACTGTACACTGCGAGCCCCTCCGGGAGCTGGCACGAGAGCCATCAGCTGTTCCGTTTCGCGCGCCAGAACAACCTGCACACGCTTGCCGTACAGGACGACCAACGGCCTCACCGAAGCGAAAGCACTGTCGCCGATGCCTATTGTCAGACCCTGCTGCTCGGCTGTGCCCGGGCGAACCAGCTTCGCCAGAATGAACTGGAGCAGGCCAGCGAATTATTCGAACTCTGGTCACCCAGGGTCCAGTGCGCGCCCGAGCTGGCTGCAAAGGCCGTTTTCCTGGTGGACATGAACAGCGACAAGCCTCCCTGCTATCGGTCACTCGCGCCTGATGCTGAGGGCGGTCACTGGTGGGGTTTCGATACCGGGTCCCTGGCCGAGCAGATCAGCAACCACCTCCGTGATACGTCCGGGACGGTTAACACCAAGGCCCAGGCCGGCAAGCCAAACTCCAACACCAGCGACTTGCCCCTCCTTCCACGGAGCAGTGACACGTTGCTGACGCACCTTGGACAGGCCCTCGCCCTGCTCACTCAGCGTAACTTCAACCGACTGGAGACGGATGGCCAGCTGGAAGTCTGTGCCGGGCTGACTGCCGTGCATTACTTCGTGGCCGGCGAGAAGCCTTTTGCGGAATTCGTGGTGAGCAGTGCGAGCACAGAAGTAACGGAACCCGACAATCGCTTCATGAAGCCGACCCGCCGGGATGCCTGGTCCGATGCCTTCGACGCCGGTATTTCCGAAGAGCGAGTCCGCCCACTGGCCGATGCGCCCATCAACTACCAGAAGCCCGGCGCAGGGAGTGACACTTCCCAGACACGGCATCAGCCGCGGTCCTACCTGACCCGGGTGGTCAATACCAGCCCCGGCGGTTACTGCGTCGTCTGGAGCGCTAACATTCCTCCGACCCTTCAGGCGGGGGAGATTCTGGGGGTGCGGGAACACCGTAATCATCCCTGGAGTATCGCGCTGGTCCGCTGGCTTCGGCAGCACCGGGGAGAAGGAACCCGGATCGGCATAGAGGTCATAGCGCCGGGGGCGGCTCCCTGTGGCGTACAACTTATCCAGAAAACCGGCAACAGCAGCGAATTCCTCCGGGGCCTGCTGCTGCCAGAGATACCCGACGCCCACCTGCCGGAAAGCCTTATCACCCCGAAGCTGCCATTCCAGTCCGGAAGCCGGATAACCCTGCTGAGACAAGGCGTGCAGGACCAGGGCCTGCTGGGCCGGAAGATCGCCGTCACCGGCAGCATCAGTCAGTTCGAACTGCGGCTTTACAAGCGCCCCGACGAACCGGACTCCGGACCGCAATCAAGGAAAAACCCCTTCGGCACCAGTGACAGTGAGTTCGACTCCCTCTGGCCGGACCTCTGATCCCGTCACGACAAAACTGCGCGCCAGCTCCCGCTGTGACCAGCTGAGGCTTGTTATTGACGCCTATCCCCTGCATCATTCGGGGTTATTATTGCCCGGCCCCCGCCCTGCGGGGCCTGCCAACAGGGATCAGAGCACTGGCACGGACGGCCCTTCGAAGCATCAGGTGCCCGGATTTCAGGGCAGCAGACAGACAGCGAGACCGCCAGCGAATGCAGAAGCAAAAGACCACCGTCCACCTGCTGATCATGGACCCCTCCCAGAACGATGCGGAATCACTGGTCAGCCTGTTGCGGAATTCAGGCCGCGCCACCCGGGCACACCGGGTTACGTCTGAGGAAGACCTGGATGAAGCGATCCGCACTGGCCAGTGGGACCTGTTCCTGGCGCGGGATAACCAGTCAGACTTTATTCCTGACGATGCCCTGGCCATCATCCGTCGGCTGGACAAGGATATTCCCTTCGTCCTGCTTACCGAATCCGAAGACCTGGAGCGCTCCCTCGCTATCATGAAAGCCGGTGCCCAGGACGTCTGCCCGGCGGGTGAAACCGAGCGACTGATGCTGGTGATCCGGCGCGAGCTCGCCAACCTTGAAGAACGCCGCCGGCGCCGGGTGCTGGAGTCCCACCTGCGGGAAGCCGAGCAGCGTTGCCAGCTGCTGCTGGAAAGCTCAAAGGATGCCATTGCCTACGTCAACGATGGCATGCACGTCTATGCCAACCATGCCTACATGGACTTCCTGGGGTACGACGATCTCGATGAACTGATGTGCATTCCATTGCTGGACACCCTGGCCCCCGGGAGCCAGGATGACCTGCGCAAGTTTATGAAGTCCTTTGCTGAAACGAGGGAAGACGGCATGAACCTTAATGCCGTAGCCCGTCGCAGTGATGACCAGGACATCAATATCACCATGACCGTATCGGCTGCGACCTATGATGGTGAAGCCTGCATCCAGGTGGTCATCCAGCCTGAACATAACGACGCAGAACTGCAGGAAAAGATCCGCGAGATCAGTAACCAGGACTTGCTGACGGGCCTGTACAATCGCCAGTACCTGATGGAGCAGCTGAACCGTGCGGTGGCGACCGCCGGCGAGAAGAACCAGACCGGTGCCCTTGCCTACATCGGTATCGACCGGTTTGTCAGCTTCAAGAATGACCTCGGCATTGCCGGCACGGACCTGCTACTGCGAGACTTCGCAGCCTTGCTGGAAAAGCACGCCGGTGACGACATGGTACTGGCGAGGATCAGTGATGACGCGTTCTGCCTGTTGTGCCAGCCCTGTGAGGAACAGTTCATGGCCGAGCGCTGCGAAGCCATTCGCAAGGCCGTCGATGACCACCTGTTCGATATCCAGGGCCGCTCTGCCCAGGTGACGGTTTCCATCGGTGTGGCAGCCATCACCGAGAATGCTCCCAAGGCCGCCGACCTTCTGGGCCGGGCCCATATCGCCCATGGTGCAGTACGGAAGGAACCGGGCCATGAGAACGGCAACGGCGTAGTGGTGTACAACCCGGCCAACTACGAAACACTCGATGACTCCAACTCCCTTGACGCCATCACCAAGGCACTGGAAGAGAACCGTTTCCGCCTGCTGTTCCAGCCCATCATCAATCTGCGGGGTGAAGGCGAAGAGCACTACGAGGCGTTGGTGCGGATGCTGGACAAGGACGATAAGGAGGTCTCCCCCTATGACTTCCTACCACCAGCCGGACCGTCTGACATGGCCACCCGGATTGACCGCTGGGTCGTGCTGCAAACCATCAAACAATTGTCACAGCATCGCAGCCACGGCCATGATACCCGGCTGTTCCTGAATGTGACCGCAGAAACCCTGCAGGACCAGACCTTCAGCCAGTGGCTGAGCGTAGCCCTGAAAGCCGCGCGACTGCCCGGAGACTCACTGATCTTCCAGCTGCGAGAGGGGGACGCTACCAGTCACCTCAAACAGGCCCGCGACTTCAGCAAGTCCCTGCGGGAACTCCACTGCAAGGTCGCCCTGTCCCAGTTTGGCTGCGCCCTGAACCCTTTCAATACCCTCAAGCACGTGGATGTGGACTACGTGAAAATCGACGGTTCCTTCACCGAGGAAATCCAGAAGAGCGACGAGGCCCGGGACAAGGTGAAAGAGATGATCCAGTCGCTGCAGAGCAGCGGCAAACTCACGATCATTCCGCTGGTGGAAAGTGCCTCTGTGCTGGCAACGCTCTGGCAGGCAGGGGTGAACTACATCCAGGGTTACTACCTGCAGGCGCCGGTGCCGGAGATGAACTACGACTTTGGTGACCAGTAACCGTCAGCCAGCCAGCTGAGCCGGCGGTTACTGGTTAACGCCTCCCTGCGCTCAGCGGGGTGATGCCAGCCGGGTCTCGGATTCGCGGTAACCCAGCAGGTACAGGATGGCATCCAGACCCAGTGTGGAAATGGCGTGGCGGGCAGACTCCTTCACCACCGGCTTGGCACGGAAGGCCACACCCAGTCCCGCCTGGCTCAGCATGGGCAGGTCGTTGGCCCCGTCGCCGACAGCGATCACCTGCTCCCGGGAAATCTTCTCGCGCTCGGCAATCTCCAGCAGCAACTGTGCCTTGCGGGCACCATCCACGATGGGGCCGGCCACCCGACCGGTGACCTTGCCATCGACAATTTCCAGCTCATTGGCGTAGACATAGTCGATACCCAGGCGCGCCTGGAGGTGGCGGGCAAAGTAGTTGAACCCGCCGGACAGTATGGCCGTGCGATACCCCAGTGAACGCAGGGTACGGATCAGGTATTCAGCGCCCTCGGTCATGGTCAGACGGGCAGCGATACGCTCCAGCACCGCTTCGTCCAGACCCTTGAGCAGGGCCAGGCGCTCGGCGAAGCTTTCGCTGAAGTCCAGCTCGCCACGCATGGCACGCTCGGTGATTTCAGAGACCTGCTCGCCCACGCCGGCTTCCAGCGCCAGTTCGTCGATGACCTCCGCCTCGATCAGGGTGGAGTCCATATCAAACACCACCAGACGACGGTTGCGACGGAAAATGGAATCTTCCTGGAAGGCAATATCCACGTTCATGTCGCCGGCAATCTTCAGGAAATCCGAACGCAGCGCCTCCAGGTCCTCCGGAGTGCCCCGCACGGAAAACTCCACGCAGGCGATCCGGTTATCACCAGGCGCCAGCGATGGCCTCGCCGACAGACGGGTAATGTTGTCGATATTGAGGCCGTGGCGGGCGGTAATCTCGGACACCCGGGCGATCTGCTCCGCCTTGATATCACGGGACAGCAGGGTGACCATGTAGCAGGCCCGGTTGCGACCTTCTGCCCACTGCTGATACTCCGCCTCGGTAATCGGCGCAAAACGTACCTGCAGGTCCAGTGCGTGGAGCCGGAACAGCAGTTCCCGGATCACCGGCGATGCCTGGCTCTCATCGGGAATTTCCGCCAGGATGCCCCAGGTCAGGTAGTCATGGATCACTGCCTGGCCAATATCCAGGATGCGCACGTCGTACCGGCCCATAATGCCGGTAATTTCAGAGGTCAGGCCTGGCTTGTCGCGGCCGGACACATTGATCAGGACCAGTTCACTCACTGTCTTCTTCTCCGGTAGCCGCCTCGTCGGTGCCTGCCGCTGCAATCACATCGATGCCATCGACTCGCTGCAACCCCCTGGGGAGTTTGTGGCCACGACGACCCCGCTCACCCAGGTAGTGCTCCAGGTCGGAGAAACGCAGGCCGAGTTTGCGCTTGCCGGCCCGGATCTCCAACTGGTCAGCCTCGCCAAACACGGTCAGGGCCACCACGAACTCTTCCCGGTTCTGGACCCGGGCCGAGGGAATGCTGATGATCTTGTTGCCCTTGCCCCGGGCCAGTTCAGGCAGCTGTTCCAGCGGGAACACCAGCATTCGGCCCTCGTTGGAAATGGCCGCCAGGTAACGGGGCTGTTCCCGACGCGGAACCGGGACCGGTTCCAGCAGCTTCGCACCCTTCGGGATCGACACCACCGACTTGCCATTGCGGTTCTTGCTGATCAGGTCGGCGGCGCTGGCCACGAACCCGTAACCCGCATCGGTCGCCAACAGGAATTTTTCATCGGGATTAGCCACCAGAAGGCCCGCAAAGGTCGCCCCGGAGGGCGGGTTGATGCGGCCAGTGAGCGGCTCACCCTGTCCCCGGGCTGAAGGCAGGCTGTGGGCCATCAGGGAATAGGCGCGGCCGGTGGAGTCCAGGAACACAGCGTTCTGGTTGTTCCGGCCCTTCGCGGCCAGGGCGAACTTGTCACCGGATTTGTAGCTAAGGCCTGCGGGATCAATGTCATGCCCCTTGGCAGCGCGCACCCAGCCTTTCTCTGACAACACAACCGTTACCGGGTCATTGGAGACCAGGTCAGCTTCGGAGAAGGCCCGGGCCTCTTCCCGCTCGACAATGGGAGATCTGCGGTCGTCTCCGTAGGTTTCTGCGTCCGCCAGCAACTCTTCCTTGATCAGCTCACGCATGCGGTCTTCGGAACCAAGGATCGACTGGAGCTCGTCCCGTTCAGCGGCAAGCTCATCCTGCTCCCCGCGGATCTTCATCTCCTCCAGCTTGGCCAGGTGGCGCAGTTTCAGCTCAAGGATGGCTTCGGCCTGGTCGGCAGACAATCCGAAGCGCTTGATCAGTTCCGCCTTGGGTTCGTCCTCGTAGCGGATGATGTTGATGACCTCATCAATGTTCAGGTAGGCGATCAGCAAGCCTTCGAGGATGTGCAGCCGGGCCAGGACCTTGTCCAGGCGATACTGCAAACGGCGGGTCACCGTGGTCTTGCGGTAGGCCAGCCACTCGGTGAGCATGGTGTGCAGGTTCTTCACCGCCGGTCGGCCGTCGTTGCCGATAACATTCAGGTTGACCCGGTAGGTCTTCTCCAGGTCCGTACTGGCAAACAGGTGGGCCATCAGGCCTTCCACGTCGACCCGGGACGAGCGTGGCACGATCACCAGGCGAGTGGGGTTCTCATGGTCGGATTCATCCCGGAGATCCGCCACCATGGGCAGCTTGCGGGTCTGCATCTGGTGGGCAATCTGCTCCAGCACCCGGTTGCCGGAAACCTGGTGCGGCAGGTCGGTGATCACCACCTCGCCGTTCTCGCGGACCCAGCGGGCCCGCATCCGCAGGCTACCCCGACCGGTGTGGTACATCTGGCGGAGGTCCTTGCGGGGGGTGATGATCTCGGCGCCCGTGGGGAAGTCCGGCCCCTTGATATGCTCACACAGCTCGTCCACATCCGAATCCGGACTGTCCAGCAGGCGGACACAGGCTGCCGTCACTTCCCGCACGTTGTGCGGCGGGATATCGGTGGCCATGCCTACCGCAATGCCGGTGGTGCCGTTCAGCAACACATGGGGCAGCCGGGCTGGCAATGTAGAGGGTTCGTCCATGGTGCCGTCAAAGTTGGGCACCCAGTCCACCGTGCCCTGCCCCAGTTCGCTGAGCAGCACTTCTGAAAACTTCGACAGGCGGGACTCGGTATACCGCATGGCGGCAAAGGACTTGGGGTCATCGGGTGAACCCCAGTTGCCCTGACCGTCCACCAACGGGTAGCGGTAGGAAAATGGCTGCGCCATCAGCACCATGGCCTCGTAGCAGGCGCTGTCGCCATGGGGGTGGAATTTACCCAGTACGTCACCAACCGTACGGGCAGACTTCTTGTACTTGCTGGTGGACTTGAGTCCCAGTTCCGACATGGCGTAGATAATGCGCCGCTGCACGGGTTTGAGTCCGTCTCCCACATTGGGCAGGGCCCTGTCGAGGATGACGTACATGGAATAGTCCAGGTAGGCCTTTTCCGTATAGTCCCGTAACGAAACCCGCTCAAAACCTTCGTCGGTGGTCTGAAACTCTGGCATGAATGCCCCTTGCTCCGGAAATGGGTTCTCGTGCAACCCGCCTGCGCAACGTGCCACACCGGGGGCTGGAAAATCACGCTGACAGGTCACAATACTGCTTGTTACACAGCGGTGTGCCGTATAGCGAGGCTCATTATATGGAGGCGAGGCGCAATAGACCAATTCTGGAAGACGAATCCCCGGCGGTTTTTTCCAATAGCGGAATTCCCGCATGTTTCCGGCCAGCGGGTCACCGTATTCTCGTCGAGGATTGTGGATTAAGGATTCGACATCTGAACACCGGAACAGCTGCCTGCTCCGGCCCATTACTCAGAGCGAACACTATGAAACTGACTCTCAAGGCATGCCGTCAGGCGGTTCTGACCGCCATGATCAACGGCGCACTTGCCCTGGCATTGATGCTCCTGGTGGAGTTCTCGCTCAGTGGCAGCCTGGCATTGACAAGACCGTTCCTGATTGCCGGCATCCTGGTTGCCCTGGTGATCTTCGTCGCCCAGTTCTTCCGGCAGCTCAGACTC
Organism: Marinobacter segnicrescens; assembly: GCF_900111555.1. Lineage (GTDB taxonomy): Bacteria > Pseudomonadota > Gammaproteobacteria > Pseudomonadales > Oleiphilaceae > Marinobacter > Marinobacter segnicrescens. Next base: position 107,222 of record NZ_FOHZ01000011.1, read on the forward strand.
TGCCGCTGCGACCAGAACCAAAACGGGGCCCCTACCAAGTAAGGGCCCCGTCCTTCTTCATGCCGGTGTTATACCCGACTGGAATCACCAATACTTACTGGCGGATACCCTCAACCGAGATTTCCAGCTTGACGGTTTCCGAGGCGGGTCCCAGGTCCATGGGAATACCGAAATCCTTCAGCCGGATTTCCGTCTCTGCATCAAAGCCCATGCGATAGCCGCCCCAGGGATCTTCACCATGGCCCTGAAGCTCGACTTCCAGGGTAACTTCCCGGGTGACGCCACGCAGGGTCAGCTCGCCAGTAACATCCGCTTCCTCACCGTCGTCATCCACTTCAACGCGGGTGCTGCGGAAAGTCGCCTCCGGATATTCGTCAACGAACAGGAAATCCTCACTGCGAAGGTGCTTGTCCCGCTCGGCGTGGTTGGAATCCACACTGGAGGTATCGATGGTTACGTTGACCTTGCTGTTTTCCGGGTTCTCCGCATCAAACACAATCTCGCCGTCAAAGTCGTTAAAGCGACCATAAAGTGTGCTGAAGCCCAGGTGTGAAACCTCGAACGTAATGAACTGGTGCGCGCCCTCTGTATCGAAGGCATAGGTGCCACTGTGTTCGCTGGCGATGGCAGGACCGGCCAGGGCCAGGGTCATTGCCGATGCAAGAAGGGTCTTTTTCATAGCGTGTTCTCCTTTGATGTTCTCTGATGAAGTCCGTTGGATCCCGAAACCGATCAGCCCCTGCCCTTCAGGGCGACAGGCAACATACGCCTGAGGGTGTCGTCCCGGTCGACGAAGTGATGCTTGATGGCCGCCAGGCCATGGAGTGAGGCGAGCACGACCAGCCCCCAGGTGGCCCAGTAGTGGACATCACCGGCGATATCTTCCATACCTTTAATCCGCCCGGTCACGGACGGCACCTCAAACCAGTTGAATACCCGGATGGCCGAGCCATCGGCCGTAGAAATCAGGTAGCCGCTGAACATGGCGGTGAACAGCAGCAGGTAGAGCACCCCGTGCACCACACGTGCCGACAGGATCTCTGCCGGTGAGTGGCTGCCCAGCGCCGAAGGCCTGGTGTCTGCCAGACGCCAAACGAGTCGCAGAAGAACCGTGATCAGCAGCAGTATGCCCACGCTCCGGTGGATATGGGGCGCCAAGCGGTACAACTCATCGTAATAGCCCAGGTCCACCATGTAATAACCCAGACCAAACAGCCCAAATACCGCCAGCGCTACCAGCCAGTGCAGCGTTGCATGGACAGCACCAAAGCGCCTGGGGGAATTTCGTAACTGCATGACACGGATCCTTCCTTAACGTTGGCCAGGGCAGTCCGAGCTGGACGGCACAGGGTTTTACGGCGTGCATCGGAATACCCAGAAGCATAGGAAGCTGGGCCTCCGAAGCCAACCGCAACATTCTGCTCAGCCTGTTCAGTTTTTCTGAAAGAGCCGCCTGGTGCGGGGCTTACCCCCTTGGTCGTATGTGGCTTTTACGGATTCAGTCCTGCTATGGAATCCATATAATTGAATTATCACTTTTACAGGGCGAAACGCCCAAAGCCACAGGAGAGCACCATGGAACTCGAATTTGACGAATCCGTAGTCGTACCGAGCAACAACTAACAGTATTGAAGGGCAGGTTAACCTGCCCTTTTCTTTGGTGGTCGCATTCCATGGAATTCGACCAGCGTTGCCAGGCCCAGCACGTATACCCAACCCGCCAGCCCACCTTGGACCAAGTGGCCGATTACGTGGTCCAGGTCACTGAATGACAATGTTTAACACCGCCTACTGGCGCCCCCCGGGAAGTTCTGGCATGCTCCGGAACAGATTTCCTTATTCCGGCAGGATTACCACGGCCCCTCCAGCCGTCTCCCGGGGTTATAACAGTCGCCAGAATTGTGGACCATGAATTATCTGTCACCACAGCTGTCAGGTGCCGACCTGGAACTCCTTGACCCTCTGTTGAGCCAGCAGGATAACCGCTGGACCGGACGCTTTCATGGCCTCATACTGAAGACGGCCCTGCAGCCTATTTTCAGCATATCCCACAAGCGGATTATCGGCTATGAAGCCCTGATCAGGGCGTTTGATCCGGACAACGCCAGCGTCCCGCCCTTTCAACTCTTTGGCCTGCCGGACAGCGACCAGGAAAACGTGCTGCTGGACCGGCTCTGCCGGCTACTTCACATTCGCAACTACGCAGCCTTCCAGGACGATGTGAACTGGCTGTTTCTTAATGTCTCCCCACGAGTGGTGGCTTCCGGCTACCGTTACGATTCCTTTTTCGGGGAGTTACTGCGCCGTTCCGGCCTGCCTCCCCATCGCATTGTCGTCGAGATCGTCGAACAGCCCACGGATGACTCGGAGCGCCTTCGGGAAACCGTGGACTACTACAAACAGCTGGGCTGCCTGACCGCTATCGACGATTTCGGCGCGGGTCACTCCAACTTCGAACGGATCTGGAACCTGTCGCCGGACATCGTGAAGCTGGACCGCAGCCTGGCCTTACGGGCCAGTAACGACCCCAAGGCGCGCCAGATCCTCAATGGTATTGTGGGGCTGCTTCACCAGTCCGGTTGCCTGGTATTGCTGGAAGGTGTGGAAACCCACGACCAGGCCATGATTGCAATCGATGCCGGGGTGGATTTCGTACAGGGGTTCTATTTCTGCTATCCGAGGCTGGAATTGGAAGGGATCAATGGCGAAGTGACAGACTTCGAGCGCCTGCTGGGGGATTACAAGAACCGCCACCGCATTCGCCTCGACCCGACCCAGCAACTGGCGGAGTTTTTCACCAGCCCCTTCCTCAAAGCCATAGACAGAATGCGCAATGGCGAGTCTCTGAGAGACGCATGTGCCGACATACTGGCCCATCATACCGTGTCCCGCTGCTATCTGATCGACGACCGTGGTGTACAGATTGACGACACCGCATCGGGACAAGGAGCGTGCGGCGAACTTGACCCCAAATACCGCCCGCTGGAAAACACCAGCAGCGCCGACTGGTATCGCCAGCACTACCTGAAGCAGGCCCTGGCCCAGCCCAACCGGATGCAGGTGACCAGCCCATACTTGTCCATCACCGGGGTCTATATGTGCGTCACCCTGTCTCTGGGGTACCGATTCAAGGGACACTTGCGGGTACTCTGCTGCGATATCCTTGCAGACCAGGGCCCGCTGGCCAGCACCTGAAGCCGACGTCAGACTGCAACGTCGGCCATGTTGCCATAGGCCTCAAGCCAGGTGCGGCGATCCCCGGCCCGCTTCTTGCCGAGCAGCATATCCATTCGCTCTATCGTGTCGTCCCCTTCTTCCAGGGTCAGCATCACCAGGCGACGGGTGTCTGGTGCCATGGTGGTTTCCCTCAACTGCAAGGGATTCATCTCGCCGAGGCCCTTGAAACGGGTGACCTGGACCTTGCCCTTGCGTTTCTCCGCCGCCAGCCGGTCGATAATGCCCTGTTTTTCGTGCTCATCCAGTGCATAGAAGGTTTCCTTGCCCAGATCCACCCGGTACAGGGGCGGCATGGCCACAAACACATGGCCGGCGTCCACCACCGGGCGGAAATGGCGAACAAAGAGTGCGCACAGCAAGGTGGCAATATGGAGGCCGTCAGAGTCGGCATCCGCCAGGATGCAGACCTTGTTGTAACGCAGCCCGGACAGTTCGTTGGACCCCGGGTCAACCCCGATCGCCACCGCAATATCGTGAACCTCCTGGGATGCCAGGATCTCGGACGAGTCCACCTCCCAGGTGTTCAGGATCTTGCCCCGCAGGGGCATCACCGCCTGGAACTCCCGGTCACGGGCCTGCTTGGCTGAGCCACCGGCGGAGTCCCCTTCCACCAGGAACAACTCTGAACGGCTCGCATCCGCCCCGGAACAATCCGCCAGCTTACCCGGCAGCGCCGGCCCGGACGTCACCTTTTTACGAGCCACCTTGCGGCTGGCCCGCAGGCGCCGCTGGGCATTACTGATAAACAGCTCCGCCAGGGCCTCGGCCACGTCAGTGTGCTGGTTCAGCCAGAGGCTGAAGGCGTCCTTGACCACACCGGAAATAAACGCCGCCGCTTCCCGGGAAGAGAGCCGCTCCTTGGTCTGGCCGGAGAATTGCGGATCCTGCATCTTGAATGACAGCACGTAGGCGCAGCGCTCCCAGATATCCTCCGGGGTCAGCTTGACGCCCCGGGGCAGCAGGTTACGGAACTCGCAGAATTCCCGCATGGCCTCCAGCAGACCGGTGCGGAAACCATTGACATGGGTACCACCCTGCACCGTGGGGATCAGGTTGACGTAGCTCTCGGTGACGGACTCCCCCCCTTCCGGCAGCCACTGTACGGCCCAGTCCACTTCTTCGCTGTTACCGGCGAAACGCCCCGTAAAGGGCTCCAGCGGTACCGCTTCCACCTGGGCCAGCTCGCTGCGCAGGTAGTCCCGCAAGCCATCCTCGTAGTACCACTCGTCTTTCTCGCCGGTCTGCTCCTGGGTAAAGGTAACCGTCAGGCCGGGACACAGCACCGCCTTGGCGCGGAGGTTGTGGCGCAGGCGGGTAACCGAGAACTTCGGAGAGTCAAAGTATTTCGGATCCGGCATGAAGTGCAGGCGGGTACCGGTGTTGCGTTTGCCAACAGTGTCTACCACCTGCAGTTCCGAGGCCTTCTCGCCATCGGCAAAGGTCATTCGGTAGAGGTTGCCGTCCCGTTTGATGGCCACTTCCAGGTGCGTGGAGAGCGCATTGACCACGGAGACGCCCACCCCATGGAGACCACCGGAAAAGTTGTAGTTACCCTGGGAGAACTTGCCCCCGGCATGAAGCCGGCTGAGAATCAGTTCCACCCCCGGCAGCCCCTCTTCCTTGTGGATGTCCACCGGCATACCCCGGCCGTCATCCTCTACAGACAGGGAGCCGTCAGCGTACAGCACCACATCCATTCGCCGGGCGTGGCCGGCGAGGGCCTCGTCCACACTGTTGTCAATCACTTCCTGGGCCAGGTGGTTGGGCCGGCTGGTGTCGGTGTACATCCCCGGGCGCTTGCGCACCGGGTCCAGGCCGCTGAGGACTTCAATGGAGTCGGCGTTATAGGTTTTCTGGCTCATAGGAAGGGTACAGCTCCGGATGTGCTGGGACGTGTGAGCCCATAGCTTAGGGAATCTGAGGCAAAGATCAACGTCGCCGTTTGCCGGTTTGCGGTGTGGCTCACCGTCTGATCGATGCAATCACTGACGAGTTGCCACCCTGCTCATCGCTCCAGGGAAAGATCCGGCAGGCCCGGACCGGTCACATGGACCGTTTCCCAACCCTCCGCAACGACCGCCACTACCGCACAGGGACTGGTGAGCGCCTGGGTAACCATCTGGTCCGGGGAGGGAGTGCGCAGCGTCATGGTCAGCTTCAGGACACCACCCTCCAGCCGACTGCTATCAAGCGCTACGCCATAGCCGCCTGTGGGCTTGCGCCCGGCAGCCACCAGCAGTAAGTGCTCATTTCTGAAATCATGATCCTCCATTGCTGTGAGGTTCACGCCCCGTGCACCGGTCACTTCCTCCAGCCGCTGGCGGGAATCCATATAGAGCAGGCCCGGTTCTGTGAACCCGCACTGGCTGGCGGCAGTGACCTGGCGTGCTGTGGGGCCATCGGCTGCACCCTGGTCCCGACTTCCGGCGCAGGCCGTCAGGGTGGTGGCAATCACCAGTATTGATGCTGTCAGGCCTTTCACTCGTAACCAGTGAATCATGCCGTCATCTCCCCGTTTCGTCAGTTACTCACCCAGCGACCGGTCTGGCCGCGTCCCGGCCTGGTGACCGGGAACCGGATAGCCCCGGAAGCCGTATCGCGGCAGTCCCATCTCGGCGATGGTTGGCCGCTGGAAACTGGTCGTCATATCCAGTTGCAGGTCCTGGTCACCAATGGAAATTACCTGCCGGCTACCTGTCTCGGGATACTCCGCACAGGCCTCACCGTTCTCACAGATGATTCCGTTGTTGTCCAGGTCCGTTCCCGCCACCAGTATATAGTCGCCGGGCACCATATCGTCGATAGCGTAGCTATACCGGCCATCGTTGTAGCTGGCCAGTACCTGGCGGGAACGACTCGAGCCAAAATCGTTGGCATCCAGCAACAGGACATAGTGACGGCCGGCATCGCGATCTCCGGAGGTATCGGCCGCCTGTACATACGCCGGGATCCTGAGATCGAAGCTGTCCGTACCATTGCTGTAGGGGATGAGTATTTCCTCCACCAGGGGTCGGTCATCGGGCACCGCACTCGAGTCCACACTGATGCGCACCGCCTCGGGTATCTCGTCATTGACGTTTATCGGGTTGCCATCGTCATCGGTCAGCGTAAATGCACCGGGTATATCGGGCGAGCCGCTCACGAGGGGATCAGCCGCAGAAGATTGCTTCAGCACCTCCATCAGAACCCTGCGCTCAGTACCGGACGGACTGAGTTCCACTACCCGGGGCCAGGCCGAGACCACGGTCGGGAATGCCGTGACATTGGTCACCGCCTCTCTCGCATCCAGCAGCCCCGCCCCGTAAAGCGTATAGTCGCTCAATTCCGAATCATTTGTAAGAAGCCCGGCAATCAGCTGGGCGCGGAACTGTGACGCGGTCAGTGAGTCCGACACTCCCTTCATCAACGCATAGACACCGGCAACGTGGGGTGCCGCCATGGATGACCCGGCAAGGTAGGCGTAGCTATCGGACAGCGAACCCGTGGCGGAGACTTGGCCATAGGCATTAACGATACCATCGTTCAGTGCGCCACCAGGTGCGAGCAGGTCGACTGACTGGCCATAGTTGGAGTAACTGGCCAGTTCACCACCCCGGGTGGTGGCCCCCACGCCTACCACCCGACGGTTTGCCGCCGGGTAGACCGCAGAGGCATCGCCGCTGTTACCGCCAGCGGCCACCACCAGGATACCATTACTGTTGGCCCGGTCAGTGGCCACCTGCAGATCAACGACTGGCGGCAGACCACCTAGACTCAGATTGATCACATCAACATCATTACGATCATCAACAATGCTGTTGATTGCAGCAATCAGGTCGTCAACCGCCCCGGTACCGTCCTCGCCACCCAAGGGCCCCACCCCGAGAACCCGGTAGGGAAGAATGGTCGCCTGGTGGGCAATGCCTACGGTGCCGACGGAGTTATCCTCTGCCGCAATGATGCCGGCCACATGGGTACCATGGAAGCTGGTAGCTTCAGGGTTGTCGGGGGTCACCGGTGTTCCCGGAACCCCGTCAGGCCCTTCCTGGCCATCCACGTCATAGTCGGGTTTGACGAAATCCAGGATACCCCCCTCATTCACCACGTTATTGACCAGGTCCTCGTGCCAGTTGCTGTAACTGTCCGGCGTGGTGGTGAACATGCCTGTGTCCATGACTGCGACGCCGACGCCCTGGCCCCAGCTACCACCACTGAGCCCCCATGCCTCAACAATATTTATTTGATCGAGATTCCAAAAATCCGGATCACGAAAGTAATCATTAGTTTCTGGGCTGACCGAAGCCAAAGTGAAACGATAATTCGGCTCAGCCTTCAGGCCAAATTCCTCCCGCATTTCCCGGATCCATTCAATGGTCTCGGCCCGTGCATCTTTGCCCCCATCGGATACACTCGACAGCGCACTAACACCGGGTTTACGCCGCACTTGCCAGGTATCCGGCCCGATGGCGCGCTCCAGTTCCATGACGGAACTGGCCCGCAAACCGGAGGAAGACAGAGTATTGGCCACAGCTGCAGAGCCGCTGACGATAGCTTGATCCACCTGCAGCGGCGGCTCTGGCCAGCTCACATCCAGCGCGGACAGAGAGGTTTTCGGCGCGATAGATAACACATACCGGAAGGGGCCGCCATCATTGGCGGAAATCGTGAAGGTAGCACTGCCGGAAGCATTCACCGAAGCGCCCCCGCCGCAGGCATCTTCGATCTCGATACGATTTCCATCCAGGTTCAGTACCAGAGATGCCTTCAGGGTGTCGGCATCGGCTCCGGTGGCGGAAAAACACTGAAGGAAGTAGCGATCCCCCTCCACCAGGGAAACCGCATAGCTGTCTTCCTGGTCCAGGGGGTACCCAAGCCCATTCGCGTAGGTATCGCTACGGTCGCTGAGATAGCCGCCGGTGGTTGAGGGCACGGGCACTGAAACCGTATCACGGCTACCACTCGGCCAGCTTTCGTCAGAAGCCGCCCAAAGATCGGCGTAATCCCCGTCTACCCGGGTACCAGCGGCAATCTCGATAGTGCCTCTGACGCCAGCATCGTCATCCGAGGAGCCTCCTCCCCCACCACAACCGGTCAGCAATAGCGCAATACCAACGGATGAAGATAACAATTTGCCAGGCAAAACCCGTTTCCTGTCAGTCATATTTACCTTTTCGATAACCATTGGCCCGAAGGTTCAGGCGGACGATCGACAGAGCGTGGCACATATCCGGGCGCAGGGATATAACCCGTGTTAAGCCAGCTCCTTTATGGGCACAGCAGTGATTGTTACGACGATCATAGCAGGAAGGGATGACATGAAATGAGAAACGGGGCGCCCTGTGGGCACCCCGTCTCTGGGAAAGTCAGGTCTGAATCGGCGACAGGACCTCAGTCGCTGACTTTCAGCACCACCTTGCCTGTGGCGGTCCGGCCGGACAGCGCAGCCAGCGCCTTGACGTAATCTTCAAAGGCAAAGACTTCACTGACTTTCGGCTTGATCTTGCCTTCGCTATGCATCTGGAAGAGCTCTTTCATGTTCTGCACATGGTTCTGCGGCTCTTTCTGGGTAAAGGCGCCCCAGAACACACCGACAACCGAGCAGCTCTTCAGCAAGGTGAGGTTGGCAGGGATCTTAGGGATCTCACCGGCGGCGAACCCGATGACCAGGTGGCGACCGTTCCAGGCCATGGCGCGCAGGGCCTGCTCGGTGAAGTCACCGCCTACCGGGTCGTAGATAACATCCACACCCTTGCCGCCGGTCATCTCCTTGATAACATCCTTCAGGGGCTTGTCGGTGTTGCTGTAGTTAAGCAGCTCGTCCGCTCCCGCTTCCTTGGCCACCTGGAGCTTGGCGTCGGTACTGGCCGCAGCGATCACGTGGGCGCCCATGGCCTTGCCCAGCTCAACCGCTGCCAGGCCAACGCCACCGCTGGCGCCCAGCACCAACAGGCTCTCACCCGGCTGGATGTTGGCCCGCTGTTTGAGGGCGTGGTAGGAGGTGCCATAAACCATGGTGAAGGCGGCCCCTTCCTCGTCGCTCATGCCTTCCGCCAACGGCAGCAGGCGGTTTTCTTCCACCAGCATCTCTTCCGCGAAGGCGCCGTAACCGGTCATGCCGATCACCCGGTCGCCGACCTTGAAACGGGTCACCTTGTCGCCCACGGCAATAACCTCACCGGCCATTTCACCGCCGGGAGAGAAGGGCATTTCCGGCTTGATCTGGTACTTGCCTTCAATGATAAGGGTATCCGGGAAATTCAGGCCCGCGGCCTTGACCTTGACCTTGACCTGGTTGCCCGTGGGTTCCGGACATTGAATGTCCTCAATGACCAGCTTTTCCGCCGGGCCGTATTCCTTGCAGAGAATTGCACGCATGTTGCTGCTCCGATCCTTTATCCGCGTATGGATGTTGTTGGTTGATATGGATAACGGATCAAGCTAACCCGACAGTGGTCATGAATCAAATAAAGATAGCTTATGGCTGAGCATCATCACGATTGATCCGACCCTGACCGCTGGCGGTTTTTACGGCGTTACCCGGATCAGGGAAGCAACAGCGTGCCGCCCACCAGCAATGCAGCCACCAATGTGGCGCCCGCCAGCACCAGGCCCTTGCGGATACCGGGGGTGAATAGCCCGTCATTGGCGCCCTGCGGGCGTGCCTGGTCGCTGATCACCCGCTCCACCCCGTTACTGTCCCGGATAACCGAGATCATTTCTTCACACAGGTTTCGGTCAAACCGGTCAGGCTCAAAGCTGGCGAGGCCATGACGCTGCAACATACGCTGTACGTCATCGGCCAGCGGCACATACTTCATGGACCAGTTATCGAATGTGCGTTGCTTGAGGGGCTCTTCCAGCAGGGTTGTCACGCCCTGGTGACGTTCATCCTGGCGAATGCGGTCATAGACGGCGTTGACCGCTTCCTCTTCACCCTCCAGGTATTGGAAGAAGCGATTATTGCCGTAATAAAGCCCACCAACTACCGCCTGCCGGGCATTATTGCGACGGGAGGCCAGCAGGATCCTGGCCACGTGGGGCTCGACCCCTGAGTGGACGGGGCTGGGGCTGAAAGTGGCCTCACTGGCATAGGCCAATCGGATCAGGGACATCGATCTACTCCTGGAGAATGAAGGACACATCCGTATTGATTACAGCTTTCAGGGCCAACCGGATCATTCCGGAACCACAAGCCGCCTTAACCCCAGATGATTCCTGACCTGAAATCCGCTATCCTGCGCGCTTCATCCAAGCCTGCCTGACCGCGTCTATGCCCGATATCATCTACGTCCTGGAAATGATCGGTGTTATTGCCTTTGCCATTTCCGGCATGATTGCCGCGCAGCAGAAAAACATGGACCCGGTGGGGGTCTTTACCATCGGGTTTGTCACCGCCCTTGGCGGCGGTACCCTGCGGGATCTGATGATGGATAACCATCCGCTGTACTGGATCAAGCACCAGGAACAGCCCATCCTGATCCTCGCCATGGCTGTGGTATTCAGCTACGCCGGCCTGGGCAAGCGTATCCATGAATCCCGTATCGTGTTCCCTGATGCCATCGGGCTGGGCATTTTTTCGATCCTGGGCGCCCAGCTCGCCCTCGACCTCGGGCACTCCTGGTTCATCGCAGCGCTATTGGGCGTAATGACCGGAACCTTCGGCGGTGCCCTGCGGGACACCCTGTGTAACGAAGTGCCGTTCATTTTCAGGAAAGACCAGATCTACGCCTCGATTTCCTTTGCCGGCTGCTGGCTTTACTTTGTCTGTCAGTGGCTGCTGGAAAGCGAGACCCTGGCGCTGACCATCGGATTACTGTTTATCGTTATTGTCAGGATGGCCGCCGTACGCTTTGACATCCGGCTCCAGCGGGACCCCCACTGACCCCACCGCATTGACGCCCTCCGTGGCCTGACAGGCTATCCTGAGGTATCATTGCGCCCCCTTAACCATTGATCAAATCCTGTCCGCATCGAGGCTGCCCCCATGCTCGAAAAGTTGTTCCAGTTGCAGGCCCACGGCACCACCGTCAAGCGTGAAGTGATTGCCGGCATCACCACCTTCCTGACCATGGCCTACATCGTGGTGGTCAACCCGTCCATCCTGTCGAACACTGGCATGGACTTTGGTGCAGTCTTCGTAGCCACCTGCATCGCCGCGGTTATCGGCACCCTGATCATGGGACTCTGGGCCAATTACCCAATTGCCCTGGCACCCGGCATGGGGCTCAACGCCTTCTTCTCGTTCACGGTGGTGGGCAGCATGGGCTACAGCTGGCAGGTGGCCCTGGGGGCAGTATTCCTGTCCGGCCTGATCTTCTTCCTGCTCAGCATCTTCAAGGTGCGGGAGTGGATCATAAACAGCATTCCTCTCTCACTGCGGTTCGGCATTTCCGCCGGCATCGGTTTCTTCCTGGCCTTTATCGCCTTCAAGAACGCGGGCATCGTGGTGGACAACCCCGCCACCCTGGTCAGTATGGGCGAAATCAAAACCGCCGAGGCTATCCTGTTCTTTGCCGGGTTTGTGGGCATCTGTGCCATGGCTTACCGCAATGTCACCGGCGCGGTCATGATTGGCATCCTGGTCGTTACCGTTGTGGCCATGCTGCTGGGAATGGTCGAGTTTGATGGCCTGGTGTCCGCACCGCCCAGCCTGGCGCCCACCCTGATGCAACTGGATATCGCCGGAGCCCTGAACGTGGGTATGATCTCGGTCATCTTTGCATTCCTGTTCGTCGACCTGTTTGACACCTCCGGCACCTTGATCGGCGCCGCACAGCGGGGCGGACTGCTGGACAAGGACGGCAAGCTGCCCCGCCTGGGCCGGGCGCTGATGTCCGACTCCGTCGCCACCATGTCCGGTGCTGCCCTGGGTACATCCACCACGACCAGTTACGTGGAATCCACTGCCGGTATTGCGGCAGGCGGGCGTACCGGCCTGACCGCTGTCGTCGTTGCACTGCTTTTCCTCGCCTGCCTGTTGTTCTCCCCCATCGCGGCCATTATTCCACCCTACGCCACCGCCCCCGCCCTGCTCTATGTGGCCGTACTGATGACCGGTGGCCTCAAGCTGATCGACTGGGATGATGTAACCGACGCGGCACCGGCCGTGGTAACCGCGCTGATGATGCCGCTGACGTTCTCCATCGCCGATGGCATTGCCGCGGGCTTCATCACTCACGCCGCTCTCAAGGCCCTGAGCGGGCGCTGGTCGCACCTGAACCCCAGTGTTGTGCTGATTGCCATTGTCTTCGTACTCAAATTCATCTTCCTCGACGCCTGAAGGCGCCGGAGACCTCCCATGGACTATTTCGCCGACAGCATCAAGAAAGCTATCCGCACCGTGCCGGACTGGCCCAAACCCGGAGTATCCTTCCGGGATATCACCACCGTTCTTCAGGACCGCACGGCCTTTCGCAAACTGGTGGACGCATTCGTGCACCGCTATCATGACCAGAAGATCGACGCCATCGCGGCCATTGACGCCCGCGGCTTCATCATCGGCTCACCACTGGCCTATGAGCTCAACGCCGGGCTGGTGCTGGTGCGCAAGAAGGGCAAGCTGCCCTTCGACACCCTGGTGGAAGACTACGAACTGGAATACGGCACTGCGTCGGTGGAGCTTCACAAGGATGCCTTCCGCCCTGGCGACAAGGTGGTGCTGGTGGATGACCTGATTGCCACCGGTGGGACCATGCTGGCGGCCAGTCGCCTTATCCGCCAGATCGGCGCGGAGATTGTCGAAGTCTCCGCCATGATCGACCTGCCGGACCTGGGTGGTTCCCGCAAGCTACGGGACGAGGGTCTGAGCGTTTATACTGTCTGCGAATTCGAGGGCGACTGAGTCCGGAGGGCGTCATGGCTTACCAGCATCAATGGCAGGATGGCAGCAAGGTCGAGTGGCCACCGGGTAAAATCGTCTGCGTCGGGCGGAACTATGCGGCCCACGCGGCCGAGCTCAATAACCCGGTGCCGGAACAACCCCTGCTATTCCTCAAACCAGCCAGTGCCCTTGCACCACTGACCGACCCGATCCGTTTGCCTCATGGCCGGAGCGACGTGCACTTTGAAACCGAGCTGGCGATTCTGGTGGGCCAGACTCTCACCGGGGCAAGCCAGCAGCAGGCCCGGGGCGCCATCGCCGGGATTGGCCTGGCCCTGGACCTTACCCTGAGGGACCTCCAGTCCGAGCTCAAGGCAAAGGGCCACCCCTGGGAGCGGGCCAAGGCGTTTGACGGCGCCTGCCCCCTGTCCGGCTTCGTGCCCCTGCGCAGCGATGACGACCTGGAGAACCTGCGATTCTCCCTCACCGTTGACGGTGAACAGCGCCAGGCGGGCCATACCGGCGATATGATCACCCCGGTACTGGCGTTACTCGCCCATATCTCCGAAACCTTTACCCTGCAACCGGGGGACGTGGTGCTCACCGGCACCCCAGCCGGTGTAGGCACCCTGCAAAGCGGCCAGCAACTGACGCTGGAACTGGACGGTAGGTTTCAGGTTCAAACCAGCGTAGAGTAATCGGCCTACACTTCGCAGGTATTCGACCTCAGGCATGGCCAAGAAACCCGTCACATCCCGTCGCGGACGCTTTTTCAAACTGGCCGGCATGACCGCCTCGGTGGCCGGCCAGTTTGCCGGTTCCCGTGCCCGGCAGTTCCTTGGTCGCGAATCCGATGAGGAGCGCTCCCTCCAGTATGCCCGTATGGCCGATGAGATCGTGGACACCCTGGGTGAACTCAAGGGTGCCGTGATGAAGGTGGGCCAGGTGGCCTCCCAGACCCAGGACTTCCTGCCGCGGGAATTTTCCGAAGCGCTGCAGCGCCTGCAGAAAGAAGCCCCACCCATGCCCTTCGATATCATCCGCCAGCAGATCGAGGCAGAACTGGGTGCGCCGGTGGCCGAACTCTTTGGTGACCTGCAGGCAGAGCCCTACGCAGCGGCATCCATTGGCCAGGTCCACAAGGCGCGTCTGAAGGATGGCACCGAAGTCATCGTCAAGGTGCAATACCCCGGGGTGGATGAATCCTGTGATTCCGACCTGAAACAGTTGCGCATGGCGTTGCGCCTGGGCGGACTACTACGAATGCCAAAAGAGAGCGCTGACCGACTGTTTGAGGAAATACGGATCCGGCTCAAGGAGGAACTGGATTACGAGAATGAAGCCGCCAACATCCGCCGGTTCCGGGCCTATCATGAGCGTCACCCCTGGGTGCTCATTCCCCGGGTGATCGATAGCCACTCCACCCGGCACATTCTCACCATGGAACTTGCCGAGGGCGACCATGTCAGCCAGGTAGCGCCAGACCGGTATGACCAGAAGACAATCAACCTGCTGGGCGAGCGGCTTTTCATCACCATGGCGGATGAGCTGTTCGACTTCCAGTGCATTCATGGTGACCCGCACGCCGGCAACTTTGCTTTCCGGCCGGATGGCACCCTGATTCTCTACGATTTCGGCTGTGTAAAATCCCTCAAACCGGCGGTGGTCGCCCATTATCGACAGGCACTGATTGCCGCACTTGAGGAGGATTATGAGGCCCTGGATCAGCACCTGGTGAACCTGGGCGCAAGGGTAGCCGAGAAACCGGCCATCAGCCCGGACTATTATGCCATGTGGCGCAACCTGTTGATTGAACCCTTCGCGGGAGACGAGCCCTACGATTTTGGTCGGTCAGACCTGCACCGGCAAATCGCTGCCCACACCCATACCGTGTTCCGCTACCTGGACCGATTGCAGCCCGCCGTGGACAGCATGTTTATTGATCGCATGGTGGCAGGGCACTACTGGATACTGCGGCAATTGGGCGTGCAGGCAGCCTTTCGCAAGCACCTGGACAGCTACCTCAAAGATCACTGAATGAGCCCTTCCGGTGAACCGGAATAGCCATCAATACGCCGGTTCAGACAGGAGGCTAGAAACTTTGCACCGTGTGGATGTGTCGTGCATCCAGGTAGCGCTTCGCCTCGGTCAACTGCTCCCGTCCGCGGGCATGGACGGATACCACGAAGCGCCCCTTGCGAAGGGCTGACCTCGCCCGGGAGACGTAAATCGTGTGATCCGGGCGCAGAGTAAAAAGCCCCCCGAGCAACAGTCCCGCCACGCCACCAAAGGCCACAAACAACGTACTGGCCCACATCGCATTCTGGGCAATGAAGGGAATACCGGACGCCGCCAGCACCAGGAACAACACCAGTCCGCCGGCCATGCCAGCCAGCCCGAACCACAGGTGTGCACGAACAGCAGTGCGCCAGATACCCCGGTCTTCGGGCTCGAGACCGCTTCCCTGATGGGCGTCGTCGGGACGTATGATGCGGATCTGGTCCCGGCTGAGACTGGTCGACCGACACAGGTCTTCAGCAACCTTTTCGGCCTCGGTCTCGGTGCCACACTCAGCCGCGAGCTTGTGATCAACGACCTCACCGGACACGTGCATGGTGGTTTTCATGACAGCCCCCTATAAGGATCCATGGCTGAATCAACCGTCAGCATGACGGTAGCTGCCTGCCAGTCTAGCGAAGGAAAGGGGGGTCAAGGAGCGGCGCTAACAATGTTTAATAGTCCGGCCATGAAGACCAGCATACCTGCAGGCGCGCAGGCACCCGCAGGCCTGACTAAAAAACCATCAAATCCGGCGGGTTAACGCGCCAATAGTGCCTGTACCCAGCGGGGTACACCGACACTGGCGGGTTCACGAAATACCTGCGCCCGGGTCATGGCCGGCACCTCACCGGGGTCGATCACCGTGACCGGTACGTCAAAGTCTACCAGTTCCACCAGCCCGGCCGCCGGATAGACCAGGAGTGAGGTTCCGACAATCAGCAAATGATCGGCCAGCGGTACGATTTCTGCGGCCTTCTCGATCATGGGAACGGCCTCACCAAACCACACCACATGGGGCCGCAGTTGCGTGCCCTGTTCGCAGGTGTCGCCAAGGTGGATTTCGTCGTAGCCCCGCTCGTAGACCAGCTCGGGATTCTCAGAACTGCGAACCTTGGTGAGTTCGCCGTGAAGGTGAACCACATTGGTCGACCCCGCCCGTTCATGGAGGTCATCAACGTTCTGGGTAATCACTGTCACCCGGTGGGTCTGCTCCAGCTCGGCCAGGGCCCGGTGGGCCGCATTGGGTTCCACGTCCGCCAGCTGCCGCCGGCGCTGATTATAGAAATCGAGCACCAGTTCCGGGTTGCGGGCAAAGGCTTCCGGCGTGGCCACGTCTTCAATGCGATGACGCTCCCACAGGCCGCCGGCATCCCGGAAGGTGGAAAGGCCGCTTTCAGCGCTGATTCCGGCGCCGGTCAGAACAACCACATGATCTTTCAAATCAACCCCCGATATCGAATATCTTCCCGGGATTCATAATGCCATTGGGATCGAAAACCCGCTTGATACCGCGCAGATACTCGATTTCCACCGGGCTGCGGGTGTACTGCAAATAGTCTTTCTTCACCAGCCCCACCCCATGCTCGGCAGATACGCTGCCCCGGTGACGCTGTACAATATCGAACACCCACTTGTTCACCTGCTGGCACTTGTCGAAGAACTCTTCCTTCGCCATGTCCTCCGGCTTGAGGATATTCAGGTGCAGGTTGCCATCGCCGATATGGCCGAACCAGATAATCTCGAAGTCGGGATAGTGCTCGGTGACCACCTGATCGATCTCGGTGAGGAATTCCGGCACCCTCGAAACCACCACCGAAATATCATTCTTGTAAGGGGTGCGCGGCGCGATGGACTCCGAGATCCGCTCCCGCAGTTGCCACAGGTTGTTGGCCTGGGTTTCGCTCTGACTGATCACGCCATCGAGCACCCAGCCGTTCTCCACGCACTGCTCGAACAGGGCCATGGCATCTTCCATCACCTGGTCAGACACCGCCTCGAATTCCAGCAGCGCGTAGTAAGGCGCTTCGGCGGCAAACGGCGCCTGTACCTGGCCGTGGGCCAGTACGTGCTGCATGGCCTGGTGGGAGAAGAACTCGTAGGCGGTCAGATCGATGTTCTTGAGGAAGGTTTGCAGCACATCCATGGTGTTGGTCAGGTCGGCCAGGCCCAGAACCATCACGGTCAGGTTGGTGGGCTGACGGGTAAGCTTCATGGTCGCTTCGGTGATAAACCCGAGTGTACCCTCGGCACCGATAAACAGGTGACGCAGATCATAACCGGTGTTGTTCTTTTCCAGGTCGAGGTTCAGCTCGAGGATATCGCCCTTGCCGGTGACGACTTTCAGGCCAGCCACCCAGTCACGGCTCATGCCATAACGGATCACCTTGATTCCGCCGGCATTGGTGGACAGGTTGCCCCCCAGCTGGCTGGAGCCGGCGGAGGCAAAGTCCACCGGATAGAAGAGGCCGTTATCCTCGGCGAAGGATTGCAGCTGTTCGGTGACCACGCCGGCCTGGCAACGCACGGTGCGGTCACTGGCGTTGAAGTCGAGGATCTGGTTCATGTTATCGAAGGCGACAACCACCTCGCCATTGGCTGCGACGGCGCCGGCACTGAGGCCGGTGCGGCCACCGGAGGGCACCAGGGCAACCTGGTTCTCGTTGGCGAACTTCACAATGGCCTGCACCTGTTCGGTGGTTTTTGGCAGCAGGATCGCCAGTGGCCGGGGCGCGTACTGTTTCGTCCAGTCCTTGCCGTAGGCGTCCAGGTCGGCGGGATCGGTCAGCACCTTGCCGTCGTCCACCAGTTTTTTCAGGGCAGCGATAATCTGTTCCGGATTCATGGTTTACAGGATCTCTCAAACGGGCCAGACAGGAGGCCGGAACACCGGAATGCCAGTTGACTCAGGTGAACGGGCCGGCTGTGAAAATCTGCGGTTATGGTATCATACCGCCCCTGTTCTGTGAGCCCGAGCCCGTACCGGCAACGGAAGGCCCGGCACCGGGGCTGTGCAGTGGTACCTGCACAACCGCGGACACAGGTATTTTCTGGTCCAGGGAGCCCGGAAATCCGGCGCTTCATACCACGCAATAGAAGGTCTGGAAGCTTACCCATGTCAGAAACGTCTCTTGAGAAGAGCAAGATCCGCATCCTGTTGCTCGAAGGTGTTCACCAGTCTGCACTGGACACCCTGAACGCCGCGGGCTACACCAATATCGAATACCTGACCCACTCCCTCGGGGAAGAAGAGCTGATCGAGAAGATCGCCGACGCGCACTTTATCGGCATCCGCTCCCGCACACAGCTCACGGAGAATGTATTCGAAGCCGCGAAAAAGCTGGTTGCGGTGGGCTGTTTCTGTATTGGTACCAACCAGGTCGACCTGCAGGCGGCGACCCGTCGCGGCGTAGCCGTATTTAATGCGCCTTTCTCCAACACCCGCAGCGTGGCGGAACTGGTGCTGGCCCAGGCCATCCTGTTGCTGCGCGGCATCCCCGAAAAGAACGCCGAGGCACACCGGGGTGGCTGGCAGAAAACCGCGAAGAATAGCTACGAGATTCGCGGCAAGAAGCTGGGCATCATTGGTTATGGCAACATCGGTACCCAGTTCTCGGTGCTGGCAGAGGGCCTGGGCATGGACGTCTATTTCTATGACGTGGTGTCCAAACTGCCCATCGGCAACGCCAAACAGGTAGGCTCTCTCAAGGAGCTGCTGAACCTGGCTGACGTGGTCAGCCTGCATGTACCCGAGACGCCGTCCACCCGTTACATGTTTGGTCCGGAGCAGTTCGCCCAGATGAAGCCGGGCAGCATCCTGATGAACGCTTCCCGCGGCACCGTCGTGGACATCGAGGCCCTGGCGGAAGCGGTTCGCAGCGGCAAGTTGTTGGGCGCGGCCATCGACGTGTTCCCGGTTGAGCCCAAGTCCAACGACGAGGAATTCGTTTCACCCCTGCGGGAATTCGACAACGTTATCCTGACCCCTCACATTGGTGGTTCCACCATCGAGGCCCAGGAAAACATCGGCAAGGAAGTAGCGGAAAAGCTGGCCATGTACAGCGACAACGGCACCTCGGTCTCTTCCGTCAACTTCCCGGAAGTGGCCCTACCGTCGCACCCGAATCAGCACCGCCTGCTGCATATCCACGAGAACGTGCCAGGGGTCATGTCCGAGATCAACCAGGTGTTCTCCGAGAACGGCATCAACATTTGTGGCCAGTACCTGCAGACCAAAGAAGAGATTGGCTATGTGGTGATCGACGTGGACAAGGCCTACGGCGAGCTGGCGTTGGAAAAGCTGCGCAAGGTTAAGGGCACGATTCGCTGTCGCGTACTCTTCTGAGCAGGCGCCATGCAATCAAAAAGGGGTGCCCTGTGGAGGCTGTGTGAAAACAGCCTCCCAAGCTGGCAAAATAACCGCGACATGGCTCGCGGTTATTTTTTATGAGACATCTGGAAGGCACTCCCCGA
>NZ_FOHZ01000028.1 GCF_900111555.1 Marinobacter segnicrescens
CGTCGGGTGCTGCTGGTCTGATTGAGGTAGGCGTATATGTATAGCTTGAGCAGATCGCCGGGATGATAAGGGCGTCGGCCTGTGTGAGCCGTCTGCGCTTTCCTGAAACCCATCTCAGACAGGTTCAGTGAATCCACAAAGGCATCAATGACGCGAACCGGGTGATCTTCGGGGACGTAATCTTCGACGCTGGGCGGAAGCAGAAGCGTCTGACTTCGGGGAGTGCCTTCCAGATGTCTCATAAAAAATAACCGCGAGCCATGTCGCGGTTATTTTGCCAGCTTGGGAGGCTGTTTTCACACAGCCTCCGGAGGCTGCCTTTTCAGGAGATGCAGGGTGTATGGCTGATTAGCCGTTACCCTTGCGCATCTGTTCGTATTCGTCTTCGAAGAAGAACTTCTCTTCACCGAACGCCGGCTCCAGCTCGTGCAACCAGGTGGCGGTTTCGCTGTACTTCGCGAAGAACGGGCGCTGAACCCAGTCCGGGTTACGGCCCTGCAGGAATCGCAGCACGAAGACTTTCTCGCCCTTGATCTCGGTGATGCCCTGGATTTCCACCTTGCCGGGACCGGCACTCATGGACGGGCCACGGGCGGTACGGGCCAGGCCGGAGACCTGTTTGATGGCCTCACGGTAGATGTCGTAGGCCTTCGCCAGCGGAACTTCAAAGTAGTTCTTGGCGCCGGTATCCCGCTCTACGAACATGTAGTAGGGGATGATGCCCAGCTTCACTTCCTTCTTCCACAGCTTGGCCCAGTCGTCGGCATTGTCGTTCACATGCTTGATCAGCGGGCCTTGGGCGCGAATCTCGGCACCTGTAGCGCGGATGCGACGGATCGCCTCTTCCGCGATATCGGTGGTGATTTCCTGCCAGTGGTTGTAGTGGGCCATCAGCGCCACATGCTTGCCGGCATCAACCAGTTTCGCGAACAGCTCAATCAGTTCGTCGGCATCCTTGTCGGTCACAAACCGGTACGGCCAGAAGGTCAGTGCCTTGGTGCCGATGCGGATGGTCTGGATGTGATCGAACTCCGGCTCCAGCAGCGGCTCGAGATACTGCACCAGGTTCTTGGTTTTCATCACCATGGGGTCGCCGCCGGTCATCAGCAGGTCAGTGACCTCGGTGTGCTGCTTCAGGTAACCATGCAGCTGCTCTGCATCACTGCTGGCGATGCGCAGGTCCTTGTCACCGACAAACTGTGCCCAGCGGAAGCAGAAGGTGCAGTAGGAGTGGCAGGTCTGGCCCTGGGCCGGGAAGAACAGCACGGTTTCCCGGTACTTGTGCTGCAGGCCTTCCAGCGGCACCCCGTCCAGGGTGGGCAGGTTCATTTCCATCTGTCCCGCCGGGTGCGGGTTCAGTTCGTCGCGGATTTCCTTGGCAACCTTCTGGATCAGCTTCTTGTCGGCCCCTTCCCGATGCAGCTTGGCCATGCGCTCGAAGTGCTCTTCCTTCAGCATGCCTTTCTGGGGGAACACCAGCTGATACAGCGGGTCGTTGGGAACGTTGTCCCAGTTGATCAGTTCGTTGATGACGTATTCGTTGACACGGAAGGGCAGCACGCTGGCCACCACTTTCATTTCGAACAGAGTCTCTTCGGGAAGATTCTGGATAACCTCGATCTTGTCGAGTTGGCGGTCGGTGTAGACCTGGAAACGACGCTCTTCAAACTCGACGGTCGGAATCCGGTTCGGGAAGGTGACGATGGAATTCATGGATCGCCCTCTGTCTGAGTGAAATTGCCGGCGGCCGGAATGCATCAGCCACCACTGTTCAAAAATCAGGCAGGCAAGTATACCGGAAAGGAACAACATTTTCAGGTCTAATTAATAAAATGATGTTCGCCGTGACGGAAGTTCTTTGTGTCTCGGTAACTTGCCGGGTTATCGCGGTGGTTCGATGCCTTATCAATGATATTGCAAGCAATTGGCGTCATGATCCCGTCACACCTTTTCAGCGCCAAGATATTTAGTGCGAAAAGCATTGTGACCGCGGAAACGTGGACCGAGGCTAAATGCTGGTTCAGGTAGGCGGATGAGGGAGTCGCGCGATTTTTGCCGCGCCGTCGCCCTTGGTCTTTGGTCGAGTTGTGAAGGGTGTCGC
Organism: Marinobacter segnicrescens; assembly: GCF_900111555.1. GTDB lineage: Bacteria > Pseudomonadota > Gammaproteobacteria > Pseudomonadales > Oleiphilaceae > Marinobacter > Marinobacter segnicrescens. The sequence continues at coordinate 2,102 of NZ_FOHZ01000028.1, forward strand.
AAGTTGGCAACATGCCTTCTATAGTCTTGACGTTCCTCTGAAAATTTCCCGGCACCAAAAGTGTCGGGTGATCCACCCCAAGTCCCCCGGCCGGAGACCCCGGCCAGACTGGACTATGCTTGGGGTAACGATTTTCCAGGCGGGTGTGTCACCAGCACCCGACCCTGTTCAGCGGCATCCTGGCCGCATAATCGAAGACATGGGAGGGTTCGATGTACCAGGACGATGACCCCACTGAAACCAGCGAATGGCTGGATGCACTGGAATCCCTGATTGAGAATGAAGGCGTTGACCGCGCCCGTTTTGTCCTGGAGCGCCTGTCAGAGCGCGCCAGCCGGGAAGGCACGGAACTGCCATATTCCATTACCACTCCGTTCCGTAATTCCATTCCGGTGACCAATGAAGCGCGCATGCCTGGCGACCTGTTCATGGAACGTCGTATCCGCTCCCTGATCCGCTGGAACGCCATGGCCATGGTGGTAAGGGCAAACCAGCGCCCGGGGGAGCTGGGCGGGCATATCTCCACCTTTTCCTCCGCCGCTACCCTCTATGACGTGGGCTTCAACTATTTCTTCCACGGTGGTGATGACAAGCGCGAGTCTGACCTGGTGTATTTCCAGGGGCACGCCTCCCCGGGCATCTATGCCCGTTCTTACCTTGAGGGCCGCTTCGACGAGGAACACCTGGACAAGTACCGGGAAGAGGTCGACGGCAACGGCCTGTCCTCCTATCCCCACCCCTGGCTGATGCCGGATTACTGGCAGTTCCCGACCGTCTCCATGGGTCTGGGCCCGATCCAGGCGATCTACCAGGCCCATGTCATGAAGTACCTGCACAGCCGGGAACTGATTGATATGGACAACCGCAAGGTCTGGTGCTTTGTCGGGGACGGCGAGTGTGACGAACCCGAAACCCTGGGGTCCATCTCCAAGGCAGGCCGGGAGAAGCTGGATAACCTCATTTTCGTGGTCAACTGCAACCTGCAGCGCCTGGACGGTCCGGTGCGGGGCAACGGCAAGATTATCCAGGAACTGGAAGGCATCTTCCGGGGTGCGGACTGGAACGTCATCAAGGTTGTCTGGGGCCGCATGTGGGATCCGTTGTTCGACAAGGATGAAGACGGTGTGATGCAGCGTGCCATGGATGAGATCTGCGATGGCGACCTGCAGAATTACACCAGCCAGGGTCCGGCCTACACCCGCAAGGAATTCTTCGGCAAGTACCCTGAACTTGCCAAGATTGCGGAGAACCTTTCCGATGATGATATCAACAAGCTGAACCGTGGCGGCCATGATCCCTACAAGGTGTATGCCGCCTATCACAAGGCCGTGCACGAGGCCAACGGCAAGCCCACGGTTATCCTTGCCCACACCATCAAGGGGTACGGCTTTGGCGCCGCAGGCGAGGCGCAGAACACCGCCCACTCCCTGAAGAAGCTCGACAAGGAAGCCCTCAAGGCGTTCCGGGACCGGTTCGGCGTGCCCCTCAAGGACGACGAACTGGAAGATATTCCTTATTACCGGCCAGCCCCGGACAGCCCGGAAATGGTCTATATGAAGAAGCGCCGGCAGGACCTGGGGGGCTTCTATCCCAAGCGCCGCAAGGATGCCCAGCCATTGAAGGTGCCTGAACTGAGCATCTTCAAGAGTGTGCTGGACGGTTCCGGTGACCGGGAAGTGTCCTCCACCATGACCTTTGTGCGCATCCTCAATGCCCTGGTGAAAGACAAGCGGGTGGGCAAGCGGGTAGTGCCCATTGTTCCTGACGAGGCCCGCACCTTCGGTATGGAAGGCATGTTCCGGCAGATGGGCATCTATACCTCCGAAGGCCAGAAGTACGTGCCCCAGGACCGGGACCAGATCATGTACTACCGGGAGGACAAGAAAGGCCAGATCCTGCAGGAGGGCATCAACGAGGATGGATCCATGGCGGCCTGGATGGCGGCGGCTACCTCCTATAGCCACAACAACTTCCCGTTGATCCCGTTCTACGTGTTCTATTCCATGTTCGGTTACCAGCGGGTGGGGGACCTGGTCTGGGCCTCCGGCGACATGCAGGCCAGGGGCTTCCTGATTGGTGGCACCGCGGGTCGCACCACGCTCAATGGTGAGGGCCTGCAGCACCAGGATGGCCACAGCCATGTATTGTTCAACGTGGTGCCCAACTGCCGTGCCTACGACCCGGCCTTCGGCTACGAAATGGCCGTGGTGGTCCAGCATGGCATCAAGGAGATGTTCGAGGACAATCGCAACGTCTTCTACTACCTCACCATCGAGAACGAGAACTACCAGCAGCCCGCCATGCCCAGTACCAAGGGCATTGAAGAGCAGATCATCAAGGGCATGTACAAGTTCGACTCGGTGGAAACCAAGGGCCGCAAGAAAACCCCACGGGTGCAACTCCTGGGTTCCGGTGCCATCCTCAATGAGGTCAGGGCTGCAGCCGAGCTGTTGCGGGACGACTGGAGCGTGGCCAGCGATATCTGGAGTGTTACCAGCTACAACGAACTGGCCCGTGACGGCATGCATGTGGAACGCTGGAACCACCTGCACCCGGATGACACCCAGAAGACGCCCTACGTTACGAAGTGCCTCGAAAAGCAGCAGGGTCCGGTGGTTTCCGCCACGGACTACATTAAGCTGCATTCCGAGCAGTTGCGGGCTTACATTCCCAAGACCTACTACACCCTGGGCACCGATGGCTTTGGTCGTAGTGATACCCGGGAGAAGCTGCGCAACTTCTTCGAAGTGGACCGCTACTACGTGGTGATCAACGCCCTGTCGGCGCTGGCCGAGGACGGCGAGATCAAGAAGGACCAGGTGCTGGAGGCCATGCGCAAGTACAACATCGACCGCAATAAACCCAACCCGGCGTACAGCTGAGGAGGCCGTTATGAGTGAACAGGACATCAAGGTTCCCGATCTCGGCGGCGCGGACGAAGTCGAGGTTATCGAAGTACTTGTCAGCAAGGGTGACACCGTTGAGGAAGAAGATCCCATCCTGACGGTGGAGTCCGACAAGGCCTCTGTGGAACTACCAGCCCCCTTTGCCGGCAAGATCACCAAGCTGTCCGTCAAGGTGGGCGACAAGCTTAGTGAAGGCGACGTGGTCGGCACGATCGATACCGATGCGGCCGGTGGCGGTGACGACGAAGACGAGGGCGACAGCGGCGAGGATGCGGACCAGTCGAAAGATGAAGCTGCAGAGAAGGCGCAGCCCGACAGCGACGAGGATGACCACAAGGGCAGGGCGAAGGATTCGGGCAAGGGCGGCCAGAAGCAGGGCAAGAAAGGCGGCAGCCGCAAGGAAACGGTGAAGGTGCCCGCCCTGGACGGCTTCGAGAATGTGCCCGTCATCGAGATCAATGTCAGTGAAGGCGACACGGTGGGCGAGGAAGAGCCACTGGTCACGGTGGAGTCCGACAAGGCCACCATGGAGATCCCGTCACCCTACGCCGGCAAAATCGACAAGATCCTGGTGAAGGAGGGTGACAAGCTCTCCGAAGGAGACGACCTGCTGGAAATGACTGTCGAGGAAGGCAGTGACAGCGGGGATGAAGATGAGGCTGGCACTGACCGGGCAGAGGAAAAAGCCGGCGACAAGGACGAAAAGTCCGACAAGGAGGACAAGGGCGGAAAGGATAAGGAACGCGGCGATACCTCGGAAGACAGCCAGGGTGACAGCACCTACCAGATGCCATCCCCCGGCGCCAAGGTCCATGCCGGTCCGGCAGTACGCAAGCTGGCCCGGGAGTTGGGGGCGGACCTCACCAAAGTGAAGCCCTCCGGTCCGAAGGACCGTATCCTCAAGGACGATGTGGAAGCCTACATCCGCCAGAACCTGAAGAAAGCCCAGGACGGCGGTTCGGTGGAAGGCGCCGGCATACCGGGCATCAAGCTGCCGGACTTCAGCCAGTTTGGTGAAGTGGAACGGGAAAGCATGTCCCGCATGATGACCGCCACCGCCACCAATATGCAGAAGAGCTGGCTGAACGTACCTCATGTCACCCAGTTCGATGACGCCGATATCACCGAGATGGAAGCCTTCCGCAAGGGCCAGAAGCAGGCAGGTGAAAAAAAGGGCGTCAAGCTCACGCCCTTGCCCTTCATCCTCAAGGCCTGCGCTGCTGCACTGTTGGAACTGCCCCAGTTCAACGTGTCCCTGGACATGGAACGCAAGGAGGTAGTGCGCAAGAAGTACGTTCACATCGGCATTGCCGTGGATACGCCCCACGGTCTGATGGTGCCGGTTATCCGCGACGTGGACCAGAAAGGCCTGTGGCAGCTGGCCGAGGAAGCCCAGGAGCTGGCGGACAAGGCCCGGGACAAGAAGCTCAAGCCGGCGGAGATGCAGGGAGCCTGTTTCTCCATCACCAGCCTGGGCGGCATTGGCGGCACCGCGTTCACCCCCATCGTGAACACCCCGGAGGTGGCCATATTGGGCGTCTCCAGGGCGGCGATGAAACCGGTGTGGGACGGCGAGGCCTTCCAGCCACGGCTGATGCTGCCGTTGTCCCTGTCCTACGACCACAGGGCCGTGAACGGGGCGGACGCAGCCCGGTTTACCAACCTGCTGGGGCAGTTGCTGGGGGATATCCGGCGGCTGTTGTTGTAGGCGCGAGTCAGGGAACCCGCCTCCTCTCACCCTCTCCCCAACCCTTCTCCCGTCAAGGGAGAGGGAAAGTACGACGAGGCACCTGTGTAAGGCCCCTCTCCCTTGACGGGAGAGGGGAAGTACGAAGAGGCACCTGTGTAAGGCCCCTTTCCCTTGACGGGAGAGGGGAAGTACGACGAGGCACCTGTGTAAGGCCCCTTTCCCTTGACGGGATAGGGGAAGTACGAAGAGGCACCTGTGTAAAGCCCCTCTCCCTTGACGGGAGAAGGGTTGGGGAGAGGGTGAAAGCAGGCGAGTCGAGAAGTTTCCGGCCTTGTTTCACGCTTTGAAGTACACTGCCTTCATGAACTTCCTCAACTCCACCACCTTCGCCTTCCTCGACCTGGAAACCACCGGCGGCTCGGCGGGCCATGATCGTATTACCGAGATTGGTATCCGCTTCTGGCGCGATGGCGAGGTCGTGGACGAATGGCAAACCCTGCTTAACCCGCAGATGCGCATTCCCCCGTTTATTGAGCGGTTCACCGGCATCAGTAACGAGATGGTCGCAGACGCACCGTTGTTTGAAGACATTGCGGATGAGCTGGAAGAACGTCTGAAGGGCTCGGTGTTCGTCGCCCATAATGCCCGCTTTGACTATGGCTTCGTAAAGGCGGAGTTTCGGCGGTTGTTGCGCCCATTCGCGGCGAAGGTACTGTGCACCGTCAAACTGTCCCGGCGTCTATATCCCCAGTACAAACGCCACAACATGGATGCCCTGATACAGCGCCACGGCCTTGGCGCTGTGCAGCGGCACCGGGCCATGGGTGATGTCACCGCCATGATGGAGTTCTTCAACCACGCGCTTGCCGACCATGGTAACGAAAGCGTGGAAGAGGCCGTTCGCACCCTGCTGCAACGCCCCAGCGTGCCCTCCCATATGCCCCCGGATGTACTGGACGAGGTGCCGGCGGTGCCCGGTGTGTACCGGTTCTATGGTGAGAACGATGTGCTGCTGTACGTCGGCAAGAGCACCAACATCGCCCAGCGGGTGGCCTCCCATTTCTCCGGTGATCATAATTCCGGCAAGGGCATACGCCTGTCCGAAAGCATGCGCCGCCTGGAGTGGACAGAGACTGCCGGCGAACTGGGGGCCCTGCTGCTGGAACTCAAACAGATCAAGGGCCTGCGGCCCATGTACAATCGCCGCTCCCGGCCGGCCAAGGCACTCTGGAGCATCGAGCTGACCGAGAGCGGGCAGGGGTACCTCCAGGCCCGGCTGGTTCGGCAGATCGAACCTCACCGGCTGGGCCACTATTACGGCCTGTTCCGCAGCAAGCGGGATGCCCTGAGGGCCCTGACCGGCATCGCCAGCAAGAACGAGCTCTGCAACAAACTCCTCGACCTGGAACCGGCGGACCAACAGGGCCCCTGCTTCCAGCGAACCCTGGGGCGTTGCAAGGGCGCCTGTGAAGGAGAAGAAGATGTCACCCGCTACAACCTTCGGGTGCAGATTGCCTTCCACAGCCTGCGGCTGAAAACCTGGCCCTGGCAGGGACCGGTCGGCGTGATGGAGCAAAACCCCAACACCGGCCGCACTGATATCCTGATCATTTACAACTGGATGCACGTGGCGACCGTACACTCGGAAGAAGAACTGAGCGATCTCAGCCTGCGGGGTACCGCCGTCACTTTTGACATGGACTCCTACAAACTGGTGGTCAAGGCCCTGTCCGGCAAAGGCATTGGTGGCCTGCAGATCCTCGAACTGCCGCCGATTGGTGAGCCGGATATCCTCGCGGTCTCCCCGGAAAACAGCTGAGTTTTCCACACACTCCCGCTCTGGCGTATGATAAGGCTTTCCAACCCCGGCCCTGTGCGGAACAGAGGCCGGCTCCGCAAGGTCCAGAGAGGAAAGTATGAACAGAGAACCCGTCACCCGCGAACTCTTCAACGACGTCATGGTCCCCAACTACGCTCCCGGCGCCATGATTCCCGTGCGAGGTGAAGGGTCACGACTCTGGGACCAGCAGGACCGCGAATACGTCGACTTCGCCGGTGGTATTGCCGTCAACAGCCTCGGCCACGCCCACCCGGGCCTGATCGGTGCGCTCCAGGAGCAGGCCGAAAAGCTCTGGCACGTATCCAACGTACTCACCAACGAACCGGCCCTGCGCCTGGCCAGGACCCTGTGTGAGCTGACTTTCGCCGAACGCGTGTTCTTCGCCAACTCCGGTGGTGAAGCCAACGAAGCGGCCTTCAAACTCGCCCGTCGCCACGGCTGGACCCACCATGGTCCGGAGAAACACGAGATCATCTCGTTCACCAACTCATTCCACGGCCGCACCCTGTTCACCGTCAGCGTGGGCGGCCAGCCCAAATACCTGGAAGGCTTTGAACCAGCACCGGGCGGCATCCACCACGCCACCTACAACGACCTGGGTTCGGTAAAGGCACTCATTTCCAAACAAAAAACCTGCGCCATCGTGGTCGAACCTATTCAGGGCGAGGGCGGCGTACTGCCCGCTGAACCGGAATTCCTCCAGGGCCTGCGCGATCTCTGCGACGAAAACGATGCACTACTCGTATTCGACGAAGTCCAGACCGGCGCCGGCCGCACCGGTCACCTCTACGCCTACGAGCATTACGGCGTCACCCCGGACATCCTCACCAGCGCCAAGGGCCTGGGCGGCGGCTTCCCGGTGGCGGCCATGCTCACCACCACCGCAATCGCCGAAAGCCTCGGCGTCGGCACCCACGGCAGCACCTACGGCGGCAACCCCCTGGCCTGCGCCGTGGCCCAGAAAGTCATCGACACCATCAGCCAGCCGGAAATCCTCAAAGGCGTCCGCGCCCGCTCCGACAAACTCCGCAAGGGCATGATGGCCATCGGTGAGAAATACAACATCTTCACCGAAGTCCGCGGGGAAGGGCTGCTGCTGGGCTGCGTGCTGACCGAAGAGTGGCAGGGCAAGGCCAAGGACTTCGTCGCCGCTGCCCAGGAACAGGGCCTGCTTATCCTCGTGGCCGGCGGCAACGTCGTCCGCCTGGCCCCCTCCCTGATCATCCCCGACCAGGATATTGAAGAGGGACTGGAGCGATTTGAGAAGGCGGTGGCTACACTGGTGGAGTAGTCAGATTTTCTGAAAGTTGCAGGAAATGGCGTGGCAGGTAGTTCTTTGAAGCTATGTAAAGACAGGATGTTTCGCACCAGCGAATAGCACGAAGTTTCGGCGGACGGGCTGGTATGGCTTTCCGGGACCTTCAAAAACAGGGACGTTTTTGAAGAGCCTACATGGACGTATTCACGGCGTGTCCCGGAAAGCCTTGCCAGACCGGCAGCCCTGCACCAAACCTGAAGTCCTGGAGGGGGTAATGCTCATAATCAGGCCATTAGCCGAAAATGATCTCGATGATCTCTATGAAATGGCCGCCTCAGCCGGCAACGGCCTCACAACCCTCCCTCCGGACCGCACCCTCCTCAAAACCAAGATCGACAAAGCCCAGGCCACTTTTAACGGCCAATGCCCCCCGGACGCCGGCCTCTACCTCTTCGCCCTCGAAGACACAGAGCAAAAACGCTGCGCAGGCATAAGCGGCATCCAGGCCCGCGTCGGCCTCGACGAAGTCTTCTACAACTACCGCCTCAGCATCACCGTCAGCGACAGCCGCGAACTCAACGTCCACGTAAGGACCCCCACACTCTACCTCACCAACGACATGACCGACGCCACCGAAATCGGCTCCCTGCTGCTGGCCGACAGCCACCGGGGCGGCGGCAACGGCCTGCTGCTCTCCCGCAGCCGATTCCTGTTCCTGGACGAATTCCGCGAGCATTTCTCCGACAAAATCTTCGCCGAAATGCGCGGCGTCTCCGACGAACAGGGACAAAGCCCCTTTTGGGACGCCCTGGGCCGGCGCTTCTTCGACATGGAGTTTGTCGAGGCTGACAGACTCTCCGCACGGGGCAACAAATCCTTCATCGCCGAGCTCATGCCCCGCTTCCCCATCTACCTGTCTTTATTGCCCGAGAGTGCCACCGAAGTCATCGGCAAGGTCCACAAAAACACCGAACCGGCCCTCAACATGCTTCAGGCCGAAGGCTTCAACTTCAACGGCCTGGTGGACATCTTTGACGGCGGCCCGGTGGTGGAAGCCTTCCTCCACAACATTCGTACCATCCGCCAGAGCATCCTGCGCCCGGTAAGGCGGGTCGACCGGCCTTTGCTGAGCAATCTGCCGGCCGGGGAGCGGGTCATGGTCAGCAATCGCTCCTTTGAAGACTTCCGGGTTGGCACCTTGCCCAGGGCCGCCATCCGTGATGAAGAGGTACAGATGCCGGGGCCCATCATGGAGGCACTGGGGGTGGCCGAAGGTGACCAGGTAAGGATCGCGCCCTTGAAAGAAGCGCTGTTCTGACCAATACCTTTAGTATCAACCAGGATCATTCGCTGATAGTCCCACCCGCCGGCAGGGGATCATAACCCCGACAGGGTGTACCTGCTCGGGCCGATACTGGTAATACCATCTTCAAATGGGCACGGGAGGTGTTCCATGAGCCTTACGCTAACCGGAGAACTGTTTATCAACGGCCTTTGGGCTTCCGGCCATGGAGAGGAGCTGGAGTCCATCCACCCGGTGACCGGCGAAACCCTGTGGCAAGGGCTTGGTGCCGGTCTGGACGATGTGAATGCTGCAGTGAAAGAAGCCCGCGAGGCGTTCCCAGCCTGGGCACGACGGCCTGTGAGCGAGCGGGAGGCCATCATCCGTCGCTTCGGCGAGCTGCTGGAAGAGCATCGCGAAGAACTGGCCCACCAGATTGGCTGTGAAACCGGCAAGCCGCTGTGGGAATCCCGCACGGAAGTGTCCGCCATGATCGGCAAGATCGACATTTCGGTCAGGGCGCAGCAAGAGCGGGCCGGCGGGCGAACCTCCGAAGTGCCTGGAGGAAAGGCAGTACTGCGCCACAAACCTCACGGGGTGGTCGCCGTATTCGGCCCATACAACTTCCCCGGGCACCTGCCCAATGGCCATATCGTTCCCGCACTTCTGGCGGGCAACACAGTCGTGTTCAAACCCAGTGAGCTTGCCCCGGGCGTTGCGGAAATGACGGTGCGGCTGTGGCACCTGGCGGGCCTTCCGGACGGCGTGGTGAACCTGGTGCAGGGGGAAGCTGACACCGGCCGGGCGTTGGCCGGGCATGCACAGATCGACGGATTGTTCTTCACCGGCAGCTCAACAGTAGGGAAACTTCTCCACGAACAGTTCGCCAGCCAGCCCCACAAGATCCTGGCGCTGGAAATGGGTGGCAATAACCCGCTGATCGTTGAGGATGTAAAAGACACCCGTGCTGCGGTTCACCACACGTTGCAGTCGGCATTCCTGTCGGCAGGGCAGCGCTGTACCTGTGCACGCCGGTTACTGGTGCCCGAGGGCAAGGCAGGGGATGCGTTCCTGGAGAAGCTGGTCGAGGCTGCCAAGGACATTACGGTCGGTCAGTACGACGCGGACCCGCAGCCCTTCATGGGTGCGGTTATCTCGCCGGACGCTGCCGGCCGGCTGATGGAAGCCTGGCACAAGCTGACGGCGGCGGGTGGCAAGGCGCTGCTGGAGATGGTGCATGAGGAAGGCACAGGGTTGCTGACCCCGGGCATTGTGGACCTGACCGGGGTGGAGGCACCTGATGAGGAGTATTTCGGGCCGCTACTGAGTGTTTACCGGTACAAGGGTTTTGATGAGGCCATCGAGTTGGCCAACAACACCCGGTTTGGTTTGGCGGCCGGTATCCTGACGGATAAGCGAGCGTTATATGACCAGCTGGTGGAGGAGGTCCGCGCCGGTATCGTGAACTGGAACCGGCCACTGACCGGTGCCAGCAGCGCTGCGCCCTTTGGTGGGGTAGGGGATTCCGGTAACCATCGGCCCAGTGCCTATTACGCTGCGGATTATTGTGCCTGGCCTATGGCTTCCCTTGAGTCTGAGCGGGTGTCGTTGCCGGACGAATTGGCTCCCGGGCTGAAGCTGTAGTTTCCTGGTGTCTCGTTTGGGTGCTTGTATCCCAAAGCCGTGTCTTCGAGCATGGGAGCGCGTGCCCACAGGTCGATAAGATTTTCCGGGACACGCCGTGAATCCATCCATGGAGGCTCTTCAAAAACGTCCCTGTTTTTGAAGGTCCCGGAAAATCTTCTCAACCCGTGGACACTCGGACCTTTCGGTTGCCTGAAGCATAAAGATGCAAGTCATCGTTAAGGATTCGGTTATTGAGCGCCCGCTGTTCGGCTTGTGTGCTGGCGCTGAAATTTTTGTTAACACCCTCTCCCTTGATGGGAGAGGGCCGGGGAGAGGGTGGAGCAGGCAGCTGAATATTAGGGGCCGTCGCGGGTTGAGGAGGCCTTTCGGGACCTTCAAAAACAGGGACGTTTTTGAAGAGCCTACATGGACGTATTCACGGCGTGTCCCGAAAGGCCTCATCGGCCTGCGGGGGCCTCCACCCAAGCCAGCAGATAAAGATCTATACACCCAACGCGCAGATTAGTCCGAAAGCAAAGGCCAAACTCCATGGATACCTACAACCCAAAAAAAACAAAGACCCAAGCCAAAACCCGGGAAATGAACCTGGATGGCCTGGTCGGCCCGACCCATAACTACGCGGGCCTCGCCAGGGGCAACCTTGCCTCTGGAGCCAATGCCAACCAGGCGTCCAATCCGAAAGAGGCGGCGCTTCAGGGCCTGGCCAAGATGAAAGCCCTGGCCGACCGGGGCCTGCTTCAGGGCGTTCTGCCACCCCAGGAACGTCCCCATATGCCTACATTACGGCGCCTGGGCTTTACCGGCACCGAGGAGGCCATGCTCACCCGGGTGGCAAAGGAGTCACCGGAGCTGCTCTCAGCGGTCAGCTCAGCCTCCTCCATGTGGGTTGCCAACGCCGCCACTGTCTCACCGGCGGCAGACACGGCTGACCATCGGGTGCACTTTACCCCCGCCAACCTGGCATCCAGCTTTCACCGGTCACTGGAGGCGGCGGAAACCGGCCGCATCCTCAAGTCGATTTTCACTGACGAGGCCTGGTTCGCCCACCACGCTCCGCTGCCGTCGGTGCCCCAGTTTGGTGACGAAGGCGCTGCCAATCATACCCGTCTGTGTGCCGGCCATGGCAGGCCCGGGGTGGAGTTGTTTGTGTATGGCCAGATGGCCTTCGACAGCCGTGCCGCGATACCGCAAACCTACCCGGCAAGGCAGACCCTGGAGGCCTCCCGGGCCGTGGCCCGCCTCCATGGGCTGAAACCGGAACGAACGGTCTTCGCCCAGCAGAACCCGGCGGCCATTGATGCTGGGGTGTTCCACAACGACGTGATCACCGTGGGTAATGAAAACCTGCTGTTCTACCATGAACAAGCATTCCTGAATGAGGAACCCATGCTGGCGGAGTTGCGGGAGAAACTCGGGGATACACCGCTGGAAACAATCCGTGTGACGTCCGGCCAGGTGTCGCTCAGGGATGCGGTGTCATCCTATTTGTTCAACAGTCAGCTGTTGTCGGTGGAACACGGCATGTTATTGGTGGTGCCGGCGGAGTGCCGTGAGGTGCCATCGGTTAACCGGTACCTGGATGAGGTGCTGGCGGCTGATAACCCCATCACCGGCATCGAAACCTTCGACCTGCGCCAGTCCATGCGCAATGGCGGCGGCCCGGCCTGTCTGCGTTTGCGGGTGGCGCTGGCAGACGAGGCGGTTGCAGCGATGAACCAGGGTGTGTTGCTCAGCGACGATCTCTACAACCGGCTGGTGGCCTGGGTGCAGGGGCATTACCGGGATGTGCTAGTACCTGCGGACCTGGCTGATCCTGACTTACTGAAAGAAAGCAGGCACGCCCTGGATGAACTGACCGGGATTCTTGGGCTGGGGTCGATCTACGATTTTCAGCATGAGGTGTAACGTGTGGTGCGCGGTGCAAGTCCTATGTAGGACTTTCTGATCATCAACGCCACCCGGTGTCCCACCGGCACCTTCGGGTTTGGGAAGATAACCGCCTCCGGCTGATCGCCTACCCGGTATTGCGTGTCCGCATCCTCCCAGATCAGGGTGCCGGGGGCATACTCCGTAAAGTTGGCCACGTCGTCCGCCACGTGAAAGCGGAAACCCTCCCCGGTATTGATGACCTCGTGCACTACCTGGAATATCTCGGGGCGCTGTGGCTCGGCAGCCGTCGCCAGTGGCCTTTGTTCCAGCAGGTTAATCAGGGCCCCTCTCAGCCGGCCCAGTCGGGTCAGGTCGTTATGGCCGAATGGTTCCACCTTGCCCAGTTCCAGGGTAAAGCTTTCCGCGGCCAGATACTCCGAGCTGAAGCCTGAAAACGTCGTTGCTCGTCTGTGCTGCAGCAATACGGTCCCAATGTCGGCATCGGTCAGGAAATCAAGCTCACTGTCCGGCACCTGTCGGCCGTCGACAAAGGGGTAGAGGGCGAACTTCTCCCGTTTCGAGGGCCTGATGGCGGTGTGCAGGTCGTAGTGCCTGAGTGGCAAGCTGGTTTCATCCGCAAACTCCCGGCAAACCGCCTCCAGCTGACTGGCCCGGCGGGTTTCGTAGCCCTCCGGGTAAGCCTCCCATGCCCCGCAGAACAGTCGGTTCAGGTTGTGCTTCAGGAACCGTTCGCCAGCCACCATTGCCGGCGGGTTGCCGAGGATCAGTAGCAGCGGAATACGGGAATGCAGTCGGCCCTGAAGCAGGTCGTTAACCTGGGCGTTGAGCAGCTCGATAGGAGCAGTCTCGTTACCATGGATGCCGGCAGACAGGATCAGGCCGGTTTTCGGGATTGTTCCAGCGTCAGGGTGGTAGCGCAGCAGGCCGGTGCCCAGGCGTTGCAGCTGTCCGCCATCGGGCAGGGTTACAGCCGCTACCGGGCAGGCCTGTTCGCTCATCGCCAGGGTGTGGGATAACCAGTCTCCGTGGCGATCGAACAGCGCCTGCGCCGGGCCCATTGCTCAGCCCCCGGCGGGGCGCTGGTGTCGGAGCAGGTGGTTCTCCAGCTTGCGGAAGGCGAACACCAGCAGGAAGGTCAGGGCCATGTAGATCAGGGCCACCCCGATAAACGCCTCGAAGGGCGCATAGAACCGTGAGTAGATATTACGGGCCGCCCCGGTCAGGTCCACGATGGTCACCACGCTGGCAATGGCGCTGGCGTGGAGCATGAAGATGACTTCGTTGGAGTAGGCCTGCACCGCGCGACGGGCGGCGCTGGGCAGCACGATGCGACGCAGCCGCAGGAACCAGCTCATGCCATAGGCCTTGGCTGCTTCAATCTCGCCCTGGGGAGTGGCCGCAATGGCGCCCCGGAAGATTTCCGTGGTATAGGCTGCGGTGTTCAGGGTGAAGGCCAGCAGGGCTGGGTAGAAGGGCTCACGGAAGATGGACCACCAGAAGGTTTCCTGGATGCCGGGAATCTGGGCCAGTCCATAGTAGATGATGTACAGCTGGATCAGCAGTGGCGTGCCCCGGAACAGGTAGGTATACACCCACACCGGTCCGGACACCCACCAGCGGCGGTTCGTTCTCAGGATGGCCAGGGGCACGGCCACCAGCAGGCCGATGATCAGGGACAGGAAGACCAGTTGCACCGTCTGTACCAGGCCGTTCCAGTACTCCAGCATGGTCATGGTGGTGAAGACGTCGTTCTGGTCCAGCCAGGCGGTAATGAAGTCCGGCATATCAGCCTTCCCCCTGCACGACGCCGACGTTGGCCCGGCGATCGAGCCACTTGATAAACAACTCGGTTACGGCGGTCAGGGCAAGGTAGACCGCTGCAACCGGGATAAAGAACAGGAAAGGCGACCGTTCAGCCTTGGCCGCTTCCTCCGCCACGCGAACCATGTCGGTCAGGCCAATGATGGATACCAGCGCGGTGGTTTTCAGCAGCACCTGCCAGTTGTTGCCGATACCGGGCAGGGCATGGCGCATCATTTGGGGTGCCATGACCCGGCGGAAGGTATGCCAGCGGGTGAAACCATAGGCCCGGGCCGCTTCGATCTGGCCAGCTTCCACCGCCAGGAAGGCGCCGCGGAAGGTTTCAGCCATGTAGGCACCGAAGATCAGGCCGATGGTCAGTACACCGGAAATAAACGGGTCGAACTGGAAGAACCAGTCGATCTCGTAGTGTTCGTAGAGCAGGTCTGAAATGCCGTTGACCAGGACCTGGCCACCGTAATAGAACAGCAGCATCATGACCAGGTCCGGTACACCCCGGACGATAGTCGTGTAGGTAGTGGCTACCCCCCGGGCAACCCGGCTGGCAGACAGTTTGGCAGCAGCGCCGGTGAGACCCAGGAACAGGGCCAGCAGAAGGGACAGCAAGGCCAGTTCGATGGTGACGACCGCGCCTTCGGCAAGCTGCGGACCATAGCCTTTTAGATCGATCATGGGGGCATCCGGGCAGAGGTGGCCGGGCAGGCCCGGCCACCTCGTGGTTTACATCTTGATGTCGTAGCTGAAGTATTTCTCCATGATGGCGTCGTAGGTGCCATCATTCTTCAGGGTCTCGAGGGCTGCGTTGATTTCCTCGGCCAGGTCCTTGTCACGCTTGCGCATAGCAACGCCGACGCCTTGACCCAGCTTGACCGGCTTGCCCACTTCCTTGAACCCGTCCTTGCTCAGTACGGTCTGCTCGCCCACCGGGTAGTCCACGAAGACCACGTCCAGGCGCTGGCCTTCCAGGTCCAGGACCATGTCATCGGCAGTGGTGTAGCGCTTGATGGTGACCACGCCGCCCATGTTCTCGGTTACATACGTATCCATGGTGGTGCCACGCTGAACGCCCACGGTCTTGCCTTCCATTGCCTTCATGTCGGTGACGTCGGTGTCGAAGCCTTCAGGGGCAAACCAGCCGCCCGGGGTGTTGTAGTAGGGCTCGGAGAACAGTACACGCTCTGCCCGCTCCTCGGTAATGGACATGGAGGACATGATGGCGTCGAACTTGCGTGCCAGCAGGCCCGGAATCATGCCATCCCACGCCTGGGTGACGAATTCGCAGTTGGCCTTCAGTTCCTCACACATGGCTTCGGCCAGTTCCACTTCAAAGCCGGTCAGGTTGCCGTCGTCATCCCGGTACTCGAAGGGCTCGTAGGGCACATCAAAGGCGATGCGGATATCCCTGCCGTCCTGGGCCTGTACGGAGCCGGCCATCATGGCCAGGGCGCAGCCCGCTGCAACAATCATTTTCTTCATGGGGTTTCTCCAGTGTTGCGATTTCAGGGTTGTCGGGACTCTTTTTTCCAGTCCTGTTTTTTCGTTTTACCAGCGTTTGAGCTGGCTCAGAACCGGGGCGCGAGGAACTGCTGCATGCGCTCCGATTCCGGGTGATCGAAGACTTTTTCAGGGCTTCCCTGTTCTTCGATCACTCCCTGATGCAAGAACAGGACCTGGCTGGACACATCCCGGGCGAAGGCCATCTCGTGGGTCACCACGATCATGGTGCGCCCTTCCTCGGCCAGTCCCTGCATCACTTTCAGAACCTCGCCCACCAGTTCAGGATCAAGGGCAGAGGTGGGTTCGTCAAACAGCATCACCTCCGGCTCCATGGCCAGGGCACGGGCGATGGCCGCCCGCTGCTGCTGCCCGCCAGACATCTGGGCCGGGTAGTAGTCCTTGCGCTCATAGATGCCCACCTTGTGAAGATAGGCCTCTGCACGCTCGATTGCCTCTTTCCGGGGCATTTTCAGCACATGTACCGGTGCTTCGATAACGTTTTCGAGCACCGTCATGTGGGACCAGAGGTTGAACCCCTGGAACACCATGGAAAGTCGCGCGCGGATCTGCTCCACCTGGCGGTTGTCGGCGGGAATACGCTCGCCCTTGCGATCCGTTTTGAAGCGGATTGGGTCGCCATGCACGATAATGTCGCCAGAGGTGGGTGTTTCCAACAGGTTAATGCAGCGCAGGAAGGTACTCTTGCCGGAGCCGGAACTGCCGATCAGCGACACCACATCGCCCTTGCGGGTTTCCAGGGAAATGCCCTTGAGCACCTCGTTCTGGTCGAAAGTCTTGTGGATGTCCCTGCAGATCAGGGGGGCGACGTCCGCCATGGCCATACTCCGGTAATGACTTCTTCATGATGCGTGAAAAATACACGAAAGATCCGCCACCATGAACAGAAAATGCACGCATTTTACAGAAAGGCGCTCTTTGTACGGATTGCGACACAGAAAATCAATAGGCGCCCCAAGGCAGGATAGCTGAATTAATCAACCAAAGTCTGGTGGTGCTCCGGCACTTGCTTCCTTATGATGACCTGAAACAACAGCCATAATCGCGACAGGTTGAATCATGTCAGTGGCAAACTCCCATGAAACGGACACGCCCCGGCCCATTGACGGGCGTACGGATTTTCCCCCTGTGTACCGGGCAAGCCTCGCTGATCGCTTCCGGCGCTTTCTCAGCCCGGACTCTGTGATCACCGACGACGAGACCATCCGCCCCTACGAGTGCGACGGCCTTTCCATGTACTGCGAAATGCCGCAGATGGTGCTATTGCCGGAAACCGTGGAACAGGTGCAGCAGATCATGCGGATCTGCCACGCTGAAGAAGTACCAGTGGTGGCCCGGGGCGCCGGCACAGGGCTGAGTGCCGGCGCCATGCCCCATGCCGGTGGTATTGTTCTGTCGCTGGCCAGGTTCAATCGCATTCTCTCCATCGATCCGCAGGCCCGCAGCGCCCGCCTCCAGCCGGGTGTTCGTAACCTGGCCATCAGCGAGGCGGCAGCAAGGCATGGCCTCTATTATGGCCCGGATCCGTCCTCCCAGATCGCCTGCACCATTGGCGGCAACGTGGCCGAGAACTCCGGAGGCGTGCATTGCCTCAAATATGGTCTGACGGTGCACAACCTGCTGAGCGTGGAAGTGGTGACCGCAGAGGGCGAGCGGGTGACCATTGGCAGCGACGGTTATGACAGCTGTGGCATGGACCTGCTGGCCCTGATGACCGGCTCCGAAGGGTTGCTGGGTATTGTCACCGAGGTGCAGGTCAAACTGTTACCGAAGCCGGAGGTAGCCCAGGTGGTCATGGCCGGGTTTGATACTGTCCAGGCAGCCGGCGCGGCCGTGGCCGGGATCATCGGCCATGGCATTATCCCCGGTGGCCTGGAAATGATGGACGGCTTTGCCATCCAGGCGGCCGAAGACTTCGCCCATGCCGGTTACCCCACCGATGCGGCAGCCCTGTTGCTGTGCGAGGTGGACGGTACCGAGGAAGAAGTGCACGACCACATCCACCAGGCCGAATCCCTGTTCCGGGCGCTGGGGGCCACGTCGGTGCGTACCTCCGGCTCTGAGGAGGAAAGGGCATTGCTGTGGAAAGGCCGCAAGTCCGCCTTCCCGGCGGTAGGGCGAATCTCCCCGGACTATTACTGCATGGATGGCACCATTCCCCGAAGCCAGCTGGCCCACGTTCTTACGGAAATGCAGCGCCTGTCAGACCATTACGGGCTGCGCGTTGCCAACGTATTCCACGCCGGTGACGGCAACCTGCACCCGCTGATCCTGTTCGACGCCAATGTGGAAGGGGAGTTTGAGCGTACCGAAGCCTTCGGTGGTGACATCCTGAACCTCTGCGTCGCCGTTGGTGGCAGCATCACCGGCGAGCACGGTGTCGGGATGGAGAAAATCCGGCAGATGCCCAATCAGTTCGGCAACCTCGAAGTCTCCCAGTTCCATGCCATCAAGCAGGCCTTCGATACCCTGGGCATCCTGAACCCAGGCAAGGGTGTGCCTACCCTTCGCCAATGCCAGGAGTACCGTGCCATTGGCCCCCTGCGCCAGCCAGACGTTGCACAGGCAGGGGAGGCCCATCATGGGTGATATCAGCCAACAGCTGGCAGAACAGGTTAAACAGGCGGCTGAAACGGGTACAGCATTGGCCATCACCGGCGGCGGCAGTAAGCCTTTCCTCGGGCGTGGCCTGCGGGGGCAGCCCCTGAGCCTGGCAGAGCATACCGGCATTGTCAGTTATGAACCGGTGGAGTTGGTGATGACCGCAAGGGCAGGGACCCGCCTGGCGGATATCGATGCGGTGCTGGCGGAGAACAATCAGCGCCTGGCGTTCGAGCCACCGCGGTTTGGCGACACGGACACCATCGGCGGTACCCTGGCCGCGAACCTGTCCGGCCCGGGCCGTCCCTGGCAGGGCTCGGTGCGGGACCACGTGCTGGGCCTGCGGCTGATCAATGGTCGGGGCGAACACCTGAAGTTTGGTGGCCAGGTAATGAAGAATGTGGCGGGCTATGACGCCTCCCGTTTGCAGGCCGGAGCCCTGGGTACCCTGGGTGTGATCACAGAGGTCTCCCTGAAGGTGCTGCCGCTGCCAGCCATGGAGCAGACCCTGGTACAACCCATGGCGCAACAGCAGGCCATCGACACCATGAACCAGCTGGCCGGCCAGCCCAAACCCCTGTCGGCGGCTTGCTGGTACGACGGCCACCTGTATCTGCGCTTGTCCGGTGCGGCCACCGCCGTGGAGGCAACGGCAAAGCGCTGGGTGGCTGACAGTGGTGGCGAAATGAATGTGCTTGAGGACGGCGAGGCCTTCTGGCGTGATCTTCGTGATCAGCGGCTGTCCTTCTTTAGTGGTAGTGAGCCCTTGTGGCGTTTCTCCGTCAACCCGACCGCTGCCCTGGAGGAGTTGGGTGAGAGGACACTGATTGACTGGGGTGGTGCCCAGCGCTGGAGCAGGCAGGACGAATCCCTGTCCGTCATGGCGGAACGGGCCGCCCGGGCCGGAGGGCAGGTGAGCCTGTTCTGCCACGGTGACCGCAGCGGAGAGGTGATGCATCCTCAGCCGTCGCCGTTGCGAACCATCCAGAAGCGCCTCAAGGCGGCCTTTGATCCCAACGGTATTTTCAATCCCGGACATCTTTATAGCTGGCTGTAATCATGCAAACCAACCTTGTTCAGGAATTCGCAGCACAACCGGAAGGCCAGGAAGCCGAAGCCATCTTGCGCAGCTGCGTGCATTGTGGTTTTTGCACGGCGACCTGTCCCACCTACCAGGAGTTGGGTGACGAGCGGGACGGCCCCCGCGGGCGCATCTACCTGATGAAAATGTTCCTGGAGGGGCACGAAACCACCGAAAGGACCCAGGAGCACCTGGACCGGTGCCTGAGCTGCCGGGCCTGCGAAACAACCTGCCCTTCCGGCGTGCAGTACGGCCGCCTGCTGGATATCAGCCGCGGGCTGATGGAAGACCGGATAGAGCGTCCTGCACGGGAGCGGTGGCTGCGACAGGCGCTGTTGCGGGTGCTGCCCAATCGGCGCCTGTTCGGAAGCTTGCTGCGGGTCGGCCAGCTTGCCCGCCCCCTGGTGCCTGAACCCCTGCGCAGCAAGATTCCCCCGAGACGTGAAGCCAGCCCCTGGCCTGCGGGCAGCCACCCTCGCAAGGTGCTGGCCCTGGCCGGGTGTGTGCAGCCCTCGGCGACACCGAACACCAACGCCGCTGCGGCAAGGGTGCTGGACCGCCTGGGTATTACCCTGGTAGAGGCGCCGGCGGCGGGCTGCTGTGGCGCCGTCAGTTACCATCTCGGAGAGCATGGCGATGGCCTCGACTACATGCGGCGTAATATCGACGCCTGGTGGCCGGCTATTGAAAACGGGGCCGAGGCAGTGGTCATGACGGCGTCCGGATGCGGAGCCATGGTCCAGGACTATGGTCATTTGTTGAAGGACGACCCGGCATACGCAGACAAGGCCCGCCGGGTGAGCGAACTGACGATGGACCTGGGCGCGTTTCTGCTGCAGCAGGACCTGGGCAGCCTGGGCCTGGCGAAAGGGCAGGGCAAGGTGGCCTTCCACTGTCCTTGCACTCTGCAGCATGCCATGAAGCAGAGCGGGGTGGTGGAGCAGGTACTGGAAAAGGCGGGCATCACGCTGGCGGAAACCACCGATAAACACCTTTGCTGCGGCTCCGCCGGTACCTACTCGGTGCTGCAACCGGAACTCAGCCAGCGGCTATTGGCCAACAAACTTGCTGCGCTCACCGTGGACCAGCCAGATGAGATTGTCACCGCCAATGTTGGGTGCCAACTGCACCTGGAAACCCGCGCATCCGTGCCGGTGCGACACTGGATCGAGTTGCTGGACCGATGACCGGCGGTGCCGGCCCATGACATTCCCTCAATAATGCCGACGTACCTGCATACCTGTGCTACCTTGAGGGAGCATGGTCAGAAAACACTTGGAAAGTCATCATCCATCAAGGAGATAGGCAATGGCAGCACAATCACAGGACGTTAAGGCATCCAACGCTGAATACGAGCAGGTCAAAGCTGACCTTAAGGCATTGCGCGAAGACCTGGCCAAACTGAGCAAGAGCGTGGCCGACGGACAGAAGAGCAACCTGAACAATTTCCGTGACGAAATTCGCCGGGAAAGCCAGGAAGCGCTGGACTACGCCCGCGGTGCCGGTGAGAAGGCACTCCACGAAGCTGAAGAGCGTATCTCTGAGCGACCGTTCCTGACGGTCATCATCCTCTTCCTGGCCGGACTGGTGGTTGGCAAGCTGCTCGACCGGTAACCATGTATTCCAAACAGGAAATTGAAGGGCTGGCCCGCAAGGCCATTGCCGCGCTCATCGGAGCACTGCTGGCATTTGCCTTGCTGTCGGCCCTCCTCATCGCTGGCCTGGTCTTGCTTCTGTGGGCCGCGACGGCAGGCCTTACGCCCCTGGTGGGGCAAGCCGGTGCGCTTGCCATATCCGGCGCTGCCTGCTTTCTGCTTTTGGGTCTCTTCTTCTGGCGATTGATCCGCTCCCGGGCGACATCGGGAGAAGGTGACGGCGATGGAGAACAGAGCCCAACCATGCGCGAGCGCCTCGAACAGGCCATCCGCGATAATCCCCTGGAAGCTGCGCTGGGTGCGTTTGCGCTCGGCATCTTCGGCCAGGCGGATGCCCGCTTCAGGGCGATGGTGCTGCAAAGCGGGATCGCCTTTATGCGTCAGGCAAAGGCAGAGTCTTCCGGATCGGCAGAAGAACCGGGGGAAGCAGCTGGTGAAGCCGGCGCTGGTGATGGCACACCACTGGGTGGTGAGCCCTGAGTGTTTCGGGCTCACCTGCTACGTTCAGCTCCTGCTGGTTTCGCGCTCCGGACAGGGATTCTTCCTGTCAGAGTAAGCCTGCGTAGGCGCAGTAGAGAAAGGCCGCTGATCCGGTCAGGATAACCAGCCAGGCGGGAATGATCATGTCGCTGCGTCGAACCGTTTTCATTGTTGCCCCTTTTGTTGTTATTGATGCATGTCAACTTCTATACGGTTTTCAAACAGCATAGATCATTTAGTGGGCAATCGCTAAACAAGAATTAAAAGAATTTGCACCATAACGTACCGGGCGTGGGCCGGTTGGCGCATTCACGGTCCTGCAACGGTCGGGCCCCGTCGTCACTGCTGCCCGGTGTCGTCCACTGTCTGGATGCCGGGAAAGAACGAAGACCGGTGTGGGTTGCCATCAAGCGGATAGAGCAGTGCATCCACAAAGTCGAGGCTTGGGAACATGACGTCGGGGTGGTCCAGCCCCTGGGCTGTCTGCTCCCCGCTCACAACAAGTCTCAGGGTCGCCCTGGGTTCACCGGTGGCGGCATTGACCCGTATGGCCATGCGGGCAGACTGCTCAAAGGGGACGGCACGGTTGCCGGTGTCATGGACCAGCAGGATAGGCGGGAAGTCTTCGCTGACCTGCGCCACGGGGCTGGCTTCCAGCGCCAGCTCACTCATATAGGCCAGGTAGCCCGTCAATGCATCGGCGGCATCGCGGGTCTGCTCCGGCAGGTTGGTGATATCCGATGCGCCGTTCCAGGACACCACACCCTGCACCGCCGACGATGCCTCTGCGTATCCCATCCCGGGGTCTTCTGCGGCCGGGTTGTTATTGGTGGCGCCCAGCATCTGTGCAATATGGCCACCGCTGCCACGGCCCCAGGCAACCAGGTGTTCGGTATCCAGCTGGTACTGTTCGCCATTGGCACGCAGGAAGCGGATGGCAGCCTTGGCGTCATGCAGCTGCCCTGGCCAGAGTGCCTCGTCAGCCAGTCGGTACCCCACATTGACCAGGGCGTACCCCTGGTAGATGGCCTGGTAGGCGACCGCATCTGCGGCGGCCGTCCGGTTGCCTGATTGCCAGTCCCCGTCGTGGAAGTAAACGATGGTCCTATAGGGTGGTTCGCCCTCGAAGGGGTAGATGATGTTGAGACGCTGACGGGGGCTGGTCCGATTGACCGTATAGTCTATGTCTTGCTCGACTCTCCAGAACTGCCCCAGATCAACCTGCCCGGTTACCCTGTCGGCCTCAACCTGGTTTTCGGATTTCTCGAGGCGGTCCTCCATTCGCCGCAGCGCCTGGCGGAAATCTGCCAGCAGTTCGGGCGTAGCCTCGCCGGATATTTCCAGGCTAACCGGAGGAATCTGTCGCGCCTCGGCCAGGCCTCCTGCAAACGGAAGTGCCAGCAATACGGAGAGAACGATCCTGCGGGTCAAGCCGGGCTCCTGGGATGTTGTCGAAAATGAAATCGGTGGGCGGCAAGGATAAGGCTTGTTGCGTCCTTCGTCACCCGGGTTTTTAGGTCCGCCGGAAGCTGGCGAGGGCCACGGCCGCCACCACAAACAGGCTGCCGAATACCTGGTTCATGCGCTTCTGCCGTCGCGGTGTTGTCATGAAACGGTAAAGCTGGCTGGCAAGCAGTGCATAGCCCAGCATCACCATGCAGTCGACCAGGACCAGGGTGATGCCCATGGTCGCAAGTTGCGGTCCATGGGGCTCGCCTGCCACCAGGAACTGGGGGAACAGGGCGACCAGGAATACCGTGGCCTTGGGATTGGTCAGGTTCACAAAGGCCGACTGCCAGAAACGTTTCTGGTTGCTGGTTTCGGCTGGGGGGCCCTCCGAATGAGTGACGACTGGCTCACGCCATTTCTGGATGCCCAGCCAGATCAGATAGGCAACGCCCAACCACTTGATGACCGACAGCGCCAGGGTGGATGAAGCGATGATGGCACCCAGGCCCGCACCGACCAGCAGTATCTGTGCTCCGTAACCCAGCTGAAGGCCCAGGATGGAGGGTACCGAACGTCGTACACCGTACTGCAGGCCGTTACTCATGGTGTTTACTGCACCTGCCCCTGGCGATACGGAGATCAGCACAGCTGCGACCACGAACGTCAGCCAGACTGTGAGTGACATGGCTTACTGGCCCTCCTGCTGCTCCCGGGCCTGCCGGTTCAGCCTTTCCAGTTCCCGGTTCAGTTGTTCCATCCAGAGGACCAGTTCCTTCTTGAGCTGGTCATAGGACTGGCCAGACAGTTCTGACAGCTGCTGTTGTATCCGCGCCAGTTCCTGGCTGACCTCAGCCGCGGCCTCGGAGCCCTCTCGCTCCAGGGTTTCTTTCTGGTCCTTTATGGCCTGCTGGGCCTGGTCCAGTGTCTGCTGATCTTCCGGGCTGGCATCCGGGTTCTGCTGGCGGGCTTCATCCAGGGAGCGGGCAAACTCGTCCATTTCCCGCTGCAGGTCTTCGCTGTACTGCTCCACCAGGGCTGAAAGCTCCCGTTCGGCGTCGCCGGCGAGGGTGGCGAATTCTGCGGCCAGGCGGTCCATTTCCTGCGCGGCTTTTTCCGACTCGTCTGCAAACCGGGATCGCAGGGAGTCGCCCAGGCTTCGGAAACTCCCCATCAGGCTCTCAAGCCGGCGGTCGGCCTCGATCTCGTCTCCGGTATGGTGATAGTCCACCTGCCACTGGTCACTGATCCGGATCAGCCGGGTGGTGGTTTCCAGCGACTCACCCCGGGTCACGTCCAGGTCGTTAAATATGGTTTCGATACTGGCGTGCTCGCCCTCTACCGTGACCCGGCCCCAGCTCACCTGGGCCCCGGTCCAGTCCACACCAAAGCCATCAAAGCCGGATTCGTCCACCAGAGTGGACAGCTCCGCAGCCGTTTCGCCGTCGTTTTCCAGGACGGCCTCCCAGAAGGCCTGGGTGACCTCCTGCGGCGTTTCCGGGTTGCTGCAGCCTGCCAGTAACAGAACGCAGAGCAGTGTGAGTGATGTGGGCAGGGGCGTCTTGGTCATATGGGTTCCGGGCTGTCGGTGCGTTTAACAGAACCGGATCATACCGCTGTCGCGGCGCAACTGAAACGCCCGATACGAAGGTGTTGCTGGTTAACATGCGACCTGGGTGGGTTGGTGGTCCGTGGTCTGGGCGCCCTGGCCTGAACGGCTTTCCTTCCGCACGGGACACAGCCCCCGCTGGCCTGCCATAATGCCCCCAGATTCTGGCCAGCGACTGATATCCATGACAGATGTATCCGATCCAAAGACAGCCCGGGAGCTTAAAGGGGGCACCGGGCTGCGTCGTATTCTGAATGCTACCGGTTACTCCATGCAGGGGTTTCGGGCAGCTTTCCGTACTGAGCCCGCGTTTCGGCAACTGGTGCTCCTCAATGCCGTGCTGTTGCCCATCGCGCTCTGGGTAGATGTATCCCCGGTAGAGCGCGCGCTGTTGTTACTGACCCCCTTGTTGTCCCTGACGATCGAGTTGATCAACTCCTCCATCGAGCATGTGGTTGACCGTATCTCCCTGGAATTGCATCCCCTTTCCAAGTCCGCAAAGGATATGGGCAGCGCGGCGCAGTTTATGGGGCTGGTGCTGATCGTCGTCTGCTGGACCACTATTTTGCTGTAGCCTTGCCCTCCGCAAAGATAGCGATTGCGCATTTCGGGAAAATACGATTAGCTGTCTACCTTTTTGGAGGGGTGCTTTGTCGCAGTTTCGTCTGGCAGTACTACTGGGAATGACCGTCGCGCTGGGGCCGCTGGCCCTGGACGCCTACCTGCCCGCGTTTCCGGATATCGCCGCAGACCTGGGTGTGGGCCTGGGCGACATTGGGCTGACGTTGAGCGCCTATGTCGGCGCCCTGGGACTGGCCCAGCTGGTGGGCGGTCCATTGTCCGACCGCTATGGGCGCCAGCTGATTCTGCTGGGCGGCCTGCTGGTGTTTGGCTGCGCGGCGTTCATGGTTTCCCGGGCGGCCTCCCTTGATGAAATGCTGTTCTGGCGGGTCGTGCAGGGCATCGGTGGGGCTTTCTGCGCGGTCTCGGTGCCGGCCATCGTGCGGGATACCACCAATGGGCAGGACGCGGCCCGCCTGTTTGGCCTGATCGGGCTGATCATGTTTATAGCCCCTGCGGCAGCACCATCCATTGGCGCCTTGCTATTGGCTGTGGGCGAGTGGCCGGCGGTGTTTCTGATGCTGACCGGCTATGCGGTATTCCTGGGCTTCGTGCTCAAGCTGGTGATGTTCCATCGTCTGCCCGTCCACAAGCCGGTGACCACGCCCCTCAGTACCCTGGTAACCAATTACGCCCTGGTGCTTTCCCACCGCACCACTATGCGATTTGTCGGTATCCAGGTGCTGTGTTTCAGCGCCATGCTGGTGTTTATCACCCATGCGTCGTTTATCTACCAGGAATGGTTTGGCCTGTCCAAGGGGCATTTCTCAGGGCTGTTTGCCGCCAATGTCGGCATGATGGCGGTGTTGAACCTGCTTAACCGGCGGCTGCTTCTCAGTTATCCGTCCACGATGTTGCTACGTATTGGTGTACTGGTTCAGTTCGCCGCCATGTTGGCGCTGGTGGCAACTGCCTGGCTTGGGGCCCCGTACTGGGTGGTCGCCGGATGCATTATCGTCGGGGTAGGGTGCATGGGCGCGATTATTCCCAACAACATGGCCAATGCACTCGAGTATTTCCCGCACCTGGGCGGCACAGCCTCGGCGTTACTGGGGGCAACCCAGTTTACCTTTGCCGGGATCATCAGTGCGCTATCCGCTACCTACGCTGGTGATGCGTTGTTGCCGATCGTACTGACCATGGCCATCTGTTCCCTCGGTGCCGTAACGCTGGCGCTTGGCGCACCTCGTGCCGTTGCCCGTGAGGTTGAGGCCGGGTAACCTCCGAAGCTTTCTGAACCCATGGAGAGCCCGAATGCCAGGATGGCAGCCCCCACTTATGTTAGCGATTTTGCTCGTGATCTCATTCCCTGCCAATGCCCAGGTCTATAAATGGACCGACCCGGACGGCGTGGTTCACTACGGTGACACGGCGCCGGCGCAACAGGCCCATGAGCCCTTCCGGTTCGAGGGCTACAGCGAAATCGATATGCGAGGGAATATCCGCGCCAGTGAGGCGGTGAGCCGGGGCAGGCGTGAATTGCGTGCCCGGACCGGTTCCGGTAAGGGCAATGGTAGAAAGGTCAGCAAGGGTGAGAGTGACGCCCAAAAACGCGAGGCCCAATGCCAATCCCTGGTCGAGCGTATCGAATGGATCGACAGCCGGCTGCGCGCGGGTGGCTACTCCGTAAACCAGGGCAATCGGCTACGGGCCGAGCGCCGGGAATTGTCTGGTAAGCGGGCCTGGGAGTGTTTGCGGAACTAGTCGGAAGCAGAAGACCCGCCAAATTAAACGCGCGTGACACCGGTGTCCTGCGGATGGAGGAATCCAGGGTCGCAGGGAGTGACGGGCATTGCGTACGCTCATGCATTTGCAGCAATGTTATAATACCGATGGTAACCAAGCGGCCAGCAGAGGAGAAACCAATATGGCCAGGAAGAAGGCGAAAGCCACCCAGCACAGTGCTGTGCAGCGGGATCTGAGAACCCCGAAGTATCAGATGCGGGTTGTTGAGGACAAGAGCAAGTACAAGCGCACCCGGGACAAGGCGGCCAGGATGGAGGACTTTCGCAAGGCTGCATGATTGTGGTTTTACGAAAGTCTTCCCCTTGATTTCTGTCCATGACGCCAGGAACACTAATGGCTGACATGACGTAATGGTTCAGCCAACGCGTGATCGTAATCCCTCCCTGGTTGGTGGCTCCAGCATTGTTGCAGGCGTGTGCGTGGGCGCCGGTATGCTGGG
This sequence comes from Marinobacter segnicrescens, assembly GCF_900111555.1. GTDB lineage: Bacteria > Pseudomonadota > Gammaproteobacteria > Pseudomonadales > Oleiphilaceae > Marinobacter > Marinobacter segnicrescens. Next base: position 29,629 of record NZ_FOHZ01000028.1, read on the forward strand.
CTTGCCCAGCTCCGGAGCCGGGGCCTGGACGCTGTGGTCCAGCCTGGCCCTGATACTCACCATGTCGGTAATGACGCTGTCTGGCTGGATGCTGCTGGAGGCTTTCAAACACTACGACCTCAGGGCTTCGTTCAACACCGTCACAAGGTCCCTTCTCGGGGCGAAGGTTAATATCCTCAGCAACCTGATGGTCTACTTTGTGGGTGGCATACTGCTCTACGCCTACATCACATCCTCCGGGCTGATTATCCACGACCTGACGGGCGCCAACAGCAAGCTTGCCTCCGTTGCCTTTGTTGCCGTGTTTTCACTGGTTGTCTGGCACTCCACGCGAGCGGTGGACCGGCTGTCGGTTGTGCTTGTCACCTTCATGGTGCTGAGCTTCGTGCTGGGGATATCCGGCCTCGCGGCCAGGATCGATCTCGGTGTTCTGTTCGACACCTCGAACGTGGGCGGTCACTACGCGCCCTACGCCCTGGCCCTGTTGCCAGTGGCACTGACATCGTTTGGCTATCATCATTCGGTGGCGTCCCTGCGCGCCTATTACGGTGACGAACGCAAGGCGCAGAAGGCCATTCTCGGTGGGACCCTGATCGCGCTGATGCTCTACATGGCATGGCTGATCAGTATCTTCGGCAATTTGCCGAGAGCCGACTTCGGGCCTGTGGTCGCCCGGGGTGGTGACGTGAATGCCCTGCTGGCAGCCCTGTCGTTTGCTATCGACACCGAGCAGGTGGCAAATATCATCAGTGCCTTCTCAGCGGCAGCGATACTGTCCTCGTTTGTGGGCGTTGGCCTCGGCACCTTCGACTTCATGGCAGACCTGCTTGGTTTTCGCAACGACCGGAAGGGGCGCACCCGAACCTGGGCCCTCACCTTTATTCCGCCGCTATTGCTCTCGCTGCTGGCCCCTTTCGGCTTCGTGCTGGCTATCGGCTATGCCGGTGCAGCCGCGGCAGTCTGGACATGCATTATCCCGGCCCTGCTGGCCAGGAAATCAAGAATGCTGAAAGGTGGCCGGTCAGGCTTTATGGCTCCGGGTGGGCAGGCTGGCATTTTGCTGGTGCTGGTGTTCGGAGTGCTGACCGTCGTGTTCCACTTCCTGGGGCTGGCGGGGGTATTGCCGGTGGCGGAATTGGGGGGTAGGGCGCAGTAGGTTCAGCTTGTGGCTTGCCCATTGGTCAGGCCTTGAAACAACAAAACCCGCACAAGGCGGGCTTCGTCTGAATTCTAATGGTGCCCGGAGGCGGAATCGAACCACCGACACGGGGATTTTCAATCCTGCTCAGTAAAATAGTAAACCCGCAATATGCCCAAATTTTCTGAATTTTTAAGGGGAGTTACGGTCTTTTCGTCGCTCCCCTTTTTGATTGTGTTGGATTCTCTTAGAGATTTATCGTCACCCAAATTGCGACCCTGCCATCCATAGTCCTAGCAGCCAATTGGGCCGGCAGGGATGCATAAGGCTACCTGTCAAACGGGTGCCAGCCTCTAACTAAGACGTAAAGCTAATACCCGCTGTATACAACGCCCCCCTTCAGTTGCACCAATGATAAGCGTTTTGCGCCTGTTGGGGGGGGCAACAACCATTCCTATCATGGTGCCCTTCCTCTGGAGGTTGGGAATTGCGAAACTACCATGCCTTGAAACGACAAAGTGACCTGCCCCCAGTCTTTAATCCAACTGCTCCCTAGTAATGTCCGTTACTTTTGAATCAGTTTTTCCAAGTCGGAGAGCGGAGGCAAACTCCAGGGGTGTCTGATACCCCAAGGATGAATGCGGTCGCCGCTCATTGTAGTCCAAGCGCCAGTTGCTGATCTTTTCGCGGGCATGAGCAAGATCCCGGAACCAATGTTCATTCAGACACTCATCCCGGAATTTTCCGTTAAAGCTCTCGACGTAACCATTCTGCATCGGCTTTCCAGGCTGGATCAGCTTCAGCTCAACGCCATGATGATAAGCCCATTGATCCAATACTCTGCCAGTAAATTCCGGCCCCTGATCGGTTCTGACGGCCTTTGGATAGCCTCTGAAGGCCGCTATGCCATCCAGGGTGCGGACCACCTGTTCGCCTGAGATTCCCATAGCAACGGGAATGTCGAGGCATTCCTTGGTGAAATCATCCACGATCGTCAGGCATTTGATCCTGCGCCCGTTGGCCAAG
>NZ_FOHZ01000064.1 GCF_900111555.1 Marinobacter segnicrescens
CCGCTGGAGGTCTTTATGGATCTGATCAAGCAAACCCAGGATGCGCCGTCAGGCGTTCATTAACCCGGGTGTTGCACTTGGAGTTGGAGACCGCCCCTTCTGGGATAACAGTCCGTACCTAATTAATGGTTTGCATGCTGGTAGTATAAAAAATATTGCTGCTAATGATCGACTAAATATTTGTAATCAGCAAAATAGTCTTTCGCCGGGTCAACATAAAACGAAGCCACAACATATTCTTTATGACGACGAAGAACTGATGAAGCGAGTCAGTGACCTATTTAAAAAGGCTTTCTCAAAAGACTTGATGTTTGATTTTCGTGGTGGTAGCAAGCTTCCAATCCACGTAGGGCAGATCCCGATGGGCGAAAACGTAGTGGATCGCGTAGGAAATGATTATGTTTCAAAAGTTCGTGAAAATCCCCTTTTAGATAAGCAAGGCGCCGGCATTAAAAGTTATGCTGGAATTCTATTTGAGACAGTTGCTTCAGAGAGAGACATTACCCTTCTGGATGAGCCGGAAGCATTCTTGCATCCTCCTCAAATGAGAAGGCTGGGAGAGACATTATCATCTGAAGTTAAAGGTCAGTTAATTGTTGCAACACATAGTAGCGATATTCTCCGGGGGTTCTTAGAAGGGACCAAAGGTAGAGTTCGAATATTAAGAATTCAACGAGAAGGTGATGTTAATATTGTATACGAAGCTGCATCCGAGACCATAAAAGAGCTTTGGGAAAAGCCAGAGTTGAGATATTCAAATGCTCTGGAAGGTATATTTCATGAACAAACAATTATATGTGAAGATGATAGTGATTGTCGTCTAATTAATTCTGCTGCCGATTACATTAATAGCAACAACACAGCTCCTTTCAAAGATACCTCATACGTACCCACTGGCGGCAAACATGCAATACCTAAAGTAGCCGACGTTTTAAGAAAGATAGGTGTGCCAATAAAGGCCGTTTTCGATATAGATTTCTTATCGGAGCGAGATTTAGTCAAAAACACTGTTTCAGCGTTTGGCGGCAACTGGATTGAGGTCGAAGTTTTGTGGAGAAGGGTCGACTCTGCTGTAAGAGGTGGAATTAAACCAAAATCAGCTAAAACCATTAAGTCCGAAATAATCCAAGCGTTGCAGAATGCAGGCGAAGAAAAGTTACCGAAAGGTGATATAGCAGCACTCATGAAACAAGGTACTGCTTGGAACGAGGTTAAAAAATTTGGTGAAATCGCGATTCCTAATGGTCAGGCGCAAACGGACTACAAAGCGCTCAAGTCTGCTTTAGAGAATTTGGGTATATTTGTAATACCAGTGGGAGAAATAGAAAAATTCTGTCCGGAAATTGGATCACATGGGCCTAAGTTCGTTACCAAGCTGCTAACTGACATACCTTTGTCAGATTCACGTCTAGCCTGCTTAAGAGACTTCGTTGCGCATATACATAGATGAAAGATCACATAGTAAGAATGGCAGCGGACAAGCCGCTGAATGCTGGCCCTTGTTGATTAAGCCATGCGTCACTCCCTATCGAATAGGGACAAAACCTCACTCCAATACTGATTGCTTAAGCGCAAATCTATAGCATCCTTCGCTTCAGAATTTTGCGACGCCGCCATCCAAGAGGCGGTATTGTCAATACTAAGGCCATACGATAGTACTTGTTTGTGCTCCGGCAAAACCTCAGCCCTGTTTATTTCGTCTACTGAAGTGGACCCCGAAATTTGGACAGGTGCCTAAGCTCTGATTCATCATCTCCACAAGGAGGAGAATCATGAGCAAGAAACGCAAGCAATACAGC
>NZ_FOHZ01000033.1:0-2572 GCF_900111555.1 Marinobacter segnicrescens
TGTTGTACTTGCGACACAGCTCTTTGACCGGCAGGCCAGCCTCGGCTTCCTTCAGAATGGGAATGATCTGTTCTTCGGTGAATCGCTTCTTCATGCTCATCGTCCTCTCTGGTGATGAACATTACTAAGATCAGAATGGATTAGAAAGTTGGGGGCAGGTCACCAACAGCTACTCACGCATTTTAAGATCTTTTTGCAAAAGGTTGCCCCCTCAGGCTCGCTCTCCTACTGCCAGAGCTGGCATGAAGCGCGCTGGCTCGGTAATCCCCCCATTTTTAGCGGGGTTCAAAAGTAGACCTCAGGCCATCATGGCCAACTTCTGTTGAGGGGTAATCCCTCCAAGTCCCATGTTGGGCCGTTCGTGATTGTAGTGCCATAGCCAGCGGGTGGCGTAATCCTGGACTTCGTCGGTGCTGTCGAACAGATAGTGAGCCAGCCAGTCATACCGTACCGTTCGGTTGTAGCGTTCGATGTAGGCGTTCTGCTGGGGCTTGCCGGGCTGGATAAACACCAGTTGGATGCCCTGGGTTTCGGCCCAGGTCGCCAGCTTGCCACTGATGTACTCCGGGCCATTGTCACAGCGAATAGAGCGTGGTTTGCCTCGCCATTCGATGATTTGCTCCAGTGCGCGGATCACACGCTCTGCCGGCAACGAGAAGTCGACCTCAATGCCCAGCCCCTCTCGATTAAAATCGTCGATGACGTTCAGTAACCGATAACTGCGGCTGTCACTAAGTTGGTCATGCATAAAGTCCATGGACCAGCTGTCGTTAATCGTTTCCGGCACGGCCAAGGGCTCCGGCTTTTGACGAACCAGACGCTTCTTGGGCTTGATGCGCAAATTCAGCTCCAGCTCCCGGTAAATCCGGTATACCCGCTTATGGTTCCAGGTAAAGCCTTTCACATTACGCAGATGCAGGAAGCACAGACCGAAGCCCCAATTCCGCTGGTTGTGGGTTAACCGGATTAGCCAGTCCGCGATCTCAGCATTTTCGCTGCTGAGCTTGGCCTGGTAGCGGTAACAGGTCTCGCTGATACTGAACATCCAACACGCCAGGCGAATACTGACGCCCTTCTCACCGACGGCTTTCTGCGCCATCTCACGGCGACGAGACGGCTTCACCACTTTTTTTCGATGGCTTCCTTGAGGATGTCCGACTTGAGCCGTTCCTCGGCGTACATCTTCTTGAGCCGGCGGTTCTCATCCTCCAGCTCCTTCAACCGGGCCATCATGGAAGCGTCCATGCCACCGAACTTAGCGCGCCACTTGTAAAAGGTTGCACTACTCATGCCGTGCTCACGGCACAACTCCGGAACCGGGACGCCATTCTCGGCTTGCTTCAGGATCGACAGGATCTGGCTGTCGGAAAAACGTGATTTCTTCATGCAGAATCTCCCTGCGTGTAGCTTACGGAAAATTCTACTTTTGACTACCGCTGTTTTTCGGGGAGATTACCCTGGATGTCACTACCCCGAACCAAAAGCCAGGTGATGATTCGTTTTTCACTTTGCTGAGTGCAAAGCCACACGAGCCAGAAGTTTTGAATGCGACTACGCAGAAGAAGCGCCTATCCCTGCTAACAGCCGCTATCAATACCAACAGGCTCGATGTGCTGCGAAAATTACTTGATATGGGTTGCGCGCCAGATTCCAGAGCCGGCATCGAGCTGAGCACACCCCTGTACTACTGCATTCAAAAAATTGGATTGGTAAAGGGCAAGAGTGAGGTCTTAAAACAGATAACACAGGTTCCCCAAGATCAGGTGCTACTTGAAAGCATCCGGCGATATACCTCAGGGAGTCTTGGTATGACCCTCGAAGCCCAGCGGCAGTATTTGGAACGAGTCGCCTCCAACCCTAGGTATAACAGCATCCACCAAGCGGCCGGAAAAGTTCTGGTTGAAACAGAGCGAAAGTCGTTTGACCTGGATGTTTTGCGGGCTATGGCCGGACTGCTCATCGAGCAGGGAGCAGACACCAACGCAGAACAGAATTACCCCATTCCAGGCTATACCCCCCTTATGCTTGCAATTGAAAGTGATGAACTAGACCTAGTAAACAGAATGGTCAGCGCCGGTGGAATCCTTGAGAAGACGTACCTTGATCAAAATTCAGGAAAATGGGTGACGCCTTTGCAAATCGCCACTGAGTTCCAAGCCCACTCAGTACTCAAGGAGGTGTTCGGCAAAGGATAGGCCTCGCAGCTAACGATTTGGCTCTGTACGGCGTCAACTATCTTGGCCGGTCCAGCGTCGATTAAGTTGGCCGGTTGACGGTGAACCTATGTTGTCTGCTTCTTGAGTGAGGCTTTTCTCCGGTAGCTTTCCCCCGTGCATTGAAGGATGGTGGCGTGATGGACCAGTCGGTCGATGGCGGCGACGGTCATGATGGTGTCCTCAAACAGCTTGTCCCAGTGCTCGAAGTCCTGATTGGAAGTGATGATCAGGCTGTGGCGCTCGTAGCGATGGGCGATCAGCTCGAACAACACAGTGCTTTCCTGCTCGGTTTTCCGAACGTAGCCCAGGTCATCGATGATGAGCACAGCATACTTGTCGAGACGGGCCAGAGCATC
>NZ_FOHZ01000033.1:2582-24315 GCF_900111555.1 Marinobacter segnicrescens
CACAGCTCTTTGACCGGCAGGCCAGCCTCGGCTTCCTTCAGAATGGGAATGATCTGTTCTTCGGTGAATCGCTTCTTCATGTTCATCGTCCTCTCTGGTGATGAACATTACTAAGATCAGAATGGATTAGAAAGTTGGGGGCAGGTCACTCGATCTTTATTTTTCTTGTGAATGTCGTGTCCCCTCTAAAAATGACGACCGAATTGTTGAGCTATCTGAAACTTTGCGGAAACATCCTTTTCATCAACAGTCTTCTGAAAACCCTACGTTCCGGAATACTGACGGTGTTGTTTTCAAACTAATGAACCTCAGGGCTGTACATACCGGTAGGGGCCTTACCAACGTTTCTACGATGGATAAAGAAATCTGGGGGGAGTTCGGCAGGTATCCTGACCAGGTCAAAGTCACCGCCCGAAAGATCCGAGAGCTTATTTTGGATCCACCAGAGCCGGCTGATGATGACCCGGAAGATGAATTTCCGGAGGGTCGCCTTCTAACTCGGAAACATCGGACGCGGGAAAGAAACCGGAATATTCGCAAAAAGCTTTTAAAAGTCCGCCGTGAGAAAGGGCCACTCCACTGCGAAATTTGCGGTTTCAAGCCGTCAGTCACGGATGAAAAGCTGGAAGATGCCTTTTTCGAAGCGCATCACGTTGTTCCCCTATCTCAATCTGATGCCTCACCTACTAAGCTCAAGGACATGGCTTTGCTCTGTGCCAACTGCCATCGTTTGATACACCGGGCCATCAGCATCGAAAAGCGTTGGTTTAGCATCTCGGACGTCAAAACCATGTTGCTCTAGGGCTTTGCTATTGTCGATAGTTTCAGGGAACGGAATAGAGTATGTGCGGCCGATTCAACATCGGTGACGATCCCTTAGTCCAGAGTGAACATCCCTGTTTGAATTACACCGCTGATTAGAGTTTTCCGCCTGTTGGTGTGCAGAATCATTGAACCACTACAGGCAGACCCGGCTTGGCGACTGAAATTCTTACAGCGGGTTATGAGTCGTCGTCCCTTCTCATTTTGAATATAGCCGTTAAACCGGACAAGGATGGCGGATAGTATTCCTCCACCTTCTCGGTTTTCGTGCCATCGGCATGGTAAACCGTCGTGGTTGTGCGCTTTCGATTGCCTGTTACTACTAGATACATCCCGTACATCGCTACCATCGCCAGCAAGCCTGCCTCAATTACAGGGAGTTTCTGCTTCGCAGCGCCAATTGCACTCTCTACTCGACTCACCTCGTCAGGTTGATCCCAAGCCCAGGCCAATAGAGCATAAGAGGCTTGATCGAGCGCGACAGGATCGCGGGCTAGAAGGTCGAGGCCAGCATCGACGGCGGTGGGATTTTCGGTCGCGGTGTATAGCGCTTCGCGCATCTCAGTAGTGGTTGGGTCGTCGCACCGCTCAGAAAGGTAGTAGCGCGCCGCCTGCGCTAGGTCGTGACCACTGACATTTTTCTCTGTAATGAAATCTTCGAACTTCTGGGTCATCGCCAATCTCCTTCAATACACAAGGTCCAGGCTAACCAGCGAGGCTCTCGCACATTGGCTTCACGACATGCAGTCCATACCGCCGCCGCCAGAGTCATACCCCCAAGATGCCGCCGCAATGCTTCGTCAAGGGTGGGGAGGACGGCGGTGGCTACTGCATCCCAACGTGGTGCAACTAGAGACAGAGTGCCTGCTTTGTTCAAGCCCGCTAGTAAGCTCACTCGCTCGCCTACGCCGACGATATGAGCAAGACCAGTGGAACATGCGGCACTGAAAATTATACGCGAGGAAGCGTCCAGGTGACGGCCATCGCGCCAACCGAATCGATGTTGCTGAGCAACCGCGCTTGCTGCGGTAAGTGGGTCGGCAGAGGGCAGCGCACCCTCGTGGGCGAGCATCAAATCGACTTCGAAGCCGAAGAGCGAAACGCGGCCGTGGCAAAGTAGTTTGCACACGTCAGCTTGGGCGAGTAGTTCGATCAGCCCCTGGCGGTCACACTCTTTACCCTCGCGAGTGAACAGCTCAAGACCAAGCTGCTCAATAAGAGTCTTGGAGTGGGCAAGAGATTGCTGAAAGGAATTTAGAACCTCGTCAGATTCTCCATAAACCGGCACTATCCCCACTCCCAGACTTGTCTTCGCAGGTTTGGTTTTCACACTGGGTAATGCGAGAAGAGAAGCCCAGCCGCCAGCGTACGAACAGGACCAGTACGGTGCTGCTGCTACATGCCAAGGTAGACCGACGAATCGCTCGTGCTCGAAGATCACTAAGTGGTCACCTTCCTTAAGATGGGGAGTCAACTCACGCGATAGCCACGCCTCTAGTTCGCGCCATTGAGGAATATCGAAGGGGTCGCCCGGACGCTCACGGTGCCAAGCACGAAGTGACGTATCCATTTTCTCCGCGAGCCAAGCCAGGTCCGTTTCTGGATACTCAAGTATTTGCGCATATACTTCCCCTGCCGAGTCAATCACCGTGACGAAGCAAGCAATTCTGCCTCGACCGGCTATCCACTCTAGAACGCCTACACGTCCACTGAGGGGCGCCAGTGCGGCGAGCACTTCATTGCTGATGCCATCCTCCAACATGGTCAACTCGAGAGAAGATAGATTACCCTGAAGGTATCTTTGTGATCGACTGACTAGATTGCGGCGAATCTCTGCAATCAAGCGTATGTCATTAAAAGTCTCAGCCTTGTCCCATGCAATCGACGCGATTTCGTCCAATCCTCGTCGGATGATCGGCTCTAGGCCCATTGCCACCGCTGCAACATCGGTTGCTTGGCCAGCATGGGACGCGATTGTTTCGGGCAGTTTTAGTAGCCACTCATGCGCCAAGTCATTGTCGTTATTGAGATAGGCGTAGCGCGCTAGACGAATAACCTCAATTGGAGACAACGACTGGTTATACTCTCTGCAGATTTGGGCGATTCTCCCCCATATACTCACGGCCATCTGGCGATCACCCGACAGCTCCGTAAACCCAGCTATTAAGCGGAGAGCACCAAGCCAGTCTGGGATGTTGCCTTCCTCTTGCGCAAATTTTGCAGTTCGTAAAAGAGCGGCCTTGAGTGCCGTCCGGTTGAAAGCCCGTTTCGGCATGTCCTTGATGTTAGAGTGTATTGTTAACCAAGCAGAGGCAGCAGGAAATAGTATGGTTGGATCTGCTTCGATTTGGGGGTCAAGCTCGGTCAAATGGTCAATGGCATCATCGTAACGATCGTCGAATACCAGCGATAAAGCCAGCTTGACGCGTGAGGCGAGGGCCCGATCAGAAAACGGCCCTACTGCAAGCTTTAAGCTTCTTTCATAGCATTTAACCATATCGGCCGTGCGACCCATCATATGGTAGGCGATGGCTAAGGAATCCAGAACGCCAATGCGAAGGCTGCCCTCTACAGTCGCCTGTGACAAAAGGCCCTCCAGTTCGATTACGGATAGATCAGGAGCCCCGGTTTCCCTCAGTAGGATTGCATAGTTGAGGCATGCAACACAGTAGTCGGACTTATTCCTTTCGTCGTGCATGATCTCCAGCACGGCTTTTATCATTGCTAACGCTTCATCGAAGCGCCCGAGCATGCGCAGCGCATTTGAGCGCTCTGTCCATAGCGGAGCCTTGTGTGGTGGTGAGAGCGAGAATTCCCATTCCTGCACGGTGTCACTGATGCGTTCAAGAAAGCGCTTGGGGGCCCGCAGTGTTTTCAATGTACTGCCCAGCCAGGCGTACACCTTTGCGCGCACCTCGGGTGAATTAGGCACCAAAGCGATGGCTTCCTCAGCCAGCCATTCTAACTCGTCAATGCTGCGGGCATTGGTCAAGCCTTTTGTGGTTTGTGCAAGCATGGTGCCCAGCCACTCTGGCTTAGCGCCCAGGTCGAGAGCGGCGCGAAGAATTTTGGCGATGTCGGCGGCGTTCTGTGGTTTTGCGGCCCTTAGATAGGTCGTATTTGCCAGATCTGTCAAAATCTGAGGGTAGCCAAGTTTGGCGACGATTTCGGCTAGTGCGTCGAGAATCTCGTCCGGTGGCACTTTGCCGGCCACAATATTGGCTACTGCCTGTCCTGCATCCTGATAACCGACCGTAGCCCTTGCCCGCTCCTCGGAGAGGATAAGGGGGCTCACGAACTCGTGATCGGTGTCGGTCCCAAGGCGAAGTGTCATTTCCGCCTTGAAGAAGAGCATGGTCCAGCTGCCGCTCGACGGATTGTCCGTTTCCGCGAGGGCGCAAATGCTCGCGCGGAGTGCTTCTAAGCAGTATTCTGCTGGAAATGACAGCGACAACTCGCTCTGCTCAATCTGCGCCAGCATTTCCAGAGCGTATTCGGCCGCACCCGGCAATACGGCAGCTTCATAGAAACGCCGGGCTAGTTGATCGTCGAGATTGGGGGCTGTGGGGCCGGACCCTAGCCTGGAGTACCAAAGCGCAATCCAAGAGCTTGCCTGGCATCGCGCGAGATTATCGATTGACGCTTCCCCAGTGAGTTGGCGGCCATCAACACGGCAATGAATATGGATGCCGGACTGGGGAACATTGAGTGCGACCCTTACGGCGGCAAAGTGGCGGGCATCGATCTGGACAAGGGACTTTATTCTAGCTTCTTCGGGCTCTTTCAGGGCGTCGATTAGATGGTCAATGTTGCTGCGGAGGTGATTCCGCACTAGGTCGCGTAAAGCGTCCATATCAGGAAGGGGCTGAGGTTCCAGATTTAGGCTTAGCGTTTTGCTAGAAGCTCGAATATCTTCAATCACGTCCTCCTGATAGGGGAATGCCAGCGTACCGACGACGAAAAAACATGTTAGCGGACATTCTGCAATAAATATTACTGTCGGCCTGACGCCCGTAAGTCTGTGGCATGCATCGCACTCGAAGTCATCTAACCCACCGATGAATAGGGCCTGCAACAAGCCGACATCAAACTCAGAAACGGGGGTGAAAATGCCTTGCCCACTTAACGCTTCGCTCGCGTGACCGCAATGCGGACACTTACCTGAATCATCGAGCCCTGACATTTGGTCCCCCTAATGTTCATGGCCCGCGTTGGCTTCCCGGCCGTCTGAGAGTCACCGTAGGCAGCAATTCAAGACAGTAGCAATTTAGTCTAGCCGGGCACCGACAGACTTCAAATGAATTTACCAGCTGGCAAACGGACCCCCCCTCGATTTACAGACGCCAACGAAACCAATGCTACTGAAGCAGTTGCCCGGGGCAAGGGCGGTCAAGCTCGATGTTACTGCCTACTCACCAGAGTCTCCCTTTATGGGACGCTGGGAGTACTCGGCTGAGGCAGAGTCGGTGCAAGGCTGCCTAGTCAGGAATGGCGTCTATGGCGTGACACACTCGGTACTGCCCAGAGTGATAAAAGCCCCACTGGCCAAGGGCGGCCAGCGGGGCTAAGGCTAGGTGCGCATGCGCACGCGGGTATCGTGTTTACGGCGAGCGGGGGCTATCCGTTGACTGCGTTACCGGATCGGAGAGCCTCAATCCGGTCAACCTGATCAGGATCGAAGAACGACAGGTACTCGAAGGTAGGGAACTGCGTCAGAAGCCGCTCCAGAAGAGCGACCGTTTTCGGGATCACCGGCACGGCACCCACAATCAGTTTGGCGCGCTTGGCACTGCCAATCTGGCTCTGCTTGACGGGGTATCCCAGCCGGGCCAGGAATTTGCCGAAGGCGGTATAGGTCAAGCTCTTGGTTACGCCCAGGGCCTCCTGGGTGAAAACCCGAAGGAACAACCGAACCATCAGTTCATCGGCTCGCTCACCTTGCTTGATGCGCAGTGTGGACAATTTCCGAGCAGTGGATTGCATCTGGGCGTACTCTTCGAAGCCGTACCAGTCGTCCAAGGACTTCATGACGTTATTCCCACGCCAGTTGTCCATGGACAGGCGATGTTCAATGCCGATGGCTGCCGTCGCATGGGGTACGCTATCAAGAGCGATGTGCTCACGTCCCGCGACGGCCACCATACGAGGATTAACCGGCATGCGCTTGAGATCGGGTTCCAGGTTCAGGCGGCGCTCGCTGGTTTCCATCACCATATCCTGGTTCCGCAGCATCTGTTTCCTGGACGACGTCAGGGTGGACTGCTTGATTCGCTGACCCGGTACACGATCGAGATAGAGGTCGAGCATGTACTTGTGTTGGTCGGCTACGTCCCGGGGGATTTGCACGCCAGCCTTGGCGATGACCGGTTCGTAGCCTGGCTCTTCGGCACCGGTCAGTTGTCCTCGGGTCTTCATGGCAATCACCTGCTTGACCTTGTGCTTGCACTCCAGGACCTCACCGCCGTCCGGGTCAATGCCATGGTAGAGCTCACGGAAGCGTTGACAGACGGGGCCGGTAAGATCGATCTCGGACAGGTGTGCGTCCGTCAGGAAGCCATCGGTCGTGACGCTGACCACCGTCTTGTCCGCTGGCACCCCGTTGAGCATCTCCGACATCAGGGCGCGGGCGAATCCGGTGACATGGGCGGCCAAATACGGGTTGGTGATATCGGAAGGCTTAATAGGGCTACTGATGCCATTGCTTACGTCGAAGGCTGTCTTGTCCCGCAGACCCTGGCCCAGCTTCCCGTACAAGCTGTTGCCGATTTCCTTCCAGAGGCGCTCCTCGAAGCTCTTGGCCGGAAAATCTTGGCGAGCGCTGCGGACCTGTTTCATAAAAGGCTTGAAGATCGATCTCGACGCTTCCCGCCAGGGAACCACGAAACCCTGCAATATCTGGATATCACAGCCCATATCCAGGGCGACGCGGATCTCAGGGGCAGTGCAGTAGGACTCGCCGGCAAGCGGATAGAACAGGCCATAGCGCTCTGTACGAACCGGCAAGGACGGAAACCGCGTGTTTGCTGGAAAGGAGAACCGGACCCGAGCCAGGCCCAACACATCACCCATAAAATCCGCAAGGTCCTGGGTCATTCGAAAGCTCTCGTAGTTCAGCGGACGGCAAGCGGACAAGATCACTGTGTAGCACGAGGGGGCGTCATAGTCGTACCAGTCGCCGATCTCCGTCGGACCGGTCAGAAAACACTCGTTTCGCCCGCCGTGGTAACACTCGGTCGCGAATGACTCCAGAATGCGACGCGGAGAATCCGGAACCCAGCCTTTGACGGTCCGGGGGGTGCCATTACCCTTCGGCCACACCTGCTTGACCTTCGGGACATAGCCGAAAAGCTTACGAGGATCGCGTCCTGCCTTCCTCAAACCCTTAATGAATGTGCGGGTGGCCATGCCACCGATCGTGAAGGGCAACCCGGACAGGTCTAGTTCGTCCTCAACGAACGTGATCGTCCGTTGCATGTGCAGGAAGGATATCTCCGCGTCTGCGATGGCATAGGCACGAAACTGCTCCGGTTGTTCACTCTGGAACTCGGCCATACGCGCGATGCTGTAGGGAGCCGGAATGGACAGCTTTTGCTTTCCCACCAGCGCCCCGACCGCGTCAAGGCCCTGGCCGGCAGGCGCATGGAGCATTGAGTCGTAGAAGGCGATGTCGACGTGTCGCCGCTTCTGATTCTTGTCATAGACGTTGACGTCGTATTTGCTGAGCCGCTTCGTACTCTCCTCATCGATATCAATGCCGTAGGTGTCCTCCAGGCTGGCGACGGATTTCCGGACGCCCTGGACCTTTGTCTTAATGTCCGTGAAGAAGTCGGACAGTGTGGTGATGTCCGCTCGAAGAAAGTGCGCGCAAACGATGAGTTCCTCGGGCCAACCGTCCAATACCTTCTCCTCAAGCCCTTGTTGGACCGCTGTCCGGACCAGCTTCTTCAGGGAGACTCGTCCCTCTTTCTGCTTGCTGGCGGTCTCGATGATTCCGCTGCAGTAATTTTCAGAATCGGTTCCGATGGTATAGCTGTAGCAAAGGACCTGGTTGTCCTCCCCATTCGGAGCGCGTTGGTACTCGGTATCGAAGGCCAGGACGGGCGCGCTCAGGGATTGGAAGCGCCGTTTCTTGGGGCTTTGTTGCTCGTCCGGGGATGCGGTAACAACGTTTTGAGGTTTGAACGACTCGGCGTCGGGTACGTTGAAATCATAAGCGACCGGTTGAAAATCGCCATACTCAATAGACTGAGGGGTATTCGGAGAAAAATCCTGCTGACTGGGGTTCATAGGGTCTACCAACAACTGTGACTATGGGGGAAGGCGGGTTCACGTGGGCGTTCAGACTCGGGAGGGCCCTGGAAGGTTAGCCCCCGCTTTGGAACCGGTAGAAGGCAGTCTTGGGGCAGGGGCTGCGGTGCCTCGAATAACCTTCTACACGGCTCAAAGGGGGCAGGGCTGCTACCGAAGGGAGGTATTAGGCCTCGTAGCCCAGCTCTTCCCAGTTCATCGGCTCAACCACTTCGCCGCGCTGGGCGGCCATCACTCGTTGAGTGAGCTGCTTGGCGGCCTTGCGGCGTGTGCTCAGGTCGTCGAATTCCAACCAAGCAACGGCACGGTTATCGCCGTTGACACAGACGACACCGGTATCGGTGACCGAAACCCCAGTGATCTGGGCAGCATCAACAACACCGTAGGGCAGCTCGAGCAGAGTGAAAATAGACTTGGCCATGATGTGACTCCTTAATCAACGTAAGTTAAAGGGTGTGCCTGTCGTCAATCGAGCAGGCATTTGAGGCTCCGGACCGAGGTCTGACGGTTCCGGGTGGCCTGGCGCTGCATCAGGGTGTCTTCCCATTTAATGCAGTCTGAGAGACGGAAGCGCACGGGCGCGTTCCTGGCATTGCCGAGCTTGATCGAGGGCGGAAGGGCCTCGGGGCTGCGGGACACCAGCGTCTTCACAGTGCTGACCTTCCGGTTGTATCGGGCGGCCAGCTGTTCAATGGTCAAAAAGACGTCGTGTTCCGGTTTCATGCCTTTGCTCCTTCCTCTGTCTCAATCCAACCAGTGCAAGCTTACGAGGCCTCGGGGCCAGTTCTGCCTGAAAGTAGAATTTCAGGGTTAGTAGTTGGTACACGCTCTCGCGATGATGCCCCTTGAAGGGGTGGCGAGCCCTTGGCTCACCCTCTGGCGGGTCTCTTTCTCCTGGGAGGCAGCCCCCATTTTTTCCCGCTCTTGCCGGTAGCTCCCGAAGGAGCTCTCACTGAGTCGGATTCGGCCTCTCCGGGGAGAGGGTTATTCGCTATCCCGAACCCGTGATGCAAGGTTACTGGGCAGACCAGCGTTCCAAGCCCGAAAGTAGAATTTCAGGGGAGACAGGGGTCGAGGTGAAGCGTTTCTCCTGTACCCGACTGCCCCAGAAGGCGCGTGGTTGTCGCATTCACGGCATTCTCCAACGAGTGCTCCGTCACGAAGGCATAGCGCTTGGTGACCTCCAGCGAGGAGTGCCCGAGCAACTGGCTGCTGCTATAGAGGTTGCCGGTCGCCTCCAGCGCCGCCGTGGCATAGGTCTTTCGCAGGCTGTGGATGTTGACTGGCTCCGTCGGGAAACTCGGGCGCAGCGGATAATCACTACCGCGAGTCGCAATGCCAGCCTCGCGGCACAGGTCAATGAAGGCCTGGCGCGGGTGGGTGATATGGCCGGTGCGGCTCTTATCAGACGAAAACAGGAACTCGCTGGCGGGATCGCTCAGCGACAGGATGTGCTTGAGGACGGGAGCCACCGCCGGATCCACCGGCAGTGTCTGCGCCCGTCCTGACTTCGTCTTCCGAAAGGTGAGCCGGGAGCCGTCCGGGGCAATATCGGCCTTATACAAACCGATGATGTTGCCAATTCGGGCGCCGGTCAGAAGGGCCAGCAACAGCGCCTGGTGGGGAAGGGAGTCCCGGTATGTCCGACAGGCAGCGACGAAGGCTTCGACCTCCGGGTCGGTCAGATAGCGCTTCACGATGTTGTCCAGCTTCCGGGGCGGTACGGCCCGGGTCGGATCGAAGCTGGTCAGGTTATAGGCGATGGCGACCTTGAAGACGCCCACCACCAACACCCGCACATGGTTATAGGTGGCGTCCGAGCGAGTCTCGGAGACCTCCTTCAAGGCATTGACCACATCCAGAGAGGTGATGACCGACAAGCGTCGAGCCCCCAACGTGTTCGCGAGGAAGTCTCGATATAGCTGCTGGTACTTCGGCAGCGTCCGGAGACGCTCTCTCTGCTTGAGGGTGACGAACAACTCCTCGAAGACCTGACCGAAGGTGACCTCGGCCAGGCGCGGGTAGGCACTCTGGGTGCACTGGGTATAGCGCTCAGTGCCCAGGCGCTCGAAGTCCTTCAGGCTCAGGTAGGGGTATTCGCCCAGTACCTCACACTTTCGAAGGCCCCGGCGGTTGAGGCGAACGGCCAGCGAGACCTTGTGCTTGCGGACCAGAATCCGCAGGAAGGGCTTGCCCAGGACGCGATACTCAGCAGGCCTCGGGCCATCCAGAACTTGATCAATACTTTTCTTCTTCAACTCGATATCGACTACCATCAGAATCCCCTTGCTTGGTGGCAAGGGGTATTAAACAGGAGCGAAAACCGCTGCCGTCCTGAAAGTAGAATTCCGGGGTTAATAATGCCGAGACAGGGTCGAGTTGATAGCGCTGACGAACTGAAAGAACACGAAAAACACCTGATGAAACTGACCCTGGACCCAGGATTCGTTAATACGCTGACCGCGTTGGCCCTCGGAAAGCCGATAGCGAGGAAAATGGGACGGTCCGAATATATTCAGGTGCAGGAACCAAGACTCCCCAAGCAGTTTGCTGAGAGTGTTGCCAAAGGGCTGACAATAGATGAACTGGAGAAGCTAACACATTCAAAGTTACCCGGAACTGAAATGCTTACGGTCGAGGGGAGCTGGGTGCCAAATGAGGAAGGCGGAGACTGGCGGATAGATTACGGCCATGATTCTGAGGGCCATTCGGGCGCAAGCACGCTGTTTGAGGTCGTCGATAAGATCATGCCGCTTGATGCTCATACCGACGCTACAGGCCTTGTGCCCATTACGATTCTGCTGCCTAGGCTGATAGCAACGGATGCCGAAAAGTTGGCAGATCTGAGGATGTCATGGCAGTTCGCAAGTGTCGGTGCTTGTGAAAATTTGCTTACAGAGCAAGAAGAGCGCGACGCGCTATCGCTTCGCTTGTTCAGCCTTCTTCAGGCGATTCAGGTGGCGCACACCCGTATAGACAAAAGCCAGTATCAGGGTGGTTTTATCCAGAGCTTGCTGCAGACGCCACCCATTTCAGATGGAGTTGTGCCGCTAAGGGTCGGCACGAAGGCGGCTCCGGGGGTTAAGCAACTCGGTCAGGCGACCGATGAGATCGCAAGGCTAGACGGGGTGTTGTCGTCAGCTCGAGATCGGCTAGCGAATCTATCTTTGGGGGTCCCAGGTAGTGCCGACCAACAAAGGCGCTTACGTCTCCAAGACCGAATGAATGAACAGCAAGACCAGAAGCATGAACTTGAAGCCAAATGCGTTAATTTAAAAGAGGAGCTCAAGGACCTTCTGGCGCTGCCAACGCAAGAAAAATTTTACCCGATGATACACCCGCGTCTGTATGGACGGCTGGGGCTTAAAGCGGATGAGGATCCATACCGGTTGCTCGGATTCAAACCCATAAAAAGCTCTGCCCGCGAGTTCAAAGTGATGGATCTTTCAAAGCGCTTCACTGAGAAAAGTAATGATGTGAAGGCCTATGAGCGCGAGCTGCCCCATGTACGACAAGCCCTGCTATACCTCCTAACCATGACAGGGGGGCGCGCGATCACGTTTTACCTTCAAAAATCGGTGGAGAGAGACAGGAAAAGGGGTGGGCGCCTGTTTCAACCGACATTAATCTTGCCGAGGAATTGGTACGATCTGATGACGGCCATGAAAGGCAGTACGGAAACTCCGGTGGGGCCGCAAATGTCCGACGACAGCTATACCAGTAAAGGGATGAGAGAGGACTTCGAGGCGGCACTCCGGCGGGGTTATAAAAAAAAGCAGGATGAGGTTCTACGGGGGTATATCGACTTCGATGAGGTTCCTGATGATCGGACAGAGACTTTCCTCAAATCGGAGCACATCGACGGCCTGAAAAATGAGAGCAAGGCCTAAGGCCCTCTGAGATGCCAGGTTTGCCTAACGCATATCTATGCCCCTACCAGCTTAGTCAAAGGGGCGGCAAGATACTGATGTGGCGAGATAATTTTATGAGTCCGGAGCAGTGCTCTTCGGGAAAATGGCTGTTCAGCTTCAGGACAGGGTACCTCTTCGCCAACAGCCGGTGAGGGTTGACAGATGCGCGACTTCCGGAGTTTTCCCGGAAGTCGCACGTCGAACAGTTGGTTAAATGGTAACCAAAGAGACCCTCGTAATGGCCGTTATGACCAACCATGATCGGATCAAAGAAGTGCTTCGCAGGCAACAGGCGACAGAAGCCCCTTTGAACATCGAGTGGCTCCAGCTAGCCACCCAGCTACCAGGGCGGACGCTCCACCTGGCCTTGGCATTGGCGGTGGAGTCGTACCGGCGCCAGACCGCCACCGTCTCGTTGAAGGCCAGGGAGCTGGAATCCTATGGTGTGAAGCCGGATGCTGCTTCAGTCGGGCTCGATCGCTTGGTTCAGGCGGGCCTGGTGTTCGCTGATCGCCACCAGGGTCGCCCGGCACAGATCACCATCAACGTTCTATAAGCCCACTGACAGACTGAAGCGGGGTCACTATCTCTAATACCTGCGGCGCTAGCAGTCGACTTCCAGGCTTACCTTTTCCCGAAAAGCGCTACCGAACATCTTGTGATTCCCGGTGTCGTGGCGGATTCTGCCCGCGATAATGGTGGGAGCAATATTGAGCTCATTCGCTAGCCGACGGACGGCAACCGCTTCGGAGATCGCGTGATAATGAATGCCTTCGGGTAGCAATGCATTCTGTGCAAGGGCATCGGCCTGCTGTTCCTGGTCATCTTCCGTTTCCGCTTCCAGATTATCGATGAACCAGGCTTCGCTCCCGTCCAGGTGCAAGGCGACGTGAGCCAATTCATGCATGAGCGTGAACCAGAAGTTGTCGAGCCATTTATACCGTAGTGTCAGCGCTATCACCGGGCTGCCATTGGCGTCTACGCAGGCGGCACCGTCAAGGTAGGTTTTCGGCAAGTGCGGCTCAATGACGAGATGGATGCCGGATTTTTCCAGGTACTCCCGGGCCAGTTCGGGGCCTTTCTCCGACCAGGATAGCCGGGCGAGATTGCGCATCCATTCCAGATTAACCGTACCGCTCTGATACGTAGTTGGGAGTTGCTGCTCAGCCGCCCGTTGGAGGACTCGTGCCTGCCATGCCCACAGAGCGTAATGGTCACTGACCTTGTCGTTGGTGCGAAGATGCGAGGTGGTTCGAAGCATGGCGGGCTCCAGGTCAAAGCCACCCCGTACGCCAGTGAGCAATCGGGTGACCCACTCAGCAGCGTATTCCTTTAATTCTCGCAGCGAGCCTTCGAAGCCCTCGAAATAACCCCGTTTCTTCATTTCCGACAGGGGGAAGGCCTGCCAGTCGATGTCTTTCTCGCGGGCAGTTTCCTGGACCCGTTCCTGGATCAGTATGTCAGCGGGTATGCCAAGTCCCGCGTTCAACCGACGGATCATGTTGAGGCTGAGCCGCCGGGAGCCATTCAACACTTCGCTGACCTTTGAGGCTGAGCCGATATAGGGGATAAGATCTTTATTCTTCAGGCCCTGCTGGTCCATGCGAAAGCGAATCGCTTCCACAGGGTCTGGACGGTCAATGGGGAACTCGCGTTGCTCATACTGATCGATCAGCATGGCCAGGACTTCAAGTTCATCGGCCTCCCGAGAACCTTCCTGCGCGTCAGCATCCATCAGCTCCATCAGGCGTGCCAGGGCCGCCTCATGCTCTTCCGGAGTTTTGATGATTTTCAGATGGTCCATGATGCCGTTCCCTTAGAATTTCTTTTTGCTGTACTCAGCGTGTGTCCCGACCCACTCCACCACAACGATACCGTTCTGATAGCGAACCTTGACCACGAGCCGGAAGTGGTTGCCCTTAATGTTGAAGATCACCCGATTGCCGGCGAGAAAGTCCGCACTGGAATAGAGGTTCTTGATATCCTGCGGAGTCTTCCATTCGTGTTGCTTGGCCTCGGCGTACCATGCTGCCAGCGCCTTCTTGGCGGGAGCATGCTTGCGCATGAAGTCGGTGAGTTTGTCTCGTCCTAAGACCTTCATGGAGTGAGGAAGTTCCTTTTTTGGGGAATTCTACGGCATGTTCCCAGAATGGGAAAATAACGAATGGTTATAGCGGCGTCGCTTGTTAACCATAAACGAATTCGGGCCGAGCCTGCCACCATCAGCGCAGCACCCCATCCGTAACGGCTTCGGCGATCTGGCAGCGGGTTTCGCTGGCCTGGTACAGGCGTTCCTTGAGTCGATCGCAGAGGGCCATCAGTTCATCGACTTTTTGGACGATACGGTGTTGTTCCAGCAGGGGTGGAACGCTTACGGGAATGCTGGATGATCTGGAGAGGTAGAGACATGGCTGGGCACTTTGTCGTACGTTCTGCCAAATCCAGCTTTGAGTGGTCGGGGCTCGCAGGTAGATCGCGAGATAATCACCCAATACTTTAATCGGCCGTAGTAATGTAACGCTTCTGACTAAAACCATTTCCTGGGGGTGGCGAACTAGTGCAAGCCTGCCGAGCGTAGCACCAACAGAAACCATCAGAATATCACCAACTTCAGGCTTGCAGCGATTCCAGCATGCCGCAGCAACACAATGCGGAACGAAGTCAGTTTCGGCCAAGTCTATGTAGCCGTCACGAACATTTTTCGCCGTGGCTAGAGGAATTGCGAAAGGATCAGCTGTTCGCTCTGGAGTATTATGCTCGCCATCTGTTATTTGGGTGCAAATGTCATTTGTTGTGGTCCAGGCCCATGATGGGGGTACTGAGAAAAATTCACCCGCAGTTTGGGTGCTGCTGCGTTTCTTGCGCTTTAGAACGCCGGTCTCGGTAAGCCTTTTTTTCTCATCGGCAATCTCTTTAAGCAGAGCCGAACTATTCCCGTCGGAAGGTAGTTGCTCCACCAGTTGGCCCATCACCGCCAGTTGCAGGATGGTCTGCTTGAGCTTGTCGATACTCTGCTCGGTGGTGAACAGGGTGTCGAAGTGGGCGGCGAGGCGGGCCCAGTTGTCGGCCAGTTCGGTGGCGTTTTCGGATTGGGTGAGGGTGCCGAGCAGGGTGTCCACGAGGGTTTCGTGGGCTTCGAGCTGGTCGCTGGTTTGCTGTTCCAGCCGGTCGCAGAGGGCCATGAGTTCATCGACTTTTTGGACGATGCGGTGTTGTTCTTCCTCGGGTGGCAGCCCTATCACAGTCGCGATTATTTTCTCGCGTGAAATGTTTGGCTGCGCTCCGCCTGCGCCCATTGCGATGAAGCGTGACCGGTAAGCTTTCAGTAGAAGCAGCAGAAACCTATTGGAGATACCTGGCCATGGTGTGCAGGCGCACACGGCTTGATTGGTCGTGCCTGCCACTTCCAAGATGGACGCTTTACCAATGGTTGCACCGTACATGGCGATAAGCACATCGCCTGGTTGGTTCATGCGAACGGATGTTTCCTGAACGGCTAATTCAGTGATTGTTTCTTCGGATGAATCAATGAAGTCTTTGTATAACTCTCCGGACTTAAACCAGGGTATGCCGCCCCCGTAATAGTGAGAATTGCCCCTTTTGGGCGTAGCTCCGGAGCCCCAAACGCCGAGCTCATTCAGTCGGCAATAACGCCAACTAACAGGGATTGGAAATGGCTGCTCTATCTCCTGAATCTCGGGTAGTTTCTTTGGCTTTCTAATTGCTTTGGCTTTTAGCTGAGCAGACTTCTCTGACTCGATTTTTTTGAGGAGCAGGCTAACAGGCTCGTCATCCTTATCTTGAGTAACCAGTTTGCCTCTGACCGCAAGCTCCAGAATCAACTCCCTCAGCTTCTTAACCCCAGTCAGCTCAACCTTGCCATTACTCCCCCGGCCACTGCTGAGTTTCTTCGTGACCGCCCCGGTCCACAAATCCAAATGTTCGGTAATCAGCTCCCGCGCAGTCACGCCGCACCTCCACCGGTGTTCTCGTCGCTGTTGTGAGAAAGCGCATCGGCCAGGATGTCCCGCAGCTGGTGGCGGATTTCCTGGATTTCGGCCTGTTGCTGTTCGTACTTGGCCAGCAATTCGTCCGGGTCGTGGTTGATCTCTTCGCCCTGCCAGGGGTTCTTGATGTCCAGGTTGTAGTTGCGGGCCTTGATGTCGTCGATGGAGACTTTCCAGGCCTGCTCGGTTTCCTCACGGCTGGCAAAGCCATTGGCCTCGGTGCCCCACCAGTCGATTTCGGTCTGGAACTCCGAGAACTTCATGGGCCTGGTTTTGCTGTAGTTCTTGTAGCCTTCCGGGTAGGGGTGCTCGTAGTACCACACGGTTTCCGTGGGTTTGCCCTTGGTGAAGAACAGCAGGTTGGTCTTGATGCCGGTGTAGGGGTTAAACACGCCGTTGGGCAGGCGCACGATGGTGTGCAGGTTGCACTCTTCCAGCAACTTTTCCTTGAGGCGGGTTTTCATGCCCTCGCCGAACAGGAAGCCGTCTGGCAGCACCACGGCGGCGCGGCCATCGTCCCGCAGCAGGTGGATAAATAGCGTCATGAACAGGTCGGCGGTTTCCCTGGTGCGGAAGGCGCTGGGGAAGTTGGTTTCAATGCCGTCTTCTTCCATGCCGCCGAAGGGCGGGTTGGCCACGATAACGTCGACCCGTTCTTTTGGCCCCCAGCTGATGAGCGGGCGGGCCAGGGTGTTGTCGTGCTTCACTTGGTCCGGTAGCTCGATACCATGCAGAACCAGATTGGTGGTGGCCAGCAAGTGGGGCAGGGGCTTCTTCTCGACGCCGTGGACGCTCCTCTGAAGAATTTGCTCGTCCTGTGGCGTTTCCACGTAATTCTTGCGCTTGTGTTCAATGGTGCAGGTGAGGAAACCGCCTGTGCCGCAAGCAGGGTCCATCACTTTTTCGTTCAGCTTGGGGTCTACCCGGTTGACCATGAATTCGGTCACCGCTCGGGGAGTGTAGAACTCACCGGCGTTACCAGCGCTCTGAAGGTCTTTGAGGATTTGCTCGTACATGTCGCCCAGCTCATGGCGCTCGGCGGACTTGTTGAAGTTAACGCCATCCTGCAGCTTGTTGATGACCTGCCGCAGTAGCTGGCCGGACTTCATATAGTTGTAGGCATCCTCGAACACGCTGCGGATGACCACGCCCCGATAGTCGTCACCAGCTGGCTCCAGGCTCTGTAGGCCGGGAAAGAGGGTGTTGTCGATGAAGTCCTTGAGCTCTTCGCCGGTCATGCCTTCCGGGTCGGCGGCCCAGTTGCGCCAGCGAAGGTGTTCCGGGATCGGGGATCTGTAATCGTCGTAGGTAAGGTCCCACTCGTCTTCTCTGTCATCGAAGATTTTCAGGAACAGCATCCACACCAGCTGGCCTATGCGCTGGGCGTCGCCGTCTACGCCTACATCTTTACGCATGATGTCTTGGATGGACTTAATGGTGGTGCTGATAGACATACGTATTCATTTCCTGAAGTTTCAGAAAGGGTGGTAAACGGGAAACTGGATTACGAAGTTTGCCGGTACAGCTCGTCTTCCAGGTCTTTCACGGCTTCGGTGTAGCCGGGCTTGCCGCCGAAGGCGTCCACCAGCTCCATAAGCGACCCGATCTGGCTGAAGGGCGCGAGGGTGAGGATTTTAACATCCTCAATGGGTTCGATTCCGGAATCGGTGTATTTATCCAGCAGGGCATCCAGCACCTGCTTGCTGGCGCCTTCGTATTTGCTGAAGTAATCCTTTTTGCGCACTTGCTCCGCCCGCTCCTTGCGGCTCAGGGGAGGCTGGTCGTACACGATGTGGCAGATAACATCGAAGGGATCTGGCTCCTCGCCCAGCTTCTTGCTCACATCCTTTATCAGGTCTTCCCAGATCACGCCTTGCTCGGCCAGTTCATCGATGATGGCCTGCTTGCGCTCGGCCTCGTTCCAGTGCCTGAGAAAATCAGAAAGTGTGGCGTACTGCTCTTTCACTTTCTTGCGGGTGAAATCTTTAAGGCTTTCCGTGATGAGTTTGCCATCAGGCCCCAGGTACTGGACTCGTTCAGCGATAACGGTGACCTCGACATTGTCCACGACGTAACGAATCCTGCCACCACCGTTTCCACCGCCTTCTCCGGGGCCAGTGGTATCGCCTCCCGTAGGATCGTCAGTCTCCCAGTCGGATCCCGGCTCTACGTCGTAGTCTTCCGGCTCTTCGCCGCCGTCGGGCTCTGGATCTGTCGTATCAGTCACCTGCTCATCATCTGGATTGACGGGATCGTCGACGCCAGGGACATAGACCTTCACTGGATCGCCATCGAACGCCGGGTCTGCGAACAGCTCGGTGGCTTTTTTGAAGTCGAGAATGGTGAACCAGTGCTTGTTGTAGTCGTCGTTGATGCGGGTGCCGCGACCGATAATCTGCTTGAACTCGGTCATGGACTGGATGCGCTGGTCCAGCACGATGAGCTTGCAGGTTTGGGCATCCACGCCGGTTGTCATCAGCTTGCTGGTAGTGGCGATCACGGGGAATCGCTCTTCCGGGTTAATGAAGTTGTCCAGCTCGGCCTTGCCTTCCTGCTCGTCACCGGTGATGCGCATGACGTACTTGCGGTTCTCTTTTACCCGCTCGGGGTTCAGGTTTACTAGGGCCTGGCGCATGCGTTCGGCGTGGTCGATGTCTTCGCAGAAGACGATGGTTTTCTGGTAAGGGTCGGTCTGCTCGAGAAACTCGGTCACTTTCTGAGCCACTACTTCGGTGCGCTTTTCCAGAACCAACTGCCGGTCGAAGTCTTTCTGGTTGTAGATGCGGTCTTCGATCACCTCACCGCGTTTGTCGGTTTGGCCTTTGCTGGGGCGCCAGCCCTGTAAGTCGCGGTCCAGGTCGATGCGCACAACTTTGTAAGGGGCCAGGAAACCGTCTTCGATGCCCTGCTTCAGGGAGTAGGTGTAAACCGGCTCGCCGAAGTAGTCGATGTTGGAGACTTCCTTGGTTTCCTTCGGGGTGGCCGTCAGGCCCACGTGGGTGGCTGCAGAGAAATAATCCAGAATTTGGCGCCAGGCAGAATCCACGGATGCGCTTCCCCGGTGACACTCGTCGATAACCACGAGATCGAAGAAATCCGGGGAGAACTGCTTGTAGATGTTCTGCTCGTCCGCGCTTCCGGTGACGGCTTGGTAAAGCGACAGGTAGATCTCGTACGACGGGTCTACCGTTCGGTTGGTGACCTTGGTCATGGCCTGCCCGAAGGGCTTGAAGTCGTTGTTCTTGGTCTGGTCTACCAGAATGTTGCGGTCGGCCAGGAACAGGATGCGTTTCTTCTGATTGGACTTCCACAGGCGCCAGATTATCTGGAACGCGGTAAAGGTCTTACCGGTGCCGGTGGCCATCACCAGCAGTATGCGATCCTGGCCTCGCGCTACGGCTTCGACCGTGCGGTTAATGGCGACGGTCTGGTAGTAACGCGGCGTTCGACCACTTCCATCATCATAGTAGGGCTGCTCGACGGTTGGCCGAGCGGCCTGATTGATGCCTTTATACTGGCAGTAGAGCTGCCAGAGGGTTTCCGGGGACGGAAATTCGTCGAGGCTGAGAGTGGACTCTGTCTTGCCAAAGAGCCCCGTGCGGTCGTGGAACAGGAAGCCGTCGCCGTTGCTACTGAACACGAAGGGAGCATCCAGCGCATCGCTGTAGGCCAGGGCCTGCTGCATGCCGTCGCCCAAGCTGTGGTTATTATCCTTGGCTTCGATGATGGCGATGGGCATGTTCTTCTTGTAGCTGAGAACGTAATCCGCCCGGCGACGCTTGCCCCGGATATGCATACGACCACGCACGATGATGCGCCCGGCGGTGAACGACACTTCCTCCCGCACCTGGCTATGCATGTCCCAACCCGCTTGTTGCAGGGCTGGGTTAATGTACTTGGTGCAGATGTCCCGCTCTGTGAGCTTCTTCTTATCCATGCGCGCGCCGCCGTTACTTCTGATATACAACAATCCGGTTTTGCTGGGCCTTTCTGCCCAGAGTAGCCTAAATGGATAGGTTACAGAAGGTTTGCTTGGGGTTGTTCTGACCGCAGACGAATGCGTATAAGGGGAGGTGTGACCCGAAAACGGGGACCACCAACCAACACAGGTTTGGTCAGCTATGAATAGTACCCCCTACCAGCTTATTTAAAGGGAAGGCATGCCATTGATATATGAAATAATTTTCAAACAGTGCGGCAGTGAGAGGTCGGCGTTTTGCAAAGCGGTTCTGAATTCGAAGAGTCAATGACTTCGCCCTCTGGCGGGACTTGATAAGGGAGGCAGGTGCCATTAGCCAGTGAGCAGTTCCTTTATTGGGGGGTAAAGATCGCAAGTTCAACGGTCTTTTGTGACCATTCAGATGACCTTAGCTATAGGTTGCTGACGGCGTGGATGCCAGGCTTCGGTCTGGGGGAAACATTGTACAGTTCACGTTGCGGTCAAATTTGCTTGCATGGGCAAGGTTTGGCTTCCTCGCGATTAAAGAAGTCAGAGCTTGGCATGCATCAGGTTCCCTTGATGTTGATGCTGCGAACGACGAACTGGATAGGGAATACAAAGCACTTCTCTCTTGATCGTAAGGCTTTGAAAAGATAATTAATTGTGCGCAATGGCATTAATTTCTAGAAGCCCGGCATTGGGCCATAAGCGCCCTATATTCAGGCGGACTCATTCGTTCTGTACCTGAAGCTAATCTTCTGCAAGCGGAACTCTGAGAACCGCCCGATTGCCTCAGAGTTTCACAAGCTTGGCTATTCATCCGTGCTTCAACTGGATTGCTACCGGAATAATTACATGGGTTACCTGAGCGGCCATTGTTGATCGGACGCCTCTGGGAAGAACCTGCTGAGCCAGGCCCTCCAGAAATGCTATTGGATTGATTTGCACTCGGCACCATTGTGGAGCTTGGGTTATGATTTTTGGCGTCTGAGTCCCAAATCTCTACTGACTGTCGTTCCTGTCGCAGGTCGGGGCAGTCTCCTTGAACATAGGACACGGAGCCGTCAACGCCAATGCACTTTGTAATGGCAACTGCGGACGAGGAGAAAGCCAAGAACAAAGCCAGCCCTATTACTTGTCTGTACTCCAAACTCACGAAGACCTCTTTTTCTAGTCTAGGAGCAGTGTAATCCGAATCAGCTCCATCGAAACAGTGATTTTCGGCTACGCTCTGTACCGGATCACCTCAGTCGTCTCACAAAAATTGTGCTGTCCATGCCGTCCACTTTCAACTTGCATCTCCCGCCACTCGGGAAAATTACGACCTCTGGATTATAGGCGTAGCGATACCGGTATGAATATGAGGATTGCTGCCAAACTTGGCCATTGATTAACTTGAAAACTGTTTCACCATCCCAGCCCTCGAATTCACCATCGATCCTGCTAGTGTCCCGTCTGGGTAATTCGTTTATTTATCATTAATGACACTCAACTTTGCTCGCGCCACTGAAGTCATAATCGATTCTGCGCTTTTGTGCCAGCGGAAGGGCTTTGCCAGCTTCTCATTATGAGTTTGGATAAAGCGACGAATCGCCTTCTTCAGTTCGCCGACACTGGTAAAAATGCCACGGTACAAAGCACGGCGTTCCAGTTGACCAAACCAGCCCTCCACGGCATTCAGCCAGGAGGCGCTGGTTGGTGTGAAGTGAAGCTTGAACCGGGGATGTTTCTCCAGCCAGGCTTTT
>NZ_FOHZ01000029.1 GCF_900111555.1 Marinobacter segnicrescens
TCCAGGTTGCGATGACATTCTTTTTCCAGCCGTCGGGTGCTGCTGGTCTGATTGAGGTAGGCGTATATGTATAGCTTGAGCAGATCGCCGGGATGATAAGGGCGTCGGCCTGTGTGAGCCGTCTGCGCTTTCCTGAAACCCATCTCAGACAGGTTCAGTGAATCCACAAAGGCATCAATGACGCGAACCGGGTGATCTTCGGGGACGTAATCTTCGACGCTGGGCGGAAGCAGAAGCGTCTGACTTCGGGGAGTGCCTTCCAGATGTCTCATAAAAAATAACCGCGAGCCATGTCGCGGTTATTTTGCCAGCTTGGGAGGCTGTTTTCACACAGCCTCTAAACCGCGGGCCTTTTTCTTGGGCGTGATTTCTAGGGGCTGGTAACGGGGTGTTTCTTCAGCTCCAGCCGGCCCAGCTGGTTGCGGTGGACCTCGTCAGGGCCATCCGCAATCCGCAGGAATCGCGCTACCGCGTAGGCGGCGGCAATGCCGTGGTCATTGATTACCCCGGCACCACCGTGGGACTGCATCACCCAGTCGATGACCTTGCAGGCCATGTTGGGCGCGGCAATCTTGATCATGGCAATTTCAGCCTTTGCGACCTTGTTGCCCACGGTATCCATCATGTACGCCGCTTTCAGGGTCAACAGGCGGGCCTGCTCGATGGCGATGCGGGACTCGGCGATCCGCTCCAGGGTGACGGTCTGGGTGGACACCGGCTGGCCAAAGGTTACCCGCTGCTGGGTGCGCTGGCACATCTGCCCGAGCATCCGCTCTGCCAGGCCGATCAGGCGCATGCAGTGGTGGATGCGCCCCGGCCCCAGGCGGCCCTGGGCGATCTCGAACCCGCGACCTTCACCCAGCAGCATGTTGCCGGCGGGTACCCGCACATTGTTGAATTTCACCTCGGTGACCCGGTCCAGGGTGTCGTAGCCGAATACCGGTAGCGGCCGCACAATCTCCACGCCTTCGGCATCCCGGGGCACGATGATCATGGACTGCTGCTTGTGCCGGTCCGGGTTGTTCGGGTCGGTCTTGCCCATGAAGATGAACAGGGCGCAGCGGGGATCGGTGGCACCGGAGCTGAACCATTTGTGGCCATTGATGACGTACTCGTCGCCATCCCGGGTAATGGACGACTGGATATTGGTGGCATCGCTTGAAGCCACTGCCGGCTCGGTCATGGCAAAGCAGGAGCGGGTCTTGCCCTCCAGCAGCGGTTCCAGCCAGGTTTTCTTCTGCTCATCGGTGCCGTAGCGGGCCAGCACTTCCATATTGCCGGTGTCCGGTGCGCTGCAGTTGAAGACTTCCGGTGCAAAGGCCACCCGGCCCATGATCTCGCACAGGGGAGCGTATTCCAGGTTGGTAAGCCCGGCACCGTGCTCGGACTCCGGCAGGAACAGGTTCCACAGGCCTGACTCCCGGCCAAGGACCTTGAGCTCTTCCAGTTTCGGGGACACCTTGTAGGGCCCAAGCGAGCGGATTTCTTCGATAATGGCGGTTTCGTTGGGATAGATATGCTCGTCCATAAAGGCCTGCAGCTTTTCCTGCAGACCCCGGACCTTGTCGGTGTAATCAAAGTTCATGGGGGTTCCTCGTGATGGTCATGTCACGAGGCTGACACCGGGGCCCTGGCTTGTCTTGTGTCAGGAGGCTATGGACACTAGTCCTGCCAGAGCGGTGGCCACTTTCCGTAGCGTTTGATAAAGGCTTCGATCGATTCGCTGCGGTAACCGCTCTCATAACGGTTTTTCACGCTTCCATGGACGCAGGTCGGAATGGTCTCCGGCGCCGGTATTTCCCTGATCAGCCTGCCCAGCAGTTTGTACTTGCCCTTGTATTCATTGTGCTGGTCTGCCGAGTGCTGAAGGGTTTTCGGGAGAGTGTCATGGAACATCAGCTGGTGCTTTTCTGCTTCCCGCGCCATCCACAGCAGGGGGATGTCTGCCAGTGTGTGGCCTTTCTTGTCTGGGCCATAGCCGCCACCCACATCCGAATGGACGCCGGCAAACCAGACCTGCTCAAGGTCTGCGCCGGACCCGGGTTCCCAGAGTGTGGGTTCGAAATCCTCGCGCTGTTCATCCAGTGACAGGGCATGGCGGGCCGCCCTGATGTTGCTGCCGATTTCACGGTCATAGAACAGGTCCTTGTCCTTGATCATGCCAAAGAACGTGAAGGGCAGCCCGAGGGCGCCGACGGTGTCCCACACGCCGATGAAGCGGACAGGTGTGCGCTCCTCCACCGAGTATTGTCGTTTCCAGTCCATGGAATGCCCGCCATTGGGCTTGTACTTGCGGGTCTTGTAGAGCTTGAAGGCTTCGGGGATCCGGTTGGCGTGGCGCTTTTGCAGGATGCTGCAGTTGTTGATCATGCCCGCCAGGCTACGGGCGGTATAGGCGCCACGGCTGAATCCGAACAGGTAGATCTCGTCGCCGGGCTGGTAGTTATGGACCAGGAACCGGTAGCCATCCATGACATTTTTTTCCAGGCCGTACCCGGTACTGCCGGCCAGCAGTTCATCGTGGTAGGAGCCAATGCCCCAGTCATAGAACACCACCTGTTCCCTGCCGTTGTCGTCCCGTGGGCGAATGGCCCGGGCGAAGTGCAGCACGTTGGTGGGGAAGTCCTCACCGAGGGTCTCCTCCGGCCGGTTCCAGGTGCCGTCGAAACAGATAGCGATGCGTTTCATTATCCAGGTCCCTCTGAATGGTACCCATCGGGGCTGCCGTGTCCCTGGCCACCCTGTGTATCGGGCGGCCAGCCGGCACGTTCAGCTTTCCATCAAGTAAAGTCAGCTGCGTGCCGGTTGGCAAGTGCCGGACAGTCAGAGGGCTTTGGGGTAGTGAGGTCAGACCTCCAGGCAGATCTTGCCGAAGTGCCTGCCTGCTTCTTCGTGTCGGAAGGCCTCTCCAATTTCTTCCAGCGGGAAGGAGCGGTCAAGCACCGGGTGCAGGTCATTGGCCTCAATGGCGCGGACCATGTCCTGCTGTTGGGCCCGGCTGCCGACAATCAGCCCCTCCAGCCGGGCCTGCTTTGCCATCAGCTTTGCCGTTGGCACGTCCCCGGCACGGCCGGTGAGCACGCCGATCAGTGAGATGTGGCCGCCGATACAGACCGCATCAATGGACTGGGGCAGGGTGCCCGGGCCGCCTACTTCGATGACATGCTCCACGCCCTGGCCACCGGTCAGCTCCAGCACGCGCTGGCCCCACTCGGGCGTCGACTTGTAGTTGATAGTGTGGTCGGCTCCCATCCCGGCAAGCCGCTCCAGCTTTTCATCGGACGAGGAGGTTGAAATGACATTCGCCCCCATCATCTTTGCGAACTGCAGCGCAAAGATTGAAACGCCGCCGGTACCGAGCGTGAGCACGGTATCCCCGGCTTTCAGCCCGCCGTTGACCACCAGCGCACGCCAGGCGGTCAGGCCGGCGGTGGTCAGGGTGGCAGCTTCGGCGTGGCTGTAGCCTTTCGGGGCGAGGGTAAAGGCGCTTTCCGGCGCAACGACGAGCTCCCGGGCGTAGCCGTCGACTCCGTCGCCCGGGGTTGTGCTGAAGTTGGCGATGGGTGCAGGACCGGTCAGCCACTGCGGGAAGAAGGTCGAAACGACATGGTCACCCACCTGAAAGTCACTGACCCCGGGGCCGACAGCTTCCACCACACCGGCACCGTCCGACATGGGAATGCGGCCGTCCTCGGTGGGAATGCGACCGGTCACCACCGAGTAATCGTGGTAGTTCAGGGAACTGGCGTATATCCGAACCCGTATTTCGCCAGGGCCAGGGTCACCGGGTTCAGCGCCTGTGGTGACGCCTAGCTTATCCAGTCCGCCGGGTTTGGCCAGGGTAGCGAGTTTCATAGCACCTCCGGTTGAGGGTTGATCAGTTGTCGGGATTTTCAAGGGCGTAGGTCAGCATAGGGTAAGGGCGAGGGAGCAACAAGGCGCGCCGGCTGGAGTCGGGCCAGCCAGCGGCTTTCTATGCGCCTGGTTCGTCAGTGGGCAGGGGCAGCCCGGCGCCAGGCACCAAGGCGAAGGGCGCTGGCCGTTATGGCGCCGAACAGCAACATGCCGGCTGCGATACAGGCGTAGACCGCATCCAGTCCCAACCCGAATCCGTAAGCCGCCAGCGAGGCACCACCAATGGCGACGACAAACCGGACCAGGGCAGCAAAGACCGGCCACTGGATAAAGCCCGCTCCTTGGGAGCCGAAGTAGAGGGCAAGCCCCAGCCCCTGGAACAGGAATACCGGCCCCACGATCTGCAGGAACCTGGCACCGGCGCTGAACGTTTCCGGATCATCGGTAAACAGGCCAACCCAGAGACCCGGTGCGACTGCCAACAACAGGCCGATACTGCCAGTGAGCCCCGCCGCAAGCGCGCCACCGGTCCAGCCCACCTGCTCGGCCCTCGCCACCCGGCCAGCGCCCACATTGGTGCCAACAATGGCGGTCATGGCGGCGCCAATACCGAACACCATCGGAATCAACAGGAATTCCAGTCGGGCGGCAATGCCATAGCCGGCGAGGGCTGACGCGCCAAAGCCGCTGACAATCACGTTCACCGCAGCAATGGCCAGTACGGTCAGTACCGGGGAGAGCGAGGCCAGTGCCCCGACCCGAAAGATATCGGCGAACAGCGCCCGCTGCAGGGCAAACCTGGACAGGTGCAGTCGCAACACCTGGCTGCTGCCCGTCAGCCGGCCCAGGAGCACCGCTGCCATAAGGCCCATGGTCACCACCACGGAAACCGCCGCGCCTGCCACACCAAGCTGCGGTAGCCCGGCCCAGCCCAGGATCAGCGCGCCGGACAGGGGGATCTGGATAAAGGCACCCAGTACCATCACCACGGCAGGAAAGCGCATCTCCCCCATGCCCCGGTAAACCGCGGCGATAATACCCATCAGCCAGAGGGCCACACTGCCACCAAAAAGGATATGGCCATAGAGAAGCGCGTCGTCGATCACTGCCGGGGTGACGTCGAGTTTATGGAGGAGAGCCGCGCCACCAAGCCACCACAGCAGCCAGAACAGACCGCCCGCAGCCACCGCTATCACGATGCCATGCCAGATCAGCGCCTCGGCCTGGTCCTTGCGGCCCCGGCCCAGTGCCCGGGCCACTGAACTGCTCAATGCGCCACCGATGGCGCCGTTGGCGAGCATCTGCATCAGCATCAGTCCCGGGAACATCAGGGCAATGGCCGCCAGCGCAGCGGTGCCGAGGTGACCGATGAACCAGACTTCAGTCATGCTCACTGTGCCCTGCACCAGGAAGGCGATGGCATTGGGGGCGGCCATGGCAAGGATCAGGGGCAGCGCCGGCCGACTGAGCATCTGTTCGGTACGTGTCATGGTGGCTGGCCGGGCGGTTCCCGGCGCGGAAGCCGTCATGAATCCGCCCCGGTCGGCTCGTGGGGTGCGAGCAGGTCGAGCGACTCGTCGATCAGGCTGTGCAACGTCATGACCCGGTCTTCGCCGAGCATGCCGTTGATGCGCTGCTGGGCCCGCTTCCAGTGTGCCCTGGCCTGGTGCCACTTGCCCCGGCCGGCGTCGGTGATGGAAATGCTCCGGCTGCGACGATCCGGGCCGGGGGACTGGGAGAGCCAGCCTGCGTCCAGTAGTGGTTTCAGGTTGCGGGTAAGGGTGGAAGCGTCCATTTTCATGGCCTTTGCGAGATCTCCCGGGCGCACCGGGCCCAACTGGATGACGTGGGCCATCAAGGCATACTGGGTTCCCTTGAGCCCTGCCTGCGCCAGTTCGGCATCGTAGAACTGCGACACCTGCCGCATCAGCTGGCGAATGCGGTAATTGGTGCAGCCCTGTGGCCGGGCCTTGTCGGATACCGGGGATTTGACGGTCATGGGAAGCTCCGGATAGTATTTGTAGCTGCAAGTATTGTATATGCAATTATCGCCGTCAAGATCCGGCTCCCGGGTCAACCATTTATCTGCGTACGAGGCCACCATGACTGACAAAAATACCCCCGTTCACCCCCTCGACCAGGCCGTTGCCCTGACACCGACCGATAGCGGGCGCTGGCAGGGTGCCACCAGCCCGGCCTACGCCAATATGGTCGGGCCCTTCGGCGGCACCACCGGCGCGACGCTGCTCAATGGTGTGCTCTGCCACGAGCAGCTGCTGGGTGAGCCGCTGTCGCTGACCGTCAACTTCGCCGCACCCGTGGCGGATGGCGACTTTGAGGTTGTCGCCCGGCCGGTGCGGACCAACCGCAACAGTCAGCACTGGTGGGTAGAAATGCTGCAGGGTGGTGAGACCGTTGCCTTCGCCACTGCTGTGACGGCGCGCCGGCGTGAGACCTGGGCCAGCACCGAGAGCAGCTTCCCGGAGGTGTCGCCTGCCTCGGAGCTGAGCGATGCCTCCAAGGAAGGCCGCCCGAGATGGACCCGGAACTACGACATGCGGTTCGTGGAGGGGGCGCTGATGGGGGAGCCACACCCGCACCCGGACTACCCGTCACGGAGCCGGGTATGGATGAAGGACCAGCCAGCAAGGCCGCTGGATTTTCTGTCCCTGTCGGCGCTGTGCGATGCCTTCTTTCCCCGAATCTACGTCCGGCGGCCAAAGCTGGTGCCTATCGGGACGGTCTCCCTGACCACCTACTTCCATGCTACTGGCGAGCAGTTGGCATCCGTCGGCACTGAGCCGGTGCTGGGTGTTGCCAGCGCCAACCATTTTGGCCAGGGTTTCTTCGACCAGAGTGCGGAAGTATGGAGCCCGGGCGGCGAGCTCCTTGCGACCACCCACCAGGTGGTTTACTTCAAGGAATAAGGACGCCGGGGGTCAAACCACCCGAACCAGTGCGCCTTTTTCCCAGCCAAGCCGCCCGGTCTCCACCACCTGTCGACGCATTCCGGGCACCGGGCGGATCATGAACAGGTCGCCGTTGCGGCCGAGCAGGGCCCTGGGTACGCCACACTCCCGCGCCAGGCCGGCGTGGGCCTCCATGTGTTCGGCTTCGCCGTGTACGGGGATGGCGATAGTTGGCTGAACCCATTGGTACATGGCGCGCAACTCGTCCCGGGCCGGGTGACCGGAGGCGTGTATGGGCAGGTCGGCGTCCTCGGCGGTGATGACCTCGACGCCCCGCTCCTTCAGGCTGGTAATCAGCGCTTCGATGGCGTCCTCGTTGCCGGGGATGGCACGGGCACTGAAAATCACCCGGTCGCCAGGCTCCAGCTCCACATCAGGGTGCGAGCCCATGGCCATGCGACGCAGGGCCGTACGCGGTTCCCCCTGACTGCCGGTGGCCACCGCCAGCACCTCCTCCCGTGGCAGGTAGCCCAGGTGGGCGGGAGGAATAAGGTGATCGTCCGCGTTCCAGACCCCGGCCGCCTTGGCAGCCCCACACATGTTGACCAGCGAACGCCCCAGCAGGCCCATGTAACGGCCAGTGGCCCGGGCCACGTTGGCCAGGGTATGGAGCCGGGCGATGTTACTGCCAAAACAGGCGACGATAACCCGCCCCGGCGCGTCTTCGGTGGCTGCGAGCAGACCCTTCTCCAGCGCCGACTCGGACATGGAATGCCCCGCTACCGTGGCGTTGGTGGAATCACACACCATGGCTGTCACGCCTTCCTCCGCCAGAGCCTTGAACGTACCCGGTGTATAGCCGTGGCCAACCAGTGGTTCTTCGTCCAGCTTCCAGTCGCCACTGTGGAAGATCCGGCCCGCCGGGGTACGAATCATCAGGGCGTTGGGGTCGGGAATGGAGTGGGTCAGCGCCAGCCACTGCACTTCGAAGGGGCCAATGGTGCGGCGTTCATCCACGTCCACCACGTGGATCGGCACCCGGTGCAACAGGTCGAACTCCGCCAGCTTGCGGCGCAGGATCTCGGCGGTGAAGCGGCTGGTGTACACCGGGCATTGCAGCAGCGGCCACAGGTAGGGCACGGCGCCAATATGATCCTCATGGGCGTGGGTGATGATCAGCCCGGCCAGCTGCTCGCGGCGATCCGCAATAAAGGCCGGATCGGCCATCTGTACCGGCGGCTCACCGCGTCCGTGCACGGTGCCGTCAGCAATCACCCGACCGGGCCGGGGAAAGGTCACGCCACAATCCACCATCAGCCACTGGCCGTCGTGACCGTAAAGGTTAAGGTTCATGCCGATTTCGCCAGTACCGCCGAGGGGAAGGAACCAGAGGTCGTTGTGGTCGGGTGTCATAAAGATCTTGTTGTGTTCAGGAAATGGGATAGAGCGGCAGTGTAACCCGGAATGCAGGGCGGTGTTTGCCAGGACTGTGGCCGGGGTTTAGTCAATACCGGGTCAGGTGGTACGCGGTGCAAACATGATAATAGCCATACCCGCCAACGCGACGGCCGAACCAACCAGGTCCCACATCGTTGGCCGAATACCGTCGACGGCCCAGAGCCAGATAATCGCCATGAAGATATACACGCCACCATACGCCGCATAGACTCTGCCAGCGGCGGTGGGGTGCAGTGACAGTAACCACGCAAATGCGGCAAGACTCAGAGCGCCTGGCACCAGAAGCCAGATGGTCTTGCCCTCACGAAGCCAGAGATAAGGTAAGTAACAACCAACGATCTCTGCCAATGCGGTGACGAGGAACAGGCCGACAGTTTTAAGTTCAGGCAATGAGCTTGACCTCTTGTTAGTGGCATCCAGTTCCTGGATAGCGGGCGCCCGTTGACCACCGGGCTATTTGTTGATGTCCAGTGTCAAAGGTACGTTATCATTGCTTGAAACCCAGTTGTCATACCGGTCGGTCAGCCAGCTTATGGGCCTGATCAAGCCTCAGCCAGCAAAGCCCGAATCCCGTCATAAATCCCCGGCGCCGTAATCAGGTTATCCCGCCCCCAAAGATCCTCCGGATACCCCTCCGACACCTCACTGAAGTGCCCGGCGCTGGCGCCGGCTTCGCGGGCGATGAGCTTGGCGGCGGCGAAGTCCCAGGGGCTGACGGTTTCGTAGTAGGCGTCGAGCCGGCCGCAGGCAACCCAGCAGATGTCCAGGGCGGCGGAGCCGATGCGGCGCAGGTCGCGGCAGTGGTGGATCATCACGTTCAGCCGGCGTACCAGGGGTTCCAGGTTGTCCTTGGTGTAGGGGAAGCCGGTGGCAAACAGGGACTGGCGCAGGTCGGTGGCACCGCTGTGCTGGATGGGCTGACCGTTGAGGGTGGCGCCTTTGCCTTTTTCCGCGCGGAAGGTTTCCTCCGAGAAGGGCGCATGTACGATGCCCACCTGTACCCGGCCTTTTTCGGCCCAGGCGATGGAGACGGCTACCTGGGGATGGCCGTAGGCGTAGTTCACGGTGCCGTCGATGGGGTCGACGATCCACAGGGGCGTTTCCAGCTCCTCCGCCTGGGACAGGTCCGGCATGGTCTCTTCAGACAGGATGCGGTGGTCCGGCCAGGCCTGGCGGATGGCGCTGGTGATGAACTCGTCTGCCATGACATCCGCGTGGGTGACCAGCTCGGTCTGGTGTTTGTAGTCGGTGCGAAGGGTGTTCTGGTCCCGCTCCCGGCGGATCAGCTCTCCCGCTTCCCGGGCAATGCGTTCGGCAAAGTCGGCGATGTCAGACATGGGGGCTCCGTGCAATGGATGTTGCCGATACCATTGCAGGAAGCGCCCCGGGAATCAATCTGCCGTGCTGGAAGCGATGGAGACCACCACCATCATGCCGGGGCTGAGCAGGTTGCGGTCGCCTTCCTCCACTGAGATACGCACCGGAATGCGCTGGGTGATCTTGGTGAAGTTGCCGGACGGGTTGGAGCTGGGGATCAGCGCAAACTGGCTGGTGGCAGACCGGCCAATGACTTCGATGCGGCCGGAGAAGTCCCGGTCAGGCCAGGCGTCCACTCGTATCTTCACCTCCTGGCCGGCGGCCAGTTTGCGGACATCCGTTTCCTTGACCCGGGCTTCGATCCAGATGTTGTCGGGCTCGTACATCATCAGTATGGGCTGGCCGGCGGACAGGTACTCGCCGTTTTCCACAAAGGTGCGGGCGACAACGCCGCTGGCGGGGCTGGTTACCGTCATGTCTGCGAGCAGCGATTCCTGTTTGCGGACATCCGCCCGGGCTTCTTCCAGTTCTTCCAGGGTAATGGCGTTCTGGGCTTCCAGCAGTTCCGGGGTCGGCAGGGTCATCGGGCTTCCGGTAAACAGGCCCATCTCGGCGTTGTCCAGTTCCGACTGTCTCAGGGCAACCTGCTGGCGTGCGGTTTCGACCCGTGCCCGGGCAGACATCAGGTCATAGTAGTTGCGGTCCCGTTGCTGTTTCGACAGGGAGCCGGACTGGTAGAGTGGTTCCGCCCGCTGCCAGGTCTGTTCTGCATCTTCGAGCGTTACTTCGGCGACTTTAAGGTCCGCCTCGGCGGTTTTCAGTTGTTGCCTGGCGTTGGCGATACCGCCGGTAAGTTGTTTTTGGGACTGCTGGATCTGCCGTTGTTCAAACGCGAGCCGGGCTTCCATGCGGGCGACCCGCGCCCGGCGCTGGGCCAGCTCGAGCTCTTCCGGCTGGCTGTAAAGGCGGGCCACTGTCTGGCCTTGCTCAAGCGGGTCACCGTTCTCCAGGCTGAACGATTCCAGCCGGCCCGGCAGGCGCGACGACACCGTTACCAGGTCGGTGGTGACGCTGGCGTAGTCTTCCACCACATGGGTGTGGCGATACCATAGCCACTGGCCGACCCAGGCAATGCCGGCGACAACCAGCAGCACCAGTAACAGGAGTCTTCCCATTTTCCAGGGGCCCGGTGCGGGCCCGGCCTGGTTCGGGGTGGAGCCGTCGTTGTTATTGTCATTAGCCATGAAGTAGTCCGAAGTCAGTATCTGTCTTAAGCGTGTTGTGGCGTCCTGGTCCACCGGCTGAGCAGCCAGGCGGGGATGACGACAAACGTGAGTGAGACCATCACCAGCCAGAAACCGTCCTGGTAGGCCATAACGGTGGCCCAGAACTGTTCCGTGGCTCCGAGTTTCTGCAGGGCTGCCGCCTGCTGCCAGGCTTCCGGCACCCCAAGTCCGGCAAGCCACTCCTGCCAGCGGCCGACCGTGGCCATGGCGACCTCATTGCCCGGGGTCAGGGTGGTGCTGATATGCTCGCCGTGCCAGCTTATGCGACGGTCCATCATCAGTACCAGTGCCGCCGTACCGAAGGCGCCACCCATCTGAAGGGTGAAGTTGATGACGCCGGAGCCGTAACCGGTCAGGTGTACGGGCAGGGATCCAATGGCCCTGGACAGGGTCGGGGGCGGGAACGACGCCATGCCCGCACTCATCAGGGTCAGTGCCAGCGCCAGGTAGCCAAAGGAGGTGTAGGCGTCGGCCCGGGAGAACAGGTACACCGCGAAGATGGCAAAGGCCAGCCCCGGCAGGGTCATGTAATGGGCCGGGTAACGGTCGCTCAGCTTGCCGATCACCGGGACCAGCAGTGCCAGCACCAGGGTGGATGGCAGGAACAGCAGGCCGGCCGTCACCGGCCGGTAATGGAGAATGGTCTGGGAGAACAGCGGCAGCAGGTACATGATGGCGTAGAAGGCGCCGCCAAAGACGAAGATGGCCAGGCAGCCGGCGAGGAAGGCCCGGTGCCGGAAAATGCCCAGGTCCAGCAGCGGCTGTTTTACCCGCCGTTCCCACCATACGAACCCAACACCCAGGACCAGTGACAGGGCGAACAGGCCCAGTACAGCGCTGCTGTCCCAGCCCCAGCGCTGACCGTTGGAGAGCGCTGCCAGCAGGGCAAAGATGCAGACAAACAGGCTGATGGCGCCGGTCCAGTCGAAGGGCATGCGTGGCCCGGACTCCTCCCGGGTTGGCAGGAACAGGTAGCCCATGGCCATGGCGGCGATACACATGGGCGGGGTCACGAAGAACACATAGCGCCAGGTGAAGGTTTCCACCAGCCAGCCACCGATGACCGTGGCCAGGGTCAGGGGCAGGCCGAGGCACATACCGTAGATGGCCGTGGCCATGCCTCGTTCATTGGCCGGGAACACCGAGAACATGGCTTCCAGTGCCAGCGGGCGGATAAGGCCTGTCATGGCCCCCTGTATCACCCGGGCCGCCACGATGGCAGCCATGCTGGTGGCCAGTCCGCCGATTATCGAGGCCACGACGAAGGTGCCCAGCAAGCCGATAAAGGTAGCCCGCTGACCGAAGGACCTGACCAGCCAGGGGGCAATCAGCAGGGCAACGGTGGTGGCCGCCAGGAAGCCGGTGGAAATCCATTGAACCTGCACATCGCTCAGTCCAAGGGAGCCCTTGATGTAGGGAGTGGCAACATTGACGATGGTAATGGACATACCCAGCGCCACCAGCCCGAGCAGCATGGTGAGGGTGACGAGCCACTTGTATTTGGGCCCGTAACGCTGGAACATCATCTCCACTTGCGACATGTGACTTCCGGACGTGCATGGGACTGGCGGATCAGGCAGGGGCACGGCCCCAGAAAACAGGTTAGGGACCAGCGGGTCTTATGCCTTCGTCGGTTCCGACGATTTAGCAAGCTGACGATTGGGCTGAACAGGGGCAGGTGTTTGAAAAACCAGGAACTGACACTGCTGTACGTCTTTGACGCCATTATGACGGAAGGGTCCATCACCCGGGCCGCAGAACGGCTGAACATGACCCAGCCGGCGGTATCCAATGCAGTGTCCCGCATGCGCCATGCCTGGAAGGACCCGGTGTTCGTCAAGAAGGGGCGGCAGATTGAGCCCACATCCTACGCGCTCAGCCTTTGGGACCAGGTGCGAGGCCCCATGCATGAGCTGTCACGTGCAGTGACCACCACGGGGTTCGATCCCGCTACCTCCCGCCGCAAGTTCCGTATTGCCCTGGCGGACATGATGCTGGACCTTCTGTGGCCACCGCTGGTGAGCAAGCTTGAACGGGATGCCCCTGGCATCGACCTGCATGCGGTGCCCTACACCCTCGGCGGCGCCCATATGCAGTTGCGTGAAGCCCATGTGGACCTGGCCATCGGAATGCTTACCGAGCATGATCACAGCCTCCGCAGTACCTGGCTGGCGGAGAGCGGCTATGTACTGGCCATGCGGGAAGACCATCCCCTGGCGGGGCGGCCCATCACCCTGGAAGAGTTCCTGGATGCCCGGCACTTGCTCATATCCCTGTCAGGGGGTACCCACGGGCCGGTGGACTCGGCGCTGGACCGCATGGGGCTGAGTCGGCGGGTTGCAGTGACGGTAAACCACTTCCCCGCCATTCCGGCGCTGCTCAAGACCTCCGACCTGATTACAGCCCTGCCGGACGGCATGATGCAGGATGAGCAGTTACGCAAGGGGTTATGGCTGACCCGCCTGCCCATCGAGGTGGATCCGATCAGCGTGTACCTGATCTGGCACGCCCGCCACGACCGTGAGCCGGGGCTTATCTGGATGCGCTCGCTGGTAGAGT
This sequence comes from Marinobacter segnicrescens, assembly GCF_900111555.1. Classification (GTDB taxonomy): domain Bacteria; phylum Pseudomonadota; class Gammaproteobacteria; order Pseudomonadales; family Oleiphilaceae; genus Marinobacter; species Marinobacter segnicrescens. The sequence goes on from NZ_FOHZ01000029.1 coordinate 13,385, forward strand.
ACCTGATCCGTGAGCGGTGGCAGGACCTGGTGAAAGAGATGGAGCCGTAATCCGTCCAGGTGCACTCAATACATCATTTGAAATGATGTGTCAGATACCGTTAAACAATTTTTTTGTGTTGACCAACTCCCGGATACTGCACCCATCGAGATCAGCGAAGCCCAACGGGCGTTGATCTCAGAGGTGTTCAAACCAACTGTATTCGAGGAATTATTTATGTTCGGTATCAATGCAAACCTGAAGAAAACCGTTGCCATCGCCACCATTGCTGTCGTCGGTATCATGGGCGCCGCTAACGCCAGTGCTCAGCAAATCGTAGCGGAAGAGATGCTGGAAAAGCAGTTGCAGGAGAGGGCTGCCAAGGCAGAGCAGCAGAAGCAGGCTTCTGAAACTGCCGACACCAAGGCAGACGAAAAAGCAGACAGCAACGCGTCATGATTTGCTGAACGGGCCCTGTAAGCCGAGCTTCAGGGCCCGACCATTTTCGCTGTTGAAGGTCGCCCTTTAAAGGGCCTTCAACCACCCTTCAATCCTGTCCATGGCCGTTACCATCTTGGGACTGGCCGAAGCGACAAACTCATCCCCCAGCTCCTGGTCGGCAAACTCTCCCGCCGCCAGTTCCAGAGCCTTGCTCCCATCGAAGTCCACAAATGCCAGCCGTGCCCCCATATGATCCGGCACAAAGCCGAAATCACTGGCCGGCAGCATGGCCACACCGGTGTCCTCCAGCAGTCGCTTGCAGAAGGCCGCGCTGGTCTTGATGTCTTTCCTGTCGAGGGCTTCCTTGTACGCCGAGAAGTTCGGGAACAGATAGAAAGCACCCTCGGGTTTGCGAACATCTGCCTTCATGTCCGTCAGCCGGCGATGCACGTACTCGCCGATGGCTTTGAGTACTCGGCGGGAGTGCTTCAGGTAGTCGTCGATGTCCTCGCCTCCATCGAAAGCCGTGATGCCGGCATACTGGATAGGCGCGCTGGTGGAGGTGAAGGTTTCGCTGGCAATGATGGCCATGGCGTCCTGCAAAGGGCGCAGCTCGGGCGGGAAGATAAAGGCCCCCAGGCGCCAGCCACCGGCCCCCAGCCACTTGCTCATGCCGGTGCTGATGATGGTGCCTTCCGGATAGTAGCGGGCGATGGACTTGTGCTTGCCGTCGAACTGAACCTCACCGTAGATCTCGTCAGACAGGAGGATGATCCGGTACTTGCGGGCCACGTTGGCAATGGCCAATAGCTGGTCATCGTTATAGGTGCAACCGGTGGGGTTGGACGGATAGTTGAGGATCAGGATGCGCGGACGGGTAGGGTCATCGCGGCAGATAATATCCAGCTCGTCGGCCGTCAACTGCCAGTTATTCTCGGCATGGGTCGGCAGCCAATGCACCGAGCGGCCGATGATCCGCGCCTGGGGCGCGTAGGATACCCAGCTGGGCCGGGGAATCAGCAGGTCACCGTAATAGGCTAGCTGAAGGATGAACAGCAGCTCCTTGGAGCCGGGGCCGATCAGCACGTCCTCCCAGCTGCAGCGCTGGCGCTCCGCCCGGTTGATGTAGCCGGCGATGGCTTCCCGCAGGCCTTTCAGGCCCTTGACCGGCAGGTAGTCTTTCTCGTGGGCATGCTCCTGCAGGGCCTGCACCACCCGCTCCGGTACCGGAAAGGGCGACTGACCAAGACCCAGCTTGATGATATCCCGGCCCTCGGCCCGAAGCTGGTTGCTCAGTTCGTTGATGCGCAGGGTCGCCGAGGGCTGGATGCCCCGGACGTTGAGGTTGATGGCATAGCGGTGTTCGTTCTGGATTTCCATGGGCCTGTTTTCACCGTGGGTTTGAGCATGGATAACACCCGCAGTATAGGCAGAACCCGATGATGTGTGAGGGAAATACCGGTAGGGGATTGCCGAAGCCCGGGCGGCACCCGGGCTATGACAGGCGGGCCAGTTGGTTCAGCCGGTGGCGGTATCAGCAGTTGGCGTTCAGGTCGCGGGTCAGTTCCGCCAGCTCTCGGTTGAACACCCGGTCGTTCTCCCTGTAGTCCACCGGCACGTCCACCAGGTGCACGCCGCCGGCCTTCATGGCCTTCTCCAGGGTGGGTTCCAGCTGTGCGGTTTCGGTGACGCGATGGCCCGTGGCGCCGTAGGACTCCGCATAGCGCACGAAATCCGGGTTGCCATAGTCCAGGCCGAAGTTGGCGAAGCCTTCCTGGGCCTGCTTCCACTTGATCATGCCGTAGGCGCTGTCGTTGATGATCAGGATCACCAGGTTCAGCTTCAGGCGTACGGCGGTTTCCAGCTCCTGGCTGTTCATCATGAAGCCGCCATCGCCACAGATGGCCATCACCCGCTGCTTCGGGTACAGCATCGCCGCCATCATGGCGCTGGGCAGGCCGGCACCCATGGAGGCCAGGGCGTTGTCCAGCAAAACCGTGTTGTTGTCGTACGCCTTGTAGTTGCGGGCGAACCAGAGTTTATACATGCCGTTGTCCAGGGCGATGATGCCATCGTCCGGCATCACCTTGCGCACGTCGTGCACGATGCGCTGGGGAATCACCGGGAAGCCGTCATCTTCGCAGCGATCTTCCAGGTGCGCCTCCAGCGCCGCCTTTACCCGCATGAACTCCGTAAAGTCATGGCTGGCGCAGCGCCCGCAATTGTCCGCCAGCCATTCGACGGAATTGGCGATGTCGCCCACCACCTCGTGCTGGGGGAAATAGACCGGGTCCACATCCGCGCCGCTGAAGTTCACGTGGATGACCTGTTTGCCACCCGGCTGCATGAAGAACGGCGGCTTTTCCACTACGTCGTGGCCCACGTTGATCACCAGGTCGGCATGGTCAATGGCGCAGTGGACAAAGTCACCGCTGGACAATGCGGCATTGCCGATATAACGGGGGTGACGTTCATCGACCACGCCCTTGCCCATCTGGGTGGTAAAAAACGGAATGTCCGTGGTGTTGACCAGGTGGATCAGGGCCTGGGACACCCGTTTACGATTGGCGCCTGCGCCGATCATGATCAGCGGGTGCCGGGCAGAGCGGATCATCTCCGCCGCTTTCTGCAGGCTCTTCTCGCTGGCGGTGGGGCGGCGGGCGTCACTGGGATCGAAGATGTGGGTATCCGGCGCGGCCAGCTCGGCGGCGATGTCTTCCGGCAGTTCCAGGTGGACGGCCCCGGGCCGTTCTTCCGCTGCCAGCCGGAAGGCCTCCCGCAGCTTGGCGGGAATGGTGTTGGCGTTGCTGATCTGGCGGGTGTACTTGGTCAGTGGCCGCATCAGGTCTACCACGTCCAGGATCTGGAACAGCCCCTGCTTGGATGACTTGATGGGCTTCTGGCCGGAAATCATCATCATCGGCATGGCGCCGAGCTGGGCATAGGCGGCAGCCGTAACCAGGTTGGTGGCGCCGGGCCCGAGTGTAGAGAGGCAGACCCCGACCTTGCCAGTCAGGCGGCCGTAAGTGGCGGCCATAAATCCCGCTGCCTGTTCATGGCGATTGAGCACCAGTTGGATGGACGATTCTCGAAGAGCTTCCAGCAGGTCCAGGTTCTCTTCCCCGGGAACCCCGAAAATGTAGCGTACGCCTTCGTTCTCCAGGGCTTTCACAAACAACTGGCCGCCTGTCAGGGCGCCGTCAGTGCGGGATTGATCGGTCATGGGTTCAGCCTCGCCTTGATAACGGGTATTCCGTTTTCGGGGTTGGTGACAAACTGCCTGGGCCGTCGGGTGCCTTACTGGAACCGGTGTGCCTCCAGTTCAATATGCTCCACTTGCTGGCCCAGCATGATGACCCGGCCCAGGTAGCGCTCCTCGCCGGTGGTCGTAAAGTCAAACAGGAACCGGCGCCAGACCCGCAGCCGGCCCTGGCGGTCCCGTTTGAACCACAGGCCCCGGAGATATACGGCGTCGTCCAGCAAAAGGACGTCCATGCGCCGGCAATAATCACGGGCCGCAGCCAGTACATAGTCTTTTATAGCCTTGGCCCGCCACCAGTACCAGATGGCAAAACCGGCAGCAAACAGCCAGGTCAGGGTAGAGAGTGTCACGATGGCAATTCCGGTTTATCAGCTGGCTCAAGGCTACACAGAAACCCTCGTCAATACGAGTATGGACCGGGTGCAGGGCGTGTTGCAGTCAGGTGGATGGATTATCCGGAAAGTGCAAATAGTGCTCAACTCGTATGCTTTGGCGACAGTTTTGCAGTATCCGGATAGGGGATTCCTGAACTTGACTTATGATCAGGGCAGCAATGTCTTAATGAACAGATAAAGGAAAGGTCGCAATGGAGACCCCGGTTACAGACCACTTCAGAACCCTGGTGGAAAGCCACCCCCGGGCCATGATGCTGGCGACGGATGAGCCAAGGATTATCTACGTCAACCGGATGTTCGAGAGTATTACCGGTTACCGGGAAGCTGAGGTTATTGGTGAGAAACCGGCAGTGCTCAGTGCGGGGTTCCATGGCCCGGCGTTCTACCGTGATATGTGGGCCACGCTGGCGGAAGAAGGCCGTTGGGAAGGTGTCATCTGGAATCGCCGCAAGAACGGTGAAACCTACCCCCAATGGCTGATGATCCACCGGGTCCCCCACCCGGAGCAAACGTTCTACGCCGGCATGTTCATGGATATTGGCGCCCTGACCTCTTTCGAGGAACGCCTGACCTCTATGGCCTACTACGATGCACTGACTGAGCTCCCCAACCGCGCGCTTTTCCTGGAACTGCTGGAAATGCGGGTTTCCCGTAGCCGTGACCATGACAACCCGTTTGGCCTGCTGTTCTTTGACCTGGATTACTTCAAGGATATCAATGACCTGTTTGGTCACTCAGTCGGGGACGAGTTGTTATGGGAGGTTTCCCGCTGTATTCGCAGTGTGGTCAGGAGGGAGGATGTCGTTGCCCGGCTTGCGGGCGATGAATTTGCGGCTATTGTCGAACTGGCACCGGATGGCCCGCAAGAGTCCCAGCTTGAGCAGTTGGCCGTTCGCCTGGTTAATGCCTTTCGTGCGCCTTTCCTCGCTGGCGGCAATGAGCATTTCATTTCGGTGTCAATTGGGGGCGTTCTCTATCCGGGGGATGGCACCTCGGCGCTGGAGTTACTGCAAAAGGCAGACAAGGCGATGTACCTCGCCAAGCAGGAGGGGCGCGGGCGTTATTGTCACTACCGGGCAGATCTGTTGAATGACCAGGATGAAGGGCAGCGCCTGACCAAGGCACTGGTTACCTCCCTGAAAACCGCTCCCGGGGAGTTCAGCGTCGTGTACCAGCCCCAGTTTGAGTTGGCTACCGGGCGTGTGGACGGGCTCGAGGCACTGATTCGCTGGACGCATCCGGAATTTGGACCGATATCGCCGGCTCGCTTTGTTGCCATGGCAGAATCCAGGGGCATGATCCACCAACTGACCGAGCACCTTGTCCGGTGCATTCTCCGGGACCTCTGGTCATTGGAAAAGCCACCGGAGCCCGGGCTTCGGTTTGCCATCAACGTTTCCGCGAGGCAAATCACCGACGCGAGGCTGGATGGTCTGCTCAACCCGCTTTTCGAGCAGATAAGGCGGCTGGGCTGGCATCCGGAACTGGAGATTACCGAAACCCATCTGATGAACCTGTCGGAAGACGCACTGGAACGCCTAAGAACCTTCCGGGATGAAGGGATAAGGGTCGCCATCGACGATTTCGGTACCGGCTACTCGTCACTGGCCTACCTGCATTCACTTCCGGTCCATACCATCAAGATCGACCGCCACTTTGTGTCATGCCTGGAAGACACTCTGCCAGTCGAGGACCGGGACCGGGTAATAGCTGCCATACTGGCGCTTGCGGAGGTATTCGGCCTGGAGGCCATCGCTGAGGGTATTGAAACGTCCCAGCAACAAAGTGCCCTGCTGGCGCTGGCCTGCAAACGTGGGCAAGGGTACTTCCTTGCCCGCCCGCAACCCTGGAGTTCCGGGCTTTTGGCGCCAAAGAAACTGTAATAGTGGCAGTCAATTGACGCCCGGGAAGGTTTGCAGGAATTGGCTATTAACTTATTCCTGAAAGGTTTATAAAGCCCCTATTAAAAAGGGGGTTATTTTGGTCGTCGGCAATCTTCAGTATCCGGGTCTCGGACATTATCTGCGTCTCGTCAGTGCCACGCCGCAAGAATGGCTGGCCGGGATGGCTTATTTTGCTGGTGGCCGACAACTCACCCTGTGTGTGCGTCCACAGGGCTTCAATGGTGCCATTTCCTGGCTGGCCAGGCCCGGTGTAAGCATTGGTGTTATTGGAACCGGGGTGGGAACAACCCTGCGTGGAACCAACACGGCTGATCCTGCGGTTATAGGGGTGCTTACCGGGAGTCTTTCCCTGACCAGCGCAAATGGCTATGTCGAGGCAACTGCTGCCAGTGGTTTTTTGCTTCCTCCCCATGCCCGGGTGGAATTTAACGGGAGTCCCGGCCTGACATTGGCTGTCGCAAGGTTGCATGGACGTGGCGGGGCGTCCTGGGGTGACGAGGCCAGGCCGATATCCCAGTCACTGGTTGCTCAAATAATCGGTTACCTGCAGCGTGCGTATTTCTTTCGTAGCTACCACCATGCCGTCGCTGAAACGGACCATCTGGGGAATGTGCTTTGGCATTGCCTGCATGATCCCCGTGCTGAGCTCCCGGTGACACCCTCGGTCATGCCTGGGTTCGATCAACGTGTAACCCGGATGATCGAACTGATCGCCTCCAGTACGGAGCGAGAGTTTGATATCGGCCGGGTTTCGGCGATGGCGGGCGTGAGCACCCGCAACCTTTACTACCTGATGAAGAAGCACACTGGGATGAGCCCCTACCAGTTCTTTGTTTCCCGTCGGTTGGTGCGGGTTCGAAGAGCGCTGCTTGACTGTCAGTGTGACGTGCCAACCGTATCATGGCATGCGCTCAGTGAAGGTTTTTCACACCTCGGGCGTTTTTCCGCCCTGTACCGGAACCATTTTGGTGAGTACCCCCGCCAGACGCTGGAGTGGCGGAGTGATGCGCAGGCGAGAGCTGCCGCAATCCAGCCTGCCGACTGTTCGGCCACCCCCCGGATGCTGTGCCTGACAACCGGTTAAGCGCCGGATCGTGAAAGACTGTCATTTTCCGACAGACCAGCACGTGTAAAATCAGGGGAGGTTTTCTCGGAGTGCTTGCAGATGCAATGGATACTTGGGCTGGGTCTGGCGGCATTGCTGTTCTACCTCCTGAAACAGTGGGGGGCGCTGGACCCGAAACAGAAAAAGGCCGCTACCTGGAAAATCGTCCTGGGCGTCGCCGGTGCCTTGCTGGTATTCATGGTGCTTACTGGTCGTGTCCATGTACTGACTGCGGCCGTGGCGGCTTTCATTCCTCTGATACGCAAGTTACCGGCATTGCTGAAGTTTATGCCCCATGCCCAGCGTCTTTTCGGAGAGCGCGACGGTGCGGACACCCATCGGGCGGACCAGGGGGCAGGGCAGCAGCGCTCGGCTACCGCCTCCAGCCAGATGTCGGAACAGGAAGCCTGCGAGATCCTCAACGTGTCGCCTGGCTGCAGTCGTGAGGAAATCGTGACGGCCCATCGTCGGTTGATGCAGAAGCTGCACCCGGACCGTGGCGGCAACGATTATCTCGCGGCCAAGGTCAACGAAGCCAAGTTTGTGTTGTTGGGCAAGCGCGGCGCCTGACGTATTAAACCCCCTCCACATTTTCCTGTTCAGTGGCGACCCCTCCGAGGCTTGTCTAGGTTTAGATGACATGCTCGGAATCAGGGATGGTCGCCATGGTGATATTTTCCATAATTTTCATTCTGTTGGGCCTCGCCTTCCTGGTGGGTGGCATCTGGCTGCTGACACTGGGAGGCTCTTTTTACTACCTGGTGGCAGGACTTGTACTGGTAACCGTCGGTGGTCTGTTACCGGTTCGGCGGGTAGCGGCCCAGGCGCTCTACGCCGTCTTTCTGGTTGCCACGCTGCTTTGGGGTTTATGGGAGTCCGGCTATGACTGGTGGCCGCTGGCGACCCGTATTGGCTGGTTTCTGTTGCTGGCCATCCCGCTGCTGATACCGGCGTCGAAACAGCGGCGCGGGGCGGCCATCACCTTCGGTGGCGTGTGGGCCCTGTGTGGCCTGGCGCTTCTTGGCAGTTTGCTCAACAGCCCCCATACCATCGAGGGTCGCCTGGGTGAACAGGTGGTGAATGAACAGCCAGACCTGGGAGAAAGCCCCGAAGCCGACTGGCTGGCCTGGGGGCGAAGCAACCTGGGGCAGCGCTATTCGCCCCTTGGCCAGATTACCCCGGATAACGTGGGCCAGCTCGAAGAAGCCTGGCGCTATCAGACCGGTGATACCAAGCAGCCGGACGACACCGGCGAGACCACCTACGAAGCCACGCCGCTGAAGGTCGGCAACACCCTGTACCTGTGCACCCCCCATAACTGGCTGGTGGCCCTGAATGCGGACACCGGTCAGGAGCGCTGGGTGTACAAGGCCGGAGTGGGTCCCAACAGCCAGCGGCAGCACCAGACCTGCCGTGGTGTTTCCTACCTGCCACCGGAAGGTGGTGTCGAGGGTGCTCCGGAAGTGCAGAATATCGGCCGCCCGGCCGAAGACCAGCCGTCGGTCAGCTGCGATGCACACCTCTACCTGCCCACTGCCGATGCCCGCCTGCTGGCGCTGGACCCGGAAACCGGCGCCCGCTGCGAAGGGTTTGCGCAACAGGGTGAGCTGGACCTGATGCATAACATGCCCTACACCCAGTCCGGCTTTTACTACTCTACGTCACCCCCGGTGGTGGCCAACGGGCTGGTAGTGGTCGCCGGCGCGGTGAACGACAACTATGACATCAACTCCCCTTCCGGTGTTATCCGGGCCTATGACGCCCGCACTGGCGAACTGCGGTGGAACTGGGACCCGGCCAGTCCCGAGCAGACCGATCCCATTGCGGAAGGGGAAGTCTATTCGACAAGCTCCCCCAACAGCTGGTCGGTCGCCAGTGCCGATGAAGCATTGGGGCTGATCTACTTCCCCATGGGTAACCGTACGCCGGATCAGCTGGGGATGTACCGCACCGAGAACGAGGAACGGTTCGCCAGTTCAGTGGTTGCGCTGGAGCTGGATACCGGGCAGGTGGCCTGGGTGCAGCAGTTCGTCCACCACGACCTGTGGGATATGGACACCCCGGCCCAGCCCAGCCTGCTCGACCTGGACACCGACCAGGGCCGGCAACCGGCGCTGGTGATTCCCACCAAGCAGGGGGATGTGTACGTGCTCAACCGGGAGACGGGTAAGCCGATCCTCCCGGTTGAGGAAGTGCCGGCACCAGAGGGCGCCATCAAGGGCGACTACACAGCGTCTACCCAGCCGGTTTCCAGCCTGAATTTCAATCCCGACCCGTTGCGGGAGGCTGACATGTGGGGTGCCACGCCCCTGGATCAGATGGCCTGCCGTATCCGCTTCCAGTCCCTGCAATATGAGGGACGCTACACGCCGCCAAGCGAGCAGGGCACCATTGTCTACCCCGGCAATTTCGGGGTATTCAACTGGGGCAGTATTGCGGTGGACCCGCAGCGCCAGGTGATGTTCGGCATGCCGCTTTACATGGCCTTTGTTTCCCGACTGGTGCCCAATGAGGAGGGCAGTGAACCGAGCGGCCCGGTTAACCAGGGCGAGCAGGGCCTTAACAGCAATGCAGGTGCGCCATATTCCGTCGAGCTGAAACCGCTGATGTCGCCACTGGATATTCCCTGCCAGCAACCGCCCTGGGGCTACGTGGCGGGAGCCGATCTGCGCACTGGTGAGGTGATCTGGAAGCGCAGGAACGGCACGGTGGAAGATATGAGTCCGATCCCGGTTCCCCTGCGGCTGGGCGTGCCCGGCATCGGCGGACCTGTGATCACCGCCAGCGGGGTGGTGTTCCTGGCAGCCACAGTAGACGACTACATTCGGGCCTATGACCTCACCACCGGTGAGCAGCTGTGGCGGGCAAGGTTGCCGGCTGGCGGGCAGGCAACACCGATGACCTACCTGAACAGCAAGGGTGAGCAGATGGTGGTGCAGGTGGCCGGCGGTCATGGCTCCATCGGCACCACCCTGGGGGACTATGTGGTGGCATGGAAGCTGTCTGATGAGGCGGGCCAGTGAACGATGGCGGCCAACAATGAAGGCCATGGCTAACGCGGCTTCTGGCGAGGGCGATGAATCCGGTATGATGCGGGGTTCCATGCCAATCAGAACAATACCCAGGGAGGATATGCACCCATGGCCCAGCCGGATTCCGTTCACCGCCTCTACGGCGTTCCCCATTCGCTGTATACGGGCATCGCCCGCTGCTATCTGAGAACGCAGGGCATCGAGTACGTGGAGCTGCCCACCTCTCACCCGGACTTTGCCGGCCGCATCATGCCCGTGATCCAGCGCAGTATCATCCCGGTGCTGGAAACAACGGGCGGGGAGGTCGTGCAGGATAGCCTGGACATCATCGATCATTTTGAACGCCAGGGCGTACGCTATTCCGCCTACCCTCAGGGCCTGTTGCAAAGCGTGCTGGGCGTCATTATCACGTATTACGGTACCCAGGCCCTGCTGCCCCACGCCATGCACTACCGCTGGACCTACCGGGACCGGCAGGAAGGTTTTCTCAGGGACCAGTTTGCTGCCGGTATTGGGCCGGAGATGGCCGACAAGGTCATGTCGCGGATGAATTCCTACCTGCCGCAGCTGGGTGTTACTGACCACACCATTCCCGAGATCGAGGCTTCTTTCGAGCAGCTGCTGGAGACCCTGAATGCCCACTTTGCGGAGCACCCCTACCTGTTCGGTGGCCGGCCCTCCCTGGCCGATTATGGTTTGATCGGCCCCATGTTTGCCCACCTGGGCCGTGATCCGGTGCCCGAAAACCTGATGAAAACCCGCGCGCCCAAGGTGTTCCGCTGGGTAGAGCGGATGACAGCACCCGGCCTGGATACACCGGAATTCCCGGATTACGGTGATGACGTCCTGCCCAGTGATGCCATCCCGGAAACCCTCGAACCCCTGTTGCGGCAGGTTGCGGATGAAATCTTCCCAATGCTGACCGACAAGCTGGCGTTTTTGGATAACCTGGTTGCGGAGCATCAGCCGGAAGATGGTCAGCCCGTGTCAGCGAAGCCTCATCAGCGCTATGTGGGGGCAGTGGAAACCGCTTTCCGGGGTGTGCCGGTACAGGCGGGCGTGCAGCCCTACCTGCTGTATGTGCTTCGCAAGGCCGACGAGATGCTGGCGGAAAGCCCTGCCGAGGAACAGGCGCGGGTACGGGAAGCCCTGACTGTCAGGGGCCTGGTGGAAGCATTGCCCGGAGACCGTGGCTACACGGTCGACCGTCGCAACCATATCGAGGTGTGGCAGCGCGGCTGACCGGAAAGTCAGTTCAGAGGATATCCACCTTCACGGTGAAGCTCTGGTTATCCTGGCGCTCGCCCCCGACCCGGTAGGTAATGCCGGACTGCTCGCCAGTCCGGCTTTCGCTGGTGCCACCTATCTCGACCCACTCCCCGGGTACAACCCGGCGCTGGGTAACCACGGCATCCGTTTCGTAGCCTGCCATGCCGGAATCCGGCGTGTTCTCGAAAGCGGTAATGCTGAGCTCGATCTGCTGGTCGGAGATGCGTTGGGGCGTGACGATAAAGCCGCTGCGGATGTCCACCTGCTGGTAAATGGCCGCCGGGTTGCGGCCACCGCGAATGGCCACCGGCAGGGTACGAACCTGGCCGCCACTGATATGGGCGGACTGGCCGTCCTGTACCACGATATGCCGTTGCTGACGGCTTTGGGTGGTCGTCGTGCGACTCTGGCCACCGATGGTGACAACATTGCCATGGCCGCTGCTGACACCACCACCCTGCCGCTTGCCCATGCTCACGTCACTGCTGCGTACCGTGATGCGCAACTGGACCGGGGCGACGTCCATGGTTTCGATAAGCTGGCTGATCTCATCGAGCACAGCGGGCTCGCCACGGGTAATCAGTCTGTTGCCCTGGGCAGCAATGGTCAGCTCGCTTTCGGGATACAGGGCACGAAGCTGATCCGCCACCTGTTGCGCCGGCCGGTTCTCCAGGATGAAAGTACGATTGCCGGGGGCACCCATGACCAGTGTCGGTACCAGCAAAAGGGTCAGTAAAAGCAGGCGAACGGGGGCAAGGACCATGGAACACTCCGCAGAAAGTTGGCAGTGGCGGTTGCAAACCGGGAAAGCCCAAGAGTATATTGAAAAGCATGAAGACGACTAACGCACCCTGTCAATTGAATGTTATGCCACGCCTCGCAAATGCGGCGGTGGGTGCTGCTGTGTATTTCTGGTGGTTTTTTGGTTATGGCTTTTATTTTAGCCAGAGCCGAGGCCGCCTGTAGCACACGCAAGAAAGATTCAGGAAAAGGCAGCCCGGCACCACCCCCAGGCTGCCACCGGACAAGAAAAAGCCCCGACTGGTAGCCTCCCAGCCGGGGCTTTTTCGTTTCAACAGGCAGAAAACAGAAGGATTGTGAACAATGAACATGCCGCTGGATGTCCGGACCACTCAGGAGGCCCAACCCGTGGACACCGTTTCTGAACCGGAGCCATCACGGCCCGCCGCCACCGCGTTGCCCACGCCCGCGAAGCTGCGGTCAGATATTCCGCTACCGGCCTACCTGTCCACGCAGATTGCCCGGTACCGCCAGCAAATCCGCGATATCCTCAACGGTGACGACGACCGTCTGCTGGTCGTTGTCGGCCCCTGTTCCATCCACGATGAGGTTGCTGCCCTGGAATATGGTGAGAAGCTTGCTGCGCTGGCTGATGAGGTCAGTGACCGCGTGCTGATTGTCATGCGTGCGTACCTGGAAAAGCCCCGCACGACCGTCGGCTGGAAGGGGCTGCTGTACGATCCGGAGCGCACTGGCGAGGGCAACCTGGGAGAAGGGCTGGTTCGTTCCCGCCGGCTGCTGGTCAACCTGGCTCACCTGGGCCTGCCATTGGCCACTGAAGCATTAAGTCCGCTCGCCATGGACTACCTGGATGACCTGGTCAGCTGGACTGCCATCGGCGCCCGTACCACTGAATCCCAGATCCACCGGGAGTTGGTCAGTGGCCTGCCCATGCCCACAGGGTTCAAGAACGGTACAGACGGGTCGGTCGGCGTGGCGGTGAATGCCATGAAATCCGCGGCCCACGGTCATCACCGACTGGGCTTCAACGCCGAAGGCCAGCCGGCCATGATCACCACGGCGGGCAACCCGGACACACACCTGGTGCTGCGGGGCGGACGGGGTATTACCAACTACGATGCGGACAGCATCAACGCCGCGGTCCAGGCCCTTGATGCCGCCGGCGTCAGCAGCGCCGTCATGGTCGATTGCAGCCACGACAACGCCTGCAAACAACCGGAACGCCAGCCGGAAATCGCCCGTGAGGTACTGGCCCAGCGCCAGGCAGGGAACCGTGCCATCCGCGGGCTGATGATTGAGAGCTTCCTTGAGCAGGGGCGCCAGGATGATAGCGAAGAGCTGACCTACGGCCTGTCTATCACCGACCCGTGCCTGGGATGGGCGGAAACGGAAACCCTGCTGCGCTCGTTCTGAGCGCTGCGGGTTAATCCGTATGGTCCTATTCAGTTGACCGGGGAGCCTCACCGGACAGGGTCGAAAACAGCAATCGTCCGGCCAGCAGCAACAGCACTCCGCCCATCAGCCGGTCCAGCCAGTGCCCGAACCGGCCGAAAACCCTGCGAACCTGGGGCAGCGTGAAGAACAGGGCAACCCCGCAAAACCAGAGGCCGGTTATCAACGCCATATAGAGGCCATAGCCCACCTGGACCACCACCGGGGTGGCAGGGCTGATCACCACAGAGAACAGCGAAACAAAGAACAGGGTCGCCTTCGGATTGAGGGCGTTGGTCAGGAATCCAAGACGAAATGCCGCCAGGCCGGTCTGCGCTTTAACGCCGTGTGTCTCTACATGAACTCGCCCCGCCTTTGACCTGAGACACTGGATGGCAATCCAGGTCAGGTACAGTGCGCCAACCACCTTCAGCAACGTAAACAACGTCAGGGATTGCTGGATCAACAGGCCGATACCCAGCAGCGAATAGGTGACGTGTACCAGTATGCCAAGACCTACGCCGGCGGCGCTGAGCAAGGCATTGCGTCGGCTTTGCGTCAGGGCCTGGCGCAACATGACGGCAAAATCCGGCCCCGGGCTGGCGACGGCCAGCAGGTGGACCAGGGCGACGGTGGCGAATTCGGCCCAGAGTGTAGTCAAAGCGCACCCCTGTGTATTTGAAGATCAGCGAGTGAGGCAGCATAGAAAAGAATCAGGGGCTTGGCCAGCGGTGGGGAGGCACCGGGCCAGTGAACCGTCTAACCTTATATCCGTTCATTCTCTGGAAAAGGAGTGCACCTGTGGAACAGCGCAAGGTGGATGTTGCGATTCTCGGCGCCGGTACCGCCGGTATGGGGGCCTACCGGGCCGCCCGTAAACATACGGATAACCTGGTGATGATCGAGGCGTCCCACTATGGGACCACGTGTGCCCGGGTTGGCTGCATGCCCAGCAAGTTGCTGATTGCCGCAGCTGACGCCGCGCATGGTGCCCGGCATGCGGACCTGTTCGGTGTTCGTCCCGGAGAAGTGGTCGTGGATGGCCCGGCGGTGATGCAGCGGGTGCGGGACGAGCGCGACCGGTTCGTCAGTTTCGTTCTTGAGGCAGTGGAGAACTTTCCCGAAGAGCACCGGGTACAGGGCCATGCCCGGTTTCTTTCCCCACATCGGTTACGGGTGGGTGATGACCTGGAGATTGAGGCAGGCCGGGTAGTGATCGCTACCGGCTCACGGCCCAATATCCCGGGTTTCCTGAAAGCAGCCGGCGACCGGCTGGTGGTCAATGATGACCTGTTCGAGTGGGAAGACCTGCCTGAATCGGTAGCGGTGTTTGGTCCTGGTGTTATCGGACTGGAACTGGGGCAGGCGCTCAATCGGCTGGGTGTCCGGGTGCGGATGTTCGGGGTAGGTGGCGCGGTCGGCCCCATCCAGGACGACGAAATCCGTGAGTGCGCCCTGAAAACCTTCAATGATGAGTTCCCCCTCGACCCGGATGCGGATACCCGGAAGATCGAGCGCACGGATGACGGGGTAGCCATCACCTTTGTTGACGCAGACCGGGGCGAGGTGACCGAAACCTTCGACTACGTGCTGGCGGCAACCGGCCGCAAGCCGAATGTTGACGGCCTCGATATCCAGAATACCGACCTGGAGCTGGATGATCGGGGTACCCCCGTATTCGATTCCTACACCATGCGCTGCGGCGACAGCCACATTTTCATCGCGGGTGATGTGAACGCCGCACTGCCGCTGCTTCACGAGGCGGCGGACGAAGGGCGGATTGCAGGTAATAATGCGGGGCAGTATCCGGAGGTCCGGGCCGGCTTGCGTCGTGTCCCTTTGTCAGTGGTGTTTACCGATCCCCAGATCGCCACGGTGGGCAAGACCATCCAGCAGGTGAATGAGGACTGCCGGGGGTGTTTCGCGGTGGGCTCGGTTTCCTTCGAGGGGCAGGGTCGAAGCCGTGTGGTCGGCAAGAACCGCGGCCTGTTGCGGGTCTACGGTGAGCACGGTAGCGGGCTGTTCATGGGCGCAGAGATGTTCGGGCCGGCTGCGGAGCATATCGGCCACCTGCTGGCCTGGGCCGCCCAGCAGAGGCTGACCGTCTCCCAGATGCTGGCTATGCCTTTTTATCATCCGGTCATCGAGGAAGGGCTGAGAACGGCGCTGCGGGACCTGAGCCACCAGCTCAGCCTCGGCCCGAAGGAAGAAACTCACTGCCTGGATTGTGGGCCGGGTGGCTGACCATTAGCTGCCAGAGGAGTCGGCCGGGGTTTGAGCCTGGTCAACCCACCGGCCGGAAACTGGTGGCACTCTTCAGGTGGCTGGTATTTGCCAGTTGACTGGACCTTGCCACCAGGTTGGCTGAAGCTTGCCGGCGTTTCTGCCGGCGGGCCCAAAATTTTTCGTGGAAAAAGTAGGCCACGGTGTTGATTGCGGGTTCCACCATGGCGATCAGGCTACCGATCAGGATGTCACCGGTCAGCAGGTAAGCCACGGTAAAGGCCACGGTGAAGTGGGTCATGGCAAAGGTCACTGTCTTGACCAGCGAATCATCACCTTCGTTATGGTTGTGGACAAACAGTTTCAGGGCACTCATGGCCAACTCCTGAATACCAGTGGCTATGAGTTCATTTAAACGCAAGTGAGAAAGATTTTTAAGTAAATTACATCTCTGGAATCGATAGTCACGGGTTATTAACTGTGGCTGACGGGAGTGGCTTCAAGGTTTCAGGTTGGCGAGGCCTGTAAGGTGGTGTTTATTGCATCGCCAGAATGTCATTTACTAAGGCTATTGCTGGCATTGCCTGCCCTTGCTTTCCCGGGGGGCGCCCTCACGTTATATTGGCAGATAGTTGTGAAATCGATCACATTCAAATCAAGGAGTTATTTTATGGGTACCAATTTTATCGGCCTCGACACTGCCAAGACAGAAGAGCTGGCGTCGTCACTCAACGAGTTGCTGGCAAATTACCAGATCTTCTATATGAATGTGCGCGGGTACCACTGGAACATCAAGGGTGAGAACTTCTTCGAACTGCACGCCAAGTTTGAGGAACTCTATGACGACCTGCTGCTGAAAATCGATGAGATTGCCGAGCGGGTGCTGACCCTGGGCCATCGTCCTGCCCATGCCTACAGCACCTATATCGAGCTCTCCAGCGTACCTGAGCGCAAGGATGTTGCCGATGGCAAGGAAGCGGTAGGCCATATCGTAGACAGCTTCGCCAAGCTGATCGGCAAGCAGCGCAACCTGCTGGCACTGGCCGGCGAAGCGGACGATGAGGGTACCGTGGCACTGATGAGTGACTATATTTCCCAGCAGGAAAAGACCGTCTGGATGTATCGTAGTTACCTCGGCCAGTAACCTTTCTTCTGCATTTTTCGCAACACCCCCTCGATGGCGGCCCTCCGGAGGCTGTGTAAAAACTCGATTTACATAGCTTCTGAGCAGGCCCACAAAATGCCTCGGACATCGTCCGGGGCATTTTTGCTTTCAATCAGCATATATTTCCATGCGATAGAGAGGCGTAAGTGCCTCAAGTCAACCTTGCCAGCATGCCCTTCACGCCCAGCACGTTGATCGCCCGCATCAGGTTGTAACTCAGAACCCCCAGACTGTATTCACTACTGGCAGAACTCAGACCCCAGCAGGTAAATCGCCCTTTATTCAGCAGCCTTTTGAGTGTGGCGAAGGTCGGCTCAACGGCAGCCATGCGACGGATCATCCGCTCAGGTGT
>NZ_FOHZ01000037.1 GCF_900111555.1 Marinobacter segnicrescens
CTGGATACCCAGACCTTTATCCAACTCCATAACGAAGCCCTGCGTTACTTCGGTGGCCTGCCGGAGGAATGCGTCTACGATCAGACCAAGCTGGTGGTCATCAACGAACAGTACCGGGAGCTGACCCTCAACCAACGGTTCCACGAGTATGCCACCACGGCCGGGTTCCGGATCCATGCCTGCGAAGGTTATGACCCGGAGAGCAAGGGCAAGGTGGAAGCTGGCGTGAAGTACGTCAAGCAGGATTGCCTTTACGGTGAGGTCTTCCGGGATCAGGAGCACGTGCGCCAGCACGTGCAGGACTGGGTTGAGAGCGTAGCCAATATCCGCATTCACGGCACCACCGGCGAACCACCCCGGGAACGCTTCGAACGGGATGAGCGAGAACACCTGGAGGCCTACCTGTCACCAGCTTGCGTGCAGCCGGTGGTCCACGAGACACGTCGAGCCGACAAGACCGGCCTGATCGCCTGGAAGGCCAACAAGTACTCTGTGCCCATGGCCTGGCAACAGGCCCGGGTGGGCGTTCTGGAGTCCGGCAGTCAGCTCCAAATTAGCGACCTGGAAACGGGCGATGTCATTGCCAGTCACGCTCTATGTTCCGACAAGGGAAAGGTGTTCAAGAACACCCATCACTACCGGGATCATGCCCAGCGGGTGGCCACCCTTGAGAGCAAGATCAACGACCTGGTCGGCAATGAAATCGGGCATCGGTTGTGCCAACAGCTCAAGCGTTCCGAGCCCAAGATCTACAAGGATCAGTTGGTGGCTGCCCGAGACCTGCTCAAGCGCCATGCGCCTGTGGATCTGGCGTTGATCACAACGCTGGCAGAACGCCCCGGCATGACCGCCACACGGCTGCAAAGTTACCTGGAAGCAGCCCAGGCAGCTACGCTGCGGGAACGGCAGCCGGAACCGCTGCCAGAACCACAGCAAGCGCTGGACCTGAGTGCTTATCGCCGTATTGGCCACTCCAGTGGCCAGGGGGTGACCCATGAGCCAGCTTGAGCAAACTGTGAGCCGATACCGCAGCCTGCGCCTGAGCGCAGCCGCCGACGAACTAATCAACCTGCTGGCCGAGGCAGAAGCCAACGAGATGTCCTACCTGGGCTTCGCGGACCGGCTCGCTGAACACGAACTGGTTCAGCGCCAGGACAAACGCATCCGCCGGAACCGGAAGATGGCTGCGTTCCCAGCGGAGAAGCGCCTGGAGGGCTTCGATTACCGGCACCAGACCACCATTACCAAACGTCAGGTAAATGCCTTGCTGGACTTCCAGTTCATCGACGAACGGAACAACCTGGTGTTTATCGGCCCGCCCGGTGTAGGCAAGACCCACCTGGCCATCGGCATTGGCTACAAAGCCGTGGAGGCCGGCTACCGGGTGCTGTTCCGCAACGCCCTGGATCTGGTGGAAGAACTGGAACTGGCCGAGATGAAAGGTGAGCTGAAAAAGCGGGTCAGCGCCTTGGCCAAATACGACCTGCTGATCATTGATGAACTGGGTTACCTGCCCATGACCCGGCAGGCCCGGTACAACCTGTTCCAGCTGATCAACAGCCTGTACGAATACCGGTCCATCATCCTGACCACCAACAAGGACTTCACCAGCTGGGGCGAGTTCTTCCACGACGACAACGTGGCGGTGCCGATCATTGACCGCGTCATCCACCATTCACACATCTTTATGCTGGGAGGAGAAAGCTATCGGCTAAAGCAGAAGACAACAAGCTAGACTATGAAAGGTGGGTCAATTTTATTGGCCAAAGGTGGGTCAAAATAAATGGCCATTGACACACGCCGTGTCCTCCGTTGACATGGTAGTAACCCGACCTCGACCTGGGCGGGCGTTACCTTAATGTCTCGAAGGTTTCATGGCTGTAGGAGATCTGCTAGGCCAAGCGTAAGTAGACGCCGGTAATCTACTCCATCCCCAACTTCTTCAACCGATACCGCAGAGCGCGGAAGCTGATCCCAAGCCGTTTTGCGGCAGCCGTTTTGTTCCAACGTGTCGCCTCAAGTGCCTTTTCGATGGCCTGGCGTTCAATCGTCTCCAGGTAATGCTCCAAATCCATTTCGCCATCAGGTAGCGGTGGCACCTCGTCGCCATTGACGGAACCGTTGTTATCGACCGGCTGCTTTTCCCGCGGCAAGTCCATCGGAGGCGTTCCAATGTGCAGGTCATCGGTATCAATCACATCGGAATCGCACAGGGTAAATGCCCGCTCAAGAATGTTCTCCAGCTCCCGGACGTTGCCGGGGAATGCGTAGTCCTTAAGGTAGCCCAGGGCGCCCTGGCTGAGGCGTGCCGGCGGACATTCATACTCCCGCGCGATGCGCTCGAGGATATGGTTGGACAGGAGCGGTATATCGTCCGGGCGCTCCCGCAGTGCGGGTACGGCCAGTTCAATGACGTTAATGCGATAGAACAGGTCCTGGCGGAAGCTGCCGTCCTTGACCAGTTCTGGCAGGTTCTTGTGGGTGGCACTGAGGATGCGGATGTCCACGGGTACTTCCCGGGATTCACCCACCGGTCGGACGGCTTTTTCCTGAATGGCCCGGAGCAGTTTCACCTGCATGGCCAGGGGCAGGTCCGCCACTTCGTCCAGAAAGAGGGTGCCGCCATCAGCGCTGCGAAACAGCCCGTCCTTGCTCTCGTTGGCGCCGGTGAAGCTGCCCTTGCGGTGACCGAAGAACTCGCTTTCCATCAGCTCAGACGGAATGGCGCCGCAGTTGACGGCCACAAACGGCGCGTCGCTGCGGGGGCCCTGCATGTGAATCATACGGGCGACCAACTCTTTACCACTGCCGGATTCGCCACTGATGAATACTGGCGCCTGGCTGCGGGCCAGCTTGCGGGTCTGGCTGCGCAGACGCTGGATCTCACGGGAGTTGCCCAGCAGCAGGCCCGGTTCATCGGTCTGCTGGATCTCCTGGCGTTCCGGCTCTGACAGTCTCAGGGCACTGTTCACCAGTTCCCGTAATCGGGGCAGTTCCACCGGCTTGCTCACGAAGTCAAAGGCTCCGGCCTTGAGGGCCTCAATGGCGGTATCCATGTTGCCGTAGGCGGTGATGACAGCTACCGGGGTTTCTGGCCGGTGCTCCTGTATCCAGGCCACCAGGTCGATACCGTTGCCGTCCGGCAGGTTCATGTCGGTCAGGCACAGGTGGGCCGGTTCCGCTTCCAGTAACTCCCGTGCTGTGGCCAGGTCCGGGGCCGATCGGGTGGCGATGCCCATGCGCACCAGGGTAATCTCCAGCAGTTCGCGGATATCCGGTTCGTCATCCACAATCAGTGCGGTATGGGTAGTCATAGGGTCACATCCTTTAAGGTTCTCATATCAGTCTGCCCGGCGGGGCAAAGGTGATCCGGAAGCAGCAGCCGGGGCTCTGGCCATTGAGCAGTGCCAGGTGGGCCTGGTTGGTTTCGCACAATTCCCGGGCCAGGTACAGTCCGAGACCCGTTCCGCCCTTGTCAGTGGTGAAGAAGGGCTCGAATACGGAATTGCGGTGTTCTTCGGCAACGCCCGGTCCCTGGTCTTCCACATCGACGTAGGCGCGCTCGCCGTCGGTGGTAGCGCCGGCTCGCACGGTAAGGGTGGCGCGTCCGGTTTGTTGCTTGCTGTAGCGCAGGCCGTTGTCACACAGGTTTGTCAGAACCTGCTCGATCTGACTCTTGTCGAAGCGGGCGGCAGGCAGGTCAGGCGGGAGCTCGAGACTGATGCGGGGTGGCTCCCCGTCCTGGTGGCTGGTGGACTGTTGATAGTCCCTTACAAAGTCGGTCAGCCACTGGCCAAGGTCCACCAACTGGGCGTCGGCCTGGCGTCGGCGGGAGAGGTCCAGCACGTTCTCGATAATGCCGTTCACCCGGCGAGAGTGCCGCTGGATTATCTCAAGCATGCGCAGGTCCGGCTCGGGTATATCGCCGGACTCACTCATCAGCTGCGCGGCATGGCTGATGGCGCCCAGGGGGTTGCGGATCTCGTGGGCAATACCGGCGGTCAGTCGCCCGAGGGACGCCAGCTTCATTTGTTGGGCCTGCTGGGTAACCTTGCTCAGGTCCTCGATAAACGCCAGTATCAGGTCGCTGTTTTCTTCATCGAGTCGGGTGAAGCTGGCCTGGATCACGGGGGAGGCAGGCTGCACCTGGCAGGGTTCCGGGCGCTTGCGAGGGTCCTGTTTCCAGGTGGCGAGGCCTTCCAGGAGTGCTACCGGTAACACCCGGCTTTGGTGTCCGTGGTTGCCGATCATGCCAAACAGGAGTTCTTCGGCGGCTGCGTTCGCCACCCGGATCCGACCCTCCTGGTCCGTGACCACGATACCGGTGCGCATGCGCTGGATGATCTGTTCGTTGATCTTCTCCAGTTCGATGATGCTGCGGGCCCGGGAATCCGCCAGGGCTTCGCTGCGCTGCATGCGACGGGTAATGGATTGCAGGATCAGCGCTGCGCCGAAATACAGAATGCCCAGAGAACCCGCCCGGACGATGTTGTCCACGTTGTCCCCATGCAACATCACGCCCCAACCCGCGATGGCCAGGGAGCAGATAGCAGCGAGCGCAGCGTAGAATAGGCCCATCCGGCTGGGGGTCAGGATGTTGCCCGCTGCTACTGAAATAATGATCAGATTGGCCAAGCCATTGGTGATGCCTGAACTGGTGAACAGCAGAACGTGGATGATCAGGATATCCAGTAATACCGACAGGGTAATATGTCGCTGGCCGGGGCTCAGCCCACCCACCAGCATCAGCCCGATGGCGCTGTTGAGCATCAGGTAGCCAAGTACGCCGGCCTGGTAATATTCGGCAAGGCGCAGGGGCTGATCGAGCTGGACAGGGTCTACAAACAGCAGCCCGGTCAGCACCAGGCTGATCACGATCCGGTACAGGTTATAGACCCGGAACAGTCGCTGGGATTGCCCTGATGTTCCCCGTTGGTAGCTCTGGCTGGTCGGGCTGGATGTGTCGGCAGACAGTTTGCTCAAATGTGCTTCTCTCGGCGGTCTGACGGTTGAATTAAGCATCCTTCCCTGAGTCACTATGGCAGCAATCCCTTGGCTACATCGCTATAATAGCCTTTTCACAGCAACGGGTTACAGGAGCGGGCACATGTCTCAGCAGCCAGGAGCAACAGGAACAGGCCATACAGCACGGAAACTCAACGTGGTGATGGCTCAGATGGATTTTCTGGTTGGTGATATTTCCGGTAATGCCCGCCTGGTGATTGATGCGGTCCGTAAAGCCGAACAGGAGCATAACGCAGATCTGGTTGTGTTTCCGGAACTTTGCCTCACCGGCTACCCGCCGGAGGATCTGTTGCTGCGTCCCAGCCTGGACTTGAGAGTGGCGGAGGCGCTGGCATCGTTGCAACAGGCAAACCTGACAGCTGCCTGTGTGATCGGCGCTCCCATACGGCAGGGGGGCTTGCTCTATAACGCCGCCGTCCTGATCGATCAGGGGGAGGTGCGCGCCTCTTACTTCAAGCAGTTCCCGCCGAATTACCAGGTCTTCGATGAGAAGCGCTATTTTGCAGCAGGCTCCGAGCCCTGTGTGATTGATTTTCGGGGTATCGCTGTGGGGCTAACGGTCTGCGAGGACATCTGGAGTGATGGTCCCGTGGAACAGGCTGCCGCCGCCGGTGCCAGGCTGTTAATCAACCTCAATGCCTCCCCCTATGACATTGGCAAGCAGGCCCGCCGTAAGGCCCTGCTCGAGGGTAAGGCGCGGGATAACGAGCTCGCCATTGTGTACGTAAACCTGGTTGGCGGCCAGGATGAGCTGGTGTTCGACGGCGGCTCGGTAGTCTACGACCATTCTGGCGAGCTGGCGGTGGAAGTGCCTCAGTTTGATGAAGGCCTCTACCCGGTCGAATTTATCTGCGACCACCACTGTCAGCCCGTTTC
The DNA here is from genome assembly GCF_900111555.1 of Marinobacter segnicrescens. Taxonomy (GTDB): domain Bacteria; phylum Pseudomonadota; class Gammaproteobacteria; order Pseudomonadales; family Oleiphilaceae; genus Marinobacter; species Marinobacter segnicrescens. Next base: position 5,902 of record NZ_FOHZ01000037.1, read on the forward strand.
CCGGCCCCGTCCACCGGAGCCCTCCCTGGAAGAGAATATCTATAAGGCGTTGGTGCTTGGCGTCCGCGACTATGTGAACAAGAACGGCTTCCGCTCAGTCGTGCTGGGCCTGTCTGGCGGGATTGATTCGGCACTGACCCTTGCCATTGCAGTGGACGCCCTTGGCGCCGATCGCGTACATGCGGTGATGATGCCGTTCCGCTACACCTCCTCCATGAGCCTGGAAGACGCAGAAGCTGAAGCAAAAGCGCTGGGCGTGCGTTACGACGTGTTCTCCATTGAGCCCATGTACGACGCCTTTATGGCCGCCCTGGAAAAGCCCTTCGAAGGCACGACGCCGGATACCACGGAAGAAAACTTGCAGGCTCGCCTGCGGGGCGTGTTGTTGATGTCCCTGTCCAACAAGTTTGGCTCACTGGTACTGACCACTGGTAACAAGAGCGAGCTGGCGGTGGGGTATTCCACCCTGTACGGCGATATGGCAGGTGGTTTTGACGTACTCAAAGATGTGCCCAAGACCGTAGTCTTCCGGCTGTCCCGTTATCGCAACACTATCAGTCCGGTGATCCCTGAGCGGGTAATCACCCGTCCACCTTCAGCTGAACTGGCGCCAGACCAGAAAGATGAAGACAGTCTGCCGGGTTATGACGTCCTCGACCAGATTCTGAACTTGTATGTGGAGCGGGACTTCAGCGCCGAAGCGATCGTGGCGGAAGGGTTTGACCGCAAGGATGTAGAGAGGGTGGTGCGGCTGGTGGATATCAATGAGTACAAGCGCCGCCAGGCCCCGATTGGTGTCAGGATCACCGAAAGGGGTTTCGGCAAGGACCGGCGCTATCCCATCACGAACGGCTGGAAAATCGGTAACTGAGAGGCGTGACCGTGGGCGGGATCAGTCCCGCCCGAACAGTCCGAAAGTCATCACGTTCAGCAGTGAGCGATTCTCCGGCGTAAGGTCCCTTCCCTGGAAGCGCATATTGTCATCGAAGGCGTCACTTTCAGGGTGGTTCACGGCCAGCAGGCGTACGGCATCGCTGGCTGCGTCGTCCAATTCCAGTGCCTCGTAGGTTTCCGCCATCAGGATCAGGGCTTCCTCGGTGGAAGGTGATTCGGGGAAGTTCTCTACCACGTAGCGCGCGCGGTTGTTGGCAGCCATGTAAGCCTGGCGGCGAATGTAATATCGTGCGGCGTGCAGTTCCAGTTCCGCCAGGCGATTGCGGATAGCAATCATGCGCTGGCGGGCGTCCGGTGCATACTCACTGTCCGGGTAGCGGTTCAACAATTCCGAGAAATCCTGGAACGCCTGTCGTTGCTCGCCGGGGTCCCGGTCGGTAGGGTCAACGCCCAGATAACGGGTTGCCAGGCCTACGTCCAGGTTATAAGAAGCCAGGCCGCGCATGTAGAGGGCGTAGTCTGCGTATTCACTCTGGGGATTCAGGCGCAGGAAACGGTCCGCTGCACTACGGGCGCCTTCAAGGTCGAGGTTCTGGTATCTGGCGTAGATCAGGTCCAGCTGGGCCTGCTCCGCATAGCGGCCGAAGGGATAGTAGGTCTCCAGCTGGTCCAGGTTGCTCTCGGCCTCATTGAAATTACCGGAGTCCATGGCCTTGCGGGCGTTGTCGTAATAGGCTTCTTCGGGCAGGACGTCCTGTTCCTGCTGGGTCGACGCGCAGGCCCCCAGAACCAGAGTGGCGGCCAGCAATGCACAACGAAAACCTGATCTCATGCCTGAATCCCGTATAATGTCTGATTACCGGATATCCTCACGGATAACGGAAGTTGGCCATTGTAACGACCTTGATTGCCATTGTGCAGTGTTTAAGCTGAACATGGGGTAAACGGGACAGTGACGGACGTCCATGAGCTGACAGTACGCCGGATAAACCTTTATTCACCAGGTGCGCTTGAACCCCTGCAACCAATACCGGTTACCAGGGGCTGGCAGCGCCCATAACGGCCCGGGGCCAGTATGACCGAACATTCCCGAGTAAAGGCGTCTTTCGAGGTGCCCCACGAGCTCTCTGACCGCCGGCTGGACCAGGCTGTGGCGGAGCTGATGCCTGAGCACTCCCGCTCTCGCCTGCAGGGGTGGATCAAGGGTGGCAACCTGACACTCAATGGCAGGCAGTGCAAGCCCCGGGACAAGGTCATGATGGGAGACCGCATCGAGCTGGACGCCGAGCCCGAGGTCCAGGTGGAATGGCAGGCCCAGTCCATCGAGCTGGATGTTGTCTATGAAGACGAGCACCTGCTGGTCATCAACAAACCGGCCGGCCTGGTGGTACATCCTGCCGCTGGCCATGCGGACGGCACCCTGGTCAATGCGCTGCTGAACTATGCCCCGGAAGTGGAAAACCTGCCCCGGGCGGGCATCGTACACCGGCTGGACAAGGACACCTCAGGCATTATGGTGGTGGCTCGCAGTCTGATTGCACACACCTCCCTGGTTGATCAGCTGCAGACCCGAACCATGGGTCGGGAGTACGAGGCAGTGGTGGTCGGCGAACTGACCGGGGGTGCCACCGTGGATGCCCCCATTGGCCGCCATCCCAGGGATCGCAAGAAAATGGCGGTCGTGTCCTCCGGAAAGCCGGCAGTGACCCACTATCGGTTGGTTGAACGCTTTGCCGCCCACACCCATATTCGCTGCAAGCTTGAAAGTGGCCGCACCCACCAGATCCGGGTACATATGGCCCATGTGCGCCATCCGCTGGTGGGTGACCCCATGTATGGCGGTCGCCTGCGACTACCCAAGGGAACGACTGACGAGTTGCGTGAAGTGCTGGCGGCCTTCCATCGCCAGGCGCTGCACGCCCGCCAACTGACGCTCGAACACCCGGAAACCGGTGAAATCCTGAGCTGGGAGGTGCCCCTGCCGGAAGACTTTGAACATCTGCTGGCTGCACTGCGCAAACATGCCCGGGAGCTGGAAAGCCATGAGTTCTGACTTGCCCGTACTCCACCCGGAGTGGCCGGCGCCTGCCAACGTGCAGGCCCTGTGCACGACCCGGGCCGGAGGCGTCAGTTCCGGTCCCTGGGACTCCATGAACCTGGGCGACCATGTAGGCGACAACCACGGTGATGTGCTGGAGAACCGGCGGCGATTGGCCCACTGGGCTCACCTTGAGCCTGATAATTTTCACTGGCTCCAGCAGGTTCATGGAACCGGTGTCGCAATCCTGCCAGGCGGTGACCGGGTGGCCGATGCAGCCGTGGCGGACCAGCCTGGCCGGGTCTGTACAATCCTCACCGCCGATTGTTTGCCAGTGCTTTTCTGCGACCTTGCGGGCACCCGTGTGGCTGCAGCCCACGCAGGTTGGCGTGGCCTTGCCAGCGGTGTCCTGGAAAACACCGTGCAGGCCTTTCCTGTTCCCGAGGACGTCATGGCCTGGCTCGGGCCAGCTATCGGACCGGAGCAGTTTGAAGTGGGGCCAGAGGTGCGGGAGCAGTTTCTGGCCGACAGCCGGGAAGCCGACCCGTTTTTCGACCTGTCGCCCCACCAACCAGGCCACTTCCTGGCGGATATCTACGGCCTGGCCCGGTTCCGGCTTGCCCGCGTCGGAGTTACCCGTGTATTCGGGGGTGGATTCTGCACCGTTACCGAGGCGCAACGTTTTTTCTCCTACCGCCGGAATGGCCAGACCGGGCGAATGGCCAGCTGTATCTGGCTGAATAACTGAACCGGCGCCCATACCCCGCATCCGGCTGCACCTGACGTCTGTCAATTTTCTGACACTTTCTTGCTTCGCTACCTTGAAGTCCGCCCGCCAGCCCCTACATTAAATGTCAAAGCTAACAGGATGATCGCCGTTTACCTGCAGAAGGGTTGCGACATCCGGACATTGAAGCGGGGAATCCAGAAGATGCGAATCGACAAACTCACCAGCCGGCTGCAGACCGCCCTTGCGGATGCCCAATCCCTCGCGGTCGGCAAGGATCACAACTTTATTGAACCGGTGCACCTGATGCAGGCGCTGCTGGACCAGGAAGGCAGTTCGATCAAGCCGTTGTTGAAGCACGCAGGTGCCGAACCTGGACGGGTGCGCCAGGCCATCGCCCGGGAAATCGAGAACCTGCCGGAAGTGAAAGGGTCCGCAGGGGATGTCTCCATGTCCAACGATATGGGACGCCTGTTCAACCTGGCTGACAAGCTGGCCCAGCAGCGGGGTGACCAGTTTATTTCCAGCGAACTGATGCTTCTGGCTGCGCTGGACAGCCGGGGCACCCTCGGGCGGGTGCTCAAGGAGCAAGGCGTCACGAAAGAAAACCTGGAAAAGGCCATTGACGAAATCCGCGGTGGAGAGTCCGTCAATGATGCCGGTGCCGAGGAAAACCGTCAGGCCCTGTCCAAGTACACCATCGATCTCACCGAGCGCGCAGAGGCAGGCAAACTGGACCCGGTGATCGGACGGGATGATGAAATTCGCCGCACCATCCAGGTACTGCAACGCCGCCGCAAGAACAATCCGGTACTGATCGGCGAGCCGGGGGTGGGCAAGACGGCCATTGTCGAAGGCCTGGCCCAGCGCATCGTTAACGGTGAAGTGCCGGACGGCCTGAAGGACAAGAAGGTGCTGTCCCTGGACATGGGGGCACTGATTGCCGGCGCCAAGTTCCGAGGTGAGTTCGAAGAGCGACTGAAAGCCGTGCTGAACGAGCTGTCCAAGCAGGAAGGCCAGATCATCCTGTTTATCGATGAGATCCACACCATGGTTGGCGCCGGCAAGGCGGAAGGTTCCATGGACGCGGGTAACATGCTCAAGCCGGCCCTGGCCCGGGGTGAGTTGCACTGTGTGGGCGCCACAACCCTGGACGAATACCGGGAAAACATCGAGAAGGATGCGGCGCTGGAGCGTCGCTTCCAGAAAGTGCTGGTCAGCGAGCCGTCCGAGGAAGATACCATCGCGATTCTCCGGGGCCTGAAAGAGCGTTACGAGGTGCATCATGGTGTCGAGGTCACCGATGGAGCTATCATCGCGGCCGCCAAGTTGTCTCATCGTTACATCGCCGACCGGCAACTGCCGGACAAGGCCATTGACCTGGTGGACGAAGCGGCCAGCCAGATCCGTATGGAGATGGACTCCAAGCCGGAAGCCCTGGACCGCCTTGAGCGTCGGCTGATCCAGCTCAAGATCGAGCGGGAGGCCCTGAAGAAGGAAAGCGACGCGGCGTCCAGGAAGCGCTTGCAGGAGTTGTCCGACGTCATAACCGGTGTCGAGCGGGAGTACGCCGACCTTGAAGAGGTCTGGAACACCGAGAAGGCCGCGCTCCACGGCTCCCAGAAGATCAAGAGCCAGCTGGAGCAGGCCCGGATTGACCTGGAAAACGCCCGCCGTGCGGGGGATCTGGGCAAGATGTCGGAGCTGCAGTACGGCACCATTCCTGAGCTGGAGCGCCAGCTGGACATGGCCAGCCAGGCCGAGATGATGGAAATGAAGCTGCTGCGTAACCGGGTCACCGACGAGGAGATCGCCGAGGTGGTCTCCAAGTGGACCGGCATCCCGGTATCCAAGATGCTCGAAGGCGAGCGAGACAAGCTCATGCGAATGGAAGAGGCTCTCCATGACCGCGTGATCGGTCAGGATGAGGCGGTGGAAGCCGTCTCCAACGCGGTGCGCCGTTCCCGTGCCGGCCTGTCAGACCCGAATCGGCCCAACGGTTCGTTCCTGTTCCTCGGGCCCACTGGCGTGGGCAAGACTGAGCTGTGCAAATCTCTGGCCTCCTTCCTCTTTGATACTGAGGAGGCCATGGTTCGTATCGACATGTCCGAGTTTATGGAGAAACATTCCGTTGCCCGCCTGATCGGTGCACCCCCCGGCTACGTCGGTTACGAGGAGGGTGGCTACCTGACCGAAGCGGTTCGTCGCCGGCCCTATTCCGTGCTGTTGCTGGACGAGGTGGAAAAGGCCCACCCGGACGTCTTCAATATCCTGTTGCAGGTACTGGAAGACGGTCGTCTGACCGATGGCCAGGGTCGTACCGTGGACTTCCGCAATACGGTGATCGTTATGACCTCCAATCTGGGCTCCGACATCATCCAGCAGAAGGCAGGCGAGGAAAATTACGAGGCCATGAAGAACGCGGTTATGGAGGTGGTAGGTACACACTTCCGTCCCGAGTTCATCAACCGCGTAGACGAAGTGGTGGTATTCCACCCGCTCGCAGAGAATCAGATTCGGGGTATCGCCACCATCCAGATCCAGTCCCTCAGCAAACGTCTGAAGGATCAGGACATGAAGCTGGAGCTGGACGATGGCGCCATGGAGTTGCTGGCGGAAGTCGGTTACGACCCGGTCTATGGTGCGCGTCCGCTGAAGCGGGCGATCCAGCGAATGATCGAGAACCCGCTGGCCCAGAAACTGTTGCAGGGAGAGTTTGTCTCTGGTGACGTGATTCGTGGCACCGTGAAGGACCACCAGCTGGTATTCAGCAAAGCCTGACCGGGTAGTTGTGTCGGTCAAAAAAAACGGGAGCTTCAGGGCTCCCGTTTTTTGTGGTCATGCGCTTTGTGTGGCCGGTTCAGGACTCGGGGCTATCGTCGCAGCTTTCCTCGACAATGGCCTCGAACTCGGCGCGCTTCTCCTGGATTTCTTCCGGTGTGAGGTAACGCTGCTCGCCATCGGCGCCCACCACGCGGATGCGGGCGTTGCTGTTGATGGCCTGGAGGTTCGCCCGGGCTGTGTCACAGCGAGCTTGCCGCTGTTTACGGCGGGCTTCTTCCACGGCAGTTTCCTTTTCCTCCCGCTGACGTTCCGCCTGGCGCTCCTCCAGTGCTTCGACCTGTTCCTGGGGGGATTTACGTTCGGAGCTGTTAGTGGCGGCTCCGGTTTTCACGCTCACGCGGTCTGCCGCCCGGCCCACCGGCTCGCGGTCACCGAAGTGGACCACGCCGTTTTCATCCGTCCACCGATAAACGGATTCCGCAGAAGTGAGGGAAGGGCTTAGCAGCGCAATGATAGCGACCAATAGCAGGTGTCGGGTCATATCTGAAAATCCTTGGAAGAAAAACTGCCGGTCGGCCGTGCCTGACCGACAACAACGTATCCATTAAAGCGAATCCTGCCATTACGGGCAAAGGTTTTCCCGATTCGCCGCCGAATCTGTGAACCAGCAGGCAGGCTACACCGGAATCCTGGCCGGGGCAGGGTGCAACACTACTTTTCGGCAGTTTGAGGCTACTCCTGCACCGTTTCTATTGACAGATACTTTCCCGCTGTCAAAATTACAGATTGCCTGAAAGCAGGGGTCAATACGGCAGGCAATCCCGAGCAGTAACCCCCGTTGAATACCACACTGTACTTCCTGTACCCCGGGTACAGGCGGTTGCCTTTTTGTATCAGCAAAGCGCTCATATCCTGGCAACCCGTTGACTGGCCCTGTTCCGGAACCCTCAGGAGCCGGGCTGTCCAGGAGACAACCTCTGTCAGACATGGTGTGGCGGAACGCCCAGGCCGGCCTTCAAAAGAGGCGTGGCACGGGGCATCCAGGCAATTCGGGAAGATTCCCGTAACATTCACTCGTTTATAGAGGGTAAATCACGTGGAGTTATTGTCTGGTGCCGATATGCTCATCCGCTCCTTGCAGGATGAGGGTATAGAGTACATCTATGGCTATCCCGGTGGTGCAGCGCTTCATATTTATGACGCGTTGTTCAGGCAGGACAAAGTCAAGCACATCCTGGTGCGCCACGAGCAGGCGGCGGTCCACATGGCCGACGGCTACGCCCGCGCATCCGGTAAACCAGGTACCGTACTGGTGACCTCGGGTCCTGGAGCCACCAACACCATTACCGGCATTGCCACCGCCTTTATGGATTCCATTCCCATGGTGGTTCTGTGCGGCCAGGTAGCGTCCACCCTGATCGGTGAGGACGCCTTCCAGGAAACCGATATGATCGGTGTTTCCCGACCGGTGGTGAAACACAACCTTTCGGTGCGTCATCCGGAGGAAATCCCTGAAATTATTCGCAAGGCCTACTACATTGCCTCGACCGGCCGTCCCGGCCCGGTGGTGGTGGATATCCCCAAGGATATGACCACACCTAACGAGCGCTATGAGTATGTCTTCCCGAAGAAGATCAAGCTGCGCTCCTATAACCCGGCGGTCCGGGGCCATACCGGTCAGATCCGCAAGGCAGTGGACATGCTGCTGGCGGCCAGGCGGCCGATTATCTACGCCGGCGGCGGGGTGATCCTGGGCAAGGCCACAGAACAGCTCACCGAGTTGACTCGCACCCTGGGTTACCCCATCACCAATACCCTGATGGGTATCGGCTGCTATCCGGCTTCAGACGAACAGCACCTTGGCTGGCTGGGGATGCACGGGACCTACGAGTCCAATATGGCCATGCACCACTCCGATCTGATCCTCGCAGTCGGTGCCCGCTTCGATGACCGGGTCACCAACGCCACCGAGAAGTTCTGTCCGGGGGCTCGCATTATCCATATCGACATTGATCCTGCGTCGATTTCCAAGACAGTAGAAGCGGACGTGCCAATCGTTGGGCCTGTGGATGCAGTGCTGCGGGAAATGATTGGCATGGTCAAAGAGGCGAAGCAGAAGCCGGACGCCGATGCCCTCAAGGCCTGGTGGAAGCAGATTGACGACTGGCGTGCCTTCCACGGCATGCGCTATGAAACCAGCGACGATGTCATCAAGCCGCAGGAAGTCATTGAGATGCTGCACCGCCTGACCAACGGCGAAGCCTATGTGACCACCGATGTGGGCCAGCACCAGATGTTTGCCGCCCAGTACTACAAGTTTGACCGGCCCAACCGGTGGATCAATTCCGGCGGTCTGGGCACCATGGGGTTTGGTCTGCCGGCGGCGATGGGGGTCAAGCTGAACTACCCCGAGGACGAGGTACTGTGCATCACCGGTGAGGGCAGTATCCAGATGAATATCCAGGAACTGTCCACGTGTAGTCAGTACGACCTGCCGGTCAAGATCATCAACCTGAATAACCAGGCCCTTGGCATGGTCAAGCAGTGGCAGGACATGAACTACGAGTCCCGTCACTCCCAGTCTTATATGGAATCCCTGCCGGATTTCATCAAGCTGGCCGAAGCCTATGGCCACGTGGGTATCCGGATCGACCGTAAGGAAGACCTCGAACCCAAGCTCAGGGAGGCCCTTGCCATGAAGGACAAGCTGGTGTTCCTGGATATCTATGTGGACCGGTTCGAGCACGTTTACCCCATGCAGGTAGCCCGTGGTTCCATGAAAGACATGTGGCTCAGCAAGACGGAGAGGGTGTGATCATGCGTCGAATCATTTCTGTATTGCTGGAAAACGAGCCGGGTGCATTGTCGAGGGTTGTCGGTTTGTTCTCACAGCGCAATTACAACATCGAAACCCTGACGGTTGCACCCACCGAGGACGAGACACTCTCCCGGCTTACCGTGACCACCACCGGTTCCGACAAGGTTATTGAGCAGATCACCAAGCAGCTCAACAAGCTGATTGAAGTGGTCAAGCTGGTGGATCTGACCGAGGGAGCCCACATCGAACGGGAGCTGATGCTGGTGAAGCTGAAGGCGTCCGGCGCCCAGCGGGCCGAGATCAAGCGTACCGTGGATATCTTCCGGGGTCAGATCGTGGATGTGACCAGCACTGTGTACACCGTGCAACTGGCCGGCAACAGCGACAAGCTGGATGCCTTTATCCAGGCCGTGGGAACCACCGGTGTGCTGGAAGTGGTGCGCTCTGGTGTGTCCGGCATTGCCCGTGGCGAGAAAGTGCTCAGTCTCTGAGCCAGACCGAATTTTTCACTCAGGCCCTGCCGGCGCAGGGCCAAACCAAGACAGAGGTTACTATGCAGGTTTATTACGATAAGGATTGCGATCTTTCCATCATCCAGGACAAGAAAGTTGCCATTCTGGGCTTCGGCTCCCAGGGCCACGCGCATGCGTGCAACCTGAAAGAGTCCGGCGTGGATGTTACTGTGGGCCTGCGCCCCGGCTCTTCCTCTATCGCCAAGGCCGAAGCCTATGGTCTGAAGACTGCTGACGTTCCGACCGCGGTTGCCGCAGCTGACGTGGTCATGGTGCTGACTCCGGACGAGTACCAGTCCGAGCTATACCAGTCCCAGATCGAGCCCAACCTGAAGGAAGGCGCTACCCTGGCTTTCGCCCACGGCTTCGCTATCCATTACAACCAGATCGTTCCGCGCAAGGACCTGGACGTAATCATGGTAGCCCCGAAGGCTCCGGGCCACACCGTGCGCACCGAGTTCGAGCGTGGCGGCGGTATCCCTGACCTGATCGCGATCTTCCAGGATGCCTCCGGCAACGCCAAGAACCTGGCACTGTCCTACGCCAGCGGTATTGGCGGTGGTCGTACCGGTATCATCGAAACCACCTTCAAGGATGAGACTGAAACCGACCTGTTCGGTGAGCAGGCGGTTCTGTGTGGTGGTACCGTTGAACTGGTCAAGGCGGGCTTCGAGACCCTGGTTGAAGCAGGTTATGCCCCGGAAATGGCGTACTTCGAGTGTCTGCACGAGCTCAAGCTGATCGTTGACCTGATGTATGAAGGTGGCATCGCCAACATGAACTACTCTATCTCCAACAACGCGGAGTATGGCGAGTACGTGACCGGGCCGGAAATCATCAACGAGCAGTCCCGCGAAGCCATGCGCAATGCCCTCAAGCGCATCCAGAGCGGTGAGTACGCCAAGATGTTTATCTCTGAAGGCAGCCTGAACTACCCCTCCATGACAGCACGTCGTCGCCAGAATGCTGCCCACGATATTGAAGTGGTTGGCGAGAAGCTGCGCTCGATGATGCCGTGGATCTCTGCCAACAAGATCGTGGACAAGGACAAGAACTGATCCTCCAGATCAGCTATTGACCTTCGAGAGCGCGGCCCTGGTGGCCGCGTTCTTTGTTTCAGGGGTGGTACGTATTTTTTGACCGTGGCCCTTGAGGGTTATACTGGCAAGTTCATCCATGACGGAACCGGTTTCATGAGCGACGAAAAGAATGATCCGAAAGTAGCGGATACTACACGCAACGAGCTTCTTCCGGGCGAGGTGGAAGAGGAAGAAGTGGTCGAAGGCGCACGGGTTCGGCGGCGGGGAATCTATCTGTTGCCCAATTCGCTGACAACGGCATCCCTGTTTTCCGGTTTCTATGCGATTGTCTCGGCTGCTAACGGCATGTTTGCCAACGCGGCCATCGCCATTTTCGTGTCCATGGTACTCGATGGACTGGATGGCCGTGTTGCCCGGATGACCAATACCCAGAGCAAGTTCGGTGAGGAATATGACAGCCTTGCGGATATGGTGGCGTTTGGTGTTGCTCCCGGTCTGGTGGCTTTCTTCTGGTCCCTGAACAGTCTCGGAAAGGTAGGGTGGGCCATCACCTTTATCTATGTGGCTGGCGCTGCATTACGTCTGGCGCGATTCAATACCCAGATTGGCTCTGTCGACAAGAAGTTCTTCGTGGGCCTTCCCAGTCCGTCAGCCGCAGCTGTCGTTGCTGGCCTGGTGTGGTGTTTCCATGCCTGGGACCCAGCTGGCTGGTTGACCGGCCTGACTGTGTTGGTTGTAGCCGGTGCGGGGATGCTGATGGTCTCCAATGTTCTCTACAACAGCTTCAAGGACCTGGATATGCGGGGCCGGGTGCCTTTTGCCGCGATCCTGTTGGTAGTGCTGGGGTTCGTCGTGGTCGCGCTGGACCCGGGTACTGTGCTGTTCAGCGCGTTCCTGCTTTACACCCTGTCCGGACCGGTTCGCTCTCTGTTCCGTAAGGGGCGGAAGCATCCGGTTGAACGCTGATTGGTCAATTCGATTGTAAATTCACCAATCCGGCGATAAAAGCAGCGGTTTTATAGCGGCAAACCGAAACCGGGATAAAAAAGTTTCAAAAGGTCGTTGACAGAAAACGGTGGGGCTGTAGAATGCGCCCCACTTCGACAGGGAACGCCGGCGACGGCGAAACCGGGAAGGGAAGTAAACGGTTGTAAGGTTTGAGTTTTTTCGGTGTAAGGCTTCTTCGGAAGCGGCGACAAAAACTTCAAAATAACCGTTGACAAGGTAGCGATCTGATGTAGAATACGCGGCCTTGATTGAGCAGACGCTCAACGCTCTTTAACAAGTTGACCAAGTAATTCGTGTGGGCGCTGGCCGAGACCATCTGGCAACAGATATCGAGGCAGCGACTCGTCGAAATATGAGTTTTGTCTTGAGCAAGAATAGAGA
>NZ_FOHZ01000068.1 GCF_900111555.1 Marinobacter segnicrescens
TGAGTTCTCCGCCGCTATTTCCTTAATAATGAAGCACCGGGCTCGTCCAACACCGGATCAGGTCGCGGCGGTGCGCGACCTATCCTTATTTGTTAGCTGCCATTCTCGAATATGTTCCTAGAAATTAGCGTGTAGTTTTTCTGCTGATTGTCAATTTCACCACTTGCCACATCATAGAAATAGTGAGTAACTTCATATTTATCAAAGTCTTTTACATCGATGGGGTGATCTGCAAATGGATTATGGTGAATTTGTAGGCCGTCAAGGTGGGTTTCATAATACTTACTATTATCTATTAAGCCACTGAGCAATCCTCTTGTCTTATCGTATCGACTGAAACGTACAGTTCGTTCAAGCGGAGTTTGCGATATGGCTTTACCCATAGTTGCGGTTGTAGAAAAAATGACAGCGCTTATTTCTTTATATTTGGCGCTAGTAAATATTCCAAGCTCAAGTGTTACATCCTCATTTTTTTGAGCTGTAGGAACATATACTTCTGTGAAATCTTTATCTTTATCAATACCTTGTCCATACAGCACGCGAATAATTCCTTCATTATTTTGAATAAAAAAATATGGTTGTTCGTATGGAGCTACAGCGATTATATAAGGATTTCCTACTACATGGTCTTGCTTTGAATATGATTTGATATATTTTTTTGTATTTTGAGTTTATAGCATTAAGGATTCTTACACATGAAAAATTCAAGAAATCATAATTTTCTCTTAACTTATCTCCAGTCCATTCAGGAGGCGAGTCAATAGAATGATTTGCAGTAACTGCTTCTATATTAAGTATGTTGTCGTTTTTCGTCTTTACAGTAAAATCAGGCATCGCTTTTGAGTAGTCGATACTCATTTCTAAGTCACAAAAACATTGATTTAGGTAGATTTCCCAAAATGATGAATTAAATGTGGTTTGGAATTCATGATTAAACTTATTATCTCTATCTTCAAAACCACTACTCCACCGCAGTAAAACCTTCCTTATTTCTTCAGTCTCATCATCCAATAGATATTTGAAGTGAGAATGTAGCTTGTCTTCCGTTGTAGTGAGTGTAAATAGATCAAGGGGCTTTTTTGCTTGTCGGAATGTCCCATCAAGATAATAACGACCAAACCCGTAATGTTGGAGTATGTATTCGACAATGGTGATACGCACCATCGCTGCTGTTTCCATGTTTACTGCATCAGCAATAGCCATTGTAATGTTAAGTAAGAATTGTTGAGGACCTGATCTTCCGTTTACATCATCCCAGCCTCTATTCATCGCCTCTGAGTATTCTTCAGGATTTATGTAGAATGTTTCTACTCGTTCTTTTACAAAAGGTATTCCTTCTTTTGCAGCATCAAGCTCCTCGAGAACAAATTGCCAAGCAACGGAACGGCTATTTGGCTTTGACTCTATGATTCTGACTAACTCTTTGACTGATGAATCTATAACTTCTTGCATCAAAATCTCAATTTCATGTAACTTATACTCTTACAGATTGGGGGGGGGGGCAGCTAACGAGGCTGTAGAAAAACTCGATTTCGAGCCGTCCCCAACGCCTGCTTCCTAAAATTTTTGTAGCGGCCATCAGCTAGCTG
>NZ_FOHZ01000030.1 GCF_900111555.1 Marinobacter segnicrescens
TAAGAGCTCTGTACCTTGGACAAGTTTTTCGCGACCGTGCCCGGGGCGATGAGCCCGGCGGTGGCCGGCCCCGAGCCGGTCTCTGTGGAGCCAAAACTGTTAACGTAAGGTGCATCCAGAAGCCGGGTGACTTCGGCGATCTGGTGCAGCGGCACCAGGTCAGCCATACAGCCGCAGGACTTCACACCCGACGGCTGTATACCGCCACGTCCCATGGCCTCTATGAAAGACTCGATCATGCCCGGCATCAGCACCAGCCAGCCGATTCGTTCCCGACCGACCACGGCGGCCAGTGCGTCCGGATCGTAACCATCCTGCACGATTACCTTGCTGCCGCGGCACAGTGCGGCCAATGACAGGTCAGTAGACACCATGTGGAACAGCGGCGCCCAGGCGACGAAAGCATCCTCCCGTTCGATCTCGTGATCAATGTAGAACGTCTGGCCGCGGGCAATCTCGGCACGGTGACTGATCAACGCACCCTTGGGCAACCCGGTGGTTCCGCTGGTGTACAGGATCAGCAGACCGTCCTCCCCCTGAGAGGCATTCGGCGGCTCTGCAGTGGACGCCCCTGCCAGCGCCGACTCGTAATCCTGGCCGAAACGCACAACGGTGGTAACGTCGTGGCTCACATCCGCCAGCACCGGCGCGTGCCGCTCAGAGGCCAGCATTATCCGCGGCTCGGTAAGCCGGATGCAGTGCTCAAGCTCCCCTGCAGCCAGACGCCAGTTCTGAGCCGCGACTATGGCGCCCAGCTTGGCCGCGGCCAGCATCGCTTCCAGGTATTCGGTACGGTTCTCGGATAGCACCGCCACCCGGTCCCCACGCCTCAGCCCGAGCCCAGTCAGCCAGTTAGCCAGGCGGTTTACACGCTCGTTGAGCTCCCCGTAAGTGTACTCACCACTGGCATCCTGCAGGGCTACACGCTGGGGTTGGTAGCGAGCCTGGTGGCGAAAAAGCCCCCCAACGGTAACCGAGGCCGCCCTGGCGATCATAGCAACATCGCTCTGACTCTTTGACATCGTTAGACTCCGGCCTTCGGAAACGGCCTCATACCATCCCCGAGGACTCCGTAGTTTTCTTACTCGTCCATGCAGGACTTGATCTTCTCCGCATCCGGCAAGCTGGACAGGTTGCGACCGAATCCGAATGGCTGCTGAAGCTCGCGCCAGGTCGCGTAATCCTCCAGAAAACGCACCTGGGAATAGGCGATTTCCGCGTACAACGGATTGTCGCAAGAGGCGCGGACCAGCTCCTCATTGGCGATCTGTTGGATACGCTCCAGTTCCTCTTCCGAGAGCTTGTGGACCTCGACGCCGGCATCGAGAAAGTTGTTCACCGCCTCAAGTGCCGTCTTCTCGAAATGAGCCAGCGACCACATCATCGTTTCCCGGGCGGCGATTTTCAGCACCGCCTGCAGATCCGGTCCCATTTCTTCCCAGACCTCGCGGTTGATCATCACCCCACCCACAGAGCCGGGCTGATGCCAGCCAGGCACTGTCCAGTGACTGGTGACTTCCTGGAAGCCCATCCCCCAGTCGACACCCGGCGACGAAAACTCGGCACCGGCGACCACACCGCGCTCCAGCGCCTGGTAGACCTCGCCGCCGGGCAGCTGTACCTGGGCCGCGCCCAGAGCCTTGAGGATCTCGCCCTGCGGCCGGCCAGACATGCGCAGGCGCTTGCCGTCCATGTCGTCCAGCGACTTCAGTGCCTCCTTCGTTCGCAGGCCAGACTCCATGGACAACACCGAATGGGGCAGATAGACCATATCGAACTTGCCATAGACCTTCTGGAACGCCTCGAACCCTCCCCACTGCTGAAGCCAGAGCATGTAGTCACCAGCGGTCAATAGCATGGGGAACGACCCGAGTAGCGCGAAGGCCGAGTCGTTCCCGGCCCAATAACCCGGCCAGTCAACGGACGCATCAATAGACCCCGAGGAGACAGCATCGAAGACCTGGGTCGAGGGCACCAGAGTGCCACCCGGGTGGAAATCAATCTCCAGGCGGTCACCGGCGAGCTGGTTCACCGTCTCCACGAAGTGCTTATCGGAATCAATCAGGCTGATACCTGAGGGCCAGGTCGTAGTCATCTGTATCTTTATTGGTTCCGCCGCCAGCCCCTGGGCCGTCGTCAGAGCCAGAGCGGCACATCCGGCCGCCAGCACACTTTTTTGTAATTTCATCTCAATCTCCTCCAGTCACGCTTCGCAGGCCGGCCCTGTCACTCAAACAGAAGCTCGGGTAACCACAATATGAGTTGCGGATAAATGATGCACAGTAAGGTGCCGAACAGGATCAGGCCGATGAACGGCATTACGCCCCTGTAGATATGCCCGGTCTCCACCCCGGGCGGCGCCACGCCCTTGAGATAGAACAGCGCGTAGCCGAACGGCGGGGTCAGAAACGAGGTCTGTAGCACCAGCGCGATGATCACGACGAACCACAGCTTGTCGAAACCAAATTCGGCGGCCAGGGGCAGAAACAAAGGGAAGCAGATCAGGATGATGCCCAGCCAGTCCAGAAACATACCGAGGACGAAGACCATCAGCAGCATCACCACCAGGGTGCCCCATTTGCCCAGACCGAGACCGGTGACGAACTCGCTGGCCACGTCAATGCCGCCCCCAGCGATAAACACTCCCGTGAAAGCGGTGGCGCCAACCACCACGAACAGCACCATGGTGGTGGTCTTGCCGGCGTCCACCACCGACTCGTGAAAGCCACGCCAGGTGAACCGCCCATAGGCAATGACCAGCAGCAGGGCGATAAATGCACCGATGGACGCTGCCTCTGTCGCCGTCGCGATACCGGCGAATATCGAGCCGAGCACCCCGAGCACCAGCAGCAGGGGTGGGACCACCAGCCGGGCAACCAAGCCCATTAACGAACGTGTGCTGACAGCGTCTCGCTCTTCACGCGTCATGGGGGGACCCAGCTGCGGCTGGATGAAGCTGCGCAATCCCACGTAGAGCCCGTAGAGCAGTGCCAGCACCACGCCGGGAATTAACGCAGCGGCAAATAGCTGTCCAACGGACAGCGACGCATAACTGCCCATGATAATAAGCATGATACTCGGCGGAATAAGGATTCCCAGGCTGCCGCCGGCAGCAATGGCACCGCAGCTGATCTCCTTCTGGTAATTGTGCTGCATCATCGCCGGCAGGGCCAGAAGCCCCATGACGGTCATTGACGCGCCGATAATGCCGGTGGTGGCAGCCAGTAGCACCGAAACGCCGATCACCGCCAGGGTGAGTCCGCCCCGCACAGGGCCGAGTAGTTGCCGGAGCACCTCGAACATGCGGTCCGTAACTCCGGAGTCGCTCAGCAGTCGAGCCATGAAAATGAAAAGCGGCACCGCCACCAGGACGTAATTGTCCATGGCCCCGTAGACGCGGTTGATGATGGTGCCGAATACCTGGGGCCCCGGCCCGAGAAAACCGAATATCACCGCCAGACCGCCAAGGACGAAAGCCAGCGGATGACCCATGAACAGACCGATCAGCAGACCGGCGAACATCGAAATGGCAAGAACCTCCGGGCTCAGCATGCCTCCTCCCTCCCAGCCAGGACGGCCAGTTCGCGGAAGACCTTGGCAATGCCCTGCAGCAGCAATAGCACGGAAGCCACCACCATCACCGTCTTGATCGGGTACACGGGGAGGGCAACAACTCCCCAGGTGGTCTCACCGTAGGCCCAGGAGCGAGCCGCGAACTCGTAGCTCTTCCAGATGAGCATGACCATGAACGGAAAAAAGAAGACCAGGTACGAGACCACTTCCATGGCGGCCTGTTTCCGCCGGCTCAGCCGGGCGGTGAATACGTCCACGGAAACGTGGGCGTTACGCACCAGGCCGAAGCCGGCGAGTATCATGAACTCCAGCGCGTAGAGCTGCTTAACCACGTCAAACGCCCACAGTGATGGCTGGCCGAACGCAAACCGCATGACCACGTCATACACTGTAATCAACATGATCAGTACGACTGCCCAAGAGAAAACCCGACCCACGACCTCATTGACCCCGTCGACGACGAGCAAAAACCCTCTCATCTTTTCGCCACCACTTGTTGTTGTTTAAGCCTAACCCGCACGAAACGAAAGTCTGTTCCTGCAAAGTAGTTCACATTCAGCACTTGAGCAATCGATTGGTCACAAATGCCACCCTGGACCTACCAGATCGCCACCCGCCCCACCTCCTCCGCCACGGGCGCCTATTCCAAGCTAGTCAGCCCAGCGCGACAACGATGACTCCGGGAAGAAACAGGTGCCAAAGGATCCAGCCCTTGAAGTTAGGTGTTCCTCGGTGTCGTCAAAGACCATGAGATGCAACATCAATTTTCGAAAAAATATGCTCCCAGTAGAGGTTTGCCAGTTCCTCCTGACTATCCACCTGAGCTACCCTGGCTACCCAGTCCGACAGGATCGGACGAAACGCGTCCAGCATCGCTTCTGCATTGTCGAGCCCGTAGCGTTCTTCATACTGTTTCACCAGGGTTTCCATATCCGTGGCGATAAAGTCACTCGTTGCTTTCACCAGCGATTCGTCAGCTTCATGAAAGCGCGCGCCTTCCTCTCGGACCAGCTCGAAGCTTTCCTCAGCGGCTTCGACATAGGTCCACGAGATGGCCGCATTTCCTTCCGCAGCACCACGTAGCAAGGTCTCCCGTTCCTTATCAGAAAGCGATCGCCAGAGATCCTGATTGGTCTGGAACGAGGCGAAAGGGAAAACCCCGCCGGGAACGGCCATGGTCAAGTCTGTTACCAGGCCAACCAATCCATAGTTTTGGATTTCAGGACTGGAGAGGGCAATACAGTCCACGATGCCCTGAGAGATAGCTTCCCGCATTTCGTTGGCAGACATCGTGACAGGCGTAGCGCCCACAGCCTCCGACCAACGTGCGAAGTTACCCGCCCCAACCCGGACCCGCTTGCCACCGACATCCTCCAGCGACATAACAGGCTCATCACACATCAGGCCATAGGCCGTGCCTGCCGCATGTCCCAGATAGACCTGGTTCTGCTGTTCAAACCGGTCGATACACTCAGGGCAGCGAAACATCATGAATTCTGACAGGGCCGCTCCGAACGCAACGCCCTCTTTCCCGGCCTCCAGCTCTTCCTCCAGCGTCAACAGCATGGAAGACTCCGCCAGCAGGTTAATGGGGGGGAACTCACCGGCATGGTATGGGGTCAGAATGAGCCCCATATCAGCAATGCCGTCCCGGATTCCGGATGACATCTCCGCAAAACTCAGCAGGGACAATGGAAAGACCTTTACCGTAAGGTCGCCGCCGGACAGCTCCCCCACCTTGTCAGCGTAGAACTCGAGGGCTTCATGGGCCGGTGTCCCGGGGGGTGCGCCCAGTGCATAGTTGAGCTCACGGGCGTCAGCAACAGAGGCCATCAACACTGCCGAAGCCAGCGTCGCCATTGAAAGGATTGCGGTGCGGTTTCTTGTTTTCATTGTTTGCTCCTCATGATATTAACCCATTCAGGGTAGTAGTCGGGCGAGTTATGGTGATTTCTGGTGTATGGAAGCAGGTTGAAGAGGTGGCGTATCCTGTTGGTTGATCTCCGCCAAGATCACAACCAACAGAGGATGGATACGCCATGTCCAAGTCTAACCTGCATGCTCTTTCACAGCCAGAAGTAGCCACCAATGACCCGTTGCACGACCTGATCCGACAGGGTGCCCGTGACCTGATTGCGCGGGCTGTCGAGTCCGAGCTTCAGGGACTATTGGATCAGTATGCCGATGTGTCGACCCCCGATGGTCGCAAGGCGGTGGTCCGCAACGGACACCTGCCCAAGCGCACGATCCAGACAGGCGTTGGGGATGTTGACGTTCAGGTTCCCAAGGTCAGGGACCGCAGTGGCTCCGGCATTCGCTTCAATAGTCAGCTCCTGCCACCGTATTTGAAGCGGGCCCAGAGTCTGGATGAACTCATCCCCTGGCTCTACCTGCGCGGTGTCTCCTCTGGCGATTTCCAGGAGGCCCTGAGTGCCCTGGTCGGCGAGCAGGCCAAGGGCCTGTCCGCCAACACGGTGTCACGGCTCAAGGCGCGCTGGCTGAAGAAGCACGAGGATTGGCGTCGCCGTGATCTGGGCCAGAAGCGCTACGTCTACTGGTGGGCAGACGGTGTCTACAGCAATGTTCGTCTGGATGATCGGCTGTGCCTGCTGGTGATCATCGGGGTCACAGAGCATGGGCACAAGGAGCTGGTCGCGGTGGAGGACGGCCACCGCGAGTCCGAAGCCAGCTGGAGAGAGCTGCTCACCGGCTTGCGGGAACGTGGCCTGGACAATGCGCCCAAGCGGGCCGTAGGCGACGGGGCTTTGGGCTTCTGGAAAGCGCTGAGCAAGGTGTTTCCGGATACCCGGCACCAGCGGTGCTGGGTTCACAAGACCGCCAACGTGCTGGACAAGCTGCCCAAGTCCGTGCAGCCGAAGGTGAAGTGAGACCTGCATGAGATCTATCTGGCGGAGACCCGTGATAGCGCTCACAAAGCCTTTGACAGCACGTTAAGGCGATTTCGGGACAAGTACCCGAAGGCCATGGAAAACCTTGAAAAGGACCGGGATGAACTGCTGGCCTTTTACGACTTCCCGGCAGCGCACTGGATTCACTTGAGGACCACGAATCCCATTGAGTCCACCTTCGCCACAGTCAGGCTAAGGACCAAGCGAAGCCGGTCCTGTGGCAACCGCGACACCACGTTAGCGATGGTGTTCAAATTGCTCCAATCCGCCCAGAAACGCTGGAAACGGATCAAGGGGTTTAACCAACTGAAGCTGGTCGTGAGCAACGTTCAGTTTCAGGATGGAGAGCGAGTGGATGATCAATCCGGCAGAGATGCCGCCTGATGGTCATACACCAGATTTGACAATAACTCGAAGCCGCGCCGAGGACGCTCTTCAACCAGCTCGTTCAGAACCGTAACAATCTCGGCATCCCCGATCTCGGGTGCCATGGGTTCTCCGCCCAGGCCTGCCCACACAACAGCAACTGCGTACGACTGAGAGGCAATGCTGCCTACCAGGAAGCGGACTGACTCGCGCTTCTCGGACGGCCTAGAGTTAATGGAACGGTCCGATCCTTTCTCCAAAACGTGAGACAGAGACTCATCCTACCCAACAGCATGTAAATCGTTACGTACTGGGTTGATCTGGCTAAGTCGGCCGTTCACACCTGCGGTTTAAACGCGGAGAGTAGGCGGGTCGTCAACAAGAAACTGCGCTGCACCAAGGTCCCAAAATTCTTTTCGAACCATCCTCCGTGCCGCGTCGTGATGAAGGTCCGCGAAGGATCGAATTGACTTGAACCGCTAACTGATCGAAGCATCTGAACGGTCATCAGCAGCCCTACACTGCCTCCCAGTCATCGCGCAAGCTAAAGGCTCCGTCGATACCCCGTCCGCTCGTTTTGGTTTAACGGGACACCAACACGGGAATTGCAGCTTGACAGAGTACTGCTCGAGTAGCGCTACCGAGCACTAACCGGGTGAGCCGCGTATGGCCATAGGCGCCCATCACCAGCATGTCGGCATTGAACGCCCGCGCCTGTTCGAGTAGCATCGGGCCGACCTTACCACCGTCGACTTGTTCCAGTGTTACCTGTACGCCATAACGCGCGAGGTGGCGACACAGGTCCGCGCCGAAATCCTCTCTACACTCCAGCTCGCCTTCCGGTTCATCGCAGACACAAACCACCTTCACTGCTTCGGCCTGGGCCAGAAAGGGTAACGCATCGCCGACCGCTCGTGTTGCCTCCCGGCTAGCGTTCCAGCCGACAACGACACGTCGTCCAATCCGTCCGGCCGCCCATTCGTCAGGAATGAGTATAGTCGGGCGTCCCGAGCCGAAGATAACGTGCTCGGCCATCCTGACCGTCATGGAAGGTTCGGGGGAGCTTTCGAAGGGAGGGACCAACGCCAGCCCTGCATAGCGCGCGTGTAGCATTAATTCCTCCGCTAACTCGCTCTCGGACAAGCGCCACTCTGCGCTAATGCCCCTTGCGCGAACCATTGCCTCAAAGCGCTCCCTGACCTGAGCCTCTGCGTCCCGAACACGCACGCGATGCTGTTCGAGCAAGGCGCGCATGGCAGAGCCGGCCACAGCGTGCGTATGAGGCATCGCTCTCAGTGGCGTTGCTACAAACACCGCTATCAGACAGGCATTCCAGCACGCGGCGATGTCAGTGGCGATCGCCAGTCGTCGGTCATAGGGTCGAGCCTCTTCAAGAAAGACAACGATATCCTTAGGTAGCATGCTTCACCTCCTGGTCGCGTTTTCCATAACCTGCTCAAAAACACGCAGGGCGACTTCCAGGTCCTCGTCTTCGAGGCCTTTCAGCATCTCGTCCCGCAACACATTCGCCCGCTCATAAAGCGCTCACCGGCATTGGCAAAAGCAGCTTGGCGCACCGATCACGCTCACTATGCCGGCGCTGAACCAGCAACTTGCGCCAGCGTCCTTTTGGCGGTCTGGGCGGCGTGGGCGTTGGTTAGCATTCGCCTGGAATCCGGATTGCCCTCACACTCAGAGCGACGACCAGTCAGGATGAAAGTAATAAAGATGCACTTTCTTTTGGGACTGTGTCGGCTGCGTATCGCTTCTGAGTATCGAGACATTTTCGGGCAGTGTTTATCCTATGCCTTGACTTCTTTATTGATGACACCGTCGATGGCGATCTGCCAGATAAAATCACCAATGGCGTCGAGTGAATGGACTCCGTTCCGGTCGAACCAGGTTGCAACCCAGTTGAGCGCCCCAAGGCCGATCAGGCGAAGCAAACGGCCGTCAACATTCTTGCGGACCACGCCCTGCGCAATCATTGTTTCGAGGATACCGGCCCACAGGGACTCGTACTGGTCACGCAGTTCGATGATTTCCTCGCGAGCCTCCGGGCCCAGCGCTCGCCATTCAAACAGCAGCACGTAAACCGCGTCCGAATCCACCAAGAGGGTGCGCAGATGTGCGTTGATACAAAGACGCAATTGCTCGAACGGGTCATCCGAGCTGGCGTAAGCCGACTCGACCTCTGCGGTCACCAGGTCGACTCCCCGACGCATCAGCTCGACAAGCAGCGCTTCCTTGCTGTTGTAACGATAATACAGACTTCCGGGCAGCATATTGCAGGCCTCGGCAATCTCCTTGAGCGACGTCCTTTCAAAACCTTTCTCACGAAAAAGCCTGGCTGCGTTAGACAAAACGTCGACCTGATCGCCCAGTTTGCTTGCAGGAGTCATCTGTCTGTTAACCATCGCTTAAGTATCTCCTCAGCAAGCCCGTTTATTATTCATCAGAGCGGCCACTACCAGACTCGTTGCACTGATCGTACACCATTACCCAAGCGGTATACCATTTGTCCGCAAACATAGCCTTGACTTTTGGCTGTCTAACCAAACAAAATCTAGCAACGATACTATTCGGAAGAAAATAATATGGCGATGATCGATGAAAATCAGCGGTTTCCCATCACTTCCGCCCCTGTACGAAATGTATGCCAGGCTGGGCAGATCTGATGACCAAGCCGAACAGAGCTCAGCACAGTAACGCTGTGACGACGGCGTGGCAGTTCACCGAGCAGGTTCCCCACGGCAGGGAGCTGGGTATGCAGGTTGTCTCGGTAGACCAGGGCCAGGTCTGTATGCGTCTGACGCCACAGTCATGGATGTTCGCCCAAGAGGATACGAAAGAAATCTGCACCAGCGTACTTTACTCGCTGGCAGACTCCGCCGGAGGCCTGGCAGTATTCGCGGGGGCCCTGGAGTTGATGCCCATTGCCACGCTAGATTTGCGCATGGATTATCTGCGCCCTGCCAGCGGCGACCAGGCCCTGTTAGCGGTGGCTACCTGTCGACATTTAACGGACGAGGTCGCGTTTATTCATTGTGACATCCTTAGCGAGGGCAATCGTGAGTTGCTGGCGACGGCAAACGCCACCTTCATGCGTAACACCCAGGGCCAGCAATTCCAGGCCGGTGGACGAAAAAAGGAGGGCGCATGAGCACAACTGGCGATTCGGCACAACCCATCTCAGGCCCTACCGAAAGCGGGAAAGAATCTGCTGACTGGCAGGCTCTGCTGGAGCGCATTCCCTACGCACGGCACCTCGGGCTTGAGGTTCAGCGCGGTGATGCAGGTGTATTGGTTCATTTGCCGTGTTGTGAAGCACTGATTGGCAACTTCATGCTACCTGCCCTCCATGGCGGTGTGCTTGGGGCCCTGATCGAACTCACCGCGCGGGTGGCTGCGCAAAGCCAGGATGCAGAGACACGTTGCCCGCGCATTCTCGACAGCCACATCAATTACCTCCGCTCCGCGAAGGCCCGATCGACGTTCGCCAGGGCTGACGTTGTCCGGCAAGGCAGGCGGACCAGCCTGGTCCAGGTGACCTGTTGGCAAGGCGAAAAGAGCAAACCGATCGCCAGCGGTCAGGTTCAGTTGTTGCTCCCGGCAATGGTCGCCCAACAAGAAGACCGTCATGGGCATTAAGCACAACAAACCTGAACGCGACGAATTCCGGGCGACGGATGGCGCAGACATCGCACTGTGGCGCTGGCCGCAATCCAAAGCGCGCCCTACGCTGCACTGGGCACATGCCACGGGTTTCCATGGCCGCCTGTACCACCCCCTCCTTGACGATCTTGCCACGGACGTCAATGTCCTGGCCTGGGACATGCGGGGGCATGGGGCCAGCGCCGGTGCGGCGAATGTTTCGACATTCCGGGGCTGGGAAACCTATTATCGCGACATGACGGCTCTGCTGGATAACCAGGACGAGCCGGTCTGGCTTGCCGGCCATTCCATCGGTGCCACCACCAGCATCATGGCCGCTGCCCGCCGGCCTGACAAAGTGCTGGGTCTGATTCTGGCGGAACCGGTGATCATGGATCCGGTGCAGGGCCTGAAGTTGGGGCTGGCCAAGCTGCTGCGTCAGTCACATCGGTTGTCACTGGCCGCCGGAGCGGCACGTCGGCGCAGGGTATTTGATTCGCACACTGCCGCGCTGGACAGCTATCGAGGTCGCGGTGGTTTCAAGACCTGGCCTGAAGCATGGCTGGAAGCCTACGTCCAGCACGCCTTCGTGCCGCAGGAAGATCAACTTCAACTGGCGTGCAGCCCGGAGTGGGAAAGCGTTACCTTTGCCCATACCGAACACAACCCGTGGCCAGGTATTCGTCAGTTGCGGTGCCCGGTTATTGCGCTGGCTGCAGAACGCGGGTCAACCTTCTCGCCGACGTCCCAAAAACGCCTGCAGACCCTGTTACCTTCGGCTGACGTGAGGGTTGTTGCAGGAACGACCCATTTTCTGCCTATGGAGCAGAACGACACCGTTCGCGGTGCAATCCAGCAACTTGCTTTGTCCGGCTGAGAGGTTTGGCTGCAAGTGCCAAGCCGGCGTGTAATATTGTCATCGAGGGCCTGCCAATTCGTCGG
Organism: Marinobacter segnicrescens; assembly: GCF_900111555.1. Taxonomy (GTDB): domain Bacteria; phylum Pseudomonadota; class Gammaproteobacteria; order Pseudomonadales; family Oleiphilaceae; genus Marinobacter; species Marinobacter segnicrescens. The sequence goes on from NZ_FOHZ01000030.1 coordinate 11,445, forward strand.
TAGTCCCTGCTTCTGGTTGCGTTTGATCACGATGCGACCGTCTTCGATCGCGGCGTGTGTGTTATCCGGGAAGACTGAGTCCACTGAGCGGCTCACCTGAGTCAATTAATCCTTGAGATGGCGATTGAGAGCCTTCGGTTCGATGGGAAGCTCCACTTCCAGCCCGTACTGATCAATTTCCTGCTCGTAATCCGACCAACTCACCAGTTGATCGCGATGGTCATCGAAGCGCCCCCCGTGAACAACCGCCAGATCGGCAGACTTCAGTTCCTGTTTCACCAGATTCAAAACGGCCAACTCAAAATATTTACGGTAAACCGTTACACTGTCCGGCCAGATGAAAATCAGAGGGCGCCATTTTCGAGCGTCCACTTGGTCTGTTGGATGATTTCGACCAGATCCGGCGAATGGGCCTATACCCCGCTGTCGATGGCCGCATCACGACACATGAACATCAGCGACATGGACTTTATGTTCGCCTCTCACCAGGACCCGGACATTATCGGTGCCATAGTCCGCTGAATCATCCATAGCCGCGCCTTGGTCGTGACCTCGAAACTCTGGGCCCGGTTGGACTGATTGCCTGGATTCGGGATAACGGTCTGCGCCAGGCCGATGCGGCCATCGCTTTCTCACCATCCACCGACCTGACCCTCACCGCACTAAGCAACTGCGGCGACACTGATACCGACCACATGCTTGGACCTGTTTTCCGAGGCTTGTCAAAAGTTCCCCTGCCGGTCATCTGGTGGTGGACCACCCTGGCGGTATTCCGGTCTCCCCAACCAGCCCTGTCGCCTCACCACTGCGCGGCAACCTGGAGAACCTGCCACCAACCCTCATCCAGGCCAGTGATTCCGAGATGCTGCTGGACGATGCCCGACGTTATGCGGCACGGGCCAAAGTGGCAGGTTCTCCGGTTACCCTGCATATCTGGCCGGGCATGGTGCATGTCTGGCAGATATTCGTGCCGCAACTTCCGGAAGCCGAAGAGGCTTTTGACGACATAAAGGCCTTCCTGGAGCAAGTTGAATGTCAGGGCAGTAATCAGGCTTCGGCCTGAACCAGGACCTCCGGTTAACAGCCGGGGCTTACCCGGAGGATCGGGACAGCCCTTGAGTGTCCTGTGATAAATGCGCGTCCGTAGCCTCAGCGGGCTGCCATGCGGATGGCGCCATCCAGGCGAACGCTTTCTCCGTTGAAGTAACCGTTGGTCACCATAAGCTCAACAACCGAGGCAATCTCATCCGGCTCACCCAGTCTTTTCGGGAAAGGCACTGACGCTGCAAGCGCCTCCTTTACGTTATCCGGCAGTCCGTGCATCAAGGGAGTATTGATCAAACCGGGCATGATGGTATTGACCCGGACCCCTTCATTCATCAGGTCCCGGGCCATGGGCAGAGTCATGCCTACCACACCCGCCTTGGAGGCAGAATACGCTGCCTGGCCAATCTGTCCATCCTGGGCTGCGACGGAGGAGATGTTGATGATGACGCCACGCTCACCGTCTTCCATGCCACCCAGGGTCAGCATTCCGGCAGCGCTTTTGGCGGCACAGCGGAAACTGCCGATCAGGTTGATCTGAATGATCTTTTCGAACTCAGACAGGGGAAAATGCTTGATTTCGCCTGTCTGCTTGTCTCGACTGGCGGTCCTGTGGGTGTTGCCGGTACCAGCGCAATTAACCAGAATGTGCTCCTGACCGATGGTCGCACGGGATTTTTCAAGACCGGCATCAACGGCCTCGTCGGAAGTCACGTCCACCTTGCAGAAGCCCCCCCAACTCGGAAGCGATGGCTTTACCACGTTCCTCGTTGAAGTCAAAAATCGCCACCTTGACACCGGAGGCCGCAAAGCGACGGGCCACAGCCTCACCAATGCCGGACGCACCGCCGGTTACCACCGCATTGACAGACGAATCGAGCTTCATAACCTTTCCTTATTTGCTCCATATCTGAATCTGGTTTGTTTCGCCAGCAAGAGACTACACCCTAGCCAGCCGGCCCCGCAGACAGGTTAAATGCACCCATCCGCAGGTTCCTTCAATAGTCGACCGGCCTTTCGCCCGTCACTCCGATGGGGTGGCAGCGAAGCGCCTCAGGTGGTACTCGCGGCTGCCGTAGAGCGAACCGAAGGCGGAGAGTTGGCGAAAGTAATGGCCCACGTCGAGCTCTTCCGTTACACCAATGCCGCCGTGAAGCTGCACAGCCTGCTGGGCGACAAACTTGCTGGCTTGCCCCAGATAGGCCTTGGCTGCGGACACGGCACGCCGCCTTACCGCGGGCTCAGCGCTTTCCACGCGCACACTGGACATCATCACCATCGAACGTGACTGCTCGACTTCGATGAACATATCCACCAGGCGATGCTGCAGTACCTGGAAACTGCCGATCGGCTTGTCGAACTGCTTACGCATCCGCAGATACTCCCGGGTGCGCTCAAGTAGCGCATTCATCGCCCCCAGAGCCTGAGCGCAGGCAGCAGCGGTGGCATGATCGAGCGCTGCATCCAGTGGCGCAAAGCCGTTGCCAGCCGAGCCTATCATCGCATCAGCGCCGACTCGAAGCTGATCGATCCGGATATCGGCTGCATAGCCGCCACCCATCACAGGGTAGGGCCTGAGCGCGAGACCGGCGGATTGTGGATCAATGGCGAAAAGACTGATCCCGTCCGCGTCATGGTCGCCGCCGGAGGTGCGGGCGCTGACAATCAGGGTGGTAGCGTTGGGCGCATTCAGCACGCATTGCTTATGGCCGCTCAGTACATAGCCATCGCCATCGGCTTGCGCGCGCGTGGTGCAGCAGGCCGGATCCTCGCGTGAATCAGGCTCCGCCCAGGCCACGGCAAACTGCGCCTCGCCTCCGGCCAGCTCGCCAAGCAGATCAGTATCCGCTTCACACAGGCTCAGCAGGCGGCCTGGCAGCACGGCACTGGCAATATAGGGTTCCAGCACCATGCCGCTGCCCAATGGCTCACAGATCTGTGACACGTCGAGTGCGCTGCCGCCGAGGCCGCCGGCCTCTTCAGGCAGTGGCAAGCCGAGCCATCCCAACTCTGCCATCTGCGACCAAAGCGTGGAATCGCAATGGCCGGGAAGCTCGAGCGTGGATTTGTAGCGCTCGAAGCCATAGCCCTTGTTGGCAAACTTGTCCGCACTTTCTCGTAGCATTTTCTGTTCTTGGGAATAAGAAAAGTCCATAACGGTGTCCTTGCGATTGTGCGCTTCAGAGCTGCAGCAGCTTTGCCAGTACGTTCTTCTGAATTTCGTTGGTGCCGCCGTAGATCGAGCTTGCACGCAGGAAGTTGTAGCGCTGCGTGGCACCGGCAAACACCGTATGCACGTCCTCAGCAGCGGTGAGCCAGGGCAGAGCGCCGAGGCCGCCCAACTCCATTTGCGCTTCGGAGATGGCCTGCTGCAGCTCGGTACCCTTGATCTTGAGCCCGGAGGACTCGCTACCGGGAGGCTGCCCCTTGGCAACGCGGTCAAGTGTACGCAGGTTGGTGTATTCAAGAGCCATCAGATCGACTTCCAGCGTAGCCAGGCGGCGCGTCACAACAGGATCCTGGCTCAACACCGGATCATCGGCCACGGCTTCATGCAGGCGCCCCAGCTGATAATAGCTGTCGGCCACGCCGGCGATGCTGGTACGCTCGTGGGTGAGCAGGTACTTGGCGATGGTCCAGCCCTCCCCTTCCTCGCCCACCAGGTTTTCCACCGGGACGCGAACGTCGGTGAGGAAAACCTCGTTAAGGTGATGGTGCCCATCGATAGTGGTAATCGGCCGGATCTCGATTCCCGGTGTGGCCATATCGATCAGCAGGAACGAAATGCCCTGCTGCTTGGGCCCGTCGGGATTGGTGCGGACCAGGCAGAATATAAAGTCGGCCCAGTGTGCCTGGGTCGTCCAGATCTTCTGGCCGTTGACAATGTAATGATCCTCTTCCCGTACGGCCCGGGTTTTGAGAGAGGCTAGGTCCGACCCCGCCCCTGGCTCCGAATAGCCCTGGCACCAGAATTCCTCGCCCCGCGCGATCGGCGGCAGATAGCGTTGCTTCTGCGCTTCATTGCCATAGCGCATCAACACCGGTCCGAGCATGGACAGGCCAAACGGACCGCATGGCGGCGCGCCGGCCAGCGCTCTCTCCGTGTCAAAGATATACTGCTGGGTAGCGGTCCAGCCGGGGCCGCCGTATTCCTTGGGCCAGGTGTAGGCGAGCCACCCCTTGGCTCCGAGTTTGCGCTCCCAGGCAAACTGTGTCTCCTTATGGCTGGGAATGCCGATGGACGGGCCCACCTGCTGCGGCACGTTGTCGCGCATCCAGGCACGGACCTCGGCACGAAATGCCTGGTCTTCGGGTGAAAAGTCAAGGTTCATGGAAACTCCTTTTTTACAGAGTGAGTAGCGTGGCCCTTTCGCTTACTGCGGGCAGCTTACGGCGCAAAAAATCAATAACGGCATTACTGAACACATCGTTGCGGTCGCCGGCAACCATGTGGCCTGCATCCTGCACATCGAACAGCTCGGCGTGCGGGATCAGTTTCTGCAGCTCCCGCGCGCCTTCTGCACTGACCACGTCGCTTGATCCGCCGCGAACCAGCAGGGTCGGAATGTGAACGCCCTGCGCGGCCTGCTCGCGACGTTCCTGCTGTACCAGCGACTCGCCGGCGGAAGAACGCGTAGCATGATCAAGAAAGCGCGGATCCCAATGCCAGTACCAGCGCCCGTCGTCCCGCTGCCGCAGGTTCTTGCGCAAACCGGCTGTCCCACGCACCTTGCGGTGCGGGTTGTAGGCAGCCACGGCATCCGCAGTCTCCTCGAGGCTTGCGAAGCCGTGGGTATGGGCGCTCATAAAATCGAGCACCCGTGCCACCCCTTCCGGCTCAAGCCGTGTGGCGATGTCGACCAGCACCAGGGCACGCGCGAAATCAGGCGGGCCCTCGCCGATGGCCAGCAAGGAGGTCAGGCCGCCCATTGAGGCTCCGACCAGCGCCGGCGGCGAATGGAGCGAGGCGCACACGCAAGTCAGATCGGCAACCAGCGCATCGCCGCTGTAATCGCCGTCCGCTGCCCATTGACTGTCCCCGTGACCCCGGGCATCCAGGGCAATGGCCAGATAGCCGGCCTCAGCGAGCCGCAATGCAGTGCTGGGCCCAGGCATGGTGTGTCTGACCGCCACCATGCAGTAACAGGACAGGTGGAGCATCACTCTCGCCGGCGGCCTCCGCCGCTAAACGCAAGCCTCCGACACCGGTGAACTCCAGCGGGCGCAGCGGGGAGGTATTCGGTAGCCTATAGTCCATAAGATCTCTTCAGAAAATCAGCAAAAACCAGGCCGGCGATGCCGGCCTGGGTCCACAGTGAGTGGTCCACCAACTCCCGCAGGCACCACTCTTTTTTGCAGGGCGTGAATCCGGTGGCAATGAATGTTCAGTCGCAGGCGCGAAACACCACGAACTCTTGGCTCATCCGGAATGACAGATCCGGATTCCGCTTCATGTTTTCCATGCCGCTTACATCGATAAGCCGCCTCCGCAGATCAGTGTCTGACCACTAACGTAGTTGGACTCAGGTGTACAGAACAGGTACACGGCTCCGGCTGCTTCAGCCGGTGTACCGCCGCGACCCAGAGGCACCATGGCTTCCATATTCCTGAGCAGGTCCGGGTTGACCCCGACCTTGATCTTGCGACCTTCGATGTCAATGCTTTCGTCCGAACCGGCCGTCGCCTCGGTGAGCCGTGTCTTGATCAGGCCAAAGGCCACGCAGTTGACGTTGATCTTATAGCGCCCCCATTCCTTGGCCATCGCCTTGGTCAGGCCGATGACTGCCGCCTTGCCGGCCGAGTAGTTGGCCTGGCCGGCGTTGCCGCCGGTGCCGGCGAGCGAGGAGATGTTGACGACCTTGCGGAACACTTCGCGTCCTTCGCCTGCTTCCTTCTTGGTCTGCACACGGAAATACTCGGCAGCGGCACGAAGGATCTGGAACGGCGCGGTCACATGCACGTCCATAATGGCGTGCCACTGCTCGTCAGTCATCTTGTGGATGACATTGTCCCAGGTGTAGCCTGCGTTGTTGACAATGATGTCGAGGCCGCCCAGCTGCTCAATTGCCGTATTGACGAACCGCTCGGCAAAGCCGGCCTCCGTCACGCTGCCGGCGCAGGCTACGGCCTTGCCGCCCGCTGCCGTGATCGCCGCGACGGTTTCTTCCGCCGGACCGGCATCGAGGTCGTTGACGACGACGCTCGCACCCTCAGAGGCGAGCTTGAGGGCGATTTCGCGACCAATACCGCGTCCCGAGCCACTGACAATGGCTACTTTTCCTTGCAACTTCATGATGCTGAATCCTTGATTTTATTGTATTGGAATCTGAAGGGGGTGGTTCAGGCCAGTGCCACGAGAGCCTCGCCGGCCAGCTTGACCTCCCCCTTGTCATCAATCACGCCAATCTCCAGCCGGGCCAGCGTTTCATTGCCGTGCTCGGTGAGTTCGGCGATCTTGCCGGTGCAGGTCAGCCTGGCACCGACCGGGGTGATGGCGGCAAACCGCACCGAAAAGTGGCGCAGATGTGTCTGCGGGGCCCACTGGGTCAGAAAACGGCCCAGATATGCCATCGACAGCATGCCGTGGGCGAACACGTCCGGCATGCCGGCCGCCCTGGCGAAGTCGATGTCGATATGGACCGGGTTGTGATCGCCCGAGGCTCCGGCAAACAACGCCAGCGTGGTGCGCGTGATGGGCGGGAGCTTCAGCGGTGGCAGTTCCTGGCCAACACTGACTTCGTCACGATGAGGGATCTTCATGCCGACTTCTCCTGTTCCTGTGGGTTGCGCACCACGAGGATGCCGCGAGCCTCGACGACGGTCTTGCCCTGGGCATCCCTGATCAGTGAATCCTTGACGATGAACTCCAGCGCACCGCCTTTCTTGCTGTAAATGTCGCTGATCCTGGCCTCGACGCTGACAACGTCGCCGGCGCATACCGGCGCGTGGTAGGTAAAGCTCTGCTCGCCGTGCAGGATGCGTTCGATCGGCACACCAAGGGTTTCAAGCAGCGTTGTGGTCGTGCCCGCGTCGAAATCAGCGCCCATCAGAAAAGTGGAAGGTGCAGGCAGGCTGCGATAGCCTGCGGCCCTGGCGGCCTCCTCGTCGAGATACTCGGGGCGAGTCTCGCCGATGGCCTCGGCAAAAAAACGCAGGCGCCCCTTTTCGACCTCGAAGGTGACGACTGGCAGTTGCAGGCCGATGTGTCGGGTATCAATCATGTCGCTCTCCAGTCCAGGATGCCTGGTACATGGTGACCACGCAGGCACCGCCCAGGCCCAGATTGTGCTGCAGGGCTACACGGGCACCGTCGACCTGGCGCGCCTCAGCCTGGCCACGCAACTGCTGAACCAGCTCGGTGCACTGCGCCAGACCGGTGGCACCCAGCGGGTGACCCTTGGACAGCAGGCCACCGGAGGGGTTGGTAACCACACGCCCGCCATAGGTGTTGTCACCGTCCTCGACCATTTTCTCGCCGCCCCCTTCCGGAGCAAGCCCAAGCGCTTCGTAGGTCAACAGTTCGTTGGTGGCAAAGCAGTCATGCAACTCCACCACATCCACATCCCCGGGGCCAATGCCGGCGGCTTCGTAAACCTGGTCGGCTGCGGCGCGTGCCATGTCGCTGCCAACCAGCTGCATCATATTACGCGCCTCGAAAGTGCTCGGCGTGTCGGTAGTCATTGCCTGCGCAATGATGGTCACGCGCGCGTCCAGACCATGCTGCCTGGCAAAAGCCTCCGAGCAGACAATCGCAGCAGCAGCGCCGCAGGTGGGCGGACAGGCCATAAGGCGCGTCATGGGCCCGATAAGTACGGGAGATGCCATGACATCCTCCACCGTCACTTCCTTACGGAACAGGGCGACGGGATTGTTCACGGCATGCCGGCTGGCCTTGGCGCGGATCTTTGCGAACGTCTCGGCACGGGTGCCGTATTTCTCCATGTGGGCCATGCCAGCGCCACCGAAGTAGCGGATCGCCATCGGAGTGTCCGGATGACCCACCAGTTCGTTACATACCTGATCAAATGCTTCGAAGGGCGTGGGCCGGTCGTCGAAATAGCTGCCCAGCGCGCCGGGCTTCATCTGCTCGAAGCCCAGCGCGATTACGCAGTCCGCAGCGCCGGAGGCCACCGCCTGGCGTGCCAGAAAGAGGGCGGTCGAGCCGGTGGAGCAGTTGTTGTTGACATTGACCACGGGGATGCCGGTCATTCCGACCGGGTAAAGTGCACGCTGGCCACAGGTGGAGTCACCGTACACATACCCCACGTAGGCCTGCTGTACCTTGTCGTAGTCCAGGCCGGCGTCGGCCAGTGCGCGGCGCGCGGCTTCCGCGCCCATGTCATAATAGGGCGCGGAAGCGCCAGGCTTGGCAAAGGGCACCATACCCACGCCTGCAACAACGGCGGGATTTTTCATTGATTGTTCTCCATACGGTAGTTGAAAACTGATGATCAGATAGTCGCGTTAGCCCACCTGACGCTGACTGCCTTCCCAATAGGGCTTGCGCAGCTCGGTCTTGAGAATCTTTCCGGCACCGCTTATGGGCAGTGGTTCGCTCTGGAAAGACACACTGCGGGGCAGCTTGTAGCCGGCAATGCGTGACCGGCAATGCTCGATGATATCTTCAGCGGTCAGCGACACACCCGGCCTGGGCACGACCACGGTGTGCACCGCCTCGCCCCATTGCTCGCTGGGCACACCGAAAACCGCACACTCCTGAACTCCGGGGTGTTGGTAGATCGCGTCTTCGACCTCGATGCTGAACACGTTCTCCCCGCCGGTGATGATCATGTCCTTGGCGCGATCGACGATATAGACAAAACCGTCCTCGTCCATGTAGCCAAGATCACCGGTATGCAGCCAGCCATTACGCAGGGCCTGCTCGGTCTCTTCCCTGAGCCCCCAATAGCCCTGCATGACGTTCATGCCACGGGCGCAGATCTCGCCGACCTCGCCACGGGGCAGCTCCCGGTCTTCAGGGTCCATGATCATCACTTCGACGCCGTAGGCCGGGCGCCCGGCGCTGGTGAGCTTGGTTCCGCCCTCAACATGGAAGCGTGGGTCCAGAAACGTGATGAGAGGCGCCGCTTCGGTCTGTCCGTAGCCCTGGCTGAACTCCACGTGGGGAAGCATGGCCATGGCCTTCTTCAGCACCGCTTCGGACATGGGTGAGGCCCCATACATAAATCGCTCCAGACTGGAGAGATCGTAATCATGAATACGGTCGGAGCTGATCAGCATATTGACCATCGTCGGCACCAGCATCGAGTGAGTTACCCGGTGCGTGGCGATCGCCTGCAGTACTGCGTCCACATCGAAGCTGGGTACGGTGACGTGGGTGCCGCCCACTTTCGTGAGCGCAAAGGTGCTGGCCATGTCCGCAAGGTGGAACATTGGCGCCGCGTGCAGGTACACCGCTCTCTCGTCATAACCGAGAGTCGGGAGGACATTCAGGGCGTTGTAGACGATATTGTCGTGCGAGAGCATGACACCCTTGGACTTGCCAGTCGTGCCACCGGTGTAAAACAGGCCGGCAAGATCACTGCCGCCGGCGTCGGCATCCGGCACGGGGGCGCTCTCCGCGAGCAGCTTTTCGTAGTCGAGACAACCCTCCGGACAGGGGCCGTCGCCAATAAAAATCACGTGTCTGACAGTCGTGAGCAGTGGCCGCAGGGCGGGCAGCACCTGAGCAAACGTATCGTCCACAAAAAGTACGGAGCTTCCGGAATCTTCCAGCGTGTAGGCAATTTCCGCAGGCGCGAGACGGATATTCACCGGGTTGGACGCAGCGCCGGCCCAGGCGACACCGTAGATGTATTCAACAAAGCGATCACTGTTCAGCGCCAGGATCGCAACGCGGTCTCCGCGGCCGACACCCAGTTCCTGCAGTGCCCCTGCCAGCCGCGCGACGCGTTCCTGTAGCTGCGCCCAGGTCTGATTCCGTTCGCCGCAAATGGTGGCGGTCCCCTTTGCGTTGGTCTGGACCGCCCGGCGGAGTGTTTGCGTGATAAACATTCTTTTCCCCTGTGAATTTTTATTATTGTTCGTATTTGGTTGTGCGACCAATTTAAACCACGGCTGCCATAAAATGCAAGATGGTTAGCGACTCGTCCAGCTCGGTACGGATGACCAGCATCACGCCCGGCCCTTGCAGATGAGGCGGGCGCTTTGGCATTGCTGAGCACGACGGTGTCACGCTGGCCTGGCAGCCCTGGCGCGCTGTTGCGGCGGGCATTCTGGCGGAGGGGGCAGGTCATTGAGTCCGGGCAGCCGGCGCAGGCCGCACCTGAACCGCGAAGCTCTTCGCTGGAAGCCGCCGGCCTCACCGGCCTCGAGCCGGTAGGCGTATCCGAAATAGATCCGCATGAAGCGGCGGGCCAGCTCGTTATTCTTGGGCAACTGCCACAGCCTGGGCACCAGGTGCTCCCATTGCTTCTGCGAGTAACTCATTACCGCACCCCGATCCGGTGAGGCCGTCACCATCACCGGTTCACCCAGCAACTTCCTGTGGTGTGACGGTATTTACCTGACAGTCGGCCACTGAAACGAAGGTGGTCATAGTGCCCCCGGTGGGTTATAGAACGAGTGTCTGACGCTCGACTGTAACTTCACGAGGAAACGACTATGACCACCAATGAGAAAGTAGCACGACGGAAGCTCAGCCTCCTAGAACTGGCCAAGGATATGCAGAATGTCAGCAAAGCCTGCCAAGTGATGGGGTACTCCCGTCAACAGTTCTACGAGATCCGCCGGAACTACCAAACCTTCGGAGCCGAGGGCTTGATGGACAAGCTACCCGGACCTCGTGGGCCTCACCCCAACCGGGTCAGCGAAGAAATTGAAGAAGCCATTCTGGCTCACAGCCTGGAATACCCGACCCACGGTCCGGTTCGGGTTGCACAGGAGCTGGCTCTGAAAGGCATTCAGGTGAGTTCTGGCGGCGTCCGTGGTGTATGGAGCCGTCACGATCTGCTCACACGACACGACCGCCTACTGCGTCTGGAGCGGACTACCCGGGAGCAGAAGATCGACCTGAATGAGGACCAAATACGCCTGCTGGAGCGCTTCAGTCCCGAGTTCCGGGAACGGCACATTGAGGTCCATCACACCGGAGAACTGGTGGCTGTGGACACCTTCTTCGTCGGCACGCTCAAGGGTGTTGGCAAGGTCTACCTGCAATCAGTGATCGACTGCTACAGCCGCTATGCCTGGGGGCGCCTGTACACCAATAAGCTACCAGTAACCGCCGTCCACGTGCTCAACAACAACGTCCTGCCGTTCTTCGAGGACCACGACGCGAGGATCACCACTATTCTCAGCGACAACGGTCGGGAGTTCTGTGGCCGCAAGGACCGGCATCCCTACGAACTGTTCCTACAACTGGAGGAGATCGAACACCGGACCACCAAAGTGCGCCGCCCACAAAGCAACGGCTTTATCGAACGGCTGCACCGCACGCTACTGGACGAGCACTTCCGCATCCAGGGACGAACCAAGTGGTATGAGAGCATTAAAGAGATGCAGCAGGACCTTGATGAGTACCTGATGCAGTACAACACCAGGCGCCCTCACCAAGGCCGCAATATGAAAGGTCAGGTGCCCTATACGGTGTTCAAGAAAGGGCTCCCCAAACGACCGAAAAAGGAGCACAAGCAGGCGGCTGAAAAAGCTGCTTAAATAGGGTGCCCGCTGGGGGCATGTGTCAGGGGATTACTGTCACTGTACAAACTTCCCGAGCTCCGGCGATTGGCACTGTCTCTCGCTGCGATCAAGTAAGCACGGCTTTTAAGACTGACCCCTGAATCAGTGACTTCAATCGGCTAAAACTGCGCTTAAAGCCTGCAATAACAAGCCATTGAGCGATATAACACGGTATGACATCCATTCACCCAGTCTGTGCATTTGACTCATGCGTACATTGGGCAGCCCGCAGAATTCGGAAAAAATCGTACGCTGAGGTTGTCCGAGTCGCCGTAGCGGCCTAAACTTCCCGCCTTCCAGCTTGCGGCTCTGTCGCCAAACGTAATCGCCGGTCAGGTTTCAGGTTAATGTGCGTATTCCAGACTAAGGTTGCCACCCATTCCACGCGAAAGCTGCCACCCCGGCAGGCTGCCTGAAGCTCCATCAAAATCGTCCGGCGGGGGATAACTTAACGGTACTCTGATCCTTTCCATCCGGAGAAGGTCAGATGCCAGCTCAAAAATATTTCCTGTGAATCAGTTAATTATTAGTTTCTGGATGGGCGCTAATTTGGCGCAGGAACTTGAGCCACTCGATGTGGCGGTGCCTTTGCTGACATTGCCCGATCACTGTCCCATCCAGCACATTGAGTGCGGCAAACAAAGTGGTTGTGCCATGACGCTTGTAATCATGAATCATGGTTTGTGCCCGCCCCTTCTTCAGTGGGAGACCCGGCTGAGTCCGGTCCAAAGCTTGCACCTGACTCTTTTCGTCACACGACAATACCAGCGCATTTTCAGGTGGATTCATGTACAAGCCGACGATGTACTCCAGCTTTTCGACAAACTTCGGATCACGTGAGATCTTAAACGTTGCAAATCGATGCTAAGGAGCGACTAGATCTATATCAGGACGTCCCTTCGGATCAGGACTCCTGCACCTTTACTACCAGGAGCGGCTTGTCATCTTCAGCCGCGTTCGGTCCGGCCAATTGATTCCACATGGAATCGACCATGGGTTGAAGAAAGAGCTGCCCGAGCTGGCGAATCATGACGCCGATTACTTGACTGGAGTCACGATGTGCCTTCGACGCAACGCCGACATTGCGCAAAGTCGCCACTTGTTTGGCAGCGAGATCGGTGAGCATCTCCAGAATACGGCCGCGGTGCCCCATGGGATCGAGCAAAGCCCGCCTGAGGTAACCGACTACCGCTGGGTTATCAGAGAGCATGTCCGCGACTGCTTCGTCACGAGCAGCTGCAATCTCCGCCGTGGTTCCTTCGAGGGGGACTTGCTCGATCGCACCGAAGAATAAATCAACAATATGTTGCTCGATGGCCTCGCGCAGTCCGTCCTTGGTTCTAAAGTGGTGCACCACCAAACCAACCGTAACACCCGCCGCCTCGGCAATGGCGCGCATCGAGGTCGCGTCCTCTCCGTAGTTCGCATACAGGGCGAATGCCGCATTGCGGATGCGTGCCTTCGCAGTCAAGTCGCTATTCACTTTAGGGGATACCCCCACCGTTTTCTTCACTATCTAACTCCTGTGCATAGCTGAGTCTGTGTAGTTCCTCGAACATGACCGGACTATCAAGCTGGCGTTGTACGCTGAGAAGCCACGATCGATCGGGACGTGCAAGGTTACCAGAAACGTTGATGTTGTCCCTTTGGCATATTCTGCTATACGATCGTATAGTATTGATGCGTTCGACAGGTGATAATGATGAAATCGGTTACTCTAACCTTTGTCACAGATAGAGAGGACCTACGCTCCGGCTACCGGGTCGAGCTAGGTAGCTACACGCTCAGCAAAGAAGAAATCGTAACGTTTGCAAGCCAGTGGGATCCGCAGTTCTTCCACCTCGACGAGCGTCGCGCTGCGAACAAAGGATACTTCGGAGGCTTGATCGCCAGTGGTGTACAAACCCTGGCGGTATACCAACGACTCACCGTCGGTAGTCTCTTTCGGCACTGGGATGTGATAGGCGGCGCTGGTATCCGTGACTTGAAGTTCCTCCACCCGGTACGTCCGGGCGACACTCTTACGGGATTCACTGTCATCGAAGATGTTCAGGGCCAATCTGAACGAGGCCGCATACAGGTCGTGTTAACGGGGGGGTTAGTTAACCAGAGCCGCAGACAGGTACTTGCTCTGACGATGTCGATATATCTGCGGATGCCCAGCTTATGAGCGCTCACGCACCTGAACAATCGACCGGGATTTGGAGGGGCTCGCTCGCCCCGTTGACAGCTCAGGCCTGGGCAAGTTGAGCGTCACACACGATTACAAGCGCCATGGCACGACCAGCCTGTACGCTGCCTTCAATATTTTGACAGGCAAGGTGATTGGCCGCATTACCCAGCCTCACCGCGCCAAGAAGTTTTTGGACTTCTTGCGACAGATCGACCGGGAAACCCCTAAGGCTCTGGATCTTCACTTGATTCTGGATAACAGCTCTACGCATAAAACTCCGGAGGTTAAAGCCTGGCTGGCCAAGCACGATCGGTTCAAGCTGCATTTCACGCGCCTTAGCTGAATGCGGTAGAGGGTTGGTTCGGCCAACTGGAACGCCGAGCGCTTTATCGGGGTATTTTCACCAGCGTCAGCGAATTGAAGTCTGCAATTAAGAAGTACATCAAGGTTCACAATGAGAAACTGGCCAAGTCATTTCGGTGGCACAAAAGCGCCGAATCCATTATGACATCGGTGGGTCAAAACAGATGGCCATTGACAGCACGGAACACTAGGCAGCTGCCCGCAGCGTTAATGGTGGCCCAGAGGATGCTCCATCTCCATTCATTGGCTACCTTTATTACGGGACATTGCTATCAATGTCCCGGTCTGCATCGCACCGATAGGATGATAACAGGTTCCGTCAAAGTGATCGTCCGATCAGCTCCTTCATGATCTCGTTGGTGCCACCGTAGATTTTTTGCACCCGCGCAGCGGCGTACATCTGCGCGATGGGGTACTCCATCAGATAGCCATAGCCGCCGAACACTTGCAGACAGCGGTCGATAATGGCGACCTGCTTGTCGGTACCGAGCAACTTAGCCATTGAAGCGGTGGCAGGGTCGAGCTCACCGTCCATGTAGCGCTGGACGCAGTGATCCATAAAGGTTTTCGCGGCCAACACCTCGGTCTTGCACTCGGCAAGCACGAAGCGCGTATTCTGGAAATCCAGGATTGGCTTGCCAAACGCCGTCCGTACCTTGGCATACTTGATCGCCTCCAAGACTGCGGCTTCGGCCATCGCGACACCGGCAATCCCGATAATCAAGCGCTCACGGGGTAGCTGCTCCATCAGCTGGAAGAAGCCCTGGCCTTCTTCGCCACCGAGCAAATTCTCCGCGGGTACGCGCATGTCGATGAAGGTAAGCTCGCGCGTGTCCTGGCCGTGCTGCCCAACCTTCTGCAGCACCCGTCCGCGCTCATAGCCCTCGACCTTGTCCACCTCGACCACGAATAATGAAATACCACGGGCGCCTTCTAACTTGTCAGTCTTG
>NZ_FOHZ01000031.1 GCF_900111555.1 Marinobacter segnicrescens
CGTGTCATCTGACCGGTAATCACCATCACGCCCATGATAACCAGCACCACACCCGCGAGCACCCGCAGGTGACGGCTCCAGCGGCTCAACCAGCGCACGCGCTTACGGAAATGCTCGATCGACAGGGCGGTGACCAGAAATGGCACAGCCAGCCCCAGTGAATAGACCGCCAGGTACAACATGCCGGCTTCGGCATTGGCGTGAGTAGAACTGAGCGCCAGTATGGCCCCCAGGATTGGTCCTATGCAGGGTGTCCAGCCGATGGCAAACGCCACACCCAGCAGGAAGGATGCCGTCGGGCGCCCCCCTTCCAGGGCCTGCCCAAGGCGCCAGTCCCGTTGCAGGGCCGGCATACTCCACCAGCCCATCATGAACAGTCCCATCAGCACAATGAGCACGCCGGCAACCAGGTTGGCCTGCTGCCGGTAGCCCATGAGCCACTGACCCACCAGACTCGCACTCGCGCCGAGGGCCACGAACACCAGACTGAAACCCAACACAAAGCAAAGGCTCAGCCAGAACGCCTTCAGGCGATTGACGCTGTCGTTGACCGCCCCGCCAGTTACCACAGACAGGTAACCAGGAACCAGGGGCAGCGTACACGGGGAAAAGAAGGACACCAGGCCGCCCATAAAGGCGGCCATGATGCCCCAGGTTGCAAGATCAGGCATTTAGACCCCCAAGTTAGGTGATTCCGTCAAATTGCCCAAAAATCGAATTTGATGCCTTCCCTGGACGTGCCGTTATCGATGATGGCACGCGCCCGCCATAGCATCTTGCCAGTACCGCACTCCGGCAGGGTAATGGTTCCCTGGTAAACACCCTGGGCGTTTGGAACCAGTTGGGTGCGGACCACGCCCATGTACATCTCAAGCCCTTCAAAATCCACGATCAGGGAGTCGCCCGCCATGTTGTCGAGGCGCACACGAATGGGGATTTCTGTCATCGATTCGATGACCTCGTCACGCAGATCCACGGTGATGGTTTGATTGCCCTTTTGCCCGATGCACTGAGCGTCAAAAGGCGCGCATCCTTCGGTGGGATAATAAGTGATGCCGGTATCCAGATCTGGCTTCAAGTACTGCGGCAACACAAAAATTGCCGCAACTACCGCACCGAAACCGGCGATACCGAATAACACTGACCACTTCTTGAAGTGCTGTTTCAATGACATCCTTGAGTTACCCGAGATCTGACGTGAGTGCTGTCTGTCATCCTTGAGGAATCAGGAAGGGCTTTCAGCCTGATTAGAGTCCTGACTCTCGTCCTGTTGGTAGCGACGCTGGTCCTCCGTCCATAGAGTTTTCAGATACTCGATCACCGATCGAATTTCCTGGTCGGTGAGAATGTCCTTGAACGCCGGCATGGTCAGCCGGTCCGTTTTGTTGAAGGGGTGCCGCCACCCCTCTGCGATCATCCTAACTAACATGGAGTCGCTGTGACGCCAGGTGTGGCCTGTCTCATCGTGAGGTGGTGGCGGCATTTCGCCTTTCTCATCCGGCTTGTTCCAGTCGGCAGTGCCCTCGCCCTGCCGTCCGTGGCAGGCGGCGCAGTACTGCTCATAAATCTGACGGCCCTCGGCCACTTCGGCCGGCACGCTGTCACTGTTCGTTGGTGCGCCCCCCGCCATCACAATGGCGGGGGCAACGAGCAAGACCAGCGGGAATGACCATTTATTCATAAAGAGGCACCCATTCGCCAGAGGCGTCCCGCGTCAGCAGATCACCGTTTTCGGTACCTACCACGAGACCTTCCGTAGGTGAGAATGTCAGCGCGGTCACCGCCTGGGTTGATTCAAGGTTGGCCCAGGTTTCGCCGCCGTCGGAACTATGGTGAAGTCGACCCTCGGTCACGGCATAGACGTTTTCCGGGGCCGACGGATCGTAATCAATGGCGGCAACAGTGCCCCGCAACTCGCCGGCATCGCCCCAGAAGCAGAAACAGTCCATGGAACGTGAAACACCGCGGGTGGTACCAGCGAAAAGCCAGCCACTCTCCATGCTGCCCGGCATATCCGAGTGCAGGAACGCCTGCACCGGCTCTCGGGGGCCACTGTCAACTTTTACCCAGCCCTCACCGCCGTCCCTGGAACGGAACATGCCATCGTCACCGAGATAGGCGTAGAGCGTATCCGGTTGTGTGGCGTGTGCCGCGATCGCTGTGATCCCGAGATCGGGCAGGGTGTCGTTCAGGGGCTGCCAGCTCTCGTTGGCATTGTCGTAGCGCCAGATGCCAAGGCCAGGCCCTGCCAGGTACAGGCTTGAGTCTGCACCCTTGGCCAGAGTGTTAGGCTGACTGCCAGAATCAGACGGTGGTAGCGGCATCTCGACGGCAGTCTGCCCTTCAAGGGCAAACAGACCACTGCCGCGAAGCACCACCAGAGCTCCCGAGGCGTTGGTGGTCAACGCCTTCACTGATTGGCCATCACTCGCAGGCTGGGCTTGAACCAGGGCGGGCATGAAGACCGCCAACGCCAACAGGAAAAGGCCGGAGGCGCCAGAACTCAGATGGTAAAAAATGGCTTTCATAGGACGGACCTCAGTAATCCTTGTGCTCACGGAAAACCCGTTGCTGGCCATTGGCGTTGAAGGCGATGACTTGGTAGTCGTCCTTTCGGCCTGTTTCCATGCCGGGGGTACCATGGGGCATGCCAGGCACTGATAGACCAATCGTGTTGAACTGCGGGTCCTCAAGGTAGGCGACGATGTCATTGGCCGGCACATGTCCCTCAATCACCAAGTCACCAATTAACGCGGTGTGGCAGGACGCCATGTCGCGCGGCACATCGTGCTGCTGCTTGATGGCATTAAGGTCGTCGGTTTCTACAATCGTGGTCTCAAAGCCATTGGCTTCGAGGTGTTCAGCCCAGGACTGGCAACAGCCACAATTGGGGCTCTTGTAGACCGTGATGGCCGTTCCGGCACTGCTGTTGGAGGTTTGGGCAGTCGCTGGCTGCGACGACTCATTGGCTTGGATCGCCAGCGTGGTTGCGCCAGCAGCAAGAACGATGCCGGACAGGCCGACCGACAGGGCAAGTTTTTTCATGTTCATGGTAGTCCTCAGTATCAATAGGCAAAGGGTAGTAGATTGCAATGAAGTGCCCGGGGCACTTTGGTTTTCCCCGGGCATTTGATGTCAGTTCAGACTGTTTGCCGAAAATGTCAGTTGGCGTCTTCCTTGTCGCCGTCCATCGGCTGATCACCATGGCTCTGCATCATGCTCATGCAGGCTTCGGTCATGGCCTTCCGGTCTTCGGGATCCATTTCGGACATCATGTTCATCATCTGCATCATGCCGCCCATTCCGTGCATGCCTTCTGAGGACATCATTCCCTGGTCTTCGCTTTCATGGGCAAAAGCTGACAGGGTAGCAGCGCTGCCTGCCAGGACTGCCGCTAGAACCGTGACTTTGATGGTTGAATTACGCATAGGATTCACTCCGGTTAAAAGCCCGTGATTATTGGATTCAAGGCACGGGACTTCGATTCAAGAATTAACGTTAATGGGCGTGCCGCGATGGGCAAAACCCGGGTTAAAACTCAGGAGTGCTGTTCTGGAGGGGGTGTGATAGAGGCCAGGAACGGATCCTGGTAAAGGGTTGCTCGCGCGGTCAATACCGGGTGGGAGCCGGTATCGGTAAAATCGATGGAGTTCCCCGGTAAGAGGGCAAAACTCACGCTAACACTGCATTTGATCAGCCCACTGGTACTCGGGCAGGCCATGTCAGGGGCTGAGACACAATCAGTTCCAGTCTCTGTTGAGGCGTTGGCGCTATCAGACTGGGCCATCATCATGGACATGGACCCGCAATCCAGCATTGAAGCTTTCGCCTGGCTGTCCGCCACTTTTGACATAGCCAACACCGGCCCGCTGATCACCAGAAGTAGTGATAGCAAAACGGAGATGATTGGGCGGTTCTTTGCGGACATCCTGATTTCAAGCACCAAGCTGTGGGGATACGGGGTGTGACAGACAACCCCTCTATCTGTTCCAATAATCCTAGCATTTTTTTATTTCAGTAACACAACCCGTCAATTCCCGAAGGCCCAGGATGAACTCCCTCTGGCCACTCTGATAAAACCCTTGATCTTAAACCTTGCTTCAACGTTATGTTCGTTCGAAATGCTCAATAGCAGAGCTATCTAACGCGTCAGCGATGGTCGGGCTAACCCCAGTAAGAGTGAGAGGCAAGATGAATTGTTGTGACAAGAAGACGAGTAACGGAGACAAGGGAAAGATGAATTCCGATCAAGGCCGAGGAGGAATGGTGGGCTTGCTGACAGGGCCGTGGCGTTGGTGGTTGTTTGGAGCCATCGGGGTCATCGCCGGACTCACTTTCGGATGGGAGCAACTGGTGTTATTCGGGATTGCTCCAATACTGATCAGCCTTCTACCCTGTCTGATCATGTGTGGTCTTGGATTCTGCATGATGAAATGTAAGGACAAGAAAGGCTCAGTGGCCGCAGTTGATCAGACGAGCGAGGCTGGTGATGTCCAGTCGATGGCTCCTCAGCCCAAGGTCTCGGATGCTTCACACTCGACGAGAGCATTCTGACAGTGAATGTGCGCTAAGAGGGATGTCGTCGCGTTCAGCCTCGCACCTGAAAATAGCGCATCATTCCTGCGTCTTCATGTTCCATGTTATGACAGTGGTAGATGTAAAGGCCGTCAAAGCGCTCGAATTTCATCGCCAGCTGAACCGTTTCACGAGGCATAACCAGAACCGTGTCGTGCCAGCCACTGTCTACCAGGCCCTGCTGTAAACTATCCGAGCTGCCGCCTCGTCGCCCTACAACGTTGAACTGCAAGCCATGAATATGCATCGGGTGAGGCATCGGTGTGTTGTTGTGGAATTCCCAGATTTCCGTGTCACCAAGGCGGACTTTTTCATCATCCGCAACATTCGTTCCGTCAAACCGCCGGCCATTCATGGCAAATCCCCGCATCATAACCGGGCTTAACTCGAACGACCGGATTCGCGTATTGCTGTTTACCGGTATTTTTTGCCGCTGCACACCTAGCTGTGCCGGTAAAGGTTCGCTGGCCTCTACTGACTTGGACACCTCCAGCCTGGCCAGGGGAAATCGGCTGCCGAGGGGCAGGGCGTTGCTGCCCATCATTCCCATTCCGCCCATCATGCCTGCCTGGAAACGGTCACTGATAAGCTCCAGCGTATCACCTGGCTGGGACTCGGAAAGGTCGACCCAGATATCAAGCCGCTGAGCCGGAGCCAGCACGGCGTAAGGCCTGTCTTCCGGTTCCTGAAGAAGGCCGCCATCTGCACCGATAACGGTGACAGGTCGCCCGTCGCTCCAGGCCAGTTTGTAGATGCGAGCGTTAGAGCCATTGAGGACTCGAATTCTGTATGGGCGGGTGGCAACCTTGCGGGTGGTTGGAGGCGCCCCGTTAGCCAGCACTCTATCCCCCAGAAAACCGTGCATACGGTCCATCATGGACCCCATGCCACGGCCCATGTAAACCAGTTCATTGTTACCAGCAAAGGTGCGGTCCTGAAGCACCAGTAACAGCTCGTTATCGCCCGACGGCAATTTGAGGTCCGCTTCTTCCTCGTCTTCAACGATCAGGAGTCCGGCCAACCCTGCGTAACTTTGGAATCCTACGCGACCACCTTGCTTGCCGTGGGCATGAGAGTGGTACCAGAACAGTCCGGCCCGGTCCAATACCTCGAAGCCAACAGTCATTGTCTCGCCTGGGCGGATCGGTAGTCTTGGCTGTCCGTCTACGTCGGACGGCACGTGAAGCCCGTGCCAGTGGACGGTGGTGTCCTCTGGCAGCTCATTGTGAATATGGATTTTGACGGTTTGGCCGTGGCGTAGCCGGATCGTTGGGCCGAGGTAACTGTCCGGATTTTCGGAGACTGTGTTTTTTGGACCTTTCAGCAATTCCGCCCTATAGCGCCACACTTCACTGGGGGCGCCCGGAAGTATGGGCACCGAATCTGACATGGCGTGAAGATTCAGTTCAACATCGTATTCGTCTGAATCAAGGCCGAGCGTTTCCGATTCAACCGCTTTTACCCCTCCATCACACCCGGTAAGCAGAAGTCCCGGCGACAGCGTGAGAAGGACGCCGGTGCCCGCCACAGCCTGAAGGACTGTTCGCCGATGGACACTTTTACTCCGGTTCATCACTTATTCCTCAGATATTTAATCAGTGCCAGAATCGCGAGTATCAGGAGCACAACCAAAAGAATCATGATAATCATCATGAATAGCCCCATACCTCCCATGCCCTGCATCATGTTGCCCCCCATCATGCCTTCTCCCATGCGCCCGGGCTCATCAGCGAATGCAAAAAGGGACAGGAAAAGTCCAACAACCAGCGTAGATAGCCTCTCAAATACCTTCATTACAGTGTGTCTCCGTATTTTTGCCCCACTTGATTTAAAAAACGGGGGACCTTGGCCCAGTTTGGTGCATCGCCCCCGATCTGACAATGCATGAAAAATACCTTGACCTTAAAGTTTACTTTAAGGTTATGGTTAGGATAAGTCATTGACCACTCGTTTTGAGGTGCAGGAATGAAAACGTTCAATATCGGCGAACTCTCTGAAAAAAGCGGCGTGGCCAGCCATGCCATTCGCTTTTACGAGCGGGAAAATCTCATGCCAGAGCCTGCCCGAACCCAATCGAATTATCGTCGTTACCCCGAGGATGCGATCGCCAGGCTGCAATTCATCATCCACGCCAAGCAATGGGGTTTCACCCTTGATGAGATTCGCGAACTCCTGATGCTTCAGGACGCCAATGGCGACCGCGCCGAGGCCAAGCGAATTGCAAAGAAGCAACTGGAAAAAATCCGGCATCAGATTCAGAGCCTGTCCCGCATTGAGGCCGTCCTGTCGGAAACCCTGGAGGAATGCTCCGGTGAAGGACCCATGGACGGCTGCCCGATTGTCGAAGCCATAGCCCAGCGAGGGTGACGCTGCCAGTTGCCTGCGAATGAACTGATTAAAGGCACGGAGTTAGCTGTGCCGAGGAGCCAAACGGGTATGCAACGAATAGAGATTCGTGTTGATGGAATGTCTTGCGCTTCGTGCGTCGGGCGGATTGAAAAGGCGCTCATGGGTCAGCGCGGCGTTGCGGAATCCCAGGTGAATCTGGCGACCGGAAAAGCCACCGTGAAATTTGACCAGCCCGCCACGCCGGCCACGTTAATCGACTTGATTAAGGAGGCGGGTTATCAGCCACGAGTACAGTCGGCTGAAATTCCGGTCATCGGAATGACCTGTGGCTCCTGCGTATCCCGGGTTGAGCGGGCATTGAACAAGCAACCCGGCATGGTCAAGGCCAGTGTCAATCTGACTACCCAGAAAGCGTTTGTGGAGTTCCTGTCTGACACCTTGTCAGTGCCGCGAATTCATCAGGCTATCCGCGACGCAGGGTATGAACCTCAGGAGCCGGACGCCAATAGCGAAACGGAAGAGCAGGACAGGGAGGGCATCGACCTCCGCCGGAAAGTGCTCTTCGCTGCGGCGCTGACTATCCCGATTGTTCTGATTGCCATGGGTAAAATGATCCCTGCTCTTGAGGCTCTATATGTCAGTGTCTTACCCCATCGGGGATGGATGGCAATTGAGTGGCTACTAACCACGCCGGTGTTGTTTTATGCCGGACTGAGGTTTTTCCGGTCCGGGTACACTGAATTGCGCCATGCCAATCCTGGCATGAACAGCCTGGTTATGATCGGCACCAGCGCTGCCTATTTCTACTCCGTCGCAGCACTGCTGGTTCCAGGATTCTTTCCCGCCGGTACCGCCGAAAGCTATTTCGAGGCAGCGGCAGTAATCGTGACGCTCATTCTGCTGGGACGCTACTTCGAGCACGTCGCCAAAGGCCGGACGTCGGAGGCAATCAAAAAACTTCTGCAACTGCAGGCCAAGACCGCCCGTGTCATTCGGGACGGGGAGGCCGTCGAAGTGCCCATCGAAGCCGTGGTACCTGGTGACCGTATCCAGGTGCGCCCGGGAGAGCGGGTTCCTGTTGATGGCGTGGTGGAAGAAGGCCAATCCTACGTGGACGAGTCCATGATCAGCGGCGAGCCCGTTCCCGTGGCCAAACAAAAAGACGCCGAGCTGGTGGGTGGAACCATTAATAAGAACGGTTCCCTGACGTTCCGGGCTACGAGGGTCGGTGCGGACACCGTTCTGGCACAGATCATCAGAATGGTGGAATCGGCCCAGGCTGATAAACCCCCGATTCAGGCGCTGGCCGACAAGATAGCGGGAATTTTCGTTCCCATTGTGATTGTGCTCGCGATTCTGACGTTCATCACCTGGTTCAGCTTCGGGCCCGAGCCGGCACTGTCCTTTGCCTTCGTCACGACGGTCAGCGTGCTGCTGATTGCCTGTCCCTGCGCGATGGGCCTGGCCACGCCAACAGCGATTATGGTCGGAACCGGTAAGGGTGCCGAAATGGGTGTGCTGTTCCGCAAAGGGGCGGCCCTGGAGACACTGTCTCGGATGGACACCATCGTCCTCGATAAAACCGGCACCCTGACTCGGGGCCAGCCTGAGCTGACAGATTTCATCCTGGTGGAAGGCCGCGAGGATGAGGTCCTGGCCTGGGTTGCGGCTGTGGAGACCGAAAGTGAACATCCCATCGGGGAAGCCATCGTCAAGGGCGCAAGGGATCGGGGCCTCACGTTACCCGCGATCAGTGAATTCCAGGCGGAGCCGGGCTACGGCATCCAGGCACAGGTGGCCGGGCGCCGGATCAATGTGGGCGCGGATCGTTATATGCGCCGCCTCGGTATCGACCTGGCCAGCGTCGCCGACGATGCGGTTTCACTTGCTGAAAAAGCCAAATCCCCGCTGTATGTTGCCGTCGACGGACGCCTCGCCGCGCTGATTGCTGTGGCCGATCCGCTCAAGAACGGCTCGGTGGAAGCGATTGCTGCGCTCAAGTCGTCAGGACTCAGCGTGGCCATGCTCACCGGTGACAATCGCGCCACCGCCGAGGCGATTGCGCGGCAAGCCGGCATCGAACGGGTGCTTGCGGAGGTATTGCCGGACCAGAAAGCGGCCGAAGTGAAACGCCTGCAAGATGAAGGTGCCCGGGTTGCTTTTGTGGGTGACGGTATCAATGACGCACCGGCCCTGGCGCAAGCCGATGTGGGTATCGCCATCGGCACCGGTACCGACATTGCCATCGAGGCCGGCGACGTGGTTCTGATGCGCGGCGACCTCCGGGGCATCGTGGATGCTGCAGCGCTCTCCCGGCGCACCCGCAAAACGATCCTCGGCAATTTTGTCTGGGCCTACGGATACAATCTGGCACTGATCCCCGTAGCCGCAGGTGTTCTGTTCCCGTTTACCGGTTACCTGCTCAACCCCATGCTGGCTGCGGGTGCTATGAGCCTTTCCAGTGTATTTGTGGTGACCAATTCCCTCCGGCTGGGCCGGTTCAAATCCAATAGCGGAAGCTCCGTGGAGAGCAGTATCAGCGAAAGCGGAGCCGCACAAGCCAGTGTCTCGTAAGAGGCCTGGCACACACAGAATCAGGAGATTGACATGATGACGAATGAGGCATGCATGTTTGGAATGGCGGGAATGGGGTTGATATCCCTTTTGCTCATCGTCGCCTTGGTACTTGGCGTCGCAGCCCTCGGCAAGTACCTGTTTTCGAAAAACAGGGACGATTCTGGACGCGCGAGTAAGAACGCCAGAGGAGACTATGACTACCACCCTGAAGCATGAATTTCATCGGGTACCCATGGCAAGTATGGGAGTTAGACCGAACGCAAAAGCAAAAATAGTCGGGGTTATGCTCTTGCTGGCTGCACTGGCTGCGATCTATTGGGTCATGCTGGAGACCGGAGCATTGACCACCGTGACCAACAAGGCGGCCTTGTCGGAATGGATTGACCAACTGGGGTATTGGGGGCCGGTGGGTATCATTGGCCTGATGATCACGGCCATTGTCCTGAGCCCGATCCCCAGCGCCCCGATCGCCATGGTTGCCGGTGCAGTCTATGGATCGCTATGGGGAACAGTGATCGTGGTTATCGGTGCTGAGGCCGGCGCACTGATCGCTTTCGCCATTGCTCGATCCTTGGGGTACGACGTTATCCATCGCTGGAAGCGACTACGTCCGGTATTGAATTGGCTTGGCAAGGAACGCTCTCAGGGCGCATTGATGCTTGTCATTTTTACATCAAGGTTGGTGCCTTTTATCTCCTTCGATGGGGTCAGCTATGCAGCGGGCCTGACACCACTCGCGTTCTGGCGCTTCGTGGTCGCAACGCTGGCCGGTGTTATTCCGACAGCCTATCTGATCACTGAGTTTGGTGGCTTGCTCATGGCCTCTGAGTCCGGGGTAGTGACGATACTTCTGGTTCTGGTCAGTGGCATTACCCTGTTGCCGTTTGTTGCGAAGCTGCTCATGGCTCGCCGAAGGCACCAGAAAGCGTCCGAACTTGCATGATAGAGGTTGGGTTGAAGGCGCCTTGGCAAATACTCATCCCGCACAGCAGGACAGCTGTTTCACGTCTTTGGTGAAGGTTTGCGCGCAGAGCTTGAGGCCTTCCACCATGGTCAGATAAGGAAACAGTTCATCGCCGATGTCCTGCACGGTCATCCGTGACCGAAGTGCAATGACTGCCGTCTGGATCAGTTCACTGGCTCCCCCGGCTACCGCCTGCACCCCCAGCAAGCGTCCCGAATCGCGCTCGGCCACCATCTTAATAAAGCCATGGGTGTCGAAATTCACCAGCGCTCGCGGCACGTTTTCCAGATCCAGCAGACGGGTGTCCACATTGTAGCCCTGCTTTAGCGCTTCGGCCTCTGTCAGGCCAACTGTGGCGACCTGAGGGTCGGTAAACATCACCCCCGGCATGGCGCTGAGATCCAGGGTGGCCTCGCCTCCCGTCATGTTGACCGCAGCCCGGCTGCCCCCGGCAGCGGCGACGTAGACAAACTGCGGCTGATCGGTGCAGTCACCGGCGGCATAGACACCGGGGACCGTGGTTTGCAGTTGCCCATCCACCTGAATCGCGCCACGGGAGGTTTCCACACCGATGCCCGCCAGGTTCAGGTTTTCGGTATTGGGTATCCGGCCGGTCGCCACCAGCAGTTGATCAGCTCGTAAGGTACCGGCATTGGTCTCTATAACGAATTCATTGTCGGTATAGTCCACACGGCTGGCCTGGGTCTGCTTGAGCACCTCGATGCCCTCGCGCCTGAACGCCGCCTCTATGGCCTCACCGATGGCGGGTTCTTCACCGGATAGCAGGCGGCTGCGGGCCAACACGGTGACCTTGCTATCCAGCCGGGCGAACGCCTGGGCCAATTCCAGGGCAACAAAACCGGCGCCGATCACGATCAGCCGTTCAGGCACAGTAATTAATGCCAACGCACTGGTGGAGGTGAGATAAGGCGTCTCAGCCAGCCCCGGTATCGACGGCTCTGCGGGACGGGCGCCAGTGCCAATAAAGGCGCGATCGAAATGGACGTTCTGTTCGCCGCCCTCGTTCAACTGGACCACCAGGTTATTGGCATCGACAAACCGGGCTTCACCGTTCAGGACCGTGATTGCCGTCTGGTCGCGCAGAATCCCTTCGTACTTGGCGTCGCGCAGTTCCTCGACACGCGTCTGCTGTTGCTGAAGCAGGTTCGCCCGGTCCACCTTCGGTATCTGGGCGCTGACGCCCCCGTCAAATGGGCTCTCCGTGCGCAGATGCGCGATATGGGCGGCACGACTCATGATTTTCGACGGCACGCAGCCGGTATTCACGCAGGTACCACCAATAATGCCGCGCTCGATCAGGGTGATGCGGGCACCGCGCTCCGCGGCCTTCAGGGCAGCCGCCATGGCTGCGCCGCCGCTACCAATCACAGCGATATGCAGGTTATTGTCACTATTCATTCCGAGTTCCTTGAATTACTGGGGCATTGTCACGGCAGGCGCCGAGTCGCGTGTAACAGAGGGCGCCTGGAGTCCTTTATTACAACTCACTTACTGTCCGTTTCCAGGGATTTCAGGGTGGAGGGATAGCCGACATCGCCCGTTGCCTGGGTTAAGGCTTCCACCGATGTTCGTGTGTCGTCAAAGGTAATCACGGCTTCTCGATCCGGATAGCTCACGTCGACTTGTGAAACACCGTCCACCTTGTTCAAGGCCAGCTTGATGGTAATGGGGCATGCGGAACAGGTCATCCCCGGAACCGAAAGCGTCACCGTCTGCATGGCCGCCCAAGAGGGCATGCTGAGCAGGGCGAAAAGCAACGTCATGGCAAAGCGCATTTTCATGGGACAATCTCCTTTCAATAAAACAGAGGAAGAGCATAGGGAAACAACAGGGCGACCAGTATCAGTGCCGTTACTGCCCAAAAGATCACCTTATAAGTCGTTCGCACCCGTGGTACGGCACACACTTCACCGGGTTGACACTGTTCCACTGGCTGGAAGATTCGACGCCAGGCGAAGAACATGGCCACCAATGCAACGCCGATGAAAATCGGGCGGTAAGGTTCAAGAGCCGTGAGGTTGCCCATCCAGGCACCGGAGATACCCAGCGCGACAAGTACCAGCGGTCCGAGACAGCAGGCCGAAGCCAAAAGGCCCGCAATACCTCCCGCAGCCAAGGGGCCACGCCCCGATTTGGAATTCGACATAACGCTGACACCTTTCATGGTTTCATTCGATGAGATAAGGTTACTTCCGTAGTCAGCTACGGAGTCAAGGGGTATGCCGGATAAAGCGAATTC
Source organism: Marinobacter segnicrescens (assembly GCF_900111555.1). Taxonomy (GTDB): domain Bacteria; phylum Pseudomonadota; class Gammaproteobacteria; order Pseudomonadales; family Oleiphilaceae; genus Marinobacter; species Marinobacter segnicrescens. Next base: position 12,726 of record NZ_FOHZ01000031.1, read on the forward strand.
ATTGACCATCGGTGGCCTGGCTAAGGCTGCCAACGTCCATGTCGAGACAATCCGCTATTACCAGCGGCGACGTCTAGTGCCGGAGCCGGAACGTCCTCCAGGTGGTATTAGGCGCTATGGTCCAGCTGATATCGAGCGGTTAATGTTCGTGAAAACCGCTCAGCGGCTGGGCTTCAGTCTTGTCGAAATCAGTGACCTGCTACAACTTGAAGATGGCACTCACTGTCAGGAGGCCAGCGCTCTGGCCGAGCACAAGTTGCGGGACGTGCGTGAGAAAATCGACCAACTGGGGAGAATCGAGAAGGTACTGGGCGAGATGGTCGAGCAGTGCCATGCCCATCCGTACAATATTACCTGCCCATTGATTGCATCATTGCATGAGGGGGGCAGTGGGGGGGACGATCAACGTGAAAGAACATGATTTTCACTCGACTGAGGGCTCGAGGGAGAGCGGATGTTTTATCCCCGGATAGTCCCCACACCCAAGCTTCTGAGGAACTTATGTGCGCCGCCAACATCTTACTCTGGTAGCCGAATTGGCGGATACGGTGATGGAGCGTGTCTGTTTGCACCTCCGCCAATGTAGGTTAAAGTGGACGACTACCTTCCCACGCGGAAGATGTTTTAGCTGTTCTGTAATCAGGATATCAGTGCGATGATCACACGGCTTATGGGACTGGCAGTACTACTGCTCGTGGCTCTTCTCCCCGTTGCACAGGGAGTTGCCGCGACCTCTTTTGAGGCGGTACCCATGGCCGTGGCTTGTGTCATGTTGCCAGACACCCAGGTGATGCATGACTGCGCCGGGCTCAATGCCGAGGGTAGCTGCAGTAGCCCGTGTTCAACGTCCCATGTCGGGAAATCTGCAATTAGAGACTCGGTAGTGCTGTTATCTTCCCCCTGCCCGAAAGGCTATTCTTCTCATTCCGGCCGTGTACTTTCTGGCCCAGACCCTTTTCCTCCCAAGTATTCAACAGTCTCCTGAACCTTTGATTACCAGAGGCTTTCGCTTCGAGTGCCTGTCGTTTGGCCTTGCGCGGTAGACCACCACGTAGGCAGCTTTGCTGGTGATTTTATCGACTGATGAATACATGAAAACGGGAACGTATCTGTGATGTCATTCTATCTGGAATACCCGGTGCGCGGCATGACCGTGCTCTGCCATAAGCTTTCGATGGCACTTTTTTTGAGTTTATTCGCTGCCTTGGCCTCGGCGTCACCACCAATGGACCCGGGAATCAAGGCACTGCAGGAGAGAATCGGTTTTACGGTGACTGAACGCTTCTCCACGCCAGCCGAGGGCGTGACCGGCTATGTTGTAAAGACCGGCGACGGGAAAACCGGAATCCTCTATGGTCTCGGTGACCTCACTTTTTCCGGCGCACTTCTGGAGAGTGATGGCAACGATCTGACCCGCGAATATTCCGCTCGTTATATACCGAAGCCGACGTATGCGTCGGTTGCCGAGCAGCTCTCCCGGGACCCCCATCTGGTGAGCGAGGGCGGTAAAGATGCCCCTGAGGTCTATATCTTCGCGGATCCCAACTGCATTTTTTGCCACAAATTCTGGAAGCAAACCAGGGATTGGGTTGCGGAGGGGAAAGTCAGGTTGCACTGGGTCATGGTCGGGTTTCTCAAACCGTCCAGCCTGGGGCTTTCTGCAGCAATCATGAACGCAGAGGATCGAGCCGCGGCGCTCCAGGTGTTTGAGGAAAACTTCGGAAAAAGCGGTGACGGCCGCGGCATTTCTGAACTCACTCCGATCCCGGCCGACCTTCAACAGGCCCTCGAACAACACGGTCAGTGGATGGCCGAGGCGGGTTTCAGCGGGACGCCAGGGCTGCTGTTCAAGGACACGAGCGGACAATGGCGGGGCCAGACTGGTGTGCCCAGCCAGGAAGCGCTCGGCAGGATGCTGGGAGTCACTGAGTAATGGATCAGCTGCCCTCATTACTCATTGCCGGCCAGATCATGATGGCGGTTATGGCAGGTCTACTGCTGAACCTGACGCCCTGCGTGCTGCCCGCGATCCCCATCAAGGTCCGGACCATCCTGCGGGAGGCGGGCGGCCAGAGGTCCCATCGGGTGCTGGCCGCGTTGGCATTCACGGCCGGAACACTCACCTTTTTCCTGACGCTGGGCGGCCTGACCGCACTGCTGCAGTGGAACTGGGGCACGTTGTTCCAGTCAACGCTATTCGTGGCCGTCCTGGTTGCGTTAATGGTCGGGTTTGCGGTGATTACCTGGCTCGATCTGCCCATCCCCGTCCCGACATTCGCCGCCTCGGCGCATGGCCGGCGTTACTTTGAAGCCTATGTATCCGGGCTGTTGAGTGCGATTCTGGCCGCGCCCTGCGCAGGACCATTCCTCGGTGGCGTTCTGGCCTTTGCCGTTACCCAGCCGACACCGGTCATCATGGGGATATTCGGCAGTATCGGGCTGGGGCTGTCGTTGCCCTACGCGGTACTGATGCTCAGGCCCGAGTGGCTGAGCCGTTTGCCCAAGGCGGGCCCCTGGACCGTAGCCATTCGTGAAGTGCTCGCGCTGATATTGCTGGCCGCCGCCGTGTTTTTCAGTGCGAGCCTGGTGCCCAAAGCGGTATACCCCTGGCTGTGGTGGGCCTGGCTGGCGCTGGTGCTGGTCTGGGGTCTCCGCCGTTTCGTTCAGGGGAACGGTGCCGTGCGCGTGATCACTGCAACGGCGACAGGCCTTGCCCTTGCGGTGACGGTGGTATTCGCATCTCCGTTGGGCAGCGGCGAAGACGAACTTGTCTGGCAACCCTACTCAGCAGAACTCCTGGCGGACACAAAAGCCCGTGGCACGCCGTATTTGCTGGAGTTCACTGCCGATTGGTGCATCAACTGCAAGGTCCTGGAGCGCACCGTGTATAAAGAGCCCGCTGTGGCTGAAGCCGTAGCGCGGGCCGGCATGGTGCCGATTCAGGTGGATGTGACAGCAAGCGATCCCGAAAAAGACGCATTGTTAACCGCGACGGGTGGGCAAGCTTTGCCTTTTGCAGCGGTTTTTGCCGGTGACGGCGCCGTTGTCGCCCGTTTCACTGGGCTCTTTGATACCGACAGCCTGGTCGAGGCGATCAACCGCACCGAGAATTCACAACCCTAGATACTGGAGATGAACCATGACAACCCTAGCCAAAGTATTGCTGACCGGCATAGCGGTTTTTCTGATCGCGATCGCGGCGTTCATGTTGATCGGTACCAATTCCGGAAAGGCCCCTGGCTCAGCCCAGCCTGAACAAGCCAGTTCCGACCCCCAGGCGCCAGTTGCCCGCACGGGGTTGGCAGATTCTTCCGATAAGGTCCGCCTCAATCTTGCGGAAGGCGGCAAAGCCCTGATAGGGGAGACCGGTGAAATTGTTCTGACACTGGACATTGAACCGGGCTGGCACGTGAATGCGAATCCAGCCTCCATGGAGTTTCTGATCCCCACCGTCGCCAAGTCTTCGGCTGGCGGCCAGTCGCTCGATATTCCGACGGAGTACCCGCGCGGCCGGGTCAGTGACATTGTGCTGGGTGACACCGCCCTGGAGGTGTACGACGACGGTGCGAGCATCCGGCTGCTGCCAGATGAAAAACAGACCACCGCGCTGAAAGAGGCAGGCAAGCTTGACATGACAGTACGGGTGCAAGCCTGCAGTGACGAGGGCGTTTGCCTGGCACCGGCTGACCTGCCCGTTTCGCTGAATCTGGACGATACCAAGCCACAATAACCCGGGATTCCCTTCGGAAAACAACTCAAATGGAGAGTGACTGTGAACAGTGTATTCAGAGTATTGCTGATTGCCATGGTTGCCCTGGGTAGCACCAATGCCATGGCCCATTCCATGGAGGATGTGGAGGCCTCGTTGAATGAGAAAGAGCGGTATGCCCAGTTTGTGGATCAGCCGGCCCCTGAATTTGATCTTACAGGCGTTGATGGCAATACCCTTTCCCTTGCCGACTTAAACGGCAAAACCGTTGTGCTCAATTTTCTCTACACGCGCTGTACCGAGGCCTGCCCTTTTCATATGAACCTGATACGGCAGTTGCAAACCGGGGTTGAAGAAGAAGGGCTGAGTGAAGAGGTGGTGTTCATCACCATTGCCACGGACCGGGAAGATGTTGCCGGGACCCGGGACAACATGCGCGCGTATGGCGACAATTTCGACCTGAACCCCGATAATTGGCACTTTCTGTACCGGGGCGAAGGTGAACCGCCCGGGTTGACGTCGGAGCTCGCCAAAGCCTACGGCGTTCAGTTCAGGGATACGGGTGAGGGTGTACAGGTCCATGGTGTGGTAACCCACGTGATTGACCCGGAAGGTCAGATGCGGGCCCGGTTCCATGGATTGAAATTCAAGCCTGAGCATCTGGTGACCTACCTGACGGCCATTGCCAAAGGCCCCAACGCGGCAGCCGATGATGGGTTCTGGGGCCGACTGCACGGGCGAATTGAAGAGCTGTTACAGAGTGAGTAACGCGTGGGGCACCATGCGGGCAACAAACCGACCACTGTAATCAGGAGTAATGTCCAATGAGTCACCAGCGCATATCCGCCGCCCGTGGAATCGCCGTAGTCCTTTTCGCGCTTGCTATTTCCATAGCCGCTCCAGTTATGGCTGCAGGGAAAGTTCCGAAGTCCGTGGGGCCCCAGGGGTTCCTGATCTAGGAGTCCCCTCGCACTCTGCCCGAGCTGGCTTTTGAGGACGAAGACGGCAGGCCGCTGACACTGGCTGACTTTAAGGGTAAGGCGATATTGCTCAATATCTGGGCGACCTGGTGCCTGCCTTGCCGTGAGGAAATGCCGACGCTGGACTCACTTCAGGCTCAACTGGGCGGCGAGCAATTTGAAGTGGTCGCGCTGTCCGTTGACCACGCAGGCATCAGTGTTGTTGAGAAATTCTACCGGAAAACAGGCATCCAACATCTTCGCCAGTATATTGATCCGTCGACACTGGCGACCTCAACACTGGGCATAGAAGGTGTTCCTACAACGCTGCTGATTGATCACAACGGTCGCGAAATTGGCCGCCTGGTCGGTGCCGCGGAATGGGACAGCCCGGCCATGATGGATTTGATGACCCGTGCCATTGACGGGATTCGGAACTGACCGAGGGTCACTCCGACTGAAAGTCTGTCTTTGCAGAGATGAGGCAATGACCAAACCAAAGACTTTATTGAACCCATGGCTCGGCTCCGTAGCGATAAAGCCAGGCATGGGCGCCTTCCATGGAGAGTCGGGAGACAATAAGCCCCATAAACATTGGGCTCATCAAATCGTGATCGGTTTTGACGCAAGCGTTGAAGTCATGTCCAGTGAAACACGGTGCGAGGGAAGGGGGTTGTGGATACCAGCTGGAGTTACCCATCAATTAAAACTGTCCAGGGTACTGTGTATTTACATCGATCCAAACCTTGATGTCTGCAATGCTTTACTGCCTTATATCAAAAACCCGTCGAAGCGATCCATCCGGGCACTCGATGAGGATTTCATTACGGAGTGTTTGTCTCGCTTTACTGGCACCGAAAACCTGTTAATTGCACTGAAAGCTTTCGAGCGACAATACCGGGGTAGTAAGCCATCTGGTCCAAAGAGCAGGTTGAGCGACGTTTTAGAAGCATTGAATGCCGAAGCATCGGGAGGACGATCAGTCTCACGAGCCGAGTTGGCGAAAATGGTTTGCCTTTCTCCAAGCCATTTTTCCCACTGGTTTACCGAATGTACCGGTTTACCTTTGCGCAGCTATAGAAAGTGGCTAAAGCTACTAACCGGGTTTGAGTTATCGCGCGAGATGTCACTTACTGATGCAGCAATTGCTTCGGGATTTTCTGATCAAGCCCATTTCTGCAGGTCTGTTACTGAGGCATTTGGCGTTTCCCCAACGGTTATTCAACGGCTTTTATCCAAATAATCAGCTTTTTCGTTCAATTTGGCTGCGTGCATCCGTGAGATGCTGAACGCTCTAGTTAGCGAGGGCTGTTGGAATGATTCGTAACGTAATGTGGTTAGTTAGGCTTTTGTATTTGCCGTTGTTTTTGCTCGTGGGTAATGGTGTTGCTGTCTATCTCGTTGCCGAAGGTTTCAACGCCGGTTGGCTGGGGTTGTTGATCCTGGTGTTTATAGGGATTTCTTTCGCCACTGAAAGACTTATCCCCTATGATCGGGCGTTCAATGAGCCTCAACAGGATCAGCGGCGCGATGTGCTCCATGCACTCATGAACGAGTCGCTTAATGTTATTGGCATAGCTGTACTCCCATTAATTGCAGGATTGCTCGTTTTGGCACCGATCTGGCCTTCCAGCTGGCCACTGGTTTTCCAATTGCTGTTGGCAATCCTTATTTCTGATATTGGTATCACCCTGGCGCATTTTGCCAGTCATCGCCTTCGGTTGCTGTGGCGCCTACATGCCATTCATCACAGCGTAAAACGGTTGTACGGCTTTAATGGGCTTATGAAACATCCACTGCATCAATTTATAGAAACAGTTGCCGGAACGACACCATTGCTCATTATAGGAGTACCGCAGAATGTCCTGATGTTGTTGGTGGTTGCAGTTGTACTCCAGTTGCTACTGCAACACTCGAATGTAGCGTATTTTACCGGACCGCTGAAAAAGGTTCTCGCAATCAACTCCGTGCATCGTTTCCATCATGCGAATACGGCAAAAGAGGGTGATGTGAACTTCGGGCTTTTTACCACCTTGACTGATCGCTTTTTAGGCACGGCTTACTTCGATTCCGAGCGAACGATCGGCACTAAGGATCTCGGTATTGCTTCAGAGCCGAATTACCCAACGAACTACTGGCAACAGTTGATGCAGCCTTTTCAACGAAACAGGAGATGATGAGGTGCTTGCTCCATCTGCCGACTACTCAGGCTCCGTGTTGTCGAAAAGATCTGCCAGGAAGCGGATTTTCAACATCTGCGCAAGTATATTGATTCGCCCACACTGGTTACCCCAATACTTGGCATAAATGCCTCAGGCTACTGCTGCATGCTTTCTTCACTGAGCCCTTCGAGAACCCCACAGGCTCCAATGTCCCGATCATCGTTGCAACTCGCTCTCAACGACGTGAGTTGTTTCTCCAGTACCTGAAGATCGGTTATCCGAGACCGTACATGAGCGAGGTGATCATCAAGCAAGGTGTTGATGGCCCTGCAAGGCTGATGGGGCGCGCCCTGATAACGCTGTAACTCATGAATTTCAGCGAGTGACAGCTCGAGTATTCTGCAGCGCCGGATAAAGGCCAGTCGCTCAACATGCCGTTCAGTGTAAATACGGTAGCCGTTGTCCTGACGATCCGGCGGTGGTAACAAGCCCTCTCGCTCATAGAAACGGATGGTCTGGGTGTCAACCCCTACGGACCGCGCCAACTGACCAATGCGCATCGGGTGTCTCCTCAACAAATGGTATCTGTTCTATTGACCTTATAGTTACTATATAGTTTTAAATCATAATCCGACAATACCCAAGTGGAGCCGTATCATGAGTAAACCCTGTGAAGACGCCTGTGGCTGCGACGCAACACCCGCCGAGGGTAATGCCGGGTCGGAGGCCTCTGAAGCGTCCGGCAACTGGATCAGTGTGTATACCGTACCGAAGATGGATTGTCCTTCGGAGGAACGGATGATTCGCCTGGCCCTGAACGGTTTTGAAGACATTCGCGGGCTGTCCTTTGAGCTGTCTGATCGGCAGTTGAAGGTTGTGCACGATGGCGAGGCTGAGCCTATCACCGCGAAGCTGGCGACCCTCGGGCTGGGAGCTTCGCTTCAGGAAACGGCCGCTGCCGACCCTGAGTCAATTAAGGCGGTCGGGGATACGGCTATCTCTGCCGAGCAGGAGTCCGGCACCCTGCGTTGGTTGCTCGGTATCAATGCCGTCCTGTTTGTGGTGGAAATGACGGCCGGCCTGATCGCGCACTCCACCGGCCTGATTGCAGAATCCCTGGACAATTTTGCCGACGCGGCCGTGTATGGGCTCGCGCTGTATGCGGTTGGGCATAGCGTGAAAATGCAGGTGCGTGCGGCGCATCTCGCGGGCGTACTCCAACTGATACTGGCTGTAGGCGTACTTGCAGAGGTGGTGAGGCGCTTTGTCTTCGGCAGTGAGCCGGAGTCGCTGGTAATGATGGGGATTGCGTTCATTGCATTGATCGCCAATACCACCTGTCTGCTGCTGATATCCAAACATCGGGAGGGTGGGGCGCACATGAAGGCGAGCTGGATATTCTCAGCCAACGATGTGGTGATCAATCTGGGGGTCATTACCGCTGGCGCCCTGGTCGCGTGGACTGGCTCCAACTACCCGGACCTGATCATCGGCAGCATTGCGGGGGTTATCGTACTCAACGGGGCCAGGCGCATCCTCGCGCTTAAGGGTTAAACAATGTCCATCGTTGCCAAAAAACACTTGCCGTATGGCCTGCTGGCTATTTCGGGCCTGATTGCGGCGTCTGATCAGGTTGTAAAATGGCTGGTCCAGCAGTCAATGGCGTATGGCGAATCGATTCCGGTGACCCCGTTCTTTAACTGGGTTCATGTCTGGAACACCGGCGCCGCATTCAGTCTGTTTGCCGATGGTGGAGGCTGGCAGCGCTACTTTCTTATCGCAATCGCGGTAGTGGTCTCGATCGTACTGATCAGGTTGATTCTTCAGTGCCGCCGCAGGGGAGAAGCCATCGCGTACAGTCTTATTCTTGGCGGTGCCATGGGCAACCTGATTGACCGGATATTCCGCGGCTATGTTGTGGATTCCTTTGATGTCTATTGGCAATCCTGGCACTGGCCAGCCTTTAACCTTGCCGATATCGCCATTGTGCTGGGCACCGTGCTTTTCCTCTATGTCAGTTTCATACCCGAAAAATCGGGCACGAACGTCGAGCTCGATGGATCAGGCTAAAAAACATCTGACAAACGTCTTGACCTTAAAGTTGACTTTAAGGATATCGTCTGTGCTGACAAACCAAGAACGACAGCCAAAGCAAAGGAGAATGAAACGATGACATTGCAACTTGGAGAAACCGCTCCCGATTTCACCGTCGCATCCACCGAGGGAAACATTCAGTTTCATGAGTGGCTGGGAGACGACTGGGCCGTGCTGTTTTCACACCCCGCCGACTACACCCCCGTCTGTACCACAGAGCTTGGCGCCTTCGCCAAGCGTAAGGACGAGTTCGCCAGTCGTGGAGTGAAGCTGATCGGGGTGTCCGTTGATCCGCTCGACTCCCATAACGACTGGGCCAAGGACATTGAGAAAACCCAGGGCACGGGGCTCAATTTTCCCCTGCTGGCAGACAAGGATCAGGTGGTTGCCGACCTGTACGGAATGATCCATCCAAAAGCCGATCCCAAGGTGACTGTTCGAACGGTATTCATTATTGATTCCGCGAAAAAAATCCGTCTGATGCTAACGTATCCGCCCAGCACCGGGCGCAATCTGGACGAGATCCTGCGCGTCATTGATTCGCTCCAACTGACCGACAACCACAAAGTGGCCACGCCGGTGGACTGGAAGAATGGAGAGGATGTGATCATCGTTCCGTCGCTCTCCAACGAAGAGGCCAAAGAGCGCTTCCCCGACGGATGGGATGAGCAGACACCGTATCTGCGCGTTACCCGCCAACCTGGTCGGAAGTAATAGGGTATTCGTCAGCCGGCCGTGCGGCTGGCTGACGTAGCAATACCTGAGAACCCCTCACCGATAGGTTCGGTCATCGCTGAACCCTTAACCGAACACGGCCCCGAAATGCTTACCCTGACAGTTCCTGAAGTTGGTCTCTTCGCGTTATTGATTGCACTTTGCCTGTCGCTGCTTCAGGCGACCGTGCCCTTGCTGGGAGCCGCCACCCGGCGCCCGTTGTGGATGGCATTTGCTGAGCCCATGGCATGGGGACAATTTGCCTTTCTACTGGTTTCTTATGCCAGCCTGACTGCCAGTTTTCTTCTGGATGATTTCAGCGTGGACTATGTGGCCCGTAATTCGAACTCGATGCTGCCCTGGTACTACAAGTTCACCGCCGTCTGGGGCTCTCATGAAGGCTCGGTGCTGTTATGGAGTCTGATTCTCAGTGGCTGGGGCTTTGCCGTCAGTCTGTTTTCCCGCCAGTTGCCACGGGATATGTTGGCGCGGGTCTTGGGCGTTTTGGGCATTGTCAGTGCTGGGTTTCTTCTTTTTATCGTAATTACGTCTAATCCCTTCGATCGCCTGCTGCCAGGTATGCCGGCTGACGGTGCCGATCTGAACCCTTTATTGCAGGACATTGGTCTGATCATCCATCCGCCGATGCTTTACATGGGCTATGTGGGCTTTTCAGTGGTCTTTGCTTTTGCCATCGCTGCGTTGATTGAGGGGCGACTCGATGCGGCCTGGACGCGCTGGGTCCGGCCGTGGACCAACATTGCCTGGGCCTTTCTCACCCTCGGCATCGCTCTGGGTAGCTGGTGGGCCTACTATGAGCTGGGTTGGGGTGGCTGGTGGTTCTGGGATCCAGTGGAAAATGCATCGCTCCTGCCCTGGCTGAGTGGGACCGCGCTGATACATTCACTGGCGGTCACGGAAAAGTGCGGCACGTTCAAGAGCTGGACGGCTCTGCTGGCGATTTTCACTTTTTCACTCTCGTTGCTGGGCACCTTCCTGGTGCGCTCAGGGGTGCTGACCTCGGTGCATGCCTTTGCCAACGACCCATCACGGGGACTTTTTATTCTGGCGTTGCTGGGCATAACGGTCGGCGTCTCGCTGCTGATCTTTGCGCTGCGGGCACCGCGAATGAGTGCCAGTGCCGGCTTTAGCTGGCTTTCCCGGGACGCACTGTTACTGATCAACAATATTTTGCTGGTCATCATGACGATCACGGTCCTGATGGGCACCCTGTACCCCTTGATCCTGGATGCGCTCGGGCTGGGCAAGGTCAGTATCGGCGCGCCTTACTTTAATAGCCTGTTCGTGCCACTGACCGTCATGCTTTGTGCCTTTATGGGGCTGGGGCCGGTCGCGCGCTGGAAGCAGATGCCCGGTCGCGAGCTGTTCCGGCGGCTTCTGGGGGCGGGCCTGGCCGCACTGGCGATTGCGGTATCGATACCGTTTCTTTACGACGGCCAGTGGAATGTCGCCGTGGCGCTGGGGCTGGTGGCGGCCCTATGGGTAGTACTGGCGTTGGTGCACGACCTGTTTGATAAAGTCCGCAATGCGACCGCAGCAAACATTGGAATGCCGATCTTTCGCCCCGCCGAGATAGGCTATAGTCAAGGGGGCTTGAGTTGTCGCCCAAAGGGCACAGTGCTGGATTTGACGCAAAGCTAAGCGCCTGGGAAAGGGCGTCCGGTGGGTGCCACGGGGCCAGGTGGCAAGCTCTCAAAATCACGAGTAGTCGCCGTACTTCAGCTTCTTAAAGTACCTTTCCAGAACTTCACACCCGGTGGGCGTCCCCATCAGTGTCTTTGGTGACTCGCCAGCCAGAGCCGGTACCGGCGTCTCCAGCCAGCGCCTGAGGAGTTGTTTATCACCATCGAAAAGGTTTCTTAAAACGTCTTCGAAGAGTTCTTTGGCTTTCTGATCGCTATCCATGCCGTTGACCACCCATCGTAGTTTCAAGTTATTCTGCGCGTTTTCTTGACCTCCGCCACGCGGCGATAGCCCAGTGGGGCATTATACTATTGATTAGTAACATGATTTACTGATTAGTAAATCGTGTTACTAAAACATACTAACCTCGATGGGCCAGACCAATTCGAAAGGTGCCGAATGCTTGGTAGGCATCGAGGGCGCTTGTCATTTATTGCGCGACCAGATAGTCAAGCCCTCTCGTGTGATGTTCGTCAGCAAATCCGGGTTGGAGTGCTTCGTGGGTTCCCGCCATTCCGCTTCCCAGATCGGAAAAGGCTGAATCCTGACGCCCGTTTGCACCAACACATCAAAGGCCCAGCCTGCCATTTCCAACTTGGTTTCGACGAAATCCCCTGGCTCACCCGGCAGAATCACCGCAACGTCGACATCGCTCTCGGAGTGATAATCTCCCCGAGCCCGACTGCCGAACAGAATCAGTTGGATAACATCATAGTCATCAGCGAGTCTCTCGCGGAACTGGAGGATCACGTCGCCGATATCAACTTGGCCGTCCATGATCGTTTGCTCAAAGCCAACAGACGGCGCCTGATCCCAATCTTTCAGCTCGTCTGGGATTGGCGCGGCTGAATCACATTTCGCTACCAACTCTGTCGGGTTGTATCGCTTCCGTTGTGACATGGGCTTCTCCTATCGCAGCGGTCCACGACGTCCCAGAATAACGGCGACCTGCATGATGCCGGTGGCCGGTTCTCCGAAGCGTTCCGGCGGTTGATACTGTCCGTCCCACGGCTGGGCATGACGATAGCGCACCACGTCTTGCCCTTTCAGCTCTATGACCTCGTCAAATCCGTTCTCATACCCCTCCACCAGGACCTGTGTGTCCGGAGGCAACGCTTTCAATCGGGCGATCAGTTCGTCAGCGGTCATCGGCAATCTCCTGTTTGGTTCAGATCGAGCACGATTGGTGGATTGGTGGGCTCGTATCGAGCGGTGCAGGTGCTCGCATTGATGAGTCGGGTCTGCCCACGCAGGTATTGGCCGTAGCCTTCGTGAATGTGACCAAATACGTGGGCCTGTAGGTTGGGGAGTTGTTCCAGACGCTGTTCGAGGTCAACGCAGCCGACATTCCTGACACGAAAATCCACCGCTACCTGGTCACCGATGCCTCGTGGTGGACCATGGGTGATCAGCACATCGGTGTTTTTTGGAATCAGCTGCCATTTTCCACGCAGTGCCTGCCCGCGCTCGAGCATAAATGCCCAGTCCAGGAACTGCGGCGTCCAGGGGGAGCCCCAAAACTGCAGCCCCTCGAGTTCGATGCCGCTGTCTTCCAGGTATATCGCATGGGTTAGTGTCTCACGGGCCAACTCTGGTGCTTCCTGAAAGACCCAGTCGTGATTACCGGCAATAACGACCT
>NZ_FOHZ01000009.1 GCF_900111555.1 Marinobacter segnicrescens
GGCCCTGCATCAGAGCCGCCATATTCCTCGGGAAGGTCCACGCCAAGCAGGCCGGCCTCGCCCAGTTTGTTCCAAAGTTCCCTGGGAACCTGGTGGGCTTCCTCCCAGTCCTCATAAAAGGGCGCCACTTCCTGCTCAAGGATGCGCCGCACCATATCAAGAAACAGGGTGCTGTCTTCACGTTCCATGGCGGAAACTCCGGGGGTAGCCTTTGCAGTGGTCATGGTTGCTGGTCCTTGTCTTTATTATGGGCAAACACTCTTGACCGATTATCTTATTCGTTCTGTCCACCGGAATAACTCGTCAGAATCGACGAATGGCAGGGCCGGCAATCGTGCCACTATGCAGGCGAACGCGTTGAAACAATAAACCTGGAGATGTTCATCATGGCTATTCCCGCTTCCTTCCAGGGCCGGCTCAAAGTTCCGGCCATCGCTGCCCCCATGTTCCTCACATCCGGCCCGGACCTGGTGGTAGAGACCTGCCTCAACGGTGTCGTAGGCACCTTCCCGGCCCTTAACCAGCGCTCTACCGAAGGCTTCGTGGAGTGGCTGGAGGAGATTGAAGGCCGACTTGAAGGCAAGGATGCTGCGCCCTATGGGGTCAACCTGATTGTCCATCGCTCCAATCCCCGGTTGCAGGCCGACCTGGAGCAGGTGGTCAAGTACAAGGTCCCCCTGGTGATTACCTCACTGGGTGCAGTACCGGAAGTGGTGAAAGCGGTGCATTCCTATGGCGGCCTGGTGTTCCATGATGTGATCAACCGTCGCCACGCGGAGAAGGCGGCTGAGGCCGGTGTGGACGGCATTATCGCGGTGTCTGCAGGCGCTGGTGGCCATGCCGGCACCGTGAGCCCGTTTGCACTGGTACAGGAAATCCGCCAGGTGTTTGACGGCACGGTCATCCTGGCAGGCAGCATCAGTACCGGCGCCCAGATCGCTGCATCACGGCTTATGGGAGCCGACCTCGCCTATCTTGGCACCCGCTTCCTGGCAACCCGGGAATCCATGGTGCAGCCAGAGTACAAGGCGATGGTTCGCGATACCCATGCTGCTGATATCGTCTACACGCCCAAGGTCTCAGGTGTTAATGCCAACTTCCTGCGCCCGAGCGTGGAAGCCGCGGGCCTGGACCTCGCCAGCGACGAAGCCCATGGCGGCCTCGATATGGAGAACGAGGCCAAGGCCTGGAAGAACGTCTGGTCCGCAGGCCATGGTGTCGGTGCCATCGAAGATGAGCCGTCCGCAGCGGAGCTGTGCCAGCGCCTGACTGCGGAATACCGGGAAGCCATGAGGCAAGCCTGCAACGATGAGTTCGCTGGCTGATCCCGGCCCATCATCCGGTCGCCCCCTGCAGCGGGGGCGACCGGTGCCCTTGCCTACTTTCACCGAGCCAGCTCCCCCATAGCCTCCCGAGGTTCCGCCGTGACAAAGGCAAACAATTCGTCGGTTCCGACGATAGCTGACTGCTCGGTCCTGACCTAGCTTGTTGGGAGCTGTTCAACCAAGACAACGACAATAAAAAAACAGCACCCAAGCCCACGCTCGACGCTCCATCCCACAACAAAAAGCGGCACCCGGATTGCCGCAATCACCAGGAGATGACCCGATGCGTAAAACCCGACACCTGTCCGCCATGGTTTCAGCCGCGGTACTGACAACCGCCATGCTGGGCCAGGCCCAGGCCACCGAACTGAAGTACGCCACCGGCTACCCCCCCAACTCCATCGGCTCAAAGGCCGCCGACCGTTACGCGGAAGCATTGAAGGAACATTCAGGCGGCACCCTGACCGGCAAGGTTTACCCCCAGACGCTACTCAACTTCATGGAAATGTCCGATGGCCTGCGGGATGGCATGGCGGACGCCGGCGCCGTGCTGCTGACCTATTCATCCACCGAATATCCACGGGCCAACCTGGTGGGTGAGTCATCGATGCTGCTCGAGTTTACCGACCTTGAACAGCATCGGGCCGGTATGGCGTTCGGGGGCGCGATGGCGGAATACCTGTTCAATCACTGCGACTCCTGCCTCGAAGAGTTCACTCAACAAAACCAGGTCTACGCAGGTGCCGGCGCGAGCACCCGGTACATGTTGCTGTGCAATGAACCCGTGACCACCGTCGAGGATCTCAAAGGCAAGCGCCTTCGCCACGGCGGCGCCAACTGGGCACGCTGGGCCGAAGCCATGGAGGCCTCGCCGGTGTCCATGTCTGTGAATGAAATGTATGAGGGCATCAGCCAGGGCGTTCTGGACTGCACTATCCAGTCCACGCCGGAACTGACGATTTTCAAGATGATGGAGGTGGTCACTCATATCACCACAGACGTCCCGGGCGGGGTTTACGGCACCTCCAGCAACAGTATCAACCGGGACTTCTGGCAGTCACTGGACACAAAGCAGCGGGAGGCTGTGATGTACGCCACTGCAGTGACTTCCGCCGACATAACCTGGGCCTATGCGCAGGCCAGCCTGGACAACCTGGAGACTGCCCGCGAGCTGGAAGACATCACCGTCCATGCGCCTTCAGAGGGCCTGGTCGAAGCCAACCGAAAGTTCATCCGGGCCGATCTGGAGCGGATCGCCAGCGCTTACCAGGAACGGTACGGTATTGCTGACGGCGAGAAGATGCTGGCGGACTTCCGCCCCATCATCGAAAAGTGGGCCGGCATGGTCGACGACATCGACTCCCCCGAGGCACTGGCCGAGCTCTACTGGGACGAAGTCTACTCAAAGGTCGACGTAGACAGGCACGGCTTCTGATCCAGCACTGACAACAAGAATCAAGGAGACCCGAACACATGTACCTGACGCAACCCCTGCACAAAGCCCTGATCGAGGCACCGGACAAGACAGCCACTGTCTGCCAGGGCCGCCGCCACACCTACCGGGAATTTGTCTCCCGCATCGCCCGGCTGGCCGCAGGTCTGAAAAAGCTGGGACTGAAAGAAGGCGACCGGGTAGCCATCCTGAGCCTTAACTCGGACCGCTACGCCGAAGCCATCTATGCCACCTTCTGGGCCGGAGGCGTGATCAACCCGGTGAACATCCGCTGGAGCCCGGCGGAGATCATCTATTCCCTGGACGATTGTGAAAGCACGTTCCTGGTTGTGGACGACACCTTCAGCCCCATGATCAACCCACTGACCGAGGGTTCAAAATCCCTCAACACTGTCATCTACGCCGGCGACAAGGAAACCCCCGCCGGCACCCATAATCTCGAGGACCTGGTCCGCGACAACGACGAAATGGAAGACACCCTGCGCAGCAAGGACGACCTCGCGGCGGTGATGTACACCGGTGGCACCACCGGCAAGCCCAAGGGCGTCATGCTCAGTCACATGAACCTGTTCAGTAACGGACTGGGCTCCCAGGCGGTGGCCAACATGCCAATCCGCTCCGTAACCCTGCATGCGGCCCCCACCTTCCACGTTGCAGGCACCGGCCTGATCCTGCAGGCGGTCGCCCGCCACAGCACCAACGTGATCATTCCCATGTTCGAACCCAAGGCAGTGCTGGAGGCCATTCAGAACGAGGGCGTGATCGAAACCTTCCTGGTGCCCACCATGCTGAGAATGGTGCTTGCCCACCCGGAGTTCAGCAACTATGACCTCAGCGGCCTGCAGCACATGATGTACGGTGCCTCCCCCATGGACAGCACGCTGCTCAACAAGGCCCGGCAGGCCATGCCCAAAGCCGGCTTCCTGCAGGCCTACGGTATGACCGAACTGTCCCCGACGGTCACCATCCTCACCAAGGACTGGCATACCGACGAAGGCTTTGAAAGCGGCAAGATGATGTCCGCCGGCCGGCCCCTGCCCATGGTGGAAATCCGCATCGTGGATGGCGAGGACAATACCGTACCCAATGGCACCCGGGGCGAGATCGTGGCCCGGGGTCCGGTGGTCATGCAGGGTTACTGGAACAAGCCTGAGCAGACCGCCCAGGCCCTGCGTAACGGCTGGATGCACACCGGCGACGCCGGTTACATGGATGACGACGGCTTTGTCTATGTAGTGGACCGCATCAAGGACATGATTGTTACCGGTGGCGAGAACGTCTATTCCGCCGAGGTGGAGGAGGCCCTGCTGCAGATGCCCCAGGTGGCCCAGTGTGCGGTCATCGGCGTGCCGGATGAGGACTGGGGCGAGCGGGTCCACGCCACGGTAGTGGTCAACGACGACGCCGAGCTGACCCTGGATGAAGTCATGGCCCACTGCAAGACCCTGATCGCCAACTACAAGATTCCCCGTAGCCTGGAAATCCGTGACGAACTGCCCCTGTCTCCGGCGGGCAAGCTGCTCAAGTACAAGCTGAGGGAAGAGCACTGGTCCGACCGGGACCGCAAGGTGAGCTGAGCCACCAGACACTACAACAACAATGAAAGGGAGTACCCCATGACGTACCTGAAAACCCCTCTTGCCGGCTTTATCGCCGGTGCCGCACTGACCGGTATGCTGGCCGCCGGCAACGTGGAAGCCCGCGAGCTGAGCTTTGCCTCCGGCGCCACACCCAATTCCATCGGTTCCAAGAGTATCGAGGTCTTCGCCAATGCGATTACCGAGCGCAGCGGCGGTGACCTGACGGTCAAACCCTATATGCAGTCCCTGCTGAGCTTCATGGAAACCCCTCCGGGCCTGCGGGACGGCATGGCGGACTTCGGCGCGGTACTGACACCCTATTTCCAGACCGAATTCCCCAGCACCATCATGCTGACGGAGCTGACCATGCTGCTGGAACTGGATGACGTCTCGGCCCGGGAAGCCACCTTTGCCTTTGGCGGCGCCATCTCGGAGTACGTGTTTAACGATTGCCCCGAATGCCTGGAGGAATACACCGACAGCAACCAGGTGTTCCTGGGCATCTCGGGCAGCACGCCCTACACACTGATCTGCAACAAGCCCGTTGTGACCATGGAGGACATCGAAGGCAAGCGTATCCGTATTGGTGGCCCCCAGTGGGCCCGCTGGGCCCAGGCCATGAATGCCTCCCCGGTCTCAATGGCGGTCAACGAGGTTTATGAGGGCCTGGGCCAGGGCGTACTGGACTGCACCGCCCACAACCTGCCGGACCTGACCAACTTCAACTTCATTGAAGTGACCAGCGACATCACGCTCGGTGTGCCAGGGGGCATCTTCGGGGGCATTGCCACCCATATGAATGCCGACGCCTGGAAAGGCCTGTCAGCAGAGAACCGTGAGGCCGTGCTTTACGGTTCGGCTGCGATTATCGCTGAGCTGGCCCGCCTCTACGTGAAGGAGCATGAGGAAAACCGGCAGCTGATTGAAGACAAGGAAGACATTACCGTGCACGAGGCTGGCGATGAACTGAAGGCAGCTACCCGCCAGTTCATCGAGCAGGATGCCGAAACCATCGCTGCCCGCTACCAGGAAAACCATGACCTCGAACGCTCAGGCGAGATGATCGCCGAGTTCAGGGAAAGCCTGAAACGCTGGATCGACATGGTACAGGACGTGGAAACCGGGGAAGAGCTGCAGCAGCTCTACTGGGATGAGGTCTTCTCGAAGGTGGATGTAAACCAGTACGGCATGTAAAGCGACGGTGAAGCGGCAACAAAAGGGCCGGGAGACAACTCCCGGCCCTTTTGCGTTACGCGGACCGCAATTCCTTCTTCAGGATCTTGCCCACCGGGTTACGGGGAATGGCATCAATCAACTTCATCTTTTCGGGAAGCTTGTAGACACTCATACCCTGTTCCTTCAGGTAGTCGTTGATTTCCTCCAGGGTCGGCGGATGGTCCTCATCCGCAGGTACCACACAGATGCAGACCCGCTCGCCCATGATCTCATCCGGTTGGGGTATGACGGCCACGTCCTGCACCTTGTCGAAGCCCAGCACCGCATTCTCTACCTCCACGCTGGAAATATTGAAGCCGCCGCGGATCACCATGTCTTTCTTGCGGTCGTAGAAGCCTACGTGGTTGGCATCCTGCACGATGAACAGGTCACCGGTACGGAAGAAGCCGTCGTCAGTAAATGAACGCTCCGTGATATCCGGGCGCTGGAAGTAGCCGGCAAACAACCCGGGGCTGCGGTAGCACAGCTCGCCAATGCCGCCCGGCTCGGTAATTTCCTCATCCCGGTCGCCGAGGATCTTCACCTCGACACCATAGATGCCGGAGGGCCACTCGACGCCCTTCTTGCCCCACCAGGGGAGGTGATCCACCCGCATGTCCAGGTCAGGCACATCAGCCGGGCCGGCTACCAGGCTGGTGCCCTCGTTCTGGCCCCAGATATTGACGATGTCGATATCCCAGCGACGCTTGAACTCCTGCATGGACCAGGCAGAGGGCGGCGCTGAACCGGTAGTGATCGTCCGCACGCTGGACAGGTCCAGCTGGTCCACGTTGGGCAGCTTGGCGATCATATTCAGCATTGCCGGCACCAGGATGGTGTACTGGATACGCTCTTCGGTCAGCTGGCGCAGCAGGATCTCCGGCGTAATGGGATGGTGCAGCACCAGGGTCCCCGCCGCCGCCAGCCAGGGTACGTAGTTCACCCCCACCGCAGTCATATTCACCAGGGGCGCCACACACAGGATGCGATCGCCCTTTTGCAGGCCACAGGTGGTGAATACCAGGCTGATCAGGTACTCCCAGTTGTTATGGCTCATGGGGCAGCCCTTGGGGTCTGCCTCGGTGCCGGAAGTCCAGCACAGCGTAAAGATGTCGTTGGCGTCTACCGGCACTTCAGGTACCTGGCCGGGCTTGGTGCGGGCAATATCGGTCAGCTCTTTAAGGCCGATGTAATGGTCGAAACCCAGCTCCTGGCCCAGGGCCTGGTAGTCAAAGCCGTGGAAGCTCTCGGCCGAGGCATAGAACCGGGCCCCGGTCATGTCTTTCACATAACCCACATCCTTGCGTCGCCATTGCATGGGCAGCGCGGAAAGCAAGCCACCGGCCTTTGCCGCAGCCAGGTACAGCATGGCCAGTTCCCATACGTTGGGCAGCTGAGCCACCAGTACGTCGTCCTTGCCAAATCCGCGACGGGACAGTTCCGCTGCCGTGGCATCCACCGCCTCGCCAAACTCGGCCCAGGTCAGGCGCTGGGCGGGCGTACCCACCAGCTCGTCCCGGTTCGGGGGGTCCACCACTGCCTCACGGTCCGGGTGGGCGGCGCAGTTGGCGGCGAAGCGTTCCAGCAGCGTTTTGTTGGCCCAGTATCCCTTGCCGGTATATTCCTCGATCAGTTCAGGTTTGTGCAGGATCATGATTCAACACTCCTGTTCTGGCAGCCTGATGATGACTCAACCCAGCCAGGCTGCCATTGTTTCTTGTTGTTGTCGTAGGGTTACTGCCCGTAGCGGCTTACGTCCACCTTGGAGAAGACTTCCTCCCAATACAGGTCGGCCAGTGCTTCACCACTATCGACGCCATCCACCAGCGACACCCACTTTTCCAGGATCGGCTTGAAGGTCTCAATCATCTCGCCGGCATTGCCGATGTCGTACTTATCCGCGTAGGTGGCGGCCATGGCATCCAGGTCCTGCTGGATAAACTCACGGGTCCGGGCTTTCATGTCATCGCTGGCTTCGTGTATCTCGATACTGTCCAGTTCGTCCGCGGTCTTCATGTTCTCCTGGGCAGCCTCGGCATAGCCCCAGCTCAGCTCCGCCGAAAGCACCGCAGACGCATGCAGCACTGCGCGCCTTTCGTCTTCGCCCAGGCTGCTCCAGGTGTCCTTATTGACGGTGTTGGCCACACCGGCAAACACGCCACCCGGCGCCCCGGTCGTCAGGTCTGACACCACCTCCATCAGCTTCACGATGGTCAGCTCTGGCGCAGAGTGGACAGAACAGTCCACCACACCCTGGCTAAGGGCCTCGTAGGTTTCATGCTGGGGCACGGATACCGGGGAAGCTCCCATGCTCTCCACCCAGCGGGACCACTGGGCACCGCCAATCCGCATGCGCTTGCCCTGCAGCTCCTCCATGGTACGAACCGGCTTGTTACACAGCAGGAAATAGGGGGACGTGCCGCCCCCACCAATGAACACCTGGTTCTGGGCATCAAACTCGTCGGTACATTCCGGGCAGTGGTTGAAAAGGTACTCGGACATGGCCCCGGCATAGGCCAGGCCAGCGGTTTCCGCCGGCGCACCGGTCAGCTCCAGCAGCATGGAGATTTCCGCTGCCAGGTTGGTGCTCGGAAACTCCGCCGGGAAATACGGCGTCAACACCAGGCCACTGTCTGCAAGCCCGTCACGTACACCAGAGGGGGTCTCCGAGAAGCTAAGCAGGGACTGGGGATAGACCTTTGCGGTCAGTTCGCCGCCGGAGTAATCGTCAAGCGCCTCAGCAAAGGCATCACCCGCTACGGCGCCGATGGACTGGGCCGCATAGCCCGTGGCGTAGCGAATTGAGCGGGCGTCTGCCGCGGTGGCCATCAATGTTCCGGCGATAGCCAGGGGCAGGGCAAGGCGGGTAAGTCGGGGTATGGTCAGATAACGCATTACAGCTCCTTTGTGCACCAGCTCCGGGTGCGCTTATTGTTGTGGACTTGCTGTCGGGAAATGGCCAGGCGATTCCAGCCATCATCCAGCGTAATAATCCCCCCGGGGAAGGGCCTCGTCCGTTCCGACGAGTTCAAGGGGGGACCAGCGCCCCAAATCGTCGAATCAGACGAGGTCGCTGTTTTCACGTTGCGAGACACTGATGCTCACATCCTGCGACAACCACAACAACTTCAGGAACTCAGGAGAGCTCCATGCAAGCACTGATGCAAGACAAGCCCCTGCTCATTTCATCACTGATCGAGCACGCAGCGACCTTCCACCCGGAAACCGAGATCGTCACCAAGACCGTGGAAGGTCCGATGCACCGCACCAACTACCGGGAACTGCGCAATCGCTCCAAGCAAATGGCCAACGCCCTCAAGACCCTGGGCGTGGATTTTCAGGACCGGGTAGGCACACTGGCCTGGAACACCTACCGCCACTATGAACTCTACTTCGGTGTTTCCGGCAGCGGTGCCATCCTGCATACGGTTAACCCGCGCCTGTTTCCGGAACAGCTGACCTATATCATCAACCACGCCGAAGACAAGGTGCTGTTCTTCGACATCACCTTTGCCGACATGGTAAAGCAGCTGGCGCCGCAGCTGGAGACGGTAGAGGCCTTCGTGGCCATGACGGACCGGGAGCACATGCCGGACATCGACCTGCCCAACCTCTATTGCTATGAAGAGCTGATGGAAGCGGCCAGCGACGACTACGAATGGCCGGAGTTCGACGAGCGTACGGCTTCATCCCTGTGCTACACCTCCGGTACCACCGGCAACCCCAAAGGGGTTCTCTACGGACATCGCTCCACCGTTCTGCACTCCCTGATGCAGGTCGCACCGGACGCCTTTGAAATCAGCAGCCGGACCACGATGTTGCTGATCGTGCCCATGTTCCATGCCAACGCCTGGGGCGTGCCCTATTCCGCACCCATGGTCGGTGCCAAGATGGTCCTGCCCGGCCAGCACCTGGACGGCGCGAGCGTCTATCAGTTGATGAAGGAAGAAAATGTCACCTTCTCCATGGCGGTGCCCACGGTCTGGCTGATGCTGTTCCAGTACCTGGATTCCACCCAGGGGGCCAGCCTGGATAACCTGAGCCTGACCGGCGTGGGTGTGGGCGGCTCCGCACCCCCGATTGCCATGATCGAACGTTTCCGCAAGTCCGGTATCGACATGGTTCAGGGCTGGGGCATGACCGAGACCAGTCCGCTGGGCGTTATCAACAAACCGCTGCCCAAGCATGACAGCCTCAGCGATGAGGACATGGCGAAACTCAAGACCAAGGCCGGCCGTGGCATCTGGGGCGTGGAAATCAAGATTGTCAATGATGATGGCGAACGCCTGCCCTGGGATGGCAAGACCTCCGGTCACTTCTATGTGAAAGGCCCGTGGATTGCCAGCGGCTACTTCCGCCAGGAAGGGGGCAGCAAACTGGACAGCGAGGGCTTCTTCCCCACTGGCGATATCGGCACCATCGACCCGGACGGTTTCCTGCAGCTGGTGGACCGTTCCAAGGACGTGATCAAGTCCGGCGGGGAGTGGATATCCTCCATCGAGCTGGAAAACGCTGCGGTCTCCCACCCGGAGGTGGCGGAAGCCGCGGTTATCGGTATCGCCCATCCCAAGTGGCAGGAGCGGCCCCTGCTGATTGCAGTGCTCAAGGATAACGCCACCATCGGCAAGGACGAGCTGATGTCCTTCCTTGAGGAACACGTGGCCAAGTGGTGGCTGCCAGATGACATCCTGTTTGTAGATGAACTGCCCCATACGGCCACCGGCAAGCTGCTGAAGACCAAGCTCCGGGAAGAGTACGGCGACTTCAAGCCGGTCACCACCGGCTGAGCACATACCCCGCCAGCCTCAGGGCTGGCGGGGTTTTCAGGGCTCTCCATGCAAGTTACTTCCCATGCAAGGTACTTACCATGATCGACCCGAGCTTTATCGGCTTCCGGTTGCCGGTCCATACCCAACTGGTTGAAGCCGGCCGACTGCGCTTCTTTGCCAGGGCCATTGGCGAGACCAACCCGGTTTACCTGGAGGAAGACGCTGCAAGGGCGGCCGGCTGGCGGTCGCTGCCGGTACCTCCCACCTTCCTGTTCTGTCTGGATATGGAACGGGACAACCCCTACGACTATATGGACACGCTGGGCATCGAGCTGGGAAAGGTACTGCACGGCGAGCAACACTTCGATTACTACCAGGTGGCCTGCGCAGGCGACCGGCTGACCTTTGACTCCCGGATTACCGACATCTATCAAAAAAAGGCCGGTGCCATGGAGTTCGTGGTGCGCGAGACCGCCGTTTACCGGGACACCGGCAGGCAGGAACCAGACAGGCTCGCCGACCTTCGTTCCATCATTATTATCCGCCACAGGTAAGACCTATGCGCCCTGATGTCGACACCACATCCATCAAGGTGGGGGACGAGATCCCCCCCCTGTCCACGCCACCCATTTCGCGACTGACCCTGGCGTTATATGCCGGCGCCTCCGGCGACCATAACCCCATTCACGTTGACCTGGACTTCGCCCGCTATCATGGCATGGACGATGTCTTCGCCCATGGCATGCTGGCCTCCGCCTACCTGGGCCGCATGCTCACCAACTGGCTGCCCCAGGACGCCCTGGTCAGTTTCGGCATGCGCTTTGTGGCGATATCACACGTTCACGATGAGCTGAGCTGCAGCGGGCGCATCACGGAACGCTTCGAGGAAGCCGGCGAGCAGCGGGCACGGCTCGAACTCAGCGTGGTCAATCAGCATGGCGAAACCAAGGTGGTTGGTGATGCCGTAGTCCGCCTGGATCCATAACGCTATTCTGCTACCGACCTACAAATACCGGAGATTTACCCCGATGAGCACCACCCCGAACTTTGCCATCCGCCATGAGCACCATTTCGGTGACCGTGTTGTACGCTGCTATCAGGAGCGTCCGGCCAGTGTGCTGGATTCGTTCCTGGCATCGGTGGAACGGGCACCGGAGGCAGACTGTATCGTTTGTGAAGGGCAACGGTTGAGTTACCGGGAGGTGGCCGACCGGGCCGAGGCCATGGCTGCCCAGCTCCGGCACCGGGGTGTCGAGCCCGGTGACCGGGTCGGCCTGCTGATCGGCAACAGTACCGAGCTGGTCCTGACGGTACTGGGCGTTCTGCGGGCAGGGGCCATTGTCATGCCCCTGAACATTCGCGAACAGGGGCCCGGGCTGCGTTACATGCTGGAGCATTCCGACGCCAGGGCGATCGTCTTTGCCGGCGAACAGGGCCGCAAACTGCCTGCACCCGATGAGCTGCCCGGCCTGAAACATCGCTTTGCCATTGGTGGCGGCGATGAGCATAGCGAGCCTTTCGAGAACCTGCTGAAGGATACCGGAACCAGGCTACCCCTGCCCTCCATCAAGGAGGAAGAACCGGCAGTAATCCTCTACACCTCCGGCACCACCGGCAAGCCCAAGGGCGTGATTCTCACTCACTTCAACATCATCCACTCGGTGATGCACTTCCAGCACACCATGGCCCTCGGGGACGGCGAGCGCACCTTGCTGGTGGCGCCGGGCAGCCATGTCACCGGGCTGGTGGCCAACATGCTCACCATGACCCACGTGGCCGGTGCCATCGTGGTCATCCCGGCCTTTGATGCGGTGGAAGCGGTGAGGCTGCTGGCGAAGGAGAAAGTGACCCACACCATCATGGTGCCGGCCATGTACAACCTGTGCCTGCTGCGCACCAACTTCCGTGACCATGACCTGAGCGCCTTCCGCATCGGCGGCTTTGGTGGCGCGCCCATGCCGGAAAGCACCATTGCCCAATTACGGGAGCAGCTACCAGACCTGGAGCTGATCAACGCCTACGGCGCCACCGAGACCACCTCCCCGTCCACCTGCCTGCCCCTGGGCGACGCCGGCGAGCATGCTGACAGCGTGGGGCAGCCTGTGCCCTGCGGTGATATCCGCATCATGGACGACCACGGCCGCGAGGTGGCGCCGGGGGAATCCGGCGAGTTGTGGATCAGTGGGCCCATGGTGTCACCGGGCTACTGGAACAACCCGGAAGCCAACGCCCGGGAGTTCACGGCCGGTCACTGGAAATCGGGGGATATTGGCTCCATGGACGAGCAGGGCTTTGTGCGGATATTCGACCGCAAGAAGGACATGATCAACCGGGGTGGCTACAACATCTACAGTGTGGAACTGGAGAACCTGATCATCAGTCACCCGGCGGTGGTGGAGTGCGCGGTGATTCCCCATCCGGATGAGGTACTGGGGGAGAAAATCCATGTGTTCGTCACCCAGGTGGACGGCCAGGAACTGAGCGAAGACGATATCCGCCAGTTCTGCCGGGAGAACCTGGCGGACTACAAGACACCAGACTACGTGACCATCCAGGACGAGCCTTTGCCTCGCAATGCCAATGGCAAACTGGTGAAGGCTGGGTTGAAGGAGCGGATTGCCTGAGATTTCGCGTTATGGAGTAAGGCCTGCGGTCGGAGGAGCTTAGGGTTCTGGAGTCCGGTCTGCGGCCGGGGGGCTTTCTCCACTGCAATTCAGGGGCCGTCCTGGCCCCCCTTGCACCGCGCCTTCCCTGGCGCTGTTCCGAAAGCCCCCCGGCCACAGCCCCCCGAACAGCGGTGATCACCTGACAAAACGACTATTCAGAATCCGGTATTTATGGAGCAGGCTGGCAGGAAATTCACCCTCTCCCCTGGCGGGAGAGGGTCAGGGAGAGGGGGAAGCAGGCAAGCGAATAAGGTCAGATTCCCTCACGCATACAGCGACTCAATAACCTCCGTGTACTTCTCATAGATCTTGCTGCGCCGCACCTTCATGGTGGCCGTCACTTCGTCATCATCGTGGTCCAGCTCCTTGGTCAGCAGTGAAAAGCGCTTGATTTGCGCAACCTGGGGCAACTTGTCGTTACCCTTGTTGACTTCCTGCTGGATCAGCGCGTTGACCTGCTCATGCTCGGACAAGCTGCGGAAAGTCGTGTAGGCCACCCGCTCCTGCTCGGCCCACTTGGCCACCGTGTCGAAGTCGATCTGGATCAGCGCAGACACGTACTTGCGGGCCTCGCCAATGACGATGCACTCCTTGATATAGGGGCTCGCCTTGATGGTGTTTTCGATCTCCGTGGGTGACAGGTTCTTGCCCCCGGCGGTGATCATGATGTCCTTCAGGCGATCCACGATGCGCAGGTGTTCACCCTGCCACTCCCCGACATCGCCAGTATGCAGCCAGCCATCCTTCAGGGTCGTCGCGGTGGCTTCGTCGTTCTTGTAGTAACCCTGGAACATACTGTCGCCACGCAGGAGGATCTCGTTGAAGTCGCCGAGCTTGACCTCGACGCCCTTCACCGCCTTGCCTACGGTACCCAGCTGGATATCGTCAACCGGTTGGGCGGTCGCTACACCGGTACTTTCCGTCTGACCATAGACTTCCACCAGCGGCACGCCGATGGTGCGGAAGAACTCCAGGATACCTGAAGATATGGGCGCGGCACCGGTCATGGCGATGTGGCAGCGGCGCAGGCCCACATAGTTCTGTAATGCCCGGAATACCAGCCAGTACCAGAGGCCATAGCGGGCCTTGTCTGACAGGCTCCACTGCGCTTTCGGCCTTGTGGCCAGGGGTGCGCAGGCGGCCATGGCCCGGTTGAACAGGGACCGGCGCAGACGACCGGTTTCCTGGATCTTGATATAGATGGACGAGTGCAGCTTTTCCCAGATCCGGGGCACCCCCAGGAAGAAGGTGGGCGCAATTTCCCGCAGGTCCTCCTGCACGGTGCGCAGGCTCTCACCGAAACTCACCGTGCTGCCAACGTACAGCGGCCCGATATTGGTAAAGGCCTGTTCCGCAACATGGCACAGGGGCAGGTAGGAAAGGCTGGTGTCGTGTTCGCCGATATCCAGCAACTCGATCAGTCCCGGAGCGGCCGCATGCAGGTTACGCCAGGAAATCATGGCGCCCTTGGGCCGGCCGGTAGAGCCCGAGGTGTAGATCATCAGCGCGGTCTCATCCATTTGCTGGCCGTCCAACAGCTCGTCGACGATGCCCGGATGATCACGTTCGTAGGCGGCGCCCATGGCCTCCACATCCCCAAAGAACGTGGGAGGGTCCGGATAGTGGCGCAGACCCTTCATGTCGATAACAATGTTGTGCTTCAGGTGAGGCAGCTGGGACCAGGCTTCCAGGATCTTGTCGGTCTGTTCCTGGTCCTCACAGATCACCATGGTGGAATCGCTGTGCTCCAGCACATAGGCCACTTCGTTCCAGGGGCTGGTGGGATAGACCCCGACACAGATGCCCCGGACCAGGCCTATGCCCATCTGGGCGATGACCCATTCCTCACGGTTTTCGGAAATGATGGCTACGTGGCCACCGGGTTCGAGCCCCAGTGACCGTAGCCCCAGGCCAAACTGCCAGGCCCGGCGATAGTAGGTCTGCCAGTCAATGGCCTGCCAGATACCAAAATCTTTCTGGCGCAGGGCCAGGTCATGGGGCCGCTGGCGAGCATGCTCCCGCAGCATCTGCGGCAGGGTCAGTTCAGGTAGTGCAGGCGCTGTCATGAAAGCCACCGTTTGCGACGCTTGTAGTGCTTGATATCCCGGTAACTGCGGGCTTCGCCTTCCTTGCCACCAACGCCCAGGTAGAATTCCCTGACATCCTCGTTGTCGGTGAGTTTGTCGGCCGGTCCATCAATTACGATCTTGCCGTTCTCCATGATGTAACCGTAGGAGGCTATGGCCAGTGACACTGCGGCGTTTTGCTCTACCAGCAGAATGGCCGTGCCCTGCTCCCGGTTGATACGGGCGACAATCTCGAAGATTTCCTCCACCAGCAGGGGCGCCAGGCCCAGGGATGGCTCGTCCAGCATGATGAGTTCAGGCCGGGCAATCAGCGCCCTGCCCAGGGCGAGCATCTGCTGCTCACCACCGGAAAGGTAACCCGCCAGCTGCCGCCGGCGTTCCTTCAGACGGGGAAAATAGTCGTAGACCATTTCCTGACCCCCGCCTACGCCCTGACCACGACCGGTCAGGGCGTAGGTGGCCGCCACCAGGTTTTCCTCCACGGTCAGGTCCTCGAACACCCGCCGGCCTTCCATGACGTGGAACAGCCCGTCCCGCACCATTTTCTCCGGGGGGCGGCCCTTCAGGCTCTGCCCGTTAAAGCGAATGTCCCCGGCTGTGACTTCACCATCCTCGAGGGACAGCAGTCCGGAAACACTCTTCAGGGTGGTGGACTTGCCAGCGCCGTTGGACCCCAGCAGTGCCACAATGGCACCGCGGGGAACCCTCAGGGACAGGCCCCGGAGGACCTGCACCGTCTTGTTGTAGACCACCTCGATATTGTCGACTTCCAGAACGGCGTCCATAGCAGCCTCAGTCGAGGTGAATCCAGTCAGATACCGGCTCGTAACGCCCTTCGCTGGCATTCACTCGCCAGATACGGCCAACCGGGAAAGACATATCCTTTACAGTCACCGGGATACCAATGATGCCGCCAGTGTCCCAGTCCTTGATGGAGGCCAGGGCTTCCGCCATATTGTCCCCGGTCAGCTCCTTGCCGGCGTCCAGGGTGCGCTTGACCACCTCGGTCCAGACCATGGCATTGAACCAGCCCTGCATGTAACCGGTCGGACGGTAGCCCGCTTCGGGGTCACTCTTCTCGGCCTGGGCACGAAGCGCATCCAGCATGGGTCCGCCTTCTTCACTGTCGTAGTAGTTGTAGGGCATGACACCCATGTAGCCGTCGGCATCCTCACCCATCTTGTCGATGATCAGCTTGTCAGACGACCAGAAAGTACCCATGAACTGGGTGTCCAGGCCCATCTGGCGCATCTGCACCATGAACTCGTTGATGGGCGACAGCACATAGCCGTGGAACACCACATAGTCCGGGCGGGCGCGGCGCATCTTCAGCACTTCGGCGGAGACATCCACACTGCCGGGCTTGGTGACGATCTCCTCAACTACTTCGATGCCCAGCTCGGCGGCCCGGGCCTTGCCGTTTTCAATGGGGTCCTTGCCGAACTCGGTATCGCTGTAGACGAACGCTACGGTGGGCATATCCCCCTCTTCACCCTGGCTGGCAATGTACTCCAGGATAATGCCGAACATCTGGCTGTAGTTGGGCCCCGGAATAAATTGATAGGGGTATTGCTCGTTGTTGGTCAGGGCCGTGGCGAACGAAGCACCGCTCATAAGCACGGAGTTCATTTCGTTCACTTCGGCTGCAATGGCCTTCATGAAACCGGTGCTGTCACCATAGTAGGTGGCCAGGTTCTCGTTACCGGAAATCTTCTTGAAGGCCGCCACGGAACGATCCACCTCGTAGGCCGTGTCTTCCATCACATACTCCACCGGATGGCCGTTGATACCGCCTTGATCGTTAAGCCAGTTGGTGTAGTCAGTCAGGCCGGCGTGGAGGTGAATACCGGCAAAGGCAAACACCCCGGACAGCGGAATGGAGCCGCCGAATACGATGGGGTCCTTGTCCTGGGCCATGACCGGTGCGGCCAGTCCCAGAGCGGCCACCACGCTGCCAATACCGGCCAGCCGGCGACCCTTTTGCATCAGTTGGTTGAACATGGGTCTTCTCCTTGCTTCTTGTTGTTGGTGTTGTCGGGTCTGTAATGGCCGTAGCGGTGTTCAGCTACGGAATGGCCACAGGTGGAAGAACCGGCGTACGCGCCGCCAGATCTCCGCCAGCCCGTGGGGCTCGAATATCAGGAAACCTACAATCAGGGCACCGAAAATAATCTCCAGCATGGGCGACATGAACACGGGCGCATTGGGCCAGATGGGGGTCATCACCGCCGTCAGCAGTTTCAGTGCTTCCGGTACCAGGGTCATGAAGGCCGCACCCAGTACGCCCCCCAGCAAGTTCCCCATACCGCCGACGATCACCGCTGCGAGGTAGAAAATCGACATGGACAAGGGGAAGCTCTCCGGGGTCACCACCCGGTAGAAATAGGCGAACAGGCCACCGGCGATGCCCGCATAGAAGGAACTCAGGGCAAAGGACATCAGCTTGTACTTGAGCAGTGGGATACCCAGGATTTCCGCCGAAATGTCCCGGTCACGGATAGCAATAAACGCCCGCCCGACCCGGGTGCGAAACAGGTTCTTTGCTCCGAACAGCGCCAGGACCGCCAGCGGCACGATGATGAAGTACATGGCGAAGTCACTGCGAAACTCCAGCCCGAACAGATGGGCCGGTTCCAGGCTAAGGCCTTCCATACCGCCCGTCACCGGCTCCCACTCGGCAAAGATAAAGTGCAGGAACACACTGGCCGCCAGGGTGGCAATGGCCAGGTACAGACCTTTCACGCGCAGGGATGGCAGGCCCACCAGTACGCCCACCGCTGCCGCCAGCAGCCCGGCCGCCAGCAGGGTGACGGGGAAAGGCAACCCGGTATTCAGGGAAAGCCAGGCCACGGTATAGGCGCCCACCCCCATAAAGCCCGCCTGTCCAAGGGATATCAGCCCGGTGTAACCGGTCAGGATATTCAGGCCAGTGGTGCTGATGACGGCGATGCCCACCAGGCATCCCAGATACAACAGATAGGAACTGGCCATGAAGGGGAAGGCCAATAATACGGCCAGCAGAAGGGCAAACCAGATTTTCTGGGTACTGCTCGTCCAGATGGCCTCGTCGGCCAGATACGTCTGTTTGGCGTCGCCGATGCGCATTTTATACCCGTTCTATCTCGTGAGTGCCGAAGAGGCCATAAGGTTTGAACACCAGGATCACCGCAAGTACCGCAAAGGTCGCCGGCATGCGGTACTCCCCGCCCAGGTAGGCGCCGGCCACGGTTTCCAGCCAGCCGATAAACACCCCGGCGATCAATGCGCCGAGGATGCTGTCGAGACCGCCGACGATAACCACCACCAGCACACTCAGGCCGATAATCCCGAACTGCGGACTCAGACCCCCGGTAGCCGCCACCAGGATGCCTGCCAGGGAGGCCGCCAGGGAACCAAATACCCAGGCCAGGTTGAACACCCGGCGCACATTGATACCCATGGAATAGGCCGCCGCCTGGTCTGAGGCCGTAGCCCGGAGCGCCACGCCGCCCCGGGAGAAGCGGAAATACAGCAAATAAAGGATCAACATGGCCATGCCGATCAGGAAGCCATAGGCGATCTTGGGGGCCAGGTAGAGTTCGCCGATGAACACCGGTTCACGGGGCAGGAAGGAGGGCAGCAACTGGGGATCGGCCGTCCAGATCAGCTCCACCAGCCCCACCAGGATACTGGCGATACCGATGGTGACCATGACCACGGAAATCGGGGACTCCCCCAGCATAGGCCGGATCATGGTTTTCTCGATCACACCGCCGAGCAGCGCACCGCCAAGGACCGCCAGTGGCACCGCCACCCAGGGGGATATTTCCATGCCACCGGCAAAGGCCAGGAACAGGTAGGCAGCAAACATCATGATTTCGCCGATGGCGAAGTTGATGACTCGCGTCGCCTTGTAAATGATAACGAACCCCAGGGCGATCAGGGCATAGAGCCCGCCCATGGCCAGGCCGGCCAGGCTGATCTCACCGAAAAACAGCCAGTCCATCAGGCGGCCTCCCGGTCCGGGTTGAGCCGCTTGCGCAGGTCATCAATGTCGCTGTTGCCCAAGTAGGCCTTGATCACGTCCGGGTTCTGCTGGACGTCTTGCGGCTTGCCTTCGGCGATGACCTGGCCGAAGTTCAGCACGGCGATATGGTCCGAGATATCCATCACCATGCCCATGTCGTGCTCCACCATCAGCACGGTAACGTCCCACTCTTCCCGGATATCCAGGATAAAACGCGCCATATCCTCTTTTTCTTCCCGGTTCATGCCTGCGACCGGCTCGTCCAGCATGAGCACCTTCGGCCGCATGGCCAGGGCCCGGGCCAGTTCGACGCGCTTCTGCAGGCCATAGGGCAGGCTGGCCACTGGCTGGCGCCGGATATGGTC
Organism: Marinobacter segnicrescens; assembly: GCF_900111555.1. Lineage (GTDB taxonomy): Bacteria > Pseudomonadota > Gammaproteobacteria > Pseudomonadales > Oleiphilaceae > Marinobacter > Marinobacter segnicrescens. The sequence continues at coordinate 19,467 of NZ_FOHZ01000009.1, forward strand.
AATCTCGAGGAAGTCGATAATGCGCCGCTCCACCTCTTCGCGGATTTCCATTTCCTCCCGGCGGGCGCGGCCATAATAAGCCAGTGATCCCAACAGGCCGGTTTTCATATGGACGTGGGCGCCAAGCTTGATGTTATCCAGCACGGTCATACCCCGGAACAGGGCAATATTCTGGAAGGTACGGGCCAGGCCGAGGGCCGCCCGCTTCGGGGGTTTGATACCCCTGAGGGGGGCACCCTGGTAACGGATTTCACCCTGCTGGGGTTTGTAGAAACCGGAGATACAGTTGAACAGCGAGGTCTTGCCAGCACCGTTGGGACCGATCACGGTCGTGATGGTGTCTTTCGGTACGTGGAAGCTGACGTCCTGCAGGGCATGCACGCCTCCAAAAGACAGCGACAGCTGGCTGATTTCCAGTATGTTCACAATGCCTCCATGTACTGACCCGCATCCACCTTCCGGTTGTTCAACCGGGCGGACCAATACCAGGAGCGGGCCTATCGTTGTTGTTTTTATCTTTCCGGTAGATTGCGGGGGCGTTACATGGAAGAAATCGTCCATTCCGACGATATTTCAGATAGTGGCGTTGAGAAGTCGATCCCGGAACTGAAGCGCATAAGAGAGAAGGACAAAATCGTCTATTGCGACGATTGGGGGGCACACAGGGTGGCCTATTGTCGACCCAACCCCAGAAAACAATCATCCGCCGTCGCCAGCGTTCCCCGCAGCCCTTTGCACCCGGGCCGGGGAGAAGCGCCGACACCCGTACCACAAGGGCCTTGCCAATGAGTGACCGCAGTAACACGCAAGCCAGCCAGTCTGACCGCAAAACCGATTTCGAGCCAGGGGCCCTGGTTGACTACCTGAACAACCAGGTCCCGGGCATGGCCAATCTGGACGCCGGACAGGTCGAGATCACACCCATCTCCGGCGGCCAGTCCAACCCCACCTATTTCGTGACGGTTGGTGAGCGCAGACTGGTTCTGCGCAAGGCACCCAACGGCGAATTGCTGCCCGGCGCCCACCGGGTAGACCGGGAATACCGCATCATGGATGCCCTGGCCGGCTCCGGGGTACCGGTGCCCGAGATGGTGCGACTGGAACAGGACAAGTCTGTGCTGGGCGCCCCCTTCTACCTGATGGAGCGCCTGGATGGTCAGGTGTTCCATGAAAGCACCCTGCCCGATCACACGCCGGAAGCACGGTCCGCCATCTACAAACACAAGGCCCAGGTGCTGGCCAACCTGCACCGGGTGAACCTGGCTGAAAAGGGCCTGGAGGATTACGGCCGCACCGGACCCTTCTTCACCCGCCAGATCCACCGCTGGACCAAGCAGTGGGAACTGTCCAAGACCCGGGAAATCCCGGAGATAGACCAGCTCGCAAAATGGCTGGCGGAAAACGACGACGGTGATGAAACCTCCACCCTGGTGCACGGCGACTACCGCATCGGCAACCTGATGCTGCATCCCAGCGAGCCGCGAATCGTCGGCGTTCTTGACTGGGAGCTGTCCACCCTGGGCCACCCGCTGGCGGACCTGGCCCATGCTACCGCCATGTGGCACATCACACCGGAAGAGTACGGCGGCCTGATGGGCGCCGACTTGAAAGCCCTGGGCATTCCCGAACGCCAGCAATTTGAAGAGACCTACCTGGCGGCGGCCGGATTCAGTAACGGGCTGACCACCTTCCACCATGCCTTCGCCCTGTTCCGCTGGGCCGTGATCTTCCAGGGCATCGCCAAGCGCGCCGAGTCCGGTAACGCCGCCTCGGAGAATGCCGCCACTGTTGGCGCCCTCGCCGTTGCCCTGGGCCGCCGGGGCGCAGAGTTATTGTCAGGCGATCGCCTGTCGAGCTGACGCTGTACCTGTTTTAACGGAGTCACTTGCCCCCGGCCCGAACGGCCGGGGAAGCACGGAAGCCGCACACAACAAATACAACACGCAACAGCAGGTGGTCCTGACCGGGGTCACAGGAGGATCGTAATGAGCAGCAATCTTGTCAGAATAACCGCCGCCGGCCTGCTCGCCGGCTCAGTGGCACTGGCTGGCGCAGCCAGTGCCGAAACCCTGCGAATTTCATCGGGTATCGGCCAGCAGCATTTCTGGGCCGGTGAGCACATGGACCCGTTCATGGAGGCGATTGAGGCAGCCGATATCGGCATTGACTTCGAAGCCTATTACTCCGGCTCACTGGTAACACCCGGCCAGGAACTGGGCGGCCTGCAGGACGGCATTATCCACGTAGCCGCCCCGCTGCTGGCGCCCTACCATGAAGGCCGCTTCCCGCTGTCCGATGTAACGCAACTGCCCACACTGGAAACCACATCAGAGCTGGTCACCGATGCACTGCTGGAGCTGATGGACTCCGACCAGGAACTGAAAGACGGCAAGTCCTTCTATGAATATGAACTGGGTGATAAAGGCATCCGGGGCTGGCCGGTAGGTGCCACTTCCGCCTACTCACTGGCCACCACCGGTATCGAACTGAAAGAGCCTTCCGACATCAAGGGACTGCCCATCCGCGCCGGCTCCCCGCTGCATACCATCCTGCTGGAAGAGCTGGGCGCAACACCGGTTACCATGACCAGCGCCGACTCCTATGAGGCGCTGTCGCGGAACACAGTGGAAGGCACCATCCTGTCAGTGGCCGACTGGCCGTCCTATTCCTTTGAGGACCTGCTTGAATACGCCATCACCGGCATTTCCATGGGTCACTGGGAAAGTTATCTGTCGATGACCGAAGAAACCTGGCAGGGGCTCACCCAGGAACAGCGCGAGACCTGGGATCGCATTGCAAGGGAAGTCGCCATGGAGAACGCCCGCTACATCGACAAGCGGGAAGTGACCGTTCGTGAGAACACCAGCGCAGACGGCACCACCTTCGTGGAAGTCAGTGAGCTCTCCGAGGACATGCAGGCCCATATGTCCAACGCAGCCAGTCAGACCTGGATCCGCTGGATCGAACAGCTTGAGGGGAATGGTCACCCTGCCAAGGCAGCCGCCCGGCAGTGGGCAGAGCTGATCATCGAGCGCGGCGGGAAGATCCCCGAAGGCGCTGCAGAATACCTCCAACTCAACTGACCTGGTCAAGGGTGCGGTGATGGCCCGGCCATCGCCGTACCGCCTTTTCCCAAACCCTGCGGGTGACTTGCTGTGTCTGCAACGACTGCTATCTGGATTGTCATTGCCTGGTTTGCCATCTTTCTGACCCTGGGTCAGAACGTTGCTACCGTGCTGTTTGGGGCCGGCATTGTCGGCATTGCCCTGTACATTGGCACCGGCCCATTGGGGGGTATCATAGGCCCCGACACCTTCTACACCGCCTCTATTTATTCCCTTTCGATCGTCCCGCTGTATCTGTTAATGGCGCAGATGCTGTTGCGAGGCGGCATCATTAATGATCTGTTCCAGGTCGGCCATCGCATGTCCGGTTATCGGCGCTTTCCCCTGGGCGTCGCGACCATTGTTACCGGGTCGCTGCTTGGCGCCGTGTCCGGTTCCGGCGCAGCCAGCTCTGCTTCACTGGCCGCGGTAGCCTCCCCGGAACTGGAAAAACTGGGTTATACCCGCCGATTTTCCCTGAGTATCGCCGCCGTTGCGGGATCGCTGTCGGCCATCGTTCCGCCGAGCCTGATCATGATTATCTATGGCTCACTCACGTCGGTACCCATTGGTCATCTTTTCATTGGTGCCATCGGACCCGCCGTGCTGTGCATTCTGATCTACGTGGTATGTCTGAAGGTGTTCGGCGAAACCCGCCACGACGCCCAGGCAGACGGCACCGTGCCCGACGAGCCGGAGCCGGCGGACAGCCGCCGCAAGAGCCGCAATGCATTCCTGTTCGTGGTTACCCTGATGGTGGTGGTGTTCGGCGGCATCTACGGCGGCATCATTACCGTCGCCGAAGCCGGCGCCATTGGCGCCTTCACGGCCATGGTGGGCATGATCGCCATGCGCCGCGTCAGCCGCCAGGATATCTTCCTGGCCCTGTCCGAGTCTGTGAAGATAACTGCCGCGCTGATGATGCTGGTATTGGGTGCCAAGATCTTCGCCCGCTTCCTCACCTTCTCGCGACTGCCAAATGAACTGATTGCCGTTATGGAACCGGTGCTGGCAAACCCGGGCCTGGTGGCAGTGATTCTGCTGGCCGTTTTCTTCCTTGCCGGCATGTTCCTGGAGTCCGCCGCCGTTATCGTGCTGCTGGTTCCCATCATCCTGCCATTGCTGCAAGCTGCCAATATCGACCTGTTGTGGTTCGGGGTCAGTGCCTCGACCATGATTGCCCTGGGCCTGCTAACACCACCAGTGGGCCTGGCCAGTTTCGCGGCAGCCAGTGCAGCCAACCACCCGGCCTCACAGGTTTTCCGTGGCGCCACCATCTTCGCCGTGGCAGCAGGGGTGATCGTGACGGCCTTGCTGCTGGTGTTCCCGTCCGTCGTGACCTGGCTACCGGCACAGATGCGCTAAGGAGGTTTTATGGGATTCTGGCAAAGACTCGGCAAACTGGAAGGTGGCCTGGCCTCGGTCGGGGCCGGCTTCTGCCTGTTCGCGATTATGATCATGACCGTGCTGAGCGTTCTAGGGCGCTACGTTTTCAACGTAGACCTGATACCCGGCGGTTATAACCTGATTGAGCGTGTGGCCTTCCCGCTACTGGTTTTCTGGGCCATTCCCCTGGCCCACCGGGACGGCATGTTCCCGAAGTTCGATATGTTGCAGGCCAAGTTGCCGCCCCTCGTTCACCGCATTCTGGCGTCCCTCGTGCTGCTGGTGGAGATCATCATTTTCCTGGTGGTGATGTGGTACGTCACCGAGTTCGCCTGGAAGTCGGCAGAGAGCGGACGGCAATTCCAGATCAGCTCGACCCACTGGCCCATATGGCCGGTAATCCTTATGGTGCCGCTGGCGTTCGGGCTCATGCTGCTGGAGATGTTCCGCCTGCTCTGGGTTACCGCGACAGGCCGCGATACACTGAATCAGAAGACGGAAGACAAGGGTGAATCACCGTGAGCAATGATCCGATTGTAATTACCAGTATGGCCCGCACCCCCATGGGGGGCTTTCAGGGCGACCTGAAAAACCTGTCCGGCACCGACCTGGGCGCAATGGCACTCAAGGCCGCCATTGAACGTTCCTCGCTGGGCAGCAAGGATGTTAGTGAAGTCATGATGGGCAACGTGCTGCCTGCCGGCCTGGGCCAGGCCCCTGCACGCCAGGCCGCCCTGGGCGCCGGGCTGGATCTGTCCACCCCCTGCACCACCATCAGCAAGGTGTGCGGCTCCGGCATGAAGGCGGCCATGCTGGCCCATGATCTGATTGCCGTGGGCAGCGCCAACATCATCGCCGCCGGCGGTATGGAAAGCATGACCAATGCTCCCTACCTGGTACCGAAGATGCGCAACGGTGCGCGCCTGGGCCACGCCGAGATGCTGGACCACATGTTCTTCGACGGCCTGGAAGACGCCTACGAAAAGGGCCGGCTGATGGGCACCTTCGCCGAGTCCTGCGCGGACCACTACAGCTTCACCCGGGAGCAGCAGGACGAGTACGCCCTGGCCTCCCTGGACCGGGCCCTGAAGGCCATCGAGAAAGGCCATTTCCGCAACGAAATCGTCGCCGTGGATGCTGGCCGGGGCACCGTGGACACCGACGAGCAACCGGGCAAGGCCCGGCCCGAGAAAATCCCCACACTCAAACCCGCTTTCCGCAAGGATGGTACGGTAACCGCGGCCAACGCCTCCTCCATTTCCGATGGTGGCGCCGCCCTGGTGCTGATGAGGCAGTCAGAAGCTGAGAGACGGGGCCTGAAACCACTCGCCGCCATTCGCGGTCACAGCAGCCACGCCCGGGCCCCGGAATGGTTCACCACCGCACCGGTGGGTGCCATTGGGCAACTGATGGAAAAAACCGGCTGGAACGTGTCGGATGTGGATCTGTTTGAAATCAACGAAGCCTTCGCGGTGGTTCCGCTTGCAGCCATGAAGGAACTGGACATTCCCCACGACAAGGTCAACGTCCACGGCGGCGCCTGCGCGCTGGGTCACCCATTGGGAGCATCCGGAGCGCGTATTATCGTGACCTTGCTGGGCGCCCTGGAAACCTATGATCTGAAGCGGGGTGTGGCGTCACTGTGTATTGGTGGGGGTGAGGCTACGGCTATTGCGGTGGAGCGTATCTAAACCTTCGTTGTCCCTGAGCTTTGCAGCGGTGCAAGACGTCCCGGCGATCGGGAGGTCTTGCACCGGTTTTCCGAAACTGACCGGAAGACATCGTGAAGTTAACTCAGATAACTTGCCGCAGCTTCTCGGATAGCAGTATTCGGAGATTGCGTAAAATCCCGAATAATTCTTTCCCGGTTACCAACCGTTGAGTCTGAGAGCATGGCAAATGCATGAACCAACTCCGCGGGAGCCATTGCGTTAATATTATCAAGGATATACTCGTCGATTACTGCGCGTTCCCCGGCCTGGAGGTAGGCTTCGCTCAGCAGCACGGCCGTCACCGCCCACCGCATCTACCACCTTGCTACCCAGGGCTCGGAAACTCTCGCCGATCCCCTGCCAGTACTCGGCGACTTTCGGGTTCATGCCCTTGGGCGACAACGCAGACACCAGGCCTACGGTGTTACCTATGAAGCTTCCGAAGTTTTCCACTGGTTTGAACACGGGGTACATGACGTTGCCCCACCCCGAGGTGTTCCGGTATAGCTCGGTCTGCTCGGCGGAAATGTCCGATGAGATTGCCGACACGGTGTCCGTTAGCCCACTCGCGTAGTCCTCTCCCCAAGTGCCGGGCCTGTTGACCGGCCCGGGGCCCGAGACCCTGGGTCGATCCATCGGGAGGCCCGGTCCGTTCAGGACACCGATATCCAAAAATTCCGCCTCCCCTTCTGGCGGACCGTCTTTTAAAAGACTCGGAATATTCCGCTCCAGGTTAGGCTCGAGATAAACAAACAGCTCACCCCGATGGATCTTGTCCGTCAGGTCGGAAACCAGTTCACTGAGATTGCGCGGGCGGGTCCAGGGCTTCTGGAAGACCAGTTGCCAGACGTCGAGCAGACGGTAATTGAAGGGGTCGCCGGTGACTGACCGGCTCAGGCGTAGCAAATGGTCGCGGGCGTAGGCGCGGTCATGGTGGAAGGCCAGGCGGGGGCCTTCGAAGCAATCATCGCCGTGGTAATGCCGGGTGAAGGAATAGATACGGCCCAGCGGGCCCACTATCCGGATGGGGTCCTGATATAACATCCCTGTCGTCCCTGTGTGGATTGAATCCTTGATACTCCGTCCAGACTCCCTGGTCCGGAGATGGTATGAAACCCCTTTTGGCTGATTTCGTCAACTTGGCTGAGGAACCGAGTGCACAGTTCGAGCGACTGAGGCGGTACGCCTGGGCAGCAGGTTATCAAGAGGTTACCGGGACGCCCCGGGATTCGCCGCTCCACCCTCTACCCAACCCTCTACCCAACCCTCTCCCATCGAGGGAGAGGGGGTACTCTTTGCTAATCCTGTCAGTCAGGGGGCGACGAGGGCAATGATTATAGCTTCGGATCAGCAAACTTCGGTGCCCGCTTTTCCAGATTGGCGTAGACCGCCTCGACCTGGTTAGGGCTGCCGATGATCCGGTCCTGCTCCCGGGACTCCTCCAGCAGAATGCGAGCGGCCTGTTCCTTCGGTGTGATGGCATTGTTGAGCATACGCTTCATGGCACGGATGGCGTCCGGGCTCTTGCCGGCGATGGTCTGGGCCATGGCCAGGGCTTCTTCCCTGGGATTACCACCGATATGGGTCACCATACCCAGCTCGCCGGCCTCCTGGCCACTCAACACACGGCCGGTATAGCACAGTTCCCGGAACACATCGGCGCGTACCAGCTCATTGAGCAACACCATGCCGCCCATATCCGGCACCAGGCCCCATTTGATTTCCATGACGGCCCACTGGGAGTCCGGGGTGGCGAAGCGTACATCTGCCCCCAGGGCGATCTGCAGCCCGCCACCGAAGCAGACACCGTGCACGGCCGCAATCACCGGCACCGGCAACTCCCGCCACACCATGGCCACGTACTGGGCCAGGTTGGAGTCACCGTGGGTGCGTGGCTCAAGGCCATTGCCGCCCACACCGGCACCACCACCCTCGGCCATTTTCGAGAAATTCCCCATATCCAGGCCGGCACAGAAACAACGACCTTCACCGCTGATCACCACCGCCCGCAGGGTGGGATCCTTCTTCAGTTCCTCACCAACGTTGGCCAGGTTTGTGAACATGCCGGTGTCCAGCGCGTTCATCTTGTCAGGGCGGTTCAGGCGAACCTCCACCACACCTTCGTATTCGGTACGAATGACCTGTACGGTTTCGGACATAGTGAGTTCCTCAATAACAGCAGGCCGGCTCAGGTAGAGCGCTTGGCCTTGTCCTGGTTGTTGACTTCGGTAATGGCTTCCCGGGCCCGGCGCCACTCGTCATCGCCCCATGCCGACAGGGCTGAGAAATTGGCACCGTCGGCCTGGTACTGGCCACCATCGATTGCAATGGTCTGACCGTTCACGTATTCGGCGCCCGGCCCCAGCAGGAACACGGCGAGGTTGGCCAGTTCGGGATAGCGGCCAGGCCGGCCCATGGGGCTGTCGCCCAGGTCCATCTTGCCCAGCGGCCCCAGCCGCTTGCTCATGCCCTCGGTGGGGAACAGGCCCGGAGCGATGGCATTCAGGCGGATGCCCCGGTTGCCCCACTCTACCGCAAGTGACTGGGTCATGGCATTAATGCCGGCCTTGGACATCGCCGAAGGCACCACAAACGGTGAGCCGTTCCAGACCCAGGTGGTGACAATGGACACCACCGACGCCGGCTTGCCCTCCGCCAGCCAGCGCTTGCCGCAGCTCTGGGTGACCAGGAAGCTGCCCCGGAATACGATATTGGCGACGGCGTCAAAGGCCCGGTGGGAAAGGTCCTCGGTACGGCTGACGAAGTTGCCGGCCGCATTGTTGACCAGGCCGGTCAGTGCCCCGCCGTCATCCCAGATCTGCTGGACCATGTCATCAATGGCCTCGGGACTGCGGATATCACAGGGAATGGGAGTCACCTTGCCACCGTGCCGACCCATCAGCTCGTTGGCGGTTTCTTCCAGCACGCTGCCACGACGGCCGCAGATATAAACGTGCGCCCCCAGGATCAGGCAGGCCTCCGCCATTTCCTTGCCCAGACCAGTGCCACCACCGGTCACCAGGATACGCTCCCCGTTCAGGAGGCCTTCGCGGTACATCAGTTCTTCTGCTTTCATGATTGTTCTCCGTCAGCGGAATATCGGGGTTCACGTTTCTCGAGGAAGGCACTCACACCCTCACGGAAGTCATCGTCCTGGATACACAAGATCTGGTTGCGGTCTTCCAGGGCGACGACGGCCTCCAGGCTCTGGGCATCGATTGCCAGCCCCAGGGCCTCCTTGGTCAGCCTCAGCCCCAGGGGGGTGGCCCGCAGCATGTCGGCGACCAAACCTTCAGCGTGGTCATGGAGCTGCTCCAGGGGGGCCACCAGGCTGGTAAGACCCAGCTCCCTGGCCCGCTCCGCGTCAATAAATCGGCCGGTCAGCAGGTATTCGGCAGCAACGGAGGCCCCCACCATGCGGGGCAGGAAGTAGCTCACGCCCACATCACAGCCACTGAGGCCCAGCTTGATAAATGCCGCGTTCATGCGGGCATCGGGCGTCAGCAGACGAATATCGCTGGCCAGGGCGATGGCAAAGCCACCACCACTGGCGGAACCCTGGACAATGCTGATGATCGGCTGCGGGCAGCGGCGCATGGCCACCATGATGTCCCGCACGGCCCGCTGCTCATCCAGCGCACCGCCGACCCTCGGGTTAATAGGCGTCTGGGCCTGTTCCTTGAGGTCCAGCCCGGCGCAGAAGGCCCGGCCTTCCGCTGCCATTACCACCACCCGGATATCACGGCGGTAATAGAGTTCATTGAAATAGCTTCGCAACGCCTGAATCAGAGGACGATCCAGTGCATTCAGGGCATCTGGCCGCGCCAGGGTCAGCCGGGCGACGCCGCCGGACTCTTCGATTTTCAGGGATGGGGGTAGATCAGACATGGTCGGGTTCCTCGCCAACGGGTGCTGCAACACAGGGCAGGCAACGGGTAAAAGGACAGTTATGTCATGATCATTTGGTGAGCATGCTTATACATCGTCGGAACAGACGAACCGTCATGTCAGGATGAAAAAGGCAGGAAAACCGCCTCATCCATGAGGCTGGACGACTAGTGTCCCGACGGGACACTTGCGGTCAGAGCAGGTTCTTGAGTTCCCGGGCAATCAGCAGGCGTTGCACCTCACTGGTGCCTTCGTAGATCTGGGTGATGCGGGCATCCCGGTACAGCCGCTCGACGGTGTAGTCTTCCAGGTACCCATAGCCACCGTGAATCTGAATGGCGTGGGAGCAAACCTCTTCGGCCAGTTCGCTGGCAAACAGCTTGGCCTGGGAGGCTTCCGACAGGCAGGGCTGGCCGGCGGTTTTGAGGCGGGCAGCGTGGACCACCAGCAACCGGGCTGCATTAAGGCGCGTGTGCATATCCGCCAGCATGTTGGCGATGCTCTGGTGCTCGGTCAGTGGTACACCGAACTGCTGCCGCTCACGGGCGTATTTCAGGGCCGCTTCGAAGGCGGCGCGGGCCACGCCCACTGCCTGGGCCGCAATACCGATACGCCCCCCTTCCAGATTGGACAGGGCAATGGACAGGCCCTTGCCCCGCTGTCCCAGGAGGTTCGCCTCGGGAATACGGCAGTCGTCCAGGGTAATGGCGCAGGTATCAGAGCCACGAATACCCAGCTTGTGCTCCATCCGGTCCACTTTAAAGCCGGGGCTGTCGGTGGGCACCAGGAAGGCAGACAGGCCTCGCTTGCCCTGATCCGGGTCGGTCACCGCGAAGACCACGGCAAGACCAGCCCGCTTGCCATTGGTGATGAACTGCTTGGCACCGTTCAGCACCCATTCACCGTCCTTCAGCTCGGCCCGGGTCTTCAGGGCATGGGCTTCGGAACCGGCCTGGGGCTCAGTCAGGCAGAAGCAGCCGATGGTCTCACCACTGGCCAGGGACGGCAGCCACTGTTTTTTCTGCTCCTCGGTTCCATAGTTGAGCACCGGGGCACAACCTACGGAATTGTGGACACTCATCAGGGTACTGGTGGCACAGCAGCCCGCCGCCACTTCCTCTACAGCCAGGGAATAAGCCACATAATCCACGAAGCTGCCGCCCCACTCTTCCGGCACGACCATGCCCAGCAGGCCAAGTTCGCCCATCTGCCGAATCACGGCGTCGTCAATGTAACCGGACTTGTCCCACTCCGCCGCCCGCGGGGCCAGTTCACTCTGGGCAAACTGGCGGGCCATGTCGCGGATCATCCGCTGGTCTTCGTTGAATTCGATATCCTGCATGGTGGTGTTCTCTTTTTTGTACTCTGCAATGGTCAGTGGTCAGATGTAACCAGACACTGTCACAAACGTCAGCCTCTGACCTCGTCGAAAAAGACGGAAACCTGCTCCGGTTTCAGGTCGTCGATGCTGGGCACACGCCATTGCGGCGACTTGTCCTTGTCGACGATCAGGGCACGGATACCCTCGACAATATCGCCCTTGTCGAACCAGAGGTAATCCAGCGCGAGCTCCAGTTCGAACGCCTGTGGCAGGGACAGGTCCCGACCGCGACGCACCAGCTCCAGGGCCACGGCCATACCGATGGGTGAGCGTCCTTCGATAGCTTTCAGGGTGTCCCTGGCCCAGTCGGCAAACTCCGGGCGCTGCTCCTGGCGAAGGGAGTCACGCACCGCCTTGAGGTCGGCTTTGGCAAAGTGTTCATCGATAGCGGGTTGCAACGTGGCCAGCCGGGATTTACCGGGGTCACCCTGCAGGTCGCCCAAGCCGGCTTTCACAGCCTCATCACTGCCAGCAACCGCGCCGGCCAGGGCGCTGCCCAGGTTTTCCAGCGCGCCTTCCGGTATGTAGAGATCCGCAAGTCCGGCGTAGATCGCATCGGCAGCGTTAAGCTGCGTTCCGGTGACCGCCAGGTACTCCCCGAGCCGGCCAGGCAGCCGCCCCAGAAAATAGGTCGCTCCCACGTCCGGGAAGTAGCCGATGCCTGTCTCGGGCATGGCCAGCTTCGCCCGATCACTGACGATACGCAGGCTGGCGCCCTGCGCCACACCCATGCCACCGCCCATAACGATCCCGTTCATGACGGACAGCACCGGTTTGGGATACTGGTGGATGGCCTGGTCGAGGGAGTATTCCTCCTCGAAGAACACACGGTGCAGGGTGTCGCCGGACTGGTAGCTGTCGTACAGCGCCCGGATATCGCCGCCGGCGCAGAATGCCTTGTCGCCGGCACCGAGAAACACCACCGCCTCGACGGCATCGTCACCGGCCCAGCTGTCCAGCTGCCGGTGTATCGCCTGCACCATGCCCAGGGTCAGGGCATTCAGGCCCTTGGGCCGGTTCAGGGTCAGGTAGCCGTAACGACCCCGAACCTCGACAATCACTTCTGGCTGGTTGTCACTCATTCCTCATCCTTCATGTATCGCTTGATGATGGCCGAGAAGTCCAGGTGGCCATGCCCTTCAAAACTCATGGACTGGTATAGTTGCTGCGCCAGGCCGCCCATCACCACCGGCTGGCCGGTGGCCTTGGCCGCCTCGGTGGCCAGCCCCAGATCCTTGATCATCAGATCCATACCAAAACCACCGGTATAGCCACGGTTGGACGGTGCGGTTTCGATCACTCCCGGGTAGGGGTTATAGGTATCAGTGCTCCAGCAGCGGCCGCTTGAGGTGTTGATGACCCCCGCCAGCACTTCCGGGTCCATACCCATGGATACGCCCAGGCTCATGGCCTCGGCTGCGCCGATCATGGAGATGCCCAGCAGCATGTTGTTGGCCATCTTGGCCACCTGTCCGTTACCGGCGGCGCCACAATGGACAATGTTCCTGCCCATGTTTTCCAGCACCGGTCGGGCGAAGGCAAACTCCTGGTCCTCGCCGCCCACCATGAATGTCAAGGTGCCCGCCTGGGCGCCACCGGTGCCACCGGAGACCGGTGCATCCAGCATGGGGTTGCCCTGGGCAGCCGCCTTTGCGGCAACGTCCCGTGCGGTCATGGGGTCAATGGTAGAGCTGTCGATCAGGTGAACACCTTTGGGAACATGGGCCAGCAGCCCGTCTTCGTCCAGGTAAACCCCTTTCACATGGCGGGCCGCCGGCAGCATGGTGATAATCAGCTCGGCGCCGCTGCGGGCCACGGTGGGGATGTCAGCCGCGGCGGTAGCGCCTTCGGACACTGCCTTGTCGACAGCGTCCTGCATCAGATCAAATACCGTCAGTTCGTGACCCGCCTTCAGCAGGTTGCTGGCCATGGGCGCACCCATATTGCCCAGGCCGATGAATCCGATTTTCATGGTTGTGCCTCCAATGTTGTTCTTGTGCGGGGCGTTGCTGGCCTATTGGTGTTTGAAGTCCGGCTTGCGCTTCTCCACGAAGGCGTTCATGCCTTCCTTCTGGTCGTGGGTCGCAAAGATGGCGTGGAAGATCCGCCGTTCGAAGCGCACACCTTCCGCCAGGCTGGTTTCGAACACCCGGTTGATCGCTTCCTTGGTCATCATGGTGCTGGGCAGGGATTTCTCGGCAATGGTGTTGGCAGCCTTCAGGGTTTCCTCCAGCAGCTGGCCCACCGGGAACACCTGGGCGACCAGGCCAGCGGTTTCCGCTTCCTTCGCATCCATCTGGCGACCGGTGAGGCACATCTCCATGGCCTTGGCCTTGCCCAGGGCCCGGGTCAGGCGTTGGGTACCGCCGATGCCCGGCAGCACGCCCAGGTTAATCTCCGGCTGACCAAAGCGGGCGTTATCGCCGGCATAGATAAAGTCGCACATCAGCGCCAGCTCACAGCCGCCACCCAGGGCATAGCCTGCCACCGCAGCAATCAGTGGCTTGCGCCGCTGGCCAATACGATCCGCCTGGGCAAAGAAGTCATCCAGGTAGATCTGGGGATATTCCAGCACCGACATCTCCTTGATGTCAGCACCGGCGGCAAAGGCCTTCTCGGAACCGGTCAGCACGATGCAGCCGATATCCGGGTTGCGCTCGTAATCGTCCAGCGCGAGGTTCAGCTCCTCGATCAGCTGGCTGTTCAGGGCGTTCAGGGCCTTGGGGCGGTTCAGGGTGATGACACCAACCCGGCCTTTTACCTCGGTGAGAATCGTTTCGTATGCCACGTCGTATCTCCTTGCCTTATCGCAGGTTGATGGTGGTGTTCACAGAACCGACCTGCTCGTCTTCGTCGAACCAGCGGGAGGTCACGGTCTTGGTCTGGGTGTAGAACTGCACGACCTGCTTGCCATAGGGGCCCAGGTCGCCCAGCTTGGAACCCCGGGAACCGGTGAAGGAGAAGTAGGGCACGGGCACCGGAATGGGCACGTTGATGCCGACCTGACCCACATCGATATGCTCCTGGAAGCGATGGGCCGCAGCGCCGGAGCGGGTGAAGATAGCGGTACCGTTGCCATTGGGGTTGGCGTTGACCAGGTCAATGGCCTCATCCAGGGTTTCCGCCTCCAGCACGCACAATACCGGACCGAAGATTTCTTCCTTGTAGATGGTCATTTCAGGGGTAACGCCTGAGAAGATGGTTGGCCCGATAAAGTTGCCCTTCTCGTAGCCCCGTACGTTCGGATCACGGCCATCGAGAACCAGCTTGGCGCCTTCGCTGACACCCTGCTGGACCAGGCCTTTCACCCGTTCCAGCGCCTGGGGCGTGATCAGCGGGCCTACATCAGTACCCTCTTCGGTGCCTGCGTTCACGTTCAGCTTCTCGGCCCGACGGGCCAGCTCCGGCAACCAGTTGCGGGCCTCGCCCACCAGTACCAGGGCGGTGACGGCCATGCAGCGCTGCCCGGCGGCACCAAAGCAGGAGCCTACCAGCGCGTTGAGGGTCTGTTCCTTGTTGGCGTCGGGCATCACCACGGCGTGGTTCTTGGCGCCCATCATGCACTGCACCCGCTTACCCGCCTGGGAAGCACGGTTGTAGACATGGGTACCAACAGGCGTGGAGCCAACGAAGGACACGGCCTTGATATCCGGATGATCACAAACACCGTTAACCATATCCGGCCCACCGTGGACCACGTTCAGCACGCCCTTGGGAACACCCGCTTCGACCGCCAGTTCCACCAGGCGCATGGTCACCATGGGATCACGCTCGGAGGGCTTGAGTACGAAGGTGTTGCCGGTAGCAATCGCCATGGGGAACATCCACAGGGGAATCATGGCCGGGAAATTAAAGGGGGTAATACCGGCACAGACCCCAATGGGCTGGCGCAGGGTGTAGGTGTCCACATCGCCAGCCACATTGTTGGCGTACTCACCCATCTGCAGGGTGCCCACACTGGCCGCATGCTCCACCACTTCCAGGCCCCGGAACACGTCGCCTTCCGCATCCGGCAGGGTCTTGCCCTGCTCGGCGGTGAGAATGGCCGCCAGCTCTTTCATGTTCTCACGGATCAGTTGCTGGTACTTGAGGAAGATACGGGAACGAGCGCCAAGGGAGGTCTTGCGCCAGGTCTTGAAGGCTTCCCGGGCGGCACTGACTGCTGCTTCCAGCTCATCGGCCGTCGCAAAGGGAACCTTCGCCAGCACTTCCTGGGTGGCTGGATTGGTCACGTCCCGCCATTCGGTGGTCTTTGATTCGACAAATTCGCCGTCAATCAGCAGCTTGACGGTGGGTACCTGTGTACTCATGGGGATCTCTCCGGTGTTTTTCTTGTGTTGATGTGTGATTACCGGATAGTAGCAGTGCATTTTTATTAGCTACAATGGCGCTCGGTGCAACCCTGTTCTGCAAATATGCACAAGCCGTCTATTAAACCACCAGATCGGAGCGCTTATGGACTGGGATAACCTGAAGTTCTTCCTGGAACTGAGCCGTGCCGGCAAGTTGACGGCGGCCGCCAGGCGCATGGGTGTGGACCACACCACCGTGTCACGGCGCATCCACGCCCTGGAAAAGAGCCTGGGCATGACCCTGTTCATCCGTGAGCAGACCGGCTACAGCCTCACCGAAGCGGGCCGGAGGCTGCTTCCACAGGTGGAGCAGATGGAGAGCGCCAGCGTCCGCATCGAACAGAGCCTGCCCGAAGCGGACGAGCAGCTATCTGGCCAGGTGCGCATCGGCGCCACCGAGGGCTACGGCACCATCATGCTGGGACGGGAACTGGGCCACCTTACCCGCCGCTACCCCCACCTGCACCTTGACCTGCTGGCCATGCCCCGGGCCCTGCGCCTGTCACGCCACGAGGCAGACATCGTTATCACCCTGGAGCGACCGGAGCGCGGCCCCTTTATTGTCACCAAGCTCACCGACTATGTGCTGAGGCTGTACGCCAGCAGGGACTACCTGGAAGCGCACGGTCCCATCACCAATCGCAGCCAGCTCGGCAGGCACAAATTCGTCAGTTATGTGGACGACATGGTGTTCAGCCGTGAGTTGCTGTTCCTGGACGAGATTGCCAGTTCCGGCGAGGTCAATATACGCAGCACCAGCGTCCTGGCCCAGCAGGAAGCCATCGCCACCGGCGCCGGTATCGGCATACTGCCCTCTTTTTCCGCCGACATCGACGACAGGCTACAGGTGGTCCTGCCGGACCAGATCCGCTTTATCCGGACCTTCTGGATGCTGATGCCGGAAGAGCTACGGCATATTGCGCGGATGCGGGTAACCTGGGATTTTCTGCGGGAACGGGCGGAGGAGAATCGGGGGCGGCTGATGGCCACCCCCGCCCCAACTGCGCCCTTATAACGGCCGTTAAAGGAATCACAAGGCCGCCGTCAATCAGACGTGCCCTCACGTGCGCTCGACCGCCTGCCTCACAGCGTCGTATAACGCCCCTGCTGTCCGGTCAAACACCCAACGTATGAACTGGAAGCTCAGGTCAACCACTGTCGTTACCGCCACCCTGGCAAAGGCCAGCATGTGCCCGAGCAGGCCGCGGGTTTGCTCGGCAAATTTTTTCGAGGCTTTTGCAATGTCTTCCAGGGTATGAGCAAGGAGATCATAGAAGGTTAAAGACGTGCTAATGGCCGCCTGGGCGAGCACAGCCGAATAGTAGCCGGCATCTTTCAGCAGCGTCACAAGAGCCGACGAGAGTCTTTCAGCCCAGTATGTGGAGAAGTGGGCCTCGTGGCGCCTTTTATAATCCAACCTGACCGGATTGTTGAGGTACTCCATGGAATTCTGATGGAGTTGGTCCCAATTACCTTTTTTGGCGGTATTGCGATAGCCAGGGATATCATCTTCACCCATGCCATGGGCCGAGGGGCTCAGGCCATCACTTCGGTCGAGCCGGTATTCGATCCCGTTGACCGGCGCATGCATGAAGGGCCAGAGAGGTACCGCCGGCACGGGATCGGCACCATGCGTACAGCGATACAGTTTATTAACCTCAAAGCTGGATTTGGTGGCGAACCCTTTCATTCCCACCCGGGGCGCGCCAAAGGTATACAGGTTGGCATCGCGGCGGTAACGCTTGTGAACCCAGTCAGACACAAGCGACGCCAACGCGCCTCCCAGACTGTGGCCGATGCAGTGAATGCCAGCCACAGTGCCGCGGCTCAAACGGGGCGTCAGCAATGCTTCCAGCCCGGGTTTCATACTTTCAAAGGTCTCGTTAAAGCCAGCGTGGACCAGCGCCCCGCCCGTACTTGGCGAAAGTCCAACATTGCCATTGGTTAGCCAGTCATGCGTGGTTTTTGTTCCCCGAACTGCAATTACATGGTGTCCTTCGTACTCATGCTTGCCATCCGCAACCATTGCGAATCCGGAAGCTCGCTGAAAGAAACCGAATATCCCGCCACTTTGGCCGACTACCGGCCCTGTTGACAGGTTGATATCGAATGACCGCGAAAGGGAAAGTCCTCTCGTTTCAAGACGATAGTCTCCTCGCACATTAGGCTGCCGGACTTGGTATACCAGCTCTGCAAATTCAGAGGCCATCCTTGGTGATACTGGCTTCATTTTTAATCCTCTAGTTCATCCATTTCCAGACCGTCGTTCCAGCGACAAATACTGAACGCAGCATGCGGAAAGTCAGGTTTTTCAAGATTTCGGAACAATAGCTCCTTTTCGGGTGTAGTAAGATCACAGTGGAGGTTACGTAACCTCCTTGTGACTGCGGTCCGCTCGTTAATACCTCCAGGCGTGTGGTACCAAAGCAGGTATTTTTTCCCATCAACGACCGCCCCTATAACCTGGCGGACACGAGTTTCATCCATGAGCTTACTGGGGAGACCGGAGCGAACATTCGTTTCTGGAAACCCGAATCGTCCCTCTTTGTCAGTGAAGGTTTGCTCGAAGTACTCTTTGTCGTAGTCGAGCGTGCGATAGACCTCTGCCCCCGGCACTGGTTCACCGTTCCGAGTAATCGACCCCTTCACCTCAGGCGAAAGATGAACCTCTGTTTTCTTCCCAAATCCAAACATCCCCGCGCTAACCTCGCTGCTCACCAGAAACAAGCCGACAACAGACAACACCAGAAAACGACCAACGGACGTCATATCAACTCCCGGTCGGGTGGGTTTCAGGAAGGAGGGCATTTACAGGGAAGTAAGATCACAAAGGGTACGGACGCCGTGTTGAGCGCCGCCGGCCAGATTGCTTCTTCCCTGAATAGCCGAATTCCGTCCTGACAAAATCATCCCGCCGTGGGGACCCGGGGTCAATGGCACCAGGTCACAAATTCTGTCCTGTCTGTCATGGCAGGGTCTGATGGATTTCCCTAGACTCGTACAGTCCAGCGACGTGCGGAGGCTGTTTTTTCAGGCCCGGATCGCTGAGCTGGCGCCGCCCAGGGAGCTGTCGGGCCGACCACTACCATCTACGCGTTTATTCACGGTGATCTTCAGGGAATGAAACTACTCAACCCGGTACAGCGGATGTTTGAAGGCTCTGCGGGGCAGGTCTTCCGGGGCATGGTAACCATGGCACTGGGCAGCGGCGCAGCCAAGGCCATCGCCTTGCTGGTGGTACCGCTGCTGACCCGCATCTACACGCCGGATGACTATGGCGTGCTGTCGGTATTTACCTCGCTGATTTTCCTGCTGGTGCCGTTTCTTACCTTCCGCTATGTGATGGCCATTCCGTTGCCGCGGCGGGATGGCCTGGCCATGAACCTGCTGGTGTTGTCCGGCCTGCTGATGCTTGTGACCACCAGCCTGGTCACCCTGGCCCTCGGGCTGTTTGGCGAGACCCTGCTTGCGCCCTTTTCCATGGAGGCGCTCGTGCCCTGGTGGTGGTTGCTGGGACTGGGAATGCTGGGTACTGCCGGCTACGAGACGGCCACGCTCTGGGCGTCCCGCCGGCGCACCTACAAGCCCATAGCCCGCTCGCAGATCACCCAGAGTATCGGCGGCGCTCTGGCAAAACTGGGGCTGGGACTGGCCGGATTTACCTCTGTGGGGCTACTTGTGGGCCAGGTGGTGACCCAAAGCGCAGGCACTGGCTCACTGTTTCGTCGCTTTCGCACGGATCTCCGGCAAAATTGGCGCTACGTCAGCTGGTCCCGCCTGAAAAAAACCGCTTCGCTGTATCGCCGGTTTCCCACCTGGCGAATGCCTTCACAGGTGCTGCTGGCCTTTTCAATACAGGCACCGGTATTGCTGACCGCATTAATCTACGACGCCGGCACCACCGGCCAGCTGGGCCTGGCCATTATGGCGATCTCATTGCCCATGGCGCTGATTGGCGACAACATGAGCAAGGCCTATTACGCGGAGATGTCCGCGATCGGCAAGAAGCATCCCCGGAAGATCCGCAGGATCACCTGGTCGGTGATTCGAACGCTCACAGTGCTTTCCATTGCACCGGTGGCCGTACTGGCGTTGTTCGGCGAGCCACTGTTCACCCTGGTGTTCGGCGAGCAATGGGGAGCGGCCGGGCAGTACGCGGCCATTCTGTCGCTGTTCCTGCTGAGCCAGTTTGCCACCTCGCCGGTGGTTCGGGTGTTCTCGGTAATGGGGCGGGAGCGGGTATTCCTGTTTATCAATATCCAGCGGGCGCTGTTTATCCTGCTGGCGTTCGCGCCGGGCTGGCTGCTGGGCTGGCCCATTGAGGCGACGCTCTGGGCCTACAGTATTCTGTTATCCGTGCACCGGGTGCTGACCGTGGTATTCGTATTCCGGGCGTTGAACAGTGAAATCCGCAACCAGGACACACTGACGGCAAGCACCTGACTACGCTCAGACCAGCAGTGCCAGGAACAACAACAGAAGGGGCAACGCGGCCGCTACAAACAAGCCATTCCAGCCAAAGGCCACCTTCAGCTGGGAGACCCGCCCGAACCGGGCCAGCAAGCTGACCGCCGGGCCCATCGGGGAAAGCATCATGGCCAGGGAGAAGCCGATAATCAGCGCCACCGCGATCGGCATGATGGCCATACCGGCGGCTTCCAGCTGAGGCAACAGGCCACCCACAATACTCAGTGAGGTGATAGGAATGACACCGATGGCCGATAATAGTGGCAGCAACAACATGCCCGCCACCGCCACCAGGTAGACTCCGGCCTCCCGGGCCGCAACGCCGGAGATGAGGTCATCCGGCACCAGGGTCATCAGGGCCACACCCAGGCAGGCAGACGAGGCAAAGATCGCCATCTCGTTACTCATACCCGCGACGTTCTGGGTAGCCTCCCGGAACACCGCCAGCGGATCACGCTCCTTCCAGAGCATATAGAGGATCGTCACCGACGGTACCGCGATCATCGCCGCCCGGGAAACATTGAACCCGGCGGTGTAAACCAGCAAGGCCATGCAGCCGAGAATCAGCGACACGACCACGACCAGCGTGCGGGTACCCTGGGGCCAGCCTTCCAGCTTTACCCGCTCCTCGCTGATCTTGCGGAACCGGCCCTGTTCCAGCACCCAGCCGACGCCGATTAGCAAGGCCGCTGCGGCTATGCCATAGGGCAGCAGGCCGGACCAGGAAATGTCCGGAACCTCCCGGGTGATAATGGCGACAGCCACGCTGGTGGGAGCCACCAGCGGGACCAGGGAGAAGCCCCGCAGGGCGCTGATCAGTACACTGCGAATCCAGTTCAGGCGGGACTCCCCCTGAATGTTGCGTTCATCAAGCGTGGAGGTGAGCGTTCCGCACAGCAGATTCATCACGCCAAAATTGAGCACCGAGGCGATGCTCAGGGTGGTAACGGCGTATTTGGGGTACAGCAGAAACGGCGGCCCACCCAGCAGTACGTCATGGATACGGCGAAGCACCTCGAACCGCCGCACCAGGCACTGCATCATGCCGAGGCTGCCCAGAAAGGCACCATAGAAACCGGCGGAAGCTGCGGCATCCAGGAGACCGGCGCCCGTCAGTTTACCGGTGGCCGCCAGGGCGGCGACAATGGCGAGGGTGATCAACAACAGGGAGCGGGAATACAGGGTGATACGCCCCATAAACAGGGTGAAATAGCCGATAAACAGGCAGCCGGCAGCTATACTCAAGGCACGTGCGGACGTCATCAGCGCCAGCAGTTCGATGACAACGGCCAGCGACAGCAGGTAACGGCTCATAGAAGGCGGACTTCCCCGGAAATCGGGTGGCGGTGTGTGCGGCCCTGACAGCTTGCAATTGCCCATCGGCCGGATTAATCTTTAGCCACCCTGAAGTTTGGATAAAATTCAGTTTCGCTTGATGAAACTACATCATCATTTTTGCCAAGACAAGCGCCTGGCATTTTCCGTTATCATAGGGCGGCACAAACTGGATTCCTTATTCACCGCCCGGAAGGTTAACTTCCCAGGCGGATTATCAGCACAGGAGAGAACATGAGCGCCTATATCTACGACGGCTTGAGAACCCCCTTCGGACGCCACGCCGGCGCCCTGGCCAAGGTACGCCCGGACGACCTGCTGGCCAGCGTTATCAAGGCCGTTATCGAGCGCAACGGATTCGAGCGCAGCGCTTACGAAGACGTGATCGCCGGCTGCACCAACCAGGCTGGCGAAGATGC
This sequence comes from Marinobacter segnicrescens, assembly GCF_900111555.1. GTDB lineage: Bacteria > Pseudomonadota > Gammaproteobacteria > Pseudomonadales > Oleiphilaceae > Marinobacter > Marinobacter segnicrescens. The sequence goes on from NZ_FOHZ01000009.1 coordinate 41,511, forward strand.
CCGTAACATAGCACGCCACGCGGGCCTCATGGCGGGCCTGCCGGTTGAAACTGGTGGCCTGACGGTTAACCGCCTGTGCGGTTCCGGTCTTGCAGCCATTATCGATGCGGCCCGTGCTGTACGCTGTGGCGAAGGCGAGCTGTTTATCGCCGGCGGCTCCGAGAGCATGAGCCGTGCGCCCTTCGTTATGGCCAAGAGCGAAGCGCCCTACTCCCGTGACTTCCGCATGTTCGACAGCACCATCGGTGCCCGCTTCCCCAACCCGCGGGTAGAAGCAGAATTCGGCAACGACACCATGCCGCAGACCGCTGACAACATCGCCAGGGACCTGGGCCTTACCCGTGACAAGGTTGACGAGTTCGCAGCCCAGAGCCAGGCCCGCTATGAAGCGGCTCGCAAGCTGGGCTTCTATGACGAGGAAATCCTCGGCATTGAAGTACCCCAGGGACGCAAGAAGCCGCCGGTTACCGTGGACCAGGACGAGCACCCGCGCCCGCAGTCTGACCTGGCCGCCCTGTCTAACCTGCGCCCGCTGTTTGAAGGCGGCGTGGTCACCGCCGGCAACGCTTCTGGTGTCAACGACGGTGCCGCTGCGCTGATCATCGGCTCCCTGGAAGCGGGCGAAAAGGCCGGCATCAAGCCCCGCGGTCGCATTGTGTCTGCCGCCATTGCCGGCGTTGAGCCCCGGGTGATGGGTTATGGCCCGGTACCCGCATGCGAGAAGGCCCTGGCCCGCGCCGGCCTGTCCATCAACGATATGGACGTGATCGAAATCAACGAGGCATTCGCTGCCCAGGTACTCGGCTGCACCACCAAGCTGGGCATCGACCAGACCGACCCGCGCCTGAACCCCAACGGTGGCGCCATTGCGGTAGGCCACCCGCTGGGTGCTTCCGGTGCGCGGATCGCGCTGACGGCGACCCGTCAGCTGGAGCGCATGGAAGGCCGCTACGCCCTGATCAGCATGTGCATTGGCGTTGGCCAGGGGATCGCCGCCGTTATCGAGCGGTACCAGGACTGATCCCCAACCATAAGGGCGGCCGGGCTCCGGCCCTGCCGCCTACACCAAACCCCCAACAGGGCGGTGCCGAATGCCGACACCGCCCGCCAGTACTTCAGGAGACACACTATGGCTTCCGCTCCCTGGGACGACCTGCTTCAGTTTGACAAGCAGCTTGACGAAACCGAACGCCAGGTTCGGGACAGCATCCGCAGCTTTTGTGACCAGCGCCTGATGCCCGGCATCACCGAGGCCAACCGTCACGAGAAATTCGACCGCAGCATCTTCAACCAGATGGGCGAACTGGGCATGCTCGGCGCAACCCTGCCGGAAGAATACGGCGGCCCGGGCCTGAACCATGTCTGCTATGGCCTGATCGCCCGTGAAGTGGAGCGTGTGGACTCCGCCTACCGCTCCGCCCTGAGCGTGCAGTCTTCCCTGGTCATGTACCCGATCTTCTCCTACGCCCGGGAAGAGACCAAGAAGCGCATCCTTCCCAAGCTGGCCTCCGGCGAATGGGTTGGCTGCTTCGGTCTGACCGAGCCCAACCACGGTTCCGATCCCGGCGGCATGGAAACCCGTGCCAAGAAAGTGGACGGCGGCTACCTTCTGAGCGGCTCCAAGACCTGGATCACCAACGCGCCGATTGCAGACGTATGCGTAGTCTGGGGCAAGCTGGACGGCAAGGTCACCGGCTTCATTATTGAGCGCGAAGGCGCCAAGGGCCTGGATACCCCGAAGATCGAAGGCAAGTTCTCCCTGCGCGCGTCTGAAACCGGCTCCATCTTCATGGACGAGGTCTTCGTACCGGAAGAGAACAAGCTGGACGTGGAAGGCCTGAAAGGCCCGCTGAGCTGCCTGACCAAGGCCCGCTACGGCATCAGCTGGGGCTCCCTGGGCGCCGCCGAGTTTTGCTGGCACGCCGCCCGCACCTACACCCTCGAGCGTCAGCAGTTTGGCAAGCCCCTGGCCGCCAATCAGCTGATCCAGAAGAAGCTGGTAGACATGCAGACCGAGATCACCCTGGGCCTGCAGGCCGTGCTCCAACTGGGTCGCATGATGGACGCGGGCGAAGCCACACCGGATGCGGTCTCCCTGCTCAAGCGCAACAACTGCGGCAAGGCCCTGGACATTGCCCGGGTATCCCGTGACATGCATGGCGGCAACGGTATCTCTGACGAATACCACGTCATCCGCCACGTAATGAACCTGGAGGCCGTCAACACCTACGAGGGCACCCACGACGTTCACGCCCTGATCCTGGGCCGTGGCCAGACCGGACTGCAGGCGTTCAAGTAACACCAGGTGCAGTAGCGTTCACAAAACAGGGCCTTCGGGTCCTGTTTTTTTGTTTCAGGGTCGCCATAATGCCCCATTTAAGTCTCAGGCGAGCAATATGCGCCTCAATCCACTAGAATGGGACCGCCTGTTTCAGTGACCTCCGCCTGCCGGCAGCGACCTTGCCGCATATCTTTCTGATCACTTTTGATCAACCTGTTTCACCAAGCGGACCCACTCCTACAAAAACGACCTCGGCCTGCGGGTCCGTATCACTGGACCCTCCCTCACCAGGCTCCACAGGCACACTGGAGTTACGCGTACTCCGGCGCCGTTCAGCGCCCGGGGAATTGACACGTCAATGGCGTTCCTCCATCATAGGTATATTCTGCTATGCGGTATATGTTTTCGCTAGAACGAACCGAGAGGTTGATTCATGAACATGAACTACACGGCTGAAGAGCTTGCCTTCCGCGACGAAGTGCGCGCTTTTCTGGACGAAAAACTGCCGGCTGATATCGCTGCCAAGGTCAAGGGCTTCCGTCGCCTGACCAAGGAAGACCACCAGCGCTGGCAAAAGATTCTCAGCGAACAGGGCTGGTACGCCACCCACTGGCCGGAAGAGTACGGCGGTGTGAAGTGGACCCCGGTTCAGAAGCACATTTGGGACGAAGAGTCCTGCGCCTACGGCGTACCCCGCTCCATTCCCTTCGGCGTGAACATGGTAGCCCCGGTTATCATCAAGTTCGGCAACGAAGAGCAGAAACAACAGTACCTGCCCCGCATCCTGTCCGGTGAAGACTGGTGGTGTCAGGGTTACTCCGAGCCTGGCGCCGGCTCCGACCTGGCCTCCCTGAAGACCCGCGCGGTCCGTGACGGCGACCACTATATCGTCAACGGCCAGAAGACCTGGACCACCCTGGGCCAGCACGCCAACATGATTTTCTGCCTGGTGCGGACCAACACCGAGGTGAAGGCCCAGGAAGGCATCTCCTTCCTGCTGATCGACATGAACACCCCGGGCATCACCGTACGTCCGATCATCACCCTGGACGGCGAGCACGAAGTCAACGAAGTCTTCTTCGAAGACGTGAAAGTGCCGGTCGAGAACCTGGTAGGTGAAGAAGACAAGGGCTGGACCTACGCCAAGTACCTGCTCACCTATGAGCGTACCGGCCTGGCTGGCATCGGCCTGTCCAAGGCGGCCCTGTCCCACCTCAAACAGCTGGCCAGCCGCCGCCTGAAGAACGGCAAGCCGCTGCTGGAAGACCCCACCTTCAGCCAGCGCATTGCCCAGGTTGAAATCGACCTGATGGCGGCTTCTATCAGCAACCTGCGCATCATCGCGGCCGTAGAGGGCGGTGGTGTTCCGGGTGCCGAGAGTTCCATGCTGAAGGTCAAGGGCACCGAAATTCGCCAGGCCATCAATGACCTGGCCCGTCGCGCCCTTGGTCCCTACGCAATTCCGTTTGTTGAAGAAGAAATGAGCTACGACTACGAAGGCGACTTCCTGTCTGACGAGAACGCGGCCCCGCTGTCTTCTCAGTACTTCAACAACCGCAAACTGTCGATTTTCGGCGGATCCAACGAGATCCAGAAGAACATCGTATCCAAAATGATTCTGGGACTATAAGGAGGCGACCATGGACTTCACTCTGAGCGAAGAGCAACAGATGTTGCAGGACACCGTGGCGCGCCTGGTCCGCGGTGAGTACAGCTTTGAAAAGCGCCTGGAATTCAGCGAAACCGAGCTGGGCTTCAGCGAAGATTTCTGGAAACAGCTCGGCGAGCTGGGCCTGACAGCCGTTCCCTTCCCTGAGGAGCTGGGCGGCTTTGGCGGCGGCGGTGTCGAAATCCAGTCCGTTATGACCGAACTGGGCCGTGGCCTGTGCCTGGAGCCATACCTGCAGTCCGTGGTTCTGGGTGGCGGCATCCTGAGCCAGGCGGGTAACGACGAGCAGAAAGAGAAGTACCTGGCCGGCGTGGCCAGCGGTGAACTGAAAGTGGCGGTTGGCCTGCAGGAGCCGCAAGCGTTCTACAACCAGAACGAGGTAGCCAGCAAGGCCGAGAAATCCGGCGACGGCTACACCCTCAGCGGGCGCAAGGCCGTTGTGATCGGTGGTCACTGTGCCGACCTGATCATCGTGTCTGCCCGCACTTCCGGTGATGTGAACGATGCCGACGGTATCAGCCTGTTCGCCATCGACCCGAACGCCGAAGGCGTTGAGCGTCGCACCTACCCCACCGTTGACGGTGCCAAGGGCTGCGACGTCGTCCTGAACAACGTGCAGGTAGGCGCTGACGCCCTGCTGGGCGAGGAAGGCAAGGCAGCTGACGTTATCGAATACCAGACCGGCCGCGCCATCGCCGCCCTCTGCGCCGAAGCCGTGGGCTGCATGGAAGAAGCCAACGAGCTGACCCTGGAGTACCTGAAGCAGCGTAAGCAGTTCGGAGTGCCCATCGGCAAATTCCAGGTCCTGCAGCACCGCATGGTCGACATGATGTCCGAGCTGGAGCAGGCCCGCTCCATGGCCATCCTGGCCGCCAGCTACGCGGATGCCGAGCAGAGCGACGAGCGCCGTCGTACCCTGGCCGCCGCCAAGAACGTCATTAACCGTGCCGGCCAGTTTATCTCCGAGAAGGGCATCCAGTCCCACGGCGGTATCGGCATGACCTGGGAATACAGCTTCGCGCACTATGCCAAGCGCCTGGTCATGATCGGCCACCAGCTGGGCGATGACGACTTCCATCTGGAGCGTTACGCGTCCCTGCTGCAGGCCAGCTGAGCCGGTAAAAGGAAGTAAAAGAACCTGTCGGGTCTCTCCTCCAGTTGGAGAGCGTTCGGGGCGGCCCCACAAAGGCCGCCCCTTTTTTGTGGGAGACACCAAGCGGTATCTCCCTATCCCATTAACGAGCTACACTGTCATTCACCCCCAGAACACAGGGAGCCCGAGACTCCCGATGTCCAACAACAAGAGGATCACGCAGTATGAATGCATCCAACATCACCGGTACCAACACGATGGATACCGACGAGCTGAAGAAAGCCGAATGGAAAGTCCGCACCGAGCTGGCTGCCGCCTATCGCCTGGTCGCCCTGTATGGCTGGGAAGACCTGGTGTTTACCCACCTGTCTGCGCGGGTACCGGGTCCGGACCACCACTTCCTGATCAATCCATATGGCCTGCTGTTCCACGAAATCACCGCGTCATCGCTGGTAAAGGTGGACAAGGAAGGCCAGGTGGTGGAAGCGGGCGGTATCGACCGGGTCAACCCGGCGGGCTTCACCATTCACAGCGCCGTCCACATGGGTCGTGACGATGCCCACGCGGTGATGCACGTGCACGCGGCAGACAGTGTTGCCGTATCCGCTCACAAGGAGGGCCTGCTGCCCCTGAGCCAGACCGCCATGCTGTGCCTGGATCACCTGGCCTACCACGACTATGAAGGTGTTGCCCTGAACCTGGACGAGCGGGAGCGACTGATCCGGGACATCGGTGAAAAGAACATGCTGATGCTGCGCAACCACGGCATCCTGACCGCCGGTGGCTCCGTACCGGAATGCTTTACCTATCTTTACTTCCTGATGAAAGCCTGTGAAATCCAGGTGCGCACACCGGCGCCCTATTGCCTGCCTTCACAGCAAGCCATCGAGACCACCCGGGAACAATCCCAGTCACTGGGCAAGGCTGCGGCCCTGACCTGGCCGGCGCTGATCCGTCTGCTGGACAGCAAGAACCCGGGTTACGCGGTCTGATCAACCTGCCCGCCCCACTGGCAGGCGCATAAAGGGGTAGCCACCTGCTACCCCTTTTCCTGTCTGCAGGCTTACTTCTTTCCCATACGAGCCAGTGCTGCATGGCAATCGTCTGAGCGCAGTCGCTCCGAGAAGACCTCACGCTCGCGCTCCAGCGCATCCTTGGTCATGGCCTTCCACGGCGCTTTCATCAGTCGCTTGCTCGCCCTGAGGGCCTCACGGGGCTTGCCGGCAAGCTTTTCGGCCACGGCGAAGGCTTCATCCAGGGCTTTACCGTCAGCCACTGTGCGACTGACAAGGCCGATCTCGGCCGCTTCGGCAGCGCTCAGCACATCCCCCATCAACAACAGGTCCGCCGCCTTGCGGGCACCCAGGTGGAGAGGCATGGTCACGGTTGAAGCCGCCTCCGGCACCAGGCCAAGGTCCACAAACGCGGTCTTGAAGCGGGTAGACTCACCCGCGTAGACCCCGTCTACATGCAGCAGCATGGTGGTTCCGATGCCGATGGCCAGCCCCTCGGCAGCAATCAGAACCGGTGTGTCACAGTTCATCAGGGTTTCAATAAAAGCCAGGCCGGCGGACGGCTTGGGGTTGGTATCCGTGGCGCGGGCACGGAAGTCATCCAGGTCATTGCCCGCGGTAAACACACCACCATCACCGCTGATCACAATGGCGTTGACGGATTCATCCGCCGCCGCCTTCTCCACGCCTTCAGCCAGGGCAGAATACATATCCCGGGTCAGGGCGTTTTTCTTCTCCGGGCGGGAAATCAGCAGGTGAACAAAGCCGTTCTTCTTTTCAGTCTTGATCATGGAACCTCCAGGCGGCATCAAAATTTCGAAATACTGTTTCACAAAACGACCGGATATTCTATGTTCGTGACTCCCACACGAAAACAACCACAATGGAGATACCATGGACTTCCATAAACTATCCGCCTTTGCGTTGGCCCGGGGCATCAAGGCCCGCGAATACACCAGCGAACAGGTGCTGGACCACTTCCTGGAACGCACCCGTCGATACAACCCGGCCCTGAATGCCGTTGTGGTATTGAAGGAAGAGCAGGCCAGGGAGCAGGCGCGTACTGCTGACAAGGCTGCCGAGGATGGCCGTGACCTGGGACCGCTCCATGGCGTACCGATGACCATCAAGGAAACCTGGGAGCTCGAAGGCTGGCCTACCACCGCCGGCCACAAGGGTTACCAGGATCATGTTTCTCCCCGCACCGCCGTTGCAGTCCAGCGGCTGCTCGATGCCGGTGCCATTATCTTCGGCAAGACCAATGTGCCGGAGTTCGCTGGTGACCTGCAGTCCTTCAATGAGATCTACGGCACCACGAATAACCCCTGGAACACCGACCTGACCCCGGGCGGCTCGTCCGGTGGTGCGGCAGCGGCCCTGGCCGCAGGCCTGACACCACTGGAGCTGGGCAGCGACATTGGCGGCTCCATCCGCACACCGGCCGCGTTCTGCGGCATCTATGGCCTGAAAACCACGTCTGGCCTGGTCCCCATGCGCGGCCATGTGCCGGGCACTCCCGGCAGTGTCGCCAAGCGGGACATGGGCGTGGGCGGTCCACTGGCCCGGCACCTGGATGACCTGGAGGCAGAACTGGACCTGCTGTCCGGTCCCGACGATGACATGGCCCCCTGGCAGGTGAACCTGCCCCCGGCCAGCAAGAAACCCCTGGAGGAATACCGCTTCGCCACCTGGCTCAATGACGACTGGGCGCCGGTGGACAACGAAGTACTGAGCGGCCTGGTCGGTTTCTGCGACCAACTCAAATCCCTTGGCGCCCGCCTTGAGGACGCCCAGCCGGAAGGACTGACCCTGGAGAAAAGCCATCGCCTCTACTACCACCTGCTCGGTGGCGTCATGAGCCAGGGCCTGCCTCCGAAGGTTCGCGATCGCCTGGCGAAACTGGCCGGGGAAGAAGGCGATGACTACTCCCACCGCTTTGCCCGGGGAGCCCTGCAAAGCCATGGCGAATGGCTGCAGAAAGACGAGGAGCGGGCACAACTGCAACGGACCTGGGCCCGGTTCTTCGAGGACCATGATCTGATGATCTGCCCGGTGACCAACACCCTGCCGTTCCCCCATGACCAGGAGACCTCGGCTATGGCACGCACCCTGACCATTAATGGGAAGGAGGAGCCATACCTGGATGTCACCGTGTGGGCCGGCGTGGCGATGGTAGTGGGACTGCCTGCCATCAGCTTCCCGGTAGGCTTCGGCGACGACGGCCTGCCCCGGGCGGTCCAGATTATCGGCCCCGCCTGGAGCGAGAAGACCCTTATAGAGGTAGCTCGCCAGGCCCAGGCTCGGCTCTTCCCAGAAGGGCTGCCCTGGCCACAGCTGAAGGAATCCCAGGATCCGATCTGACTGATCGGCAGGAAAAAATCCCTTGCATAAACTATCTTTTTCAACTGGGTCCGGCGCACATTTCGCAACGCCGGACCTTGCCGTCCATGGCCCGGTTGCGACCAATGGCCCGACGACTGGTATTGCAAACGCTCGCTCGAATGCGATAAATTTGGGAAACGCGGATCCGTTCTGCAGTCATAAGTTTCGCCTGATGAAATCAACGACAGGATGTCCCCACAGGAAAACAACAAAGAGGTTAAGAAGTAATGCTTAACAACGTTCGCAAAAAACTCACGGTATTTGCCTCGGCACTTACCCTGGGCGTCTCTGCCGCCCTTGCTGTAACGCCCGCCGCCGCCCAGGAAACCTTTACCTGGAAAGTTCAATCCCACTGGCCGGGTGCCTCCAGCTCCTACAAGGACAGCCTGGGCCGTCTGAAAGAGCAGCTGGAAGAGCGCTCTGATGGTCGCCTGAAGCTTCAGCTGTTCGAAGCCGGCTCCCTGTTCAAGGCCCAGGAGACCTTCAACGCGGTCAGCCGTGGCATCCTTGAGATGGGTACCATCTCTCCGTCCTACGCCTCTGACAAGATGACCCTGGCGGGCATCGCTTCCGGTCTGCCCTTCGCATTCCGGAACGTCTGGGAAGCCGCCTATTTCCACCAGGCCCTGGGCTTTGAGGAAATGCTGCGCGAAGAAGCTGCCCAGCACGGCGTTTACTGGGCCACCGACAAGGTCTACCCCACCGAAATGGTCGTCAAGGAGCCGATTGAAAGCCTGGAGGACTTCAAGAGCCTGAAGATCCGTTCTTCCGGTGCCCTGCAGAAGTTCCTGACCGAAGCCGGTGCTGCTGCTTCCTATATCCCGGGCGGCGAACTGTACACCGCGCTGGACTCCGGCATTGTTGACGGCGCCCACTGGGGTGCTGCCCAGGGTGCTTACTCCATGGCCCTGTACGAGATCGCCAAGTACCACGTTCAGCCAGCCCTGAACATTGCTGGTACTGACGTTATCATCGTCAGCCAGAAGGCCATGGACAAGTTGCCGGCAGACCTGCAGCAGCTGGTCAAGGACGTGCTCCAGGAGCAGTTCTGGTACCGCACCAATGAGTACCTGTACAAGGAGCGCATCACCCTGGCCAAGGCTATCGCTGAGGAGGGTGTTGAAGTGAACACCCTGCCCCAGGACGTGCAGGACCACCTGGTCCAGGTGGGTCAGGCCATGTGGGACGAGGAAGGCAAGCGTAGTGACAAGGCTGCCGAAGCCCTGTCCATGCTCAAGAGCTTCCTGAGCGACCTCGGCTACCTGTAAGCCAGACCGAACCGGCCGGGGGCTTCCTTAACGGGCCCCCGGCTTTTTATTGCAAGCCATCAGATTCCTCCCGGAGGATGCCATGCGTGCCATCAGCGCATTCATGAAAGGCGTCACCAGAATGAACAAGGCCATCGGCGTGGCCGTGTCCTTCCTGGTTTTCGCCATGTTCCTGTTCATATTGCTGGAAGTCTTCCTGCGATATGCGTTCAACGCCCCCACCGTCTGGACCAACGAGCTGACCCAGCTGCTGTTCGGTGCCTATGCGGTGCTCTCCGGCGGATATCTCCTGGCCCACCGCGGCCACGTCAATGTCGACCTGATCTACAGCCTGTTCGGTCCCCGCATGCAGGCCGCCATTGATGTGTTCACGTCTATCCTGTTCTTTATCTTCACCCTTGCATTGCTGTACTTCGGCGTCGACATGGCCCAGGAGTCCATCAGCAACTGGGAAACCTCCTATTCTGCCTGGAACCCGCCCATCTGGCCGGTGAAGGCCTGTATCCCCATCGGCACTGCCCTGCTGGTGCTGCAGGGGATCGTCAAACTGCTGGAAGACATCGCCATCGCGTGCAACCTGAGCTACTACCGGCCCGAGGACCATCCCGAGCATGATCCCAAGGGAGAGCAACTGTGAGTACTGAAATCCTGACCCTGCTGTTTTTCGGCTCGCTCCTGCTATTCGTTTTCCTGGGCTTGCCGCTGGCATTTGTACTGGGTGGCGTGTCGGTCGTCTTCCTGTATTTCACCTGGGGCTTTGACTCCTTCTACATGGTGGCTTCACAGATCTGGAGCACCATGGGCAGCTTCACCCTGGTGGCCATCCCACTGTTCGTCTATATGGCGATGATTCTTGAGCGCACCGGAGTCGCCAAGGACCTGTACCGTGCCATGCACCTGTGGTTCGGCGGCTTGCGCGGCGGCCTGGCTATCGGCACCCTGGCCATCTGCGCCATCTTTGCCGCCATGGTCGGTATCAGCGGCGCCGCCGTCGTGGCCATGGGCACCATCGCCCTCCCGGCCATGCTGGCCCGGGGCTATGACCGGAGCATGTGCCTCGGTGTTATCAACACCGGCGGTGGCTGGGGCATCTTGATTCCTCCCAGCATCATGATGATCCTCTACGCCCTGATCAGTGGTGTCTCTGTGGGCAAGATGTTTGCCGCCGGTATTCTTCCGGGCATCCTGCTGATGGTGCTGACGGCCGCGTACATCCTGATTCGCAGTAACCTCCAGCCCCACCTGGCGCCGGCATTGCCTCCCGAAGAACGCGGAACCCTGCGGGAGAAGCTGATTTCGCTTCGCTCCGTCGCCCTGCCTATCCTGATCGTGGTGATGGTGCTGGGCTCCATCATGGGCGGCATTACCACGCCCACCGAGGCAGCCGCCATGGGTGTACTTGGTTCCCTGATCGCGGCGGCCGTCTATCGCAAGCTGGATTACGCGCTGCTCAAGGAAGCCTCGATCCGCACCTTCAAGCTGTCCGGCATGATCATGTGGATACTGTTCGCTGCCCACGCCTTCAGCGCCGCCTATCAGAGTATGGGCGCCCAGAGCATGATCGAGGGCTTCATCACCCAGATTCCGGGCGGCCCCTGGGGCATTATCATTGCCATGATGCTGATCACCTTCATACTGGGCATGGTGCTGGACCCCGTAGGTATCATGCTGATCACCCTGCCGGTATTCCTGCCGATCGTGGAATCCCTCGGGTTTGACCCGATCTGGTTCGGCATCCTGTTCGTGATCAACATGGAAATCGGCTACATGACGCCACCCTTCGGCTTCAACCTGTTCTACCTGAAGGGCATTGTTCCACCAGAGATCACCATGAAGGATATCTACAAATCGGTTATCCCCTTCGTGATCGTCGAGATTATCGGCCTTGTGCTACTGATGATCTTCCCCGAAATTGTCACCTACCTGCCCGAACTGCTGTTCTGACGGGTAACCCGTGATGACGATAACGCCGGCACCCGCAAAGGGGCCGGCGTTTTTTTACGGCCAGCGGTTAGCAAATCGTTACCAAAACCTACCAAACTCGTCTTGAGACCCGGCCCCCTCTGGCTTTAACTGGCGCCTGGATTGACTCTGCCGCGAACAAAACGCCGGATTTTGCACAAGTTCACAGGCCAAGTGGCTGTCCCAACCTAAAAAAATAACCCAGACAGCCGATAACACCATCATCATTCGTTTCACCTGCAAGAATACTGGCTGGAGCCGTACATGCGTCTGCTGCAAAACCCTTCCAAACTCAAACTCTCCCTGGGCATGAAAATGGCTTCGGGGTTCGCTGTACTGATCCTCCTCACCATGCTGGTTGGCGCTACCGGTTACGTCGCCCTCGCGCAATTTGGTGACCGGGCAGCGATTGTTGCGGATGCCTCGGCCATTGAAGCCGACCTGCTACAGGCACGGCAGGATGAGAAAAACTTCCTGATCCGTGGTGAGCAGAGCTATGTCGAAGAAGCAATCGCCAATACCCGCCAGGCATCAGATCGGGCTGAAGCCCTGAAAGACAGGCTGGTTGTGCCCGAAGACCATGACCGTATCGATCAAATCCGCCAGGGTGTACACGCCTACGAGCAACAGCTACAGGACCTGGTGCAAGTACGCGCATTACGGGATGAGCGCCTTGAAGAGCTTGAACTGGCCGTACGCGGAGTAACCGGCGGCTTTGCCTCCGAAGACAGCCTTTATGCCACCAACGCGGCCATCCAGCAGATGCGTCGAAACGAAGGTAACTTCCTGGTGGAGAACGAGCAGGAAGCCGTGGAAAGATTCCGTGCCTCCGGTGAGCGGGCGGTCCGTACCATTGATTCGTCGTTCCTGGATAAAAACGTCAAAAGTGCCCTGAAGGACCTGCTGGTTCGCTACATCGAGGTGTTCAACAAGGTCGTGGAAGCCGAGAACCAGACCCAGTCCCTGCAGGAGCAAATGGTGGGAACGGCACGGGATACCCTGGCAACAGCCGTGGAACTCCAGGAAACACAACAACAGAAGATGGAAGACGAGCGTGAAACAGCATCCATGGTCATTATTGCCGTGGTGCTGGTCATCGTTATACTCGGTGCACTCATCGCCTGGATCCTGACCCGCAGCATCACCCGCCCGATCCACCAGGCCGTCGCCCTGGCGACCCGTGTGGCCGATGGCGACCTGCAGGAGACCGTTACCAGTGATCGGGGTGACGAGCTGGGACAGCTGCTGTCTGCCCTCGGCACCATGGTCACGAGCCTGAGGGAGCTGGTAAGACACATCAATGCCAGCGCTACCAATATAGCGTCCTCCGCCGAGGAGCTTTCCACAGTGACCGCTGAGACCAGTCAGGGCGTCACCCAGCAGCGGGACCAGACCGACCAGGTAGCCACGGCAATGAATGAAATGGTGGCGACCGTTAATGACGTGGCCCGCAGTGCCGAAGACGCCTTCAGCGCTGCCAATACCGCGAACGAAAAGGCCGCCGCTGGTGAATCAGCGGTAGAGGAAACCCTTTCCTACGTCAGCGAACTGAATACCCAGGTTGAACAGGTAGCCGAGCGTCTGCGGGGACTCCAGAAGGACAGCGAGAATATCGGCACGGTGCTGGATGTGATCAAGTCGGTGGCCGAGCAAACCAACCTGCTGGCACTGAACGCCGCCATCGAGGCTGCCCGGGCGGGCGAGCAAGGGCGTGGATTCGCGGTTGTCGCTGATGAGGTCCGCTCCCTGGCCCAGCGTACCCAGAGCTCTGCATCCGAGATTGAAACGCTAATTTCCAACCTGGTGAACAGCACCGAGGATTCGGTAACCACCATGGAAAGGGGCACCACCCTGGCCGGACAGACGCTGGACAGCGCCCGCACCACTGGTGAGACCATTCGCGAGATTGCGGCAGCGGTCGGCAATATCAGCCAGTACAACAGCCAGATAGCAACGGCGGCTGAACAGCAGACCTCGGTGGCTGAGGATATCAACCAGAACGTCACCCAGATTCGCGATGTGAGTGATCAGTCCGCCACGGCAGCCGAGCAGATTTCCAGTTCCAGTAATGAGCTGGCCCGGTTGGGCGAGGATCTGAGTAGTCAGGTCGCGCGCTTCCGCCTTTAACGGCCAAGACTTGGAGAGCCGTGGGTCCAAGAATGGACCCGCGGCTTTTTTGTGCCCGAGCACCCAAGACCGAACTCCGTGCAGAAGCCTCTGGGTAACCACTTTCGAAACGAGAACCGTGTTCTCTGACTGTTTCGAAAGTGGTTACCCGGAGACTTCCCATCCTCTTGCCTAGCCTGACCAAGGCCGACCCGCGTCTTCCCGCCAGAGGCTTCGGGGACCTTTCTTCGAAACAGTCAGAAAACAGGGTTTTCGTTTCGAAGAAAGGGCCGCGAAGCCGCTGTACCGCCGAACACCTCCTGACTATTCCCGCCAGAGGGTCCGGGTAGTGTCCTTCGAAACAGTCAGGAAAACGAAGTTTTTCGTTTCGAAGGACACTACCCGGACCCGATCCATCAGGAAGCACCCGTTATCGACTTGCAGGTGGGCTCCTGTGTCTGGTGCAAAACGCCGGAGGCCCGGCACCCCCTTCCGAAACGAGAACCCTGTTCTCTGACTGTTTCGGAAGGGGGTGCCGGGCCTCCGGCTTTTCAGGCTTATTGCTTGCCTGCTTTTTTACATCAGGTTGTAGATGAAGACTGCGAGTACTGCTATCGGCGTTACATAACGCAGCAGGTTACGCCACAGGTTGAACAGGCCGTCGGACATGGCCATGTCATCCTGCAGGGATTCCTTCGCCACACACCAGCCAACGAACAGTGCCGTCAGCAGACCGGACAGCGGCAGCATGATGTTCGCAGTAACGAAGTCCAGCAGATCCAGGATGCCAGTTTCCGCAAAGCGATCGAACATGCCCAGCAGGTAGACATCGGACCAGATGTTCAGGGACAGGATGGATGCGATGCCCAGCAGCCAGCAGGCAACGCCGGACAGAATGGCCGCACCGGTGCGGGACATGGCGAACTTTTCTTCGACCCATTCAGTAACCGGTTCAAGCAGGGAGATACCGGATGTCCAGGCGGCGAACAGCAACAAAATGAAGAAGGCTGTTGCAAACACCACACCCAGGGGCATTTGACCAAAGGCCAGCGGCAGGGTAACGAAGATCAGACCCGGACCCTGGCCGGCTTCCAGACCGTTGGCGAATACAAACGGGAAGATCGCCAGGCCCGCCAGCAGGGCTACCAGGGTATCCATGATCCCCACGCCTACTGCAGCACGGCCGATGGAAATATCCTTACCCAGATAGGAACCGTAGGCCATCATGATGGCCATACCCAGACTCATGGTGAAAAACGCCTGGCCGAGGGCCTGCAGGGCGGTGTCCCAGGTGACTTTGCTGAAGTCCGGGGTAAACAGGAAGTCCAGGGCCTGCCCAAAATGACCGGTAGTCGTTGCATAGGCGACGACCAACAGCAACAGAATGAACAGCGCCGGCATCAGGGTCTTGGCGGCACGTTCCAGGCCGGACTTCAGGCCACGGGAAACCACGAAGATGATCAGGCCCATGAACACCGTATGCCAGAACAGCAGGATGCCCGGACTCGCCAGCAGGTCGCCGAAGATGGCACCTACGGCTTCGGCATCCTGGCCGGCAAAGTCGCCAACGGCCGAGTGCATGACGTAGGAGGCCGACCAGCCGCCAATCACGGAGTAGAAGGAGAGAATGATAAATGCCGCCAGCACACCAATGATCGCGGAGATACGCCAGGCCGGGTTGCTGAGGTTACGCTCGGCCACCAGGCGCATGCTGGCAACCGGGTTGCGGCGGCCATTACGGCCTACAAACACTTCCGCCATCATGATGGGGATACCGATGATGGCGATACAGGCGAGGTAGATCAGTACAAAGGCACCGCCGCCGTTTTCCCCGGTCATGTAGGGGAATTTCCAGATATTGCCCAGACCTACGGCAGAGCCCGCAGCAGCCAGGATAAAGGCCATGCGGGAAGACCAGTTACCGCGGCTGGCCAGGTTAGTGTCAGACATAGTGAAACCCTGTCATCGTTCAGTGGAACTTGTTGAAAGATCGGAATAGGTCACTGGTCATGGTTTTCCCTGACTGTTTCGGGCATCCCCTGCCTGTTACCAGCAATTGGCGGCGAATTTTGCCAGTCTGGCGCCGCCGATGCCAGCGGGAATGGCGAGATCGTGATCAGTTATTGGGAAGGACCGTAAAAAGCGAGGACAGGGCCGGCATCTAACCGGCCCGTTCTGGATGGAGTTTACTTACTGACGGCTGACAAAGCGGGCCACCAGGTCACTCAGACCACTGGCCTGACGACTGACCTCGTTGCTGGCACTCTTGGCGCCCTCTGCCTTTTCGGTGGATGAATCGGCCAGTTCTGCAATACTGACGACCTGGCGGTTGATCTCGTCGGACACCTGGCTCTGTTCCTCGAAGGCCGCCGACATGGTCATGAAGCTATCCGAGATACCCTCGATGTTCTGCACGATATCCTTGAGCGCCTCTTCGGTTTCCCGGACCTTGGCCAGGCCACGGTTACCGATTTCCTCGCCGTGCCGGGTAGCGGCGACTACCTCGTCCACCTGGGCGCGGAAGTTCTCGATCACCTCATGGATGGATACCGTGGACTGTCGGGTGCGCTGGGCCAGGGAGCGGACTTCGTCTGCCACTACCGCAAATCCGCGACCCTGTTCGCCCGCCCGGGCGGCCTCGATGGCGGCGTTCAGGGCCAGCAAATTGGTCTGCTCGGCGATATCGGAAATCAGCTGGGCAGCATCCCCAATCTTGTCGGTAGACTCGCCAAGACGACTGACAGACTCCCCGATGGTTCCCCCCTGGGTCACCAGTTGCTCGATGGCCTGGAGTGCGTCATGGCTGAGATCGCCGCCGCTATGGGCCAGTTGACTGGCCTGCCGGGCACCATCGGCGTTCCGATTCACAGTATCGGTGACTTCCTGGATGGACGCGGTCATCTCGTTCATCGCCGAGGCCACCTGATCGGTTTCCTGGCGCTGCCGCTCGATGGCATCCGCGCCTTCGGCGATTTGTTCATAGCCCCTTGTGGCCGTACGCATCAGGTCATCGGCGCGGTCCTCAATGCGGGCCAGGGCGGTGCGAATGCGGGCTTTCTCGCTCATCAACACCATGCCCATTTCAGCAAAGTGGCCACTCTCGTCAGAATAGGTCCGTGCCACCAGCGGATCGCGAAAGGCCTCCGGGCGCAGGTCGATCAGTGACCTCAGGCGTGCATTGACAGCGGCCATCTGGATGAAGCCGCCGGCGATGATACCGCCAGCAATGAGCGCCACCCCGGGCCAGAACGCCCCCCATCCCAGTGCCAACAGGCTGGTGATCAACGGGATCACCAGGGGCCAGCCGGCCCGCACCATGGATCTGATATGGGTACCGACCGACAGGGGCTGTTTGCCCTCGGAAAGCCGGCTGTACAGCCGGGAGGCCCTGTCCACCTGCTCCCGGGTCGGCTCAACGCGAACCGACTCGAAGCCGGTCATCTCGCCATTCTCAAGAATGGGTGTCACATAGGCACTGACCCAGTAGTGGTCGCCGTTCTTGCAGCGGTTCTTGACTACGCCCATCCACGGCTTGCCGGCACTGATGGTGTCCCACATGGCCTTGAACACGCTCTGGGGCATGTCCGGGTGCCGGATAATGTTATGGGCCTGACCGATCAGTTCATCGCGGCTGAAACCACTGATCTGGACAAAGTCATCGTTGCAGTAGGTGATCACACCTTTAAGCGTGGTGGTGGTAATCAGCCGGCTGCCGGGCTTCATCCGGGCTTCGCGTTGGGTGACGGGGCCGTTGTTGCGCATGGTGGACAGGATTCCTGACTCGTAGGGGTTCCGGTAGCGGGCGCTGCCGATAATGGTCTGGGGGCGTATCGGCAGAGGCGCTCTTGACTTTAGTCAACTGGGGCGAATGTTAACAATTAGAAAGCACACAGACTGTAAGGAAATGTCACTAATACCCCTCTGTTGAGCCCCATGCGACATCAGGTCGCAAGATCAATCCTGGCCCGTGGATGGAACCTCGCATTCACCCATAACGAGAAGGCGATAACCGCTCCCCCGATAAGCAACCGCAGCAGGTCAGCCTCCCGGTTCCAGATCACCAGGTTCACCAGCAATCCGGCAGGTACCAGCATGTTGTTCATGACCGCCAGGGTTCCGGCATCCACCTGGCAGGCACCCCGGTTCCACAGGTACAGCCCGAGGCCGGAAGCCGCGGCGCCCAGCCAGGCAAGTACGCCCCACTGCAGTCCCGTAGCCGGTAACCGGCTGACATCCCCGAAAACAAGGAACGACGGCGCAGCAATCAACAGTGCCCCGAAGAAGAAGTAGCCAAAGGTGCGCCAGGCAGGCACTGGCAACGGGAAGGCCTGCATGAGGTGCTTGTAACCCACCTGGCCCGCGGCAAAGGTGAAGTTCGCCAGCTGCAGCAACAGGAAGCCTGTCAGGAAGTCCTGGCTCAGGCCATCATAGCGGATGATGCCGGCGCCCACCGTAGCCACCGCGGCCGCCAGCAGTGCCACCGGGGAGAAACGGCGATAGAGGGCATCGTCAATCAGCGTCACATACAGCGGGGTGAACACGGTGAACAGTAGTACTTCGGGTACCGTGAGATAGGCAAAGGAGCGATACAGGCACAGGTAAGTGATCCCGAATTGCAGAGCCCCGGTCACCATAATGCCCAGCTTCAGGCGCCCCGGCACACCGGCCCAGCGAGTCACGGGCAGGAACAGCAACGTCGCCAGCAGCACACGGCTGAGTACGGCAAAATCACTGTCCACATGACCGGCCAGGAATTCACCAATCAGGCTGAAAGAAAACGCCCAGAGAACGGTTACCAGAATCAGCAGCGCCATAGGATCCACCCACCTTTCAGAGGGCGGGCACTGTATCATAGCCTGCCAGTAAATTGACCTGACAACCCGGAATGCCAGCCTCCATGAACAAGCAAGCTATTATCGATACCACTCGCCAATGGGTGGAAAAGGTCGTTATCGACCTGAACCTGTGCCCCTTTGCCCGGCGTGAGCTGGTCAACAACCGGATCCGCTTCACCGTAACAGGCGCGCAGACACCGGACGCATTGCTGATGGAACTGCAGCATGAACTGCTGCGACTTACCGACGATGACAGTATCGAAACCACGCTACTGATCCACCCGGAAGTACTGCGGGACTTCCCGGACTATAACGATTTCCTGGATGTGGCGGACGGCCTGGTGCAGTTACTGGAGCTGGAAGGTGTGTTGCAGATCGCCAGTTTTCACCCGCAATACCAGTTCGCCGGCACCACAGAGAATGCGGTAGAGAACTACACCAACCGCTCGCCCTGGCCGATGCTCCATCTGCTCAGGGAGTCCAGCCTGGAACGGGCCATAGCCAGCTATCCGGATACAGCCGACATCCCTGCGCGAAACATTGAGCGGGTAGAGGGCCTGGGCCTGGCGGCGATGGAAGCGTTGCTCGCCTCCTGCCAGGCAAAAAAGTGACGGGACAGACCAAACAGCTCCCCCGGTGGGGTTATTTGAACCAACCGGTAAATACGGTAGTCTGGGCCAAATCAAGGAGATCCACCCGGCCCATGCGTATCGCCCTGCTCTGTTGCCTCCTGTTGCTCACCGCTGGCCAGGCCCATGCCCTGACCATTGCCGCCGCTTCCAGCCTGCGCCAGGCCATGCCTGCGCTGGAGACGGCTTTCCTTCAACAGGCACCCGGCATCAGCCTGCGGGTTATCTACGGGGCCTCCGGCAAACTGGCTACCCAGATCCTCAATGGTGCACCCTACGATGTCTTCCTGTCCGCCGACACCGGCTTTCCCCGGCAACTGAGCGATCAGGGCGCTGTGGCAGGCGAGCCGGTGGTGTACGGGGTTGGAAGGCTGGTTGTCTGGCCCGCCAACCCTGAAATGGGAACCATGTCCCCGGAAGACCTCGCCGACGACAATATCCGACGTGTCGCCATTGCCCAGCCCCGCCATGCCCCTTACGGTCAGCGTGCACGGGAGGCGCTCCAGGCGCTGGGCCTCTGGCAAGCTGTCGAGCCGAAACTCGTCTATGGCGAGAACATCGGCCAGACAGCTGCCATGGTGGAGTCCGGGGCAGCAGAGGCCGGCCTGATCGCCTGGTCGCTGACCTTCGCTCCTGAGTTGGAGGGGCGTCCCTTTAACCTTGTCGACCAGCGTCTTCACAGCCCGCTGGCCATGGCCATGGTGGTCACCCGCCAGGGTGAGGACAATCCCGGTGCCAGGGAGTTTCATGCCTTCATGCAATCGGAAGCGGCACGGACCGTTCTCCGTCAGTACGGTTTCGAATCCCCGGATACGGACTGAGCGCCGATGCCCGAGCTTTCTCCCCAGGACTGGCAGGCCATCGCAGTTACCCTGAAGCTCTGCGCCCTGACGACGGCCATATTGCTGGTGCTTGCAACTCCCCTGGCCTGGTGGCTCGCCCACCGGCAATCGCCCTCGCGAACCGTGGTACAGGCGCTGGTGGCCCTGCCGCTGGTACTGCCGCCAACGGTGCTGGGTTTCTACCTTCTTATTGCCCTGGGGCCCAGGGGGCCGGTAGGCCAGACCCTGGAGTCGATGGGGCTGACCCACCTGGCCTTCAGTTTCGAGGGCATCCTGGTGGCATCGGTCATCTATTCCCTGCCCTTTGCGGTTCAGCCGTTGGTGGAAGCCTTCCGTCATCTTGGCACCCGACCAGTGGAAGTGGCCGCCTCGCTGGGTGCGGGCCCGCTGGACCGCCTGTTTACCGTGATCCTGCCTTTGTGCAGGGGTGGGTTCATCGTGGCCGCCACTCTGACCTTCGCCCACACCCTGGGGGAATTCGGCGTCATCCTGATGCTCGGCGGGAGCATTCCCGGTGAAACCCAGGTACTGTCCGTACTCATCTATGACTACGCCGAGGCCATGGACTACGCTGCGGCACACCGGCTGTCCCTGGGACTGCTGATCTTTGCCTTTGTAGTGCTGGTGGCGGTGTACAGCTTCAACCGGCGCTTCGACGGGGTGCGGCCATGACGCTGCAGGTTCGGGCCCGAGTGCAGCGGGGAGACTTCTCGCTCACCATTAACGATACCCTGCCCAGCAACGGCATTACCGCCCTGTTCGGCCGTTCCGGCTGTGGCAAAACCACCCTGCTTCGGATCATCGCGGGGCTTGAGAAACTGCGGGATGCCGAGGTCTCATTCAATGGCGAAGTATGGCAGGCGGGCCGCCGCAGGATGCCGATAAACCGGCGCCGGCTGGGACTGGTGTTCCAGGAGTCCAGCCTCCTGCCTCACCTGTCCGTGGAAGCAAACCTGATGTATGGCTATCGCCGAACGACGGAAGGCCAACGGCGCCTCCACCCGGAAACGGTTCGCCCCCTGCTGGCCCTGGATGATTTGTTGCAACAACCGGTTCACACACTGTCCGGGGGCCAGCGCCAGCGGGTCGCCCTCGGTCGTGCCCTGCTCACCAGCCCGCAACTGATGCTGCTGGACGAGCCCCTGTCGGCGCTGGACACGACCGCCAAGCGGGAGATCCTGCCCTTTCTGTCCGGGCTGTCGACCACTACCGGCGTGCCCATGCTGCTGGTGACCCACTCCGCGCGGGAGGTGGAACAACTGGCCGATCAGGTGGCCTTTATGGAACAGGGTCGCATCGAGCGCGTGGAGCCCTTGCGGGAAGCACTGACACGTCCGGAATCGCCTCTGTTCAGCGACGAGGGGCCGGCAACCGTATTGCAGGGTGACCTTCGGGAGACTGGCGAAGGGCAGTGGCAGTTCGTTACACCGGGTGGCAACGGTCGGCCTTCGGTCGTTTTCCAGGTCAGCGGTCAGTCCAGCCACCATACCAGCCTGCATCGGCTCCGCATTCTCGCCAGCGATGTCAGCCTGGCCCTGACCCAACCGCAAGGTATCAGTATCCGCAATATGATGCCGGTGCGGGTCGAACGCATCGAACAAAGCGATGAACACCGCTGCACAATCAGCTGCCGGCTGGCAGACGGCCAGCTGCTGCTGTCACGGATCACCCTACAGTCGGTTGTAGAACTGGGGCTGGCGCCTGGGGATTCCGTCGTGGCTCTGGTGAAGTCTGCCGCGTTGATGGAGTAGGCATGAAAGCAGACATGCCCGGGTTCCTGCGGGCATATCTGCTTCGTGTTGGATTAAAAAACGGCCAGGTCATCCAGCAGGATCAGCCCCAAATCCTCGAGGACTGAACCGTTGCCGTCTTCACCGTCCCGGGCGACTACTGTATAGACACCACCGTTGGTCACAACAACACTGTCAGCGCTGATGGCAACGTTTCCATCCAGGTCCGTTACCCGCAGGTTATAGGTGCCCGCAGGAATGGCAAGGTAGTCGGTCACTGCCTTGTAGGGGACATCAGCCAGAGCCGGCGTGGCATTATCAATATCGAACTGGTCCTCAGGCAACAGGTAGATATTGACGTTACCCGCCTGGGTGGAGGCATGCACCACGCGCAGGGTCGCCTGGGTGGCAATGCTGCGGACACTGTCTGCCAGCGCCAGGGCTTCGATGGCCGGATCACCACCCAGCAAACCTACCGCCAGGACCGAATAGCCCTGGCCATTGGTAAGGCTCAGGTCGGTATCAATCGCTACGACCGAGTTGTCTGCATTGGCGACGACCTTGACGTTATAGTTGCCGGCCGCCAGCACAGCATACTCGTCAAGTGCAGCCGACGGTGCAGCGAGGCCAAAGGTGATATTGGTCAGGGCAGTAGGATCGTCGTCTAGCAGCACATCCACAGCCGGCGCATTGCCGGATGCATGCACCACCCGCACGCCAGCGCCCTGGTCCGCATCATAGATCTCGGCAACCTCAGCACCATTCACCACGATCAGACTTACCGGGCTGGCACCATCCACAGAGAAGTTGGCCCCGGTGTTCTGCACCGCACCCACGAACAGGTCAGCGCCGGCCATCAGAGCCACATCACCGCTGTCGAACACCGCTGTCGAGGCTCCGGCTGCGGTTATCTGGATACGGTAGTCACCGGCAGGGACTTCCAGGGGCTCGGCCACGGTTTCAAAGGCCACATCGGAAAGCAGCGGGTCTATCGCAGACAGGTCATTACCTTCGCCTGCAGCGGTGACATAGATATCGACATTGGGCGCATTGGGCGCCAGGTGGCCGATGCGAACCCGCACCTCGTCACTGGAACTGAAGCCTGGCTCATCCTGGAAGACAACCGCATCGATATTCGCCACGGTATTTACCGCCACGACGTTGTAGCGAACGTTCTCTTCAAAGGCAAAATCCGCCGGCCCTATGACCGTTGCATTGCCTCCGGGCACAATACCCTCAACCGCAATCTCGTAACTGCCCACTTCCGGCGTCAGCACGGCAGCCTGTTTGTAATCGGCCCCTTTAACGGCCGCGTCGCCATTGACCAGGATATTCACGGGCGGTGCATCCGGTGAGGCGTGGATAATCCGCACCTCAGAACGAACCACATCATCGGAACTGTCGGAGTCCCCGTCAAAGCAACCCGAGAGCGCCACCGCTCCCGCAACCACCATCGGTAAAACCACAAAACGGTTCATAGCTCTGCTCCTCATCGTGCAGATATTATTGAAGACCTGAAAAAAGTGGTTCGAACCTGCACAGTTTCATTCCATGAACCATGCGTCAGAGCGATTTACGGGGAGGACACAAAAATGGATGCGAATGGTTTGACATTTTTTGACGCTTATTCCTGCAGGCAGCACACAACAGCCTGCTTATGTCATAAAAATGGCAACTCGTACTTTCGATAATCATCGTAAGCCGTTCATGAAACCTGATTGATCAGGGTGACCAGCAGCACAAGGATCGCCAGCGCCAGCAGGCCGCCGGAACGTAAACGGGTGTCGGCGCCTACCGATAGCGCCGACACCTTGTCGGACCAGCGCTGGAGGGCTCTCCCGGCTGGGGCCGGTTGTGCACGAACTGTCCCGGAAGCCGGCCGTCGCGCCGGCCACAGTGCGAGCAGGTCGCCGGGAGGAACGGCCGGTGCGCGGCGCACCAGCAACGCCGCAAGAAAACCTGCCGTTAATGCCAGCCCTATCGGTGCCAGTAGCGCGGGGTACTGGTAGGCTTTCGGCAGCCAGTAAGGCTGTTCCACCAACTCTCCTGCCTGCCAGGGCAAAACCCAGAACACCAACCCTGAACCTGCAACCGTCAACAGCCAGCCGGCTGTGCGCCAGGGGGGATTGGCTGCGGGCTCTGCCTGCTTGTGATGCAGCCATAGAAAACGCAATATCAGTAACAGGGTGGCGACGGCACCGGCGGTCATCAGTGGGGACAACCAGGTCGCCGTGACCATGGTGAGATGATCACTGGCCAGCGCTTCCTTCATGGCCAGTTTTGCCAGCGCACCGCTGGTCCATGGCAGCCCCGCCAGGGAAAAACCGGGCAAGGCCAGTAGCAGCCAATACGCCCACCGGACAGGGCCCGCGGCCGGCGGATGCACTGCGGTAGACAGGAACAGCGCCCCCTTGGCCAGGCCATGGTGCAGGGCATAGAGGCCAATGATCGGCACGATCACCGCCGCCCGGTCCGGCGTTGCCAGTGCCGCGCCCACCAGCAACATCATCAGTCCCATCTGGCTGATACTCGAGTAGGCCAGTACCGCCTTGGTCTTTCGCTGGCAAACGCCAGCAAGCGCACCACCGAGCGAGGCCGCGGCCCCGGCAACAACCATCAGGTCGCCCCAGTCACCAGGCGTGGCCAGCCCCAGGGGCAAGGTCAGCACCCAACCCAGCAGACCCGCCTTGATCATCGCACCACTGAGTACCGCACTCGCGGGCGTCGGCGCCACGGGATGCGCCAGCGGCAACCAGAAATGCAGGAGCGGCAGGCCCGCCTTGACCCCGAACCCGGTGATCAGCAGGCCGATAATCAGCTGGGCCTGTGGCGCCGTCACCACAGCGTCCGCCAACTCCGTCAGCAGCAGGCTGTCCGCTTCTTCCGCCGCCAGCATCAGCCCAGCCAGCAGCAACATCTCGCCGACGACCGCCATGGCCATATAAACCCGACCAGCCCGAAACGCCTCATCAGTTCCCTCATGAACCACCAGCCCGTAACTGGCGAAGGTCATCAGCGCGAAGAAGCTGTAAAAACTGGCCGCATCGCCGGCAATCACCAGGCCAAGGTTGCCTGTCAGGGTCAGGCACCAGAACACCAGGAAACGCTTGAGGTTCCGGTTGTCCAGGTAACCGAGGGCGAAAACCCCGGCAGTACTCCACAGTACGGCTGTCAGGGTCAGGAAGGTACGGCGCAGGTCATCCAGCAGCCACTGGCTGTCCATCAATAGCCAAGGCAGCGACCACTGCCAGCCGGAGGTGGATACCAGCGCCAGTAGCAGGGCCGGCACCGGCAACAGCGGCAAGCCGAACCGGTGCCAGCGACCGGCCAGCGGCAGCGTCAGTAACCAGAGCAACGGCAGGCCCACGGCCGCGATGGCAAGAAACGGCAAGGCGGGCATCATGGCCGATACTCCCGGTTCACCACCAGCTCCGCCCAGGAGAGTGGACTGAACGGCATGGCAGCAAACACGCCGATCATCACCACCGCGGCGGCCGTCAGTACCGGCGGCCACAGCAGCCACCCCAGAGTCTCCAGGCGCCCCCAGCGCACCTCCTCCGGCCAGGCGTCAGACCGGGGGCGGAACCAGAGCCGATAGACAATGGGCAGGAAATAAGCCGCATTCAACAGACTGCTGGCCAGCAGGACCACAACCACCCAGGGCAGTTCGGCTTCCAGCGCTCCCAGCCCCAACGTCCACTTGGTGATAAACCCGGCCAGCGGCGGTGTACCGATCATGCCAAAGGCGGCGATGGTAAAAGCCACCGAAGTGGCCGGCATGCGCGGCCCCGCGCCATCCAGCTCATCGATCCGGTGCACACCCAGGGTTTCCGCGTAGTTGCCGGCACAGAAGAACAGGGTGATTTTCATGATGCCCTGATGGAGCAGATGGACCAGGCCACCCACCATGCCCAGGGGCCCCGCCAGACAGATGCCCAGGATGATGTAGGACACCTGGCTGATGGTGGAGTAGGCCAGGCGTCGCTTCAGGTCCTGCTGGAACAGTGCCCGCACCGATCCGAAAATAATGGTAAAGGCCGCCAGGCCGGCCAGGGGCAGCAAGAGGCCGGCCTCACTGGCAAAGCCAATGCCGAACACATCGCTGATCACCCGGACGATTCCGAAAGCCCCTGCCTTGACCACCGCTACCGCGTGCAGCAGGGCACTCACCGGTGCAGGGGCAACCATGGCCTGGGGCAGCCAGCCATGCAGGGGAAACAGCGCCGCCTTGACGCCCAGCCCGGCGACCAGCAGCACGAAGATTGCTGTCAGGGCCGGTGTCGGCGAACCCTCCACCACACCACCGGGTGCAAAGTCCAGGGTTCCGGTCTCGGCATACAACCAGGCCATGCCCAACAACAGCACTGCGCCACCACTGAGGGTGTAGATGATATAGCTGCGCCCCGCTCGCAGGGCCGTCGCCGTACCCCGATGAACGACCAGCGGGTAGGTGGACAGGGTGAGCATTTCGTAGAACAGGAAGAAGGTAAACAGGTTGCCCGCCAGCGCAATGCCGGTGGTACTGGCGACGCAAAGGCTGAAGAAACCGAAAAACCGGCTACGATTGGGGGAGTTCTCCAGATAACCCACTGCATAGGCGGTGGTGAGTAACCACAGCACCGAGGAAAGGCCCGCAAACATCATCGACAGCGAGTCCGCCTTCAGCTCGAACTCGATGCCCGGCAACATGGTAAATGACAGCTGGTACTCCAGGCCGTGAAATACCCCCCACACCATCACAATCACCAGGATCAGCTTCGCAACCGCTGCCCCCAGGTTAAGCGCTGTCCTCAGAACGTGACGCTCCTCGGGCAACATGAAGATAACCAGCGCTGCCACCATTGAGGTGGCCAGGGCCATAACCGGTAACCAGGGATTGAGCCAAAGGTCCTCAACCATCAGCTACCCTCCTCGAAAGGCAGGCCCATGACAGACAACACCTGGTCACCAGCCAGCCCCAACCCAAGGGACAGCAGCGCCAGCGCCATGGGAATGGCTTCCAGCCGCCTGGGTGGGTGATGGAAATCGTCCTGCCCCGAGGCCTCCTGGAACGAGGCCCGGTAAATCCGGAACACATAGGCGGCGGACAGCAATCCGCCGGCCACTAACACCAGGGCCCACCACCATTGACCACTAGCCAGGCTTGCCTGCAACAGCAACCATTTGGCCGCAAAGCCTCCGCTGGGTGGCAAGCTCATCAAAGATACTCCGGCCAGGCCGAACGAAAACAGGGAAAAGGGCAGGAAGCGGCCAACCCCGGCAAGGTCCGCCACCCGGCTGCTGCCAGTGGACAGGATCAGGTTCCCGGCGGCCAGGAACATGGCCGCCTTGGCCAGGGCATGGCTGATCACCTGCAGGGTCATGCCCTGCTGGGCCTGTTGCGAGACCTGTTCCGACACCTGCCAGGTGAGTGGGAACAACAGGAACAGGTACCCGATCTGCGCCACCGAGGAATAGGCAACCACCTGCTTGAGCCTTGGCTGAAGACAGGCCAGCCAGCTCCCCCAGAGCACCGCCAAGGCGCCCAGCCCTCCCATCAGTTGCGCCACACCGTAACTGCCCTGAGGCTCGCCCAGTTCCAGCCACAGGCGGGCAGCAATGTAGAACGATGCCTTCAGAACCAGCGCAGAAAGTAACGCACTGACTGGAGAAGGCGCGATACCGTGGGCCGGGGGCAACCAGCCATGGAGAGGGAACAGGGCCGTTTTCAGTGCCAGGCCCGCCAGCATCAGCGCAAGGGCCAGGCCTGCGCCGGGCAGCCCGGTGTGTTCACCGGCCAACTGCGCAACACCGCCCAGGGACAGGGTGCCAAACTGGCCGTATACCAGCGCTACCCCCAGCAGATAGAACAGGGAACCCACCAGGGCCGCCAGCAGGTAACGCAAAGAGGCCCTGAGGGCGTCTGCCGCCCCACCCAGGGCAACCAGGCCTACGGCCGACAAGCTGATCAGTTCGAGCCCTACATAGAGGTTGAACAGGTCTGCCCCCAGCCAAACGCCATTGAGTCCCGCCCAGAGAAACCAGAACAATGGCCAGAAGTAGCGTTGCCAGGGTTTGTCCGGGTCAAGGTAAAAACCCGCGTGCAAGCCGCACGCGGTGGCCACTGTGGCGGTCATCAGTATGAAGGTGACCGCCAGGCCGTCGACCCGCAACTCGATGCCCAGGGGAGCCGACCAGCCTCCCAGCGGATAATAAAAACCACCTTCCTGCGCAATGGCGAGCCATAACAGAACCGCAACTGTCGCCTGCAGGGCCATGCCGAACCAGGCCAGCCGCCATCCGGCCCGGAAGTCCGCCAGCAGTGACAGCGCTGCCCATGCCAGCGGCGTAAACAGCAGGCCTGCCATCAACCAGGCCATCATGGGCGACCCTCGTCAGTCGCATCCCTCTCCAGGGACACGCGACCAGCCAGGTGGTAATAGCGCCGGATGAGCACCAGTGCCAGGGCCGTGGCTGCAATTGCCACCACGATACCCGTGAGCACGAGCGCCTGCACCACTGGGTCAGTGCCGTTGCGGTGCTGTGCCAGCCCCACCAGCATCAGAAAGGTACCGGACCCCATCAGGTTAAACGCCAGCAGTTTTCGCAGCAGGTGCTGCAGGGCAATGATGCCGAACAACCCGGTGATAAAAAGTACAAGACCGGTGAAGGCGTAAAACAGGTCGGGGGTCATTGGTGACCCTCCTGTGACTCCGGGGCATCATTTACCGGCGCTGCGACAAACAGCGACAGTAAAACCATGGCGATGGACAGGGTAAGGAACAATTCAATCAACAGTATCAGGTATTTCGCCGTACCTGCCGGGTAGGCCAGGAAGGCATCCCCTACGACAGCGGTGACCAGGGCGACCAGCAGGAACACCGCAAACCCCAGGATCAGTCCTGCCCGCAGAAGGTAACCCGGCTGCAGGAAACCCATGGGCATACCTCCAAGCCTCATCAGCACCCCGGTGGCCGCAAGCACCGCCCCGGCCTGGAAGGCGCCACCGGGCTGGTGGGCGCCGGCCCAGACAAGGTAGCCAGCGACCAGCCACATCAAAGGGACAAACCAGCGCTGCAGGGCATCGAGCAGGGCATCATGGGTGCGGAAGGCCGGGTCTTCCAGCGAAGGCAGCCGGGCCATGGAAATACCGGCAATGGCGGCGATCACCAGAACGCCGATTTCCAGCAGGGTGTCGTAGCTGCGAAAGTTCAGCAGCACCGCCGTTATCGGGTGGTCGACACCGCTATCGGCCATGGCCTTGCTGACCTGCTCCGGCAATGAACCACCCACCGGGTTGAAGGCGATGGACCAGAGACTGTAGACGAGTACCCAGCCAAGTGCAGCGCAAAGTAACAGCAAGCTCACCAGCCCACGGCATTTCATCCCTGTTCTCCTTCCCGGGCATTGCCGGGACCACGCCGGAAATGGGCCACCGCGTCCAGCAACAGCACCCCGGTCAGGCCGGCACCGATGGCCGCTTCTGCCAGCGCGATATCAGGCGCTTGCAATCGCATCCAGGCCAATGCCATTAGCATTCCAAAGGCGATAAACATGACCACGGCACGAAACAGGCTGCTGGATGCCAGCACCGATACCGCCGTGATTACCAGCATTGCGGCCAGCAATCCATCCAGCAACCAGGCAGTCATGGATCCTCCCGGGTGACATCCCGTCCGGCGGCACGGGCAATCAGGTGGGCCGAGGTGGCGCTGGCCATCAGCACAACCAGCCATACCAACAGGATCTTCACCCCGTCACCAACCGTCGGCGCCGATGGCAGCAACGCCAGTGCAATTAATCCGAGGCCGAGATTGTCCACCTTGGTCAGGGCATGGAGGCGGTCGCGCGTTTCGGTGAGACGGAACAGGCCCAGGGTACCGATACCGAAGAACAGGCACCCGGCAACCAGCAAGGGGATCTGCAGCCATGGCAGAAGCTCAGCCACCGTCATCCTCCTGGTCCAGGCGGACCTCACGGGTGACAAAGGCTGCCGTTGCCAATACCGCCAACAAGGCCAGGACCAGGGCCACATCCCTCAGTGAGGGCATGGCCTGAGCGCTGGCCAGCACCAGCAGAATGGCCACCCCGGTGGTGCCAAACAGCTGTGCAGCGAGAATACGATCCGCCGGACGCGGCCCCTGCCAGATCCGTATCAGCCCAAGCAGGAGCGTGAGCAGCAGCCATAGGGCGGTCAGTTCGAGTGCCAGCGTCACGCTCCCTCCCCGGCCCAGGGCGTAATGCCGAAGAGGCGGGCCACCTGTCGTTCGGTCTCAGCAACCTCTGCGCCTGGATCCTGTCCGGTATCCAGGCAATGCAACAACAGGTTCTCTCCGTGGACCTCCACACTCAGGGTGCCAGGCATCAGTGACAGCAGGTTGGCCGCGAGCCAGCGAGGGCTGCCCTCCGGAAGGGTGAAGGGGACCTCCCGCTCTCCCGGGGCCACGGCCAGGTGCCGAGCCAGTAACCGGCGGCTGACATCCCAGCCAGCGGATAGCGACTTGACCAGGAACCACCCCGTGAATTGTGGAAGGTACAATGGTTTCACCCGCCAGGTCCCCGGCGGGAAGACCCTGGCGGACAACATCCAGACCAGGGGCACCACGACCAGGCCATAGCCCCAGCCCGCTGGATCACCATTGGTGAGTGCCAGCCAGAAGACCGCCAGCAGGGCCAGCCTCACTGGGCGCCCCGGCCTCGAAGCCGGGACAGGGCCCGGATGGTCGCATCCGTCATTTTCCGTGCGAGGGGAGCTACCAGCACCACCAGCGGAAATGCCACCGCCCAGGCAACGACCCAGGCCGGCAGCCACCGCTGCACGAACCCTGACGACAACCCTGTGTTAATGGCGGTTATCACGCCGGACATCAGCAAGGACATGAGTCCGGACATGTAAAATGCGAAAACCAGCTGCTGAACTTTCATGGAAGGTTGGTTGGCCAAACTTCATCTCCTGCTGTTGTAAGCATCCATCAGCCCGACCGGGCCGTACAATCTTCTGGGTACACCTGAATTACCATGGCCAGAACACCTGTCGCATTCCAACCTGGGGGCTCCCTGGCGGAACTCGCTCAGCTCCCGGGAATCCACAGGGTAGCGAAATTTCGAAAGGACGTCCGCCAGTGCAAGCCATTATCCCCGTTCACGTTCTCCGTATTTCCTGCATTGTGCTGGTTGCAGTTGTGCTGGTTGCAGTTGTGCTGGGCGCCTGCAGCTCCACCCGGCTGGCCTACCGTTTCGCCGACCAGGGTGTGCTCTGGTGGGTGGACGACTATATCACCCTGACGGGTGACCAGAAGTCGGCGCTACGGAACGACCTTGAGGCACTCAAAGCCTGGCACTGTGAGACGGAGTTACCCCGTTACTCCGCCTGGCTGGGCGAGCTGAGCCAGGAAATGGCTAATGGCGAGCTGCCACCGGAGCGTATCGAGTTCCATCGCCAGCAGGTGGCCGACTTTGCCGAGCCCCTGGCCACACGGATCGTACCCATGGCCACCAGAGTACTGACTGGCCTGAGTGACGAGCAGGTGACCGAGCTCAAAAGCAATATGGACCGTGAACAGGAGGAGCGAAAGCAGGAGTACCTGGGGGCAGGCAGCCGGGAAAAATCCGCTGAGCGGGTCACTGAGCGCGCCGAACGCTGGCTTGGCACACTCAATGAGCGCCAGCAAGCCATTATCAAAGACTGGACAGCAGGCCGCCAGGAGCAGACCCGGATCTGGCTGGAAGGGCGGGGACGCTGGCAAAAGGCCCTGGCCGGGATGCTTGAAGACCGCAACCAGCCAGACTTCGACGCCCGCCTGCGGGACCTGATCCTGAATGCTCCGGACTATCAGGGCGAGGCCTACAGGAACATGCTGGAGACCAATACCCGTGACCTCACGCAGCTGACTCACGACTTGCTCCAGGCCGCCGACGAGCGACACTGGCAAACCCTGCAGCAAAATACCGCCAGCCTGAAACAGGATGTCACGGCCCTCGCCTGTACCTTACCCGACTGACGTTATCGAACCCTGCCCCGGCGTTACAGGAATGAAGGCCTAACGAATACTCCCGGCCGACCACACCTGCCATCTGAAGGTGTATAGTAGGGCGCTTTCCCGACCTGCCGGATAACCCGCTACACCATGCTCGACCACGAAAACCAGCCAGTCCCCGATACCCGGGCACCACTGATTCCCCGTATTCTGGGCGAATGGCGCACGCTCGCCCTGCTTGGCGGGCCCATTCTGGTGGCGCAGATTGCTCAGATGGCCAATGGCGTTATCGATACGGTGATGGCCGGCCATGCCAGCGCCGAGGACCTGGCGGCGGTAGGCATTGGCAGCAGCATCTGGATGCCCCTGTTCCTGTTCTTCATGGGCCTGCTGGGAGCGCTGCAACCCATCATTTCCGGCTACAACGGCGCCCGCGCGGTGCAAAAGATCATGCCCGCCACCTGGCAGGGCTTATATATCGGTGCGATCAGTTCAGCGATCATGATCCTGCTGGTGGTCAACGTGCGCCCTGTGTTCAATATGCTGAACCTCGACGCGCAGACCTCCGATATTGCTGAAGGCTACCTGGACGCCTTTGCGTGGGGTATACCCTTCATGCTGTTGATGGTTGCGCTGCGGGGTCTCACCGATGGCCTGGGCCACACCCGGGTGATCATGGCGTTCTCGGTGCTGGGTACGCTGATCAACCTGCCCCTGAACTGGGCGCTGATCTACGGCAAGTTCGGCCTGCCGGAAATGGGCGGCATCGGCTGTGGCTGGGCCACGGCTATCTCCAATGCCATTGCCGCCGTTGCCATGGTGTTCTACCTGAACCGCAGCCCCATCTACAAACACTTCCACCTGATTGCCGACTGGGTGAAACCGGATCCGGAAAACATCCGTTACATCCTGCGCATCGGCCTGCCCATTGGCTTTACGATCTTTGTGGAAGCCAGCATGTTCTCGGTGATCGCCCTGTTCCTGGCGCCACTGGGACCGGTTGTGGTCGCCGGGCACCAGATTGCACTCAACGTCACCTCACTCCTGTTCATGCTACCCCTGAGCATCGGCATGGCCCTCACCCTGCGGGTTGCGTTTCTGGTGGGCGCCAGCACCCCGAATACGGCCCACCTGCTTTCCCGCAGTTCCCTGTTGCTGGCCTCCGCCACGGCGCTGGTATTCGCCGTCACCCTGTTCCTGTTTGCCGGACCCATTTCCCGGCTGTATACCGGAGATCCGGAGGTACAGGCGGTGACAACCCTGCTCCTGAAATTTGCTGCTATCTTCCAGATAGCCGACGTCATCCAGGTCAGCTGTATCAGCGCCCTGCGGGGTTACAAGGACACCCGCATCCCCATGTTCATTATGCTGTTCTCCTTCTGGGGCGTGGGCATGCCCCTGGGTTATGTGCTGACCTTTACCGATACCCTGGTTGCCGCCATGGGAGCGCCGGGGTTCTGGGTGGGCATCACCGCGGGGCTGGCTACCGCTGCCCTTCTGCTGGGCACGAGGCTTTTCCTCTATACCCGCACCCGACCGGTTAACTCCGAAATGTCGTGAAGTTTACAAATCCAAACGGAAATTTCCGGCCTGGCCGTCTACGCTGTTAAGACGTATTCCCATTATTTTTTGGCAGACGACCATGTGGGCGAAAAGCATCATCCTGTCACTGCTGGTTGCCAGCCCAGGGGCAGCCCTTGCTGAATCAGCTGATCCACCGGGTGAGTTGCGCTTCGCCAGCATTGCGGACCTGCCCAGCACCACGCTGGCTGTGCAATTGCTCAGCGCCGCCTATGACGACCTCGGAATTGATGTGACCGCCCGGGAAGTGCCCTCCCGGCGGGCCCTTATGATGGCCAGTATCGGTCAGTTGGATGGTGATCTTTTCCGTATTGCCGAAGTCGCCGACCGCTACCCAAACCTGATCCGCGTGCCCTACCCCCTGCTGGAAGGCAAGCTTCATGCTGTGTCGAAATTCCCTGACAACCGCCTGCTGGCAGGCAAAGGGGACTGGAGACCCAGGGTGGCAGTGCGCAGGGGCGTACTGATCGCTGAACAGACTGCCGACGACCTGAACATGATCCCGGTCCACGCCGACAGCTACCAGCAGATGCAGGCCATGCTCGACTGGGGCCGGGTTGACCTGGCGCTGGTATCAAGCATTGAGGGCATCTCCCCCCTGCAAAACGAGCGCTGGGACCATCTTTACATCCTCCCGGAACCGGTCACCCGCTTCACCCTCTACCACTACCTTCATCGCCGCCACGCCAAGCTGGCAGAACCGCTGGCGAACGCTCTGGAGCAACTGGATCGCAGTGGGGAAAAGGCCGGTATTGCAGATCGGCTGCAGAAGACCTTCAACGTGGCGGATACCCGTTCTGAGAAGGACAGCGCGCGGGAGTGAGAGAAGCATCCTTGACTACCTAGGGAGGCTCAATACACTCCCCATCAGGAACCTCAAGGAGAGACATATGGACGTTGTCGTAAAGCTTGACGGTATCGCCGTCGGTATCCCCAGGACAGGATTGGGCCTTAACGCCTTTTCCGCTTCTTACATTCAAGTCAACGCAGCTCCGAACCAACCACTGCGCACCTATGGGGTTGCGGAAAGTTTTTCAGTAGGCGGAGACAACAGCACTCTGGTCTACGGGACTATCACCACAGCCCCAATCAATCTGAGCCCGGAAGAGTTCCAGGCATTCTCGGTCGATAACGTATCCGGAAAATCGTTCGATATTCAGGTTAGCGGAACCGTACTGGTTTCCGGTAAGGCGGACATTACGATCTCTCTTATCGATGACCAGGGGCGCGTCGAGGAAGTTATCCAGCGCAAGGATATCAAGGTTAAAGGTGGCCAGCTTGCATCGACCAATGTTCGCGGGCGCGCGCGCCTGATGCCGCATTAAGCTGCAGGAGAATCGGTTATGGTAGTGGCATTCCCCATTACAAGGGCCATTGGCCGTGGCCTGATCTGGTTAGTCCGAATATCGGCGGTTATTTTCTCACTGGCGCTGCTCGCGTTCCCTTTCCAACGTGAAGCCTTCCTTTCTGCACGACCGAATGGGCCATCAGGCAAAGGCGTGGGCTCCGTCCTTTTCGACCTACTCATGCAACCCTGGCTCTCCGCACTGCTGGCGGTCACCATGGTCGTTTTTCTGATCGCACGCATCCGCCTGATACCCGATCGCTACTACCGACTCACAGATATGATTTACTTTGGCATGGTGACCGCCCTGCTTGCAGCCCTGCAGGCCCTGGCGTACCTGCCTGCATTATTGGCGCCACCCGTATGACTCAACGTCACGCAACCCACTTCCGGCCACTAGCCGCAAACTCTACTACCAGCTCGAAGACGTTGTCACACTCGTTCAGCTCTTCCGGCTTCGCGGTATAGCAATCCAACACATTGAAGCTGTGCAGCGGGAAAATCCAGTAAGGCCGGAAATTCCAGCCAGGAAGAACTCGTAGATTTTGCCAAAGATGTCGCCATTGGCATCGGCGGGAATACGGGAAAAGTTCTTGAGCAGTTCCACAAGCAGGGTGTTGCTGGTGCGGGTAAGGGCAAAGTATTCGTCCTTGGGCAGGATGCCATCCAGCTCGGGTTTGTATTCCTCGATGGCTTCCATGGCCTGCTTGATCTTTCGTGCCGGGTACCTCCGAATTCCGCGAACTCTCTGCTGATGTCCGACTCGGCACGTTTTGTATATGTCATCGGCGAATTTCATGAAGCTCAGGCCGAGTAGCGGCGTGGCATATTCGCGGGACTTGAGATCGGAGTTCGCCCACAGGTTATCGGCGGCAGACCAGGGGTCATCTTCAAGCTATTTGGACTGTTCAGCATTCATGTCGGGTTAGGCTCCCACCAGTCCGGATAGCAATACGAGAGCCGACTCTAAACGACTACCCAGCGCCGGCCAAGTCTGGTGCATCACTTTACCTGAAAGGAGCCCCCCGCACGCTCAATCCAAGTGACTAATTGCCCGGCTTATTATAGGAGCTGAAGGCTGCCGCGCAGACTCTTACAGAGGCCTCGCCAGAGCTGCTCCAGCCACCCCATTACCCCGGGAGCGCCACAACGGATAGGGAATACCGGACAGCCGGTTCATGACGAACGCATGGGCCAGCAGGATCAGCACCCCGGCCATCAGAATGGGCAGTTGGGCAGGATCCGGCATCAGCCCCAGGGACACGATCAACGCTGTGGCACCCGCCGGCGGATGGGGCACACGGAACAGCACCATCAGGCAACCAGTGAGCCCCAGGGACAAGGCCGCCGCTCCGACTCGGGCGCCATCGACGCCTTCCAGGAAAGCCGAAGGATGACTCTGCAAGCCAAACACGTACAGGCTCAGCAGCCCCATCACCGCGCCCAGAAAGTGACCGCACAGGGTGTTCCGCGGTGACGCCGGCTCCGCCATGGGCACATGAAACAGAATAAACGCCGTGGCTCCGAGGGAGGGGAAGATAAACGCTTCCTGGGTAACCAGGGCGACAAACGCCACCAGCGCAATGCTCACCCCACCATTGATCAGGCTGAACCCGGCCATCACCGTCTTGCGGCTGTAACGGGCAGCCAGGCTCTCCAGGTGAAGTGCCCGCAGCACCCCGGCCGTCAATTGCCAGCGTAATCGTTCGTTCCGTGCCCCCATGAGCGCCCCTGCACCAAAAAAGGGCGTAATGGTAAGGGGCGGCTATCGCAGTGACAAATATCAAATATCGATAAGGGTAATCGGCTCGCCGGGAAGCATACGTCAATGGCATTTCCCTTGCCGAGCGGGGTCACTAATGACAAACCGATACTGGCGAGTACACTGTGGGCTTACCGATACAACAGGAGAGGTTATGAGCGATAACCCCATGGAATTCCGCTTTCGGGTCCGCTATGCCGAATGCGATGCCCAGCAAGTGGTCTTCAATGCCCGCTACGCGGACTACGTGGACATTGCGGTAAACGAATACATCCGTGCGGTCTTCGGCCATTACCAGAACATGCTGGATGCCGGGCTGGATATGCAAGTGGTCAGCATGACCCTCAACTGGTCCGCCCCCGCCCACTTTGATGACGTGCTCTGTGCCCGCATCAGCGTGAAACGCCTGGGCAACACCTCGTTCACCCTTGAGGTGAACTTCGTGCGGTATCCGGATGCGTCGCCGATTGCCACGGCAGACGTGGTCTATGTCATGATTGACCCGGCCACATCCAGCAAGAAAACCATTCCTGACGACGTCCGCGAGCGGATGGTCACTGCCGGCCAGGGTGTCGTGGTCAGCCATGCCGGAGAGTAAGACCGCTGACACCGGCCAGAGCCTGGTCCGGGTTGCCCCGGGCGTCCTGGTCGTGGGCAAGCCCTTGCCCTGGCCGGTGTTCGATAACCAGGGTGAGGTCCTGCTGGCCCAGGGTTACGTTATCCAGGGGGACGCCCAGCTGGAGCAGCTCTACAAACGGGGCATGTTCTATCCCCGCCAGGCGGAAAACCCGGACGAGGAAGTCCAGGAAGACGTCGCCGAAGGGGAGCGCAATCCCTTCTCCGACTATCGTGCCCTGCTGAAAACCCTCAAGCGTACCCACCAGGCCATCTCGGCCCGGGACCCGGAGGCCCGCCTCAAGCTGCTGGGCTTCGCCCGGCTGATCGACCGCATCTGCCGTGAAGCGCCGGACCCCACCCTGGCCCTGGTACACCTGTATTCGGTGGAGCCCACCGCGACGGAGCAATCGCTGTTCTACGCCATTGTCTGCCACTTCACCGCTACCGAGCTTGGCATGGACGAAGGCCGGCGAGTGGTACTGATGGCGGCCGCGCTTTCCGCCAACCTGGCGCTGATGCCGATCCTTGACCGCCTGAACGCCTCCACCCATGGCCTCACCGACCAGCAGCGCACGATTATCCGCCGCCACCCCCAGCTGGCCGCGCGGGCACTGCACGATGCGGGCATCGAAAACCGCCTGTTACTGAAGATCATCATGCAGCACCATGAGCGCTCTGATGGTAGCGGCTATCCCGAGGGCCTGGAGGGAGACGCTATCCTGCCAGAGGCCAGTATCCTGGCCCTGTCGGAACACTACGTCGCCCTGATCAGCCGTCGTGGCTACCGGCCCCGGCACAGTATCACCGAGGCCCGCAAGGCTATCGCCGATGCCGCCCGGGAAAGTACACGACCCAAACTGTTCCAGGCGTTGCTTAACGCACTGACCCCCTTCCCCCCGGGCGGGCTGGTGCGTCTGGCCAATAACGAGATTGCGGTGGTCACCCACCGACCACTTCTGCGCAACGGCCATGCCGTGAAGGCCATTACCGACCCCCGGGGCAGCGCCTACCTGACCGGGTTCCGTCGCACGACGGATCTGCTGGAGTTCAACATTCGCGCTGTTGAGGTGGTGGATGTAATGCCGCCCATGGACTTCCAGGCGCTTTGGGACTACCAGGTATAAACCGGACGTTTCAACCAACCTTTCTTGCCCTGCCGGCAACCATGAACCGTGCTAGGCTGTAACCATCTCGCGAAACCGGAGCCGACATTCATGAAAGCCATTACCATTGAAAAGCAGTCCCTGAACTGGAACGACGTGGATGACCTGCCCTCACCGGAACCAGACGAGGTCGCCATCGACGTGGTCTGGGCAGGCATGAACAGGGCCGACCTGATGCAGCGCAAGGGCGCCTACCCGCCACCCCCCGGGGCTTCAAAGATCCTCGGCCTCGAGGTCAGTGGCCGCGTGGCGGCCGTCGGCGAGAATGTGTCCCACCTGGAAGCGGGTGACGAAGTCTGCGCCCTGCTTACCGGTGGCGGCTATGCCAGCCGGGTCAACGTCCCCTCAGCGCAAGTCCTGCCCGTACCCAGGGGCTTCACGCTGGAACAGGCCGCTGCCCTGCCGGAGGTCTTTGCCACCGCCTGGATGAACCTGTACATGGTTGCTGGTGTCAGGCCCGGAGAACGGGTGCTGGTCCATGCCGCCGCCAGCGGTGTCGGCACGGCCACCATCCAGCTGGCAACAGCCATGGGCAACCCGGTGTTCGCCACCGCCGGCAGCGACGACAAGCTCGCCTTCTGCCGGGAACTGGGTGCTGATGGCACCTGGAACCGCCACAACGGCTCCTTCGCTGATGCAGTGAAGGAGTGGGGCGGCGCCGACATGGTGCTGGACCCGGTGGGTGGTGACTACATTGCCGAAGACCAGAAGTGCCTCAACATGGAAGGCCGCATTATCCTCATCGGCCGGATGGGCGGCGCCGACGCCCACATCGACACCGGGGTGATGCTGATGAAACGCCAACGCCTGATCGGCTCCACCCTTCGGGCACAACCGGTAGGCCTGAAGGGCGAAGTCATGGACGCCCTTTACGAACATGTCTGGCCAAGGCTGGAAAGCGGTGAAATAAGGCCGATCATCGACCGCACCTGGCCGGTGGGACAGGCCGACGAGGCCATGGCCTACCTGGAAAGCAACGAGAGTACCGGCAAGGTTCTGTTGCAGGTCAGCGAATAGGGTGAGCGGCCCCGACAAAAGGGGCCGCCAGCTGCCCCGCTCAGGCTGATCGGCTCAGACCCAGTGCCCGGGCGTGATGGTTCAGGTGGTCATCGATAAACGAGGCAATAAAGAAATAGCTGTGGTCGTAGCCACGGTGCATGCGCAAATCGATATGGTGGTGGGCTTTCTCGCAGGCATCCGCCAGGGCCTCCGGCGCCAGCTGCTGTTCCAGGAAATCATCCGCCGTTCCCTGATCCACCAGCAGGGGCAGCCTTTCCTTTGCCTCGGGGATCAGCAGGGTGGCATCCCACTCTTTCCAGGTTTCCTCATCATCACCGAGATAACCACTGAAGGCCTTGCGCCCCCAGGGGCAGTTGGTGGGATTGGCGATGGGCGCAAAGGCGGAAACGGACTGGTACCGCCCCGGATTCTTCAGCGCGCATATCAGGGCGCCGTGCCCCCCCATGGAATGACCACTGATGCTGCGCTTGCCGGTCAGGGGCAGTTCCCTTTCCAGCAACTCCGGTAACTCTGACACCACGTAATCGTACATGTGGTAGTGACGGGACCAGGGCTCACGGGTGGCATTGATGTAGAACCCGGCGCCAGAGCCGAAGTCATAGCTGTCATCCTCGCCAGGCAGGTTCACCCCACGGGGACTGGTGTCCGGGCATACAATGGCGAGCCCCAATTCTGCCGCGCGGCGCTGGGCGCCCGCCTTCTGCATGAAATTCTGGTCCGTACAGGTAAGACCGGAGAGCCAGTACAGGGCCGGAACCGGCTTCGGCTGGCCAGCAATGGCCGCCGGCGGCAGGAACACGGCAAACTCCATGTCGCAGTCCAGCACCTCAGAGCGATGACGATAACGGCGATGCTCACCACCAAAACAGACATTGCTTGCCAACAGTTCCATACCTAACCTCCCATCGCTTATCGACAATACTCCGGCGGAGGACAGGCCAGACAGAATGGCCCTGGTCAGTCAGCCCCGGCAAACCGGCCCACATCAATGCCGGCACCGACCCGGGCCAGCTCCGCCAGAATGGACGTGCGGGTGACAATACCCACCAGCCGGCCATGATCCTCCACAGGATAAACCTTGGGCTTGCCGTGACCAAGGTTCTGGGCCAGGTCCACCACGGACATTTCCGGACTGATGGTGACCGGCTCCCGCTTCATCACGTCATCTACCGAGGGCTCACCCTCGCCGTGATAATTACTGACCAACAGCGCATGGATGCAGTCCTGCTCTGACACAAAGCCCACCACCTTACGATCCTTATCCACTACGGGAAGACCCGTAACATGGTTCTGTAACAGGTGCTTGACCACCACAGGCAGTGGTGCACCAAGGCGCACCGGCTCAATATGGTTCCACATGATGTCCGAGGCTTTCAGTGATCGCATCATGACCGTCTTCCTGTTCCTTTTGCGTCCTGTTGAGGCCACATCCGTCGCGCTACCTGAGGCAAGCGGTGCAACCAACTCAACTATAACCTTAGCAAGAAGCGTGGAAAACGAAATGTTCACTTTCTCACCAAAATCGGGAGAAGTTCCCAACTCACTGATTTGAAACATTTACATCCCCGGCTCAGTAGCTAAACTTCATGCGGACCTGAAAAAGACTCACTAACGCCCCCTGTAAAGCCGCTCTCCGGCAGGGGGTGCCACGGAGACACCTATGGAAGCGATTAGCAATTTCGTATCTGCCATAAATGGCCTGGTGTGGGGCCCACCCATGCTGGTGCTGATTCTTGGCGTAGGGCTGTTCCTCAGCCTGGGCCTGAAACTGATGCCTATCCTCCACCTGGGGGAAGGGTTCCGCCTGATGTGGAAAGGGCGCACCGGGGGGGACGCCGTAAGCGAAGGTGAAATCCCGCCTTTCCAGGCACTGATGACAGCCCTGTCCGCTACCATCGGGACTGGTAATATTGCCGGGGTTGCCACCGCCGTATTCCTCGGCGGCCCCGGCGCCCTTTTCTGGATGTGGCTGACCGCACTGGTCGGCATGGCCACCAAGTATTCAGAAGCGGTACTGGCGGTAAAGTTCCGGGAAGTGGATGAGCGTGGCGCCCATGTCGGCGGCCCCATGTACTACATCCGAAATGGCCTCGGCAGGAAATGGGCATGGCTGGGCGTGCTGTTCGCCATCTTTGCCGCCATTGCCGGGTTCGGCATTGGCAACACCGTTCAGGCCAATTCAGTAGCTGACGTATTGCAAACCAACTTTGCACTGCCCCACTGGGCGACCGGCCTGATCCTGATGGTGCTGGTGGGCATGGTACTGATTGGCGGCATCCGGCGGATCGGCCACGTAGCCAGTGCCCTGGTGCCACTGATGGCCATTTCCTACGTGGTCATCGGCCTCGCGGCCCTGGCCGCCAACGCCAGTGAGTTGCCCGCCGCCTTTGCCATGGTCTTTACCGATGCCTTTACCGGCACCGCTGCAGAAGGCGGTTTTGCCGGCGCAGCCGTGTGGGCCGCTATCCGCTTTGGTGTGGCACGGGGCGTATTCTCCAACGAGGCCGGCCTGGGTTCAGCCCCCATCGCCCACGCCGCCGCCCAGACCCGGGACCCCATCAACCAGGGTATGGTGGCGATGCTGGGTACGTTCATCGACACCATTATTGTGTGCACCATCACTGGTATGGTGATCATTACCTCGGGTGCCTGGACCAGCGGTGAATCCGGCGCGGCACTGACCTCGGATGCCTTTGCCCTCGGCATTCCCGGTGGCAACTACGTGGTGGCAGTAGCCCTGGCCGTCTTCGCCTTTACCACCATCCTGGGCTGGTCTTTCTATGGCGAGCGCAGCGTCGAGTTCCTGTTCGGCGTCAAGGCCATCGTGCCTTACCGGGTACTGTGGATCCTCGCGATTCCGGTCGGTGCCACCCTTAAGCTGGGCTTTGTCTGGTTGCTTGCCGATACCCTTAACGCGATGATGGCACTACCCAACCTGATTGCCCTGGCGCTGCTCAGCCCGGTGGTTTTCCGGCTGACCCGGGAGCACTTCGAGAATCAGAGAAAGGTCGGGGTCTGATGCCACTGGTGGCATATCACGATTACCAAATCGTATAACACCGGCATGCCTGCCCCCTTGAGGAGTGAGGCGGCCGGTCCCATAACTGAGTGGTATAAGACAACGCTGAAGGTTGCCACGGCGACCCGGAAGTAATTTACGGATAACCAAACAGAGCCTTGCAGACTTCTGTGGGGCTGTAGTACCGACAACGGAGGAGAAGGTATGAGTTTACGTCTTGGTGATACCGCGCCTGATTTCGAACAGCAGTCCAGCGAAGGCACCATCCGCTTCCACGAGTGGCTGGGGGATGGCTGGGGCATTCTGTTCTCACATCCGGCCGACTTCACACCGGTGTGCACCACCGAACTGGGCCTGACCGCCAAGCTCAAGGACGAATTCGCCAAGCGCAACGTCAAGGCAATCGCCCTGAGCGTCGACCCGGTGGACTCCCACAAGGAGTGGATCAACGACATCAACGAAACCCAGGGTTGCTCGGTGAACTTCCCGATCATCGCCGACGAGGACCGCAAGGTGTCCGAGCTGTACGACATGATCCACCCCAATGCCGACAACAGCCTGACCGTGCGCTCCCTGTTCGTGATCGATCCGAACAAGAAGATTCGCCTGATCATCACCTACCCTGCCAGCACCGGTCGTAACTTCAACGAAGTGCTGCGGGTCGTCGACTCCCTGCAGCTGACCGATGAACACAAGGTCGCCACCCCGGGCAACTGGGAACGCGGCGAAGACGTTGTCATCGTGCCGTCCCTGCAGGACGAGGACGAAATCAAACAGCGCTTCCCCAAGGGTTACAAGGCCGTGAAGTCCTACCTGCGCATGACCCCGGACCCCAAGTCCAACTGGTCAGGCGACTAAACCCCGCCAGCACTGCACCGAGCTACCAGCTGAGTGCGGCGCTCAACCAGGTATAAAAAAACCGGCCCGCTGCAACGCGGGCCGGTTTTTTTGGGTATGAACAGAGCGGACCGGATCAGAATGCCGGCACAACCGCCCCTTCATACTTCTCTTCGATAAACGCGCGCACATCCTCGGATGTTAGCGCTTCCGCCAGCTTCTGCATGGCCTCGGAGTCCTTGTTGTCCGGACGGGCAACCAGGATATTCACGTAGGGAGAGTTGGCACCCTCAATCACCAGCGCATCTTCCGCCGGGTTCAGACCCGCTTCCAGGGCGTAGTTAGTATTGATCAGCGCCAGGTCCACCTGGTTCAGGATACGGGGCAGCGTGGCAGCCTCCAGCTCCTTGAAGTCCAGGTTCTTCGGATTCTCGGCAATATCCCGCGGCGTGGCGGTAATCTTGCTCTCATCCTTCAACTTGATCAGCCCGGCATCCTGCAACAGCAGAAGCGCACGGCCACCGTTGGTGGGGTCATTGGGGATAGCCACGGTAGCACCCTCTTCCAGCGCGTCCAGTGAATCCACTTTCTGGGAGTAAGCCCCGAACGGCTCGATATGAACACCGGTCACCGTCACCAGGTTGGTGCCCTTGCCATCATTGAACTCATCAAGGTACGGCTGATGCTGGAAAAAGTTCGCATCCATCCGCTTCTGATCCACCTGGATATTCGGCTGCACGTAATCGGTAAACACCTTCACCTGCAGGTCCACACCGTTCTCCTTCAGAGCCGGCTGGATAAACTCCAGAATCTCCGCATGGGGAACCGCCGTCGCCGCAACGGAAAGCGTTTCTTCCGCCTGCGCGCCGGAAAAGACCGCGAAAGCGGTCAAACCAACCAGTGTTTTCTTGAAATTCATAAAACTCTCCCAATTGACGACAAAAAATTATTCAAACCCAAAGGCAACTCCCAACTATGGGAGTCTTCCGGCTGAGAAGTTTTCCCCGGACCCTGGAGCGCCATGGATGGCGCGACGGAGCCCTACATGGACGTACTTGCGAGGCGTGTCCGGGGAAAGCTTATCGGCTGGAAGGCTTCTCCACCAAAGCCAGGAATCGCGAGCGCCTCCGGAAAGATCACCGTGGCGGGTGCCCCTCCACCGAAGCCACCAATCAACTCACCAAAAAAATCGTCACAGTCACTTCCGGCTAAAATACAAAACCAGCCGATCCCCAAGCATCTGCAACAGCTGCACAAACACCACCAACAACGCTACAGTAATCACCATAACGTCCGTCTGGAACCGCTGATAACCGAAACGAATGGCCAGGTCACCGAGACCACCGCCACCAACCACACCGGACATCGCCGCATAGGACACCAGCGTAATCGCCGTCACCGTTATACCCGCGATAATCCCCGGCAGCGCCTCCGGCAACAGCGCACCAAAAATAATCTGCCGCACATTGGCCCCCAT
The DNA here is from genome assembly GCF_900111555.1 of Marinobacter segnicrescens. Taxonomy (GTDB): domain Bacteria; phylum Pseudomonadota; class Gammaproteobacteria; order Pseudomonadales; family Oleiphilaceae; genus Marinobacter; species Marinobacter segnicrescens. The sequence goes on from NZ_FOHZ01000009.1 coordinate 86,099, forward strand.
CGCCTGGGTCGCCTCGATAATCCCCCGGTCCACCTCCCGCAGGGACGTCTCAACCAGCCGGGCAAAGAACGGGGCACCACCGGCTACCAGCGGCGGAATCGCCCCGGCCACACCCAGCGAGGTACCGATAATCATCACCGTCACCGGAATCATCACAATAAGCAGGATAATGAACGGCACCGACCGCAACACATTCACGATAAACGACAGGATGGCATAGGCCACCGGCTGCTCCAGCAACTGACGCTTGCCGGTCAGAAACAGCAGCACCCCCACCGGCAGACCGATCAGCACACTGAACAGCAGCGACATACCCACCATCACCAGGGTATCCCAGCTGGCCCAGCCGATTTCCACCCAGTCCACGTTCGTCAGCAGGGACTCCATCATCGCACCACCTCCACATGGACATCCGCCGCCTCGAACTCGGCCATCGCCTGTTCCAGGTTACCGCCCACCAGTGACAAGGTCAGCTGGCCGTAGGGCGTATCCTTGATATGGTCGATACGGCCCGAGAGGATGCTGAAATCCACACCGGATTGCCGGGCAACATGGCCCAGCAATGGCTTATAGGTCGATTCACCCCGAAACGTCAGGCGAAGAATCCGGCCGGCCGCATGCTCGAAATCCTGCTGCAACTCATCCCGGTCCACATTCTCGCTCTCAAACACAAAATCCCGTGTGGTGGGATGTTCCGGGTGCAGGAATACATCGGTGACGGCTCCCATTTCCACGATCCGTCCGCCGTCCATCACCGCGACCCGGTCGCAGATACGCCGCACCACATCCATTTCATGGGTAATCAGCACAATGGTCAGCCCCAGCTCCCGGTTGATCTCCGCCAGCAGGCGCAATACCGACTGAGTGGTCTGCGGGTCCAGGGCACTGGTCGCTTCATCGCAAAGCAGGATGGACGGCCGGCAGGCCAGTGCCCGGGCGATACCGACACGCTGCTTCTGGCCACCGGATAGTTGGGACGGGTACTTGTTGCCCTGGTCGGTCAGGCTCACCAGTGCCAGCAGTTCCGCCACCCGGTCGCGAATCTGTGCCTTCGAATAGATTCCGGCCAACTTCATGGGGAAGGCAATGTTATCGGCCACGGTGCGGGATGAAAGCAGGTTGAAGTGCTGGAAGATCATGCCCACCTTGCGACGGAAGGCCCGCAGCTCGGCAGCATCGTAGTGGGTAACGTCCTCACCATCCACCAGCACCCGGCCACCAGTGGGCCGTTCCAGCAGATTGATCAGTCGCACCAGCGTGGATTTGCCGGCACCGGAATGACCGACAATGCCGAACACCTCGCCGGTGTCGATGGTCAGGTCGGTGGGTTGCAACGCGGGGATCGCCCGGCCGCCCACCTGATAGGATTTCTGAACCTGGTCGAGTTCAATCACAGAGCACAAACCTTCCGTCAGGCACTGGCCGACACCTTGTGGGTACGGCACGAAAAGCCGCTGATTATAACGCACTCAAACCTGAAACCCGAATGTTCGTTTTTGTATCCGCAAGCACTGTCCGGCTGGGGCAACGACAGAAGTGTAGTACCATGAATCAATTGTGACATTACCGATCCACCATTGATCCAGAGGCTTTGCGCACTGTGAGTGACCCCACACCGCCAGGCTCAAGGATGACATCCACCCAGGCATGGGTTTCCTATCTGAGCCGCGTCGAGCTGCCGGTGCTGGCCAATACGCTCAAGCGTATCAACGAGCTTACCGACAGCAACAGCAGCACCGTCAACGAGTTGGCCGAGGTCATTATCAACGATGCCCAGCTCACTTCGCAGGTGCTGCGGCTTTCCAATACCGTGTTCTACAACCAGACCCGGGTACAGGTCAGCACCGTCAGCCGTGCCATTACCCTGATCGGTTTCGATTCGGTGAAATCCATGGCGATTTCGTCGCTGATCGTGGACTCCCTACTCAGCCGCAGCTCCCGTCCCCAGCTTCTCAAGTGCCTCGCACGGGCCATTCACGCCGCTGTGCAGGCCCGCAGCCTGTTGCCCAAACGCAACGAGCAGGCCCTGGAAGAAGTGTTTATCGGTGCGCTGTTGATGACCATCGGTGAATTGGCGTTCTGGGCCTGTGACACAGAACAGGCGGGCGAGCTCGCCCAGCGCCTGCGGGCCGGTGAGGATCCAACTGACGCTCAGAAGGCGGTGCTTCACACCACCTTCCCGGAAATTACCCGGGGGCTTGCAGAAGCCTGGGCCCTGGGGCCGTTTATCCGGGATGTGGTGTCTGCCAACCGGGCCAACTCTCCGGCAAGCAGTCTCGCACGCCATGCGGTAGCCATGGCCGAACTGGCGGAGGAAGGCTGGCGAACACCCGACATGGACCAACTGATGAACACCCTGGGCGAGGAGCTGGACGAAAGCCCCGCGGCGATCCGGGACCAGGCGCGCCTGAATGCCGGTGAGGCCGGCAAGGTGGCTGTGTCACTGGGCATACCACAGGTACAGGCACTGCTGCCCGGGGGCAGTGGTGACATGGAAGCACCGGCACCACCAGCCATCGACGCTGATCTTCAGCTGAGGATACTCAGGGAACTGGCCCAGAGCCTGACCGAAAAACCCGATCTCAATACCGTTTTCCAGCTGGTACTGGAAGGGCTTCACCGGGGTATTGGGCTGACCCGGGTTGCATTGTTGATGTCCGACCGTGATGGCCGCCAGCTGGTATTGCGGAAATGCATGGGACCACAGACGGAAAGCTGGCGCGATGGCTTACAGATCAACCGCGACGGCAGCGGTGCCCTCGGCCAGCTACTGCCTCACGGCAGCAGCACGGTTTACCGGCCACCCAGGAACACCACCGAACAGGATTTCGACCCATGGCTGGGGCGGGTGCCGGCACTGACCGGCCCCTTGCTGGCCAATGGCCGGATGCTTGGAATGTTCTATGCCGACTTCGGCGCCACGGGCAGCGAGCCCGCCGACGAACACCTGCAAGCGTTCAACCATTTCCTCCAACATGCCCAGTTGTGCCTGACGCTGCTGTCCAGTCAGTGAGTGGACTCACTGGCTGGCAGCTTGTCAGTCAGGGCAATACTTACCTCAATGAAGGGCACGCATCTGCCTTGGATAGAGCGCGGCACTCACTTCCGGCTCTTCCAGCAGGTCCGCCAGTTCACGATCAACATCGGTTTCCTCGCCCTCTTCCGGCAGCGGCTCGAACAGGGTATTAAGCCAGGAGGTCACCGAGGGTGCCTCTTCCCGCTCATAGTCATTGGACAGGGCACCAATGCTGCGAAAACCTATGATCCGCTGATGCCGGGGATCACGGATCTGCTCGAAACCGCGCCAGTAGATACGGTCCCGGGTATGAAGCTGGACGAACAGGGTATCGATGGGTTCCGGGGTGTCTTCCTTTTCCCGGCGTGCTTCTGCCTCGGCTTCGGCGCTGCGTTGGCGAATGGTGGTCCAGGCCGGGTACAGCAAGGCCACGGCGTCGGCCTCCACATGTTCCCGGGCAGCGCGCAGAATCAGGGCCCAACGGGCCTTGTCGGCATCGGTCTCAAGGGAGTTGATGGGAAGGTCGTAGCTCTGCTCACTGGACAGCACGATGGCCATGATCGGCGCATCCAGCTCACCCATGGCTTCCGCCTGTGCTACTGAAACCAGTTCTTCGATTGCCATCGGTTGGTTCATGGTACTCGCCTCCTCGATGCCATCTGAAAGGGGAGCCGGTGCGGATGCCGGCCCCGGAGAACGGGCAGCCTGGCCAGCTGCCCGTTAAACACAGCATAGCCTGTTCCACCCTCAAAAATAAACGTGGGAATGAAGGCAGCAGATCACAAGTCCACCATTAAACCTCACCAATACCCCGGTCCCACAGGCTTTCATACCGATTGTACCAGGGGGCAGCTTCCTCCAGTTGTGCCGCCAGCTGCAGCAAGCGGCCCTCGTCGCCATGTGGGGCTCCGAACTGCACGCCCACTGGCAACCCCTGCTCACTCCAGCTTAAAGGTAATGAAATCGCTGGTGTGCCGGTCAGGTTGGCCAGCTGGGTAAACGGCGTGCGGGCCAGGCTCTCCATGGCCAGCTGGTCGACGATGCCGCTTTTCAGCATCAGCTTGCCCGCGCGGGCCCGCACCAGCAGTTTCGATACCATCTGCATGGCTGGCGGCAGGTCCAGCTCGCCAATGCGGGCCGGGGGTTGTGCCGTTGTAGGACAGAGATAGAGATCATACTGGCCAAAATACTGACCCAGGTTACGGGCAAACTCATTCCATTGCTGACGCATACCCACATACTCCGGCAGGGGGAAACTACGTCCCAGCATGGCGAGCAGGCGCGTATCGAGCTCAAACTCGTCGTTTGCGGCGCCCCGGGCCTTTGCTATATCCATAAATACCGGCACTTCGCCGAAGTAAATGCCCAGGTAGCATCGCGCCAGGGCGTCACCATCCAGTTGTGGCCCGGCCTCCTCCACATGGTGGCCCAGCGCTTCCAGCTGGCGGGCGGTTGCTTCCACCGCAGCAACGTGATCGGGATGTACCTCGCCACCATAGGGTGATCGGGTGAAGAAACCAATGCGCAAGCGGCCCGGCGCCTGGGCGGCCAGTTCGGTCCAGGGCGTTGCCGGCGTAGCTATGTTGAAGGGCTCACCGACAGCGCCCCCGGCCAGCACGTCCAGCATACCCGCCGCATCCCGCACGGTGCGGGTGACCACGTGGTTATCGGCCGCGCCGATCCAGCTCTCACCAGCATAGGGCCCCCAGGAAACCCGACCTCGGGACGGCTTGAGCCCTACCAGGCCGTTGTAGGCTGCCGGTATGCGGATAGATCCGCCGCCATCGTTGGCGCCGGCCACGGGCACCACCCCGGCTGCCACGGCTGCTCCGGACCCGCCACTGGAGCCACCTGGCGTCAACCCGCTATTCCAGGGGTTACGGGTTGGCCCCCAGAGCTGAGATTCGGTGACTGCCTTGAGTCCGAATTCCGGCGTCGCCGTACGACCGATAAATACCAGGCCAGCGTTCCTGGCCCTCACTACGTAGTCGGAATCCTCCGGCATCACCCGGTTTCGCAGCCCCCGACTACCCATGGTACAGGGCTGACCCGCTTGTTCCTGCCCCAGGTCCTTCAGCAATATGGGAACACCAGCGAACGGACCATCATTGATACCCTGTGTCCTTGCCTCCTCGTACTGGGGCAGGCAGATCGCATTCAGGGTTGGGTTTACAGCCTCGGCCCGGACGATGGCGGCTTCAGTGACCTCAGGGGCCGACACTTCACCCCGGCGTATCAGGTCCGCCAGTCCCGTGGCGTCGTATTGCAGATAGTCGGAAACTTTCATGGTGTTAATCCGTTGTTGTTTTGATTCCGCGAGGTGTTGCGGTATAGGTAGCGGAGCGTACATCTTTTTGCTGTTACGAGTTTAGCAGCACCAAATTCACACGCCGACGAATACGACACACAACTCACCAATCCCGTCGGCCTGTTACCCATTCAGAGGAACCACATGGCTGCCCGGTCCATTCGCAATCCGATGCTGAAGGTGCTGCTGTTCGTGCTTTGCACCCTGCCCACGGTGGCCCGCAGTGAAGCACCGGCGCCTGTGGAAGACTGGCAGGCGATCATCCGCAGTGCGCCCTACTGGAGCAGCCAGGGTGTCTTCAACAATATCCTGGATATCCGCCGCTGGGTGCTGGAAGAGTCGGCGTATTGCTCGGACTCCGATCGCCACCTGCTATTCGATCACCGCGGCCGGTTCATCGGCTATATCAGCGACGGAGAAACCAGCGAAGAAACCCAGAACAAACTGAACCAGCAACGGGAAAAGCTCGCGCGCCAGGGGCGCGCCACCGGCTGGACACCAGGGGATGCCTCCACGACAGGCTACCCCTTTGCCCTGGGCTGCAATCAGCCACACGCCCGCCTCGACGAAGCCCTGGATCGCTACCTGGGCAAGGCACCCTCCGATCGCCTCTGGGGACGCTGGGACGACCTGGATTTCGCCAGCCAGGCCAAGCCAGGAAACCTTCACGAGGCACTGACCTATGTGTACGACACCCGGCGCCAGCAGCAGCGGCTGTCGCTACCCAGGGAGCTTCCCCGCTACCTGGCCGGCATGCTGCTGATTGAAAGCGGGGGACAAACCCGCGCCCATTCGGCAGCGGGTGCCCGCGGCATCATGCAACTGATGCCCGGCGTACTCGTCGATTGCGGGGTGGCAGAACGTAATCACTGGCACCGGCTGGCCCAGCTCGACTGCGCCATGAAGCTGATGAATCGCAATGCCCGCCTGCTGGAACCGGTTATCAACGACCACTTCCCGGAACTGCCGGAAGCCAAGCGTCAAAAGCTATTCACCCTGCTACTGATCCAGGCTTACCACGGTGGTGCCGCACGCATTGATCGGCTGATGACGGACGAGGAGCTGAACGGTCCGGCCAGGTACTTTGCTGAACACCACGAGCGCTTCAGCGCCGGTGACATCGCCTTCGGCATGGTGTTTCACAACCTGGGCCGGGATCGACTGGGCCTGGCATCCCTGTATTATGTAGCCGATGTTGAACTGGCAACCCGGGCACTCTGCGGCGACTCTTCGCTGAAAGATACTGCGTTCTGCCAGTCTCCCTGACGGCCTACCAATGGAGGATGTCTTGCTGTCATTCCTGCCGCCGGGCCTCGCTCCGGAGGTCGCGCTAATACTGCTGGCCTGCTCGACCCTGACATCGCTGATCACCGCCGCCCTGGGCGCCGGCGGCGGAGTCATGCTGCTGGCCCTGATGGCCATGTGGATACCGCCAGCAGCGATCATTCCGGTCCATGGCATGATCCAGCTGGGGTCCAATGCAGGCCGCATGGCGATGACCTGGCGCCATATTGACTGGCGGGTGATCGCAGCCTTCCTGCCCGGCGTCATTCTCGGCGCCGTAGCTGGCAGCCTTCTACTGGTACGCCTGCCCGCCTGGGTATGGCAGGTGACCATTGCCGTGTTCGTACTTTACCTGTGCTGGGGGCCGAAGCTCCCGCCACTGGCCATGGGCCGGGCCGGCATTTTCGTGGCCTCGGCCATAACCAGCTTTATCTCACTGTTCGTGGGTGCCACCGGCCCCCTGGTCGCAGCGTTCATTAAGCAGATCCATACCGACCGGTTCACCACCGTGGCGACCTTTGCCACTTCCATGACCCTTCAGCACCTGCCCAAGGCCCTGGTATTCGGCCTGGCGGGATTCGTATTCCGTGACTGGCTGTGGTTCCTGGCTGCGATGGTCGGCATGGGTTTCCTGGGGACCTGGCTGGGGCTGCGGGTGCTGGGCCGGCTGGGCAACCAGACCTTCCAGCGGGTGTTTAACCTGCTGCTGACCCTGCTGGCCCTGCGACTGCTCTGGCTGGCCTGGCTGCAGTGGGCGGCATAAGCCCTGGCGGCCAGGCGGACTGGCCAGGGGTCGGCAGTCCCGGCTATGCTTGTTACCATCAGGAATAACCTCAAGCACAACGAGCCAGGATCAACCCAACCACGACAGGAGGCCCCATGGCCAGCGATAACCTGCACGCCCCACGCGAGAAACTTTCAAAGAAAACCCTGCATATGCACCATGCCATCGTGTCACTGATGGAAGAACTGGAGGCGGTTGACTGGTATCAGCAGCGCGCGGATGACTGTGACGATGAGTCGCTGAAGGCCATCCTGCTGCACAACATGCGGGAAGAGATGGAACACGCCGCCATGGTGATCGAATGGCTGCGCCGCAATAACGACGACTTTGCCGGGTTCCTCAAGGAATTCCTGTACAGCGAAGGGGATATTGCCGACCACCACTGATCGTCGGTGGCAGCCAATACCAGCAGCCAGCCAGGCCAGTCGGCACTGCCGGGGCCGTTTACCGTTCAGGCTTCCGTAGACGGCACCGCAACCACCTGGTTCCGGCCCCGGGCCTTGGCGGCATAGGCACCTTCATCGGCCCGTGCCAATGCCTCCCTCGGGCTGCTGTCCCCGGCGTTCAGGTCGGTCAGCCCGATACTCGCCGTCACACCAAACCGGCGCCCGTCCTGCTCCAGTTGCAACGCCCCGATTCCACTACGAACCTGTTCCGCCAGGTCTGCTCCCCGTCCCAGCCCACAGGCAGGCAGCAGAATGGCAAATTCATCACCACCAAAACGTGCTACCGCATCCGTCTTGCGGACCACACCCTTGAGGATCTCCGACAACTGACGCAGCAGCTCATCCCCCAGCAGGTGACCCCCTTCATCATTCACCGGCTTGAAGTGGTCCAGGTCAATCAGCATCAGTACGGTGGGAACTTCCAGGGCGGAAGCCTGGGCGAGCCACTTCACCAGTTCGGTGGAAAAGGCCCGCCGGTTGAGCAGGCCTGTCAGGCTGTCATGGGTCGCCTGCCAGGACAGCTGCTGTTCCTGGCGACGACGCTCACTGTCATCACGGATCACAAAGATCAGGCGCTCATCCACTTCACCCCGGCTGACATGGAGCATGGTGATCTCCACATCCAGGGCCTGACCGCTGCGGTTACGCAGAATCCCGTCCATGCCATGAATCTCATCGCTGCCGAGGAAATGACCAGCACTCCACTGGTCGTGCTCGGTCTCGAACGACACCAGCTCGAAAAGGTGCGCTCCCACGAGCTCGTAGCCGCGGCCGAGAAAGTTCCCGGCAGCCGGGTTTGCATAGCGGATATTGCCCAGGGTGTCGGTCATCACTACCCCTTCCTGCAATGCCGACAGGATACTGTCACCTCGCTGCTGCTCTGCGCGCAGGCGGGCCTCAACTTCGGTACGGTCGGAGATCACCCGGTTGAAAACCTCGGCCAGCTCCCGTATTTCCTGGTACCCGGCCTCCTCCACCGGCTGCTCCCGGGTGCCCAGGTGGCGGGCGTGGATCTGCTCTGCCAGCTCCCGCAGCGGGTTCAGGTAACGGCGGAACAGGAAGAACGAGAACGGCAACATTCCCAGCACCACCATGGCGGCGATCCATGCCAGGTCTTCTCCCAGCCGGTTAGCCGGCCCAAAGGCATCGCTCAGTGGCCAGGTGGCGGAAACAAACCAGGGCGCCATATCCAGCTGCTGAACCGCCACCATCGCTGGCTCGCCTTCTCGGGTAACACCGCGGGTTACGCCCTCAAAGCCGTCGATCGCTGCCAGGTCAGCCGGGTTATTCCTGGCCACGGTTTCTATGCCACCGATCTGACCCTTGCGCACCAGCACCAGCCCGGAGCGGGAAGCCAGGGTGACGTACCCCTCGTTACCAATACCGGTGGCGCTGATTTCACTGAGAAAATTATTGGATGTCAGCACAATGGAACCGGCCAACACACCCACCAGGGAACCGTTGTGGTCAAACACAGGAGCAGTCATGACGACCGTGGGCAGCTCGCGCACAAAGGAGGTAAAGGGTTCTGATATCTGTGGGGTAAGCTGATCAACTGTATCCTGGAAATAGGTCCGCCCTGACAGGTCGGCACCCGCAAGCTCACCAACTTCCGGGTAGCTTTCCAGTACCAGGCCTTGCCTGTCGAACAGAAACAGGTGCTCGAACAGGTGGGAAATAGGCCGCTGCCGCTCCATGATCAGGCCGGAAAACTGGCGAAACGAGGTCTCATCCATTCGCACGGACTCTGCCGCTTCCGTGAGTACCCCAAAACGCTCGATGAGCTTGCGATCCAGCTCAGAGCCGAGCATTTCAGCGACGGTGGCAACCTGGCTCCGGGCCTGCTGTTCCAGCTCCTGGCGGCTGATTACCATGTTCACCAGGCTGACCACCACCACCGTGACGACGATAGCTCCGACAAACAGCACCAGGCCGCGATTGGCAAGTCGGTCAAACCACGCCCGGATCAAACGAACCCTCCACTGACGGCCTTTGGACCTTGTCTCTTCCGAACCCCATGAATCGATAAACTGTCTTCGGATTTGCGTCGCATTTGCGACAGTTTAGCAGACCGGGCAGGCCGGGTCCGGCCCCCAATAGCACTAGATCTTACTAATAAAAATTGTTATCGTTTGCGTTAAATTATCCATCAGGACGGACATCATGTCTGACTCTCCCCAACTTGCTGTCGCACAAAGCCCCCTGGCGTCCCTGATCGATATGGGCGGGCCGGTTATGTACGTACTGATCGCGCTGGCCGTACTGGGCTTGCTGACATTTTTTTACCTGATCATCACCGGCACCCTCTTCTCCCCACGCTCCGGTGGTCGCGTTCGCCGTGATGTTGCTCAGTGGGAGCAGGCCGAACGGACAACCATACCGGACCGGCCGACGGGCTTTTTCGCTCGCTGCAACCCGATGCACGGCCTGGCCCGCCGGGCAATGAGCGGTGTCACCCGGGGCGAACCGGCAGACATGCTCCGGGAGAACCTGGCTCAGGGCGCGCAGAAGGCGTTGCAGCCATTTGAAGCGCCCCTGAAAATCATCGAAGTCATCGCGGCCCTGGCCCCACTGCTAGGCCTGCTCGGTACGGTCATGGGCATGATGGAAGCCTTCAGCGCCATGGCTACAACAGAAGGACGTGCCAGCGCCAGCCAGCTCAGCGGTGGCATATACGAAGCCCTGACCACCACCGCCGCCGGCCTGGTGATCGCGATTCCCTTCGCAGCCATCGCTGCCTGGTGTGAATTCCGGCTACGTCGCCTGAACAGCCAGATGAATGAACGCCTGCTGGGCATCCTCAATTCGGCCCCGGCTAAAACCATGGCCAATGCCGCCCGGGGCACCGCCCGGACTAACGACAGTGCCCGCCAGGACACCTATCAGCCGGCCCGTGTCGCCCATGCCGCTGGTTAAGCCCAGGCCTGCGCGCCCCATGCCCATCCGGATGACGCCACTGATTGATGTGGTGTTCATCCTGCTGGTGTTCTTCATGGTCACCAGCTATTTGCTGCCCACCGGGTATCTGGAACTGGAGAACGACACCGCAGAGGGTCGAGGTGGTGACGGCGAGCCTCTGCCCCAGCTGCAACTCCAGGCGGATGGCCAGCTGCAGTGGGACAGCCGGGACTGGAGCCTTGCCGAGGTAACTGAACGCCTCGCCAGCCAGGGGCAACAGGAGGTACGCCTGGCCACCGACGGCGATGTACCCCTGGATCGGTTCACCCGGACCCTGAGTACCCTCGACAGCGCCGGCATCAAGGCTCACTGGAAACGCACCGCACCGGACAGCTCTACTACGCCACAACCATGACACCACTGACCCCGGAACCCTTCGAAGACAGCAAATCACTGCTGGAGCGTGTCGAAGACAGTCTGCTGCCGCTGATCAACCTGGTCTTCCTGCTGTTGATGTTTTTCATCGTGGCCGGGCAGCTGACCGATACTGTCTTGCCCGAACTGCCGGAAATGACGGCGGAAAACACCGACGAACAACCCGAGGCGGACCTGGTGGTGAATGAACAGGGGCAGTACCTGGTGGCCAACAAGCCCGTCACCCGGGAAGCCCTGGCGGATGCACTGCCTGCCCCTGATGAGGTGATGGAGCCGCTCCGGGTTGGGGCAGCAGGCGTTACCGCCATGAATGACCTGGAAGCGCTGTTCCGCGCACTGGAAGAGCTGGGGTACAGCGAGGTAATCCTGCTGACGGAGCCCGCGGAATGAGCCAGACCGCCAGGGCCATCATCCTCGCCGCCGCCATCGCCCTGACCGCCATGACCCTGTGGCTGGCCTTGCCCGGTGTTCCCACCCTGGAACTGCGCACGGAAGGCAATGCCAGTACCACGGCACCCGCCCTGAAGATCCAGCTGGCCGGGGCGCCAGCAGCCGAGGCATCCTCGGAGCCTGCCCTGGAGCCGAAACCTGTACCGGAACCCGAACCCGAACCCGAACCCGAACCCGAACCCGAACCCGAACCTCAACCTGAGCCAGAGCCAGAGCCAGAGCCAGAGCCAGAGCCAGAGCCAGAGCCAGAGCCAGAGCCAGAGCCAGAGCCAGAGCCAGAGCCAGAGCCAGAGCCAGAAAAGGCTCCGTCACCGGAGCCCGCACCGCAACCTGAACCTGAGCCTGAACCCGATCAGGCTGAAAGGGCCAGCAGTGAACGCACCACCGACACGGAAGCGGAAGCCGATGTGGATACCACCGAGCCCAACGAAGGCGCGGACGAGTCCACCCAGCAGGAACAGGTGGAACTGGTCGCCGGCGATGACAGCTCGGTGGACGAGTACCTCAGTAAGCTGACCCGCCACCTGGCCCGGTACCACGAGTACCCGCGCCGGGCCCGGCGATTGGGACAGGAGGGCACGCCGGTGGTCATCTTCGAATTCGACCGTAACGGACGCCTGCTCGATACCCGCTTGCGGGATTCATCGTCCCACGACTTACTGGACCGCGCAGCCCTTAAGCTGCTGCGGGATGCCAGTCCACTGCCGGAGGTTCCTGACAATATGAAGGGCCAGAGCTTTACCTATGCCCTGCCGGTGGGGTACAAGTTGCGGTAAAACCCAGGCCGCAGTTTCCGATCGATGACCTCCAACCTGCAAACCTGCCGGGCTATTGCCCGGCTGATGTGTACCACCACCGAGCAGGTGCTGTGGGATCACTACCGCCATCAGTTACACCCGAAGGCCGACCTTGCCTGCCGTGCCGGTTCCGGCCGGGCCACCTACCATCGATTTGATCACCGTGACAGGTGCCACCAGATCACCTATGGGGTACGCATGGTGGCCGCCAAGCAGGATCCCGTCACCGCTGCCGGCTGGTTGTCGACCCGGGAGATCCGCAGCCGGGGGTATTTCGGTGGCACGGTATCGGTACTGAATCTGCTGGCCCACACCTGTACCCATGAGTTTGCCCACCTGCTCCAGCAGCATGATGGCAAGCGTTACCATGGTTCGGTGCATAACCGTCATTTCTACGAACTGCTGGATCAGCTCAATGACAATGGCATGGCAGAGAGTGTTCGCCGCCACCTGGCACGCTCGGCCCATGAGCTCGGTTTGCCACTGGACAACCAGCCTATGGCCTTTCCCAGCCCTGGTCACCAGGCGCGGCGTTGGCAGCCCGGGGAAGCGGTGCGCTTTGGTGAGGGCGCCGCGGCGCGGGAAGGCATTATTCTGCGGATTAATCGCAAGACCTGTACCGTGGATGGCACCGGGCGCTCGCGGGGGCTTCGGTTTCGGGTGCCTTTTGTGATGCTTTCTGCCGTGGACTGAGGTTGTTTGTGTTCCTTGGGAAATTTTTCTCCCAGACTGCTGGCTGTGGGGGCGTGAGTTGCGCGGGGGGAGGCTTTTGTTCCGGGAAAATTTAAACTCGCTTCGCTCAGACAGATTTTCCCTGCACAAAAGCCTCCCCCCGCACACCTCTTGGGACTTTTTGCTGGACGCCGGTCGCTGGACACTCATTGCCTCGCTTGATTCGCCTGAATTAGACCGGGGCTGACGAAAGCCGGTGCTTTTCGATAGCCGCCTTGAGCTCTGGTGTGCAGGAGCCGCAGTTGGTGCCGCATCGGAGTTTTTCCCCCAGGGCTTCTACCGTTCCGGCGCCCGCTCCTATGGCTGCTGCAATCTGTTTCTCGCCAACACCGAAACAACTGCATACCACGGCACCGATATCTTCCGTTTCCACACTCCGGGCCGATAACAGGCCGCGCCGCTCCTGGCGGGAGAGCTCCCGGCCGTCGAACAGGGACGCCAGCCAGGCGGTGTCCGGTAAGTGGCTGGCGTCCCTGGCGACCAGCAGTACGCCGTCCAGTTGGCCATGCCTGATGCGGGCGGCGCGGAAGGTGCCTGCTGCGCTGTCTTCCAGCACCAGGTCCGGGGCGCCGCCCAGCCAGCGAGTTATGGTCCGGTGCCAGTCTTCCGGCTGTTTGCCTGCCAGGTACCAGGTGTTGCAGTGATGCTGGGGGACCAGGGTGTGGTAGTCCGCCTGCCAGCCCCTTGATGCCTCCCGGTGTCGCAAAAGGCGGGCGTGCCATCGGGCGGAAAGTGACGTCACGGTGACGAGACCGTTTTTGGAGTCCGGCTGGCCGGAGAACGGGTCCGTTACCGGGGTGATCAGGGCGCTGGCAAGCCCCTCGCCGGTGAACTGGTGGCTCCAGTGAATTGGTACAAACACTTCCCCCTGCCGCTGCCCGGGCTCGGCCCGTACCCGGCCGGTGAAGACGCCACCGTTTTCTGCGGTCAGGCTGACCAGGTCTCCTTCCCGGATGCCACGGGCAGAGAGGTCCAGGGGGTGTATGTCCACGAACGGTTCCGGGCGATGCTGGACCAGCCTTGGCGCCCGGCCCGTGCGGGTCATGGTATGCCACTGGTCCCGGATTCGGCCGGTGTTCAGCCGCATTTGCCCGGGGCTCACAACAGCCTGGCCCGATGCAGTTGCCTGAACCGGTATAAAACAGGCGCGGCCGTCCAGCGTGCTGTACCGGCCATCCCCGAACAGGCGCTTACTGCCTTCGGGTTGCCCCGTAGTTATCGGCCATTGGACGGGTGCAAGCTGGTCATAGGCTTCGTCGGCCAAGTCCGCCAGGCCCGACAGGTTGAACCGGCGGATGCCGTCGTTATTCAGGGCCGACAGGCGGGCGTGTTCCCGGAATACCGCGGCGGGCGACGACCATGCAAAGGCTTTCTCATAGCCCAGGCGCCGCCCCACTTCGGCGAGAATCTGCCAGTCCGCACGGGCTTCCCCGGTGGGTGGCCGGAAGGCGCGCTGGCGGGAAATACAACGCTCGGAGTTGGTGACGGTACCGTCTTTCTCGCCCCACCCCCTGGCCGGCAGCAGGATATCCGCCAGGGCCGTAGTGTCGGTGTGACTAACGCAATCGGAAACGATCACCACCGGACATCGGCTCATCGCTTCTCGCACCCGGCGACTTTGCGGCAAACTCACGGCCGGGTTGGTACCCATGATCCACAATACTTTGATCTCGCCCCGGTGGACGGCGTCAAACAGGTCCACGGCCTTGTACCCGGGTGCTTGCGGCAGGCGGTCCGTGCCCCAGAATTCGGCCACGGCTTCGCGGGCGCCCGGTATGTCGTAATCCAGATGGGCCGCCAGGGTGTTTGCCAGGCCGCCTACTTCACGACCACCCATGGCGTTGGGCTGGCCGGTCAGGGAGAGTGGACTGGCTCCGGGTTTGCCTACACGCCCCGTGGCCAGGTGGCAGTTGATGATGGCGTTGCCGTTATCCGTACCCACCACACTCTGGTTGATGCCCTGCGAAAAGGCCGTGACGGTGCGGGGCGTTTCTGTGAACCAACGATAAAAGCTCACAACGTCGTCCACTGGAATATCACAGGCCTCGGCCACGTTCTCTGGTGCAAAGGCCCTGGCCCGGGCCGATACCAGGGTTTCGTCGAAACCGCTGCAATGGGCGTCCACGTAGGCACCATCCACCGCCCCCGCGTCCGCCAGCCAGACCAGCAAACCATTGAACAGCGTGGTATCGGTACCCGGCCGGATGGCCAGGTGCAGGTCTGCCAGCTCTGCGGTAGCTGTGCGGCGGGGGTCAATAACTACCACACGGCGCCCGGGCCGGCCCGCCGCTTTCATTCGCTGGTACAGCACCGGGTGATTCCAGGCAGTATTGCTGCCGGCCAGCACCAGCAAGTCCGCCAGCTCCAGGTCTTCATAGCAACCCGGCACTACATCCTCGCCAAAAGCCCGTTTATGGGCGGCCACCGCCGATGACATGCACAGGCGGGAATTGGTATCGACATGGGGCGTTCCGATAAAACCCTTGGCAAGCTTGTTGGCGACGTAGTAATCCTCGGTCAGTAACTGACCGGACAGGTAGAAGGCCACCGAGCCCGGTCCATGCTGAAACATGGCCTGCCGGATAGCCCCGGTGACCTCATCCAGCGCCCGATCCCAACTGACCCGGCTACCCAGCACGCGGGGATGATGCAGGTTACCTTCAGAGTTCGTGGTTTCGTGCAGGTTGGCCCCCTTCACACAAAGGCGGCCGCGGTTCGCCGGATGAGCCAGGTCACCGGATACAGGTCGCTGGTCCGCCATAGGATCAGCCTTGCCGGGAGCGGCCAACAAGCCACAACCCACGCCGCAGTATGGGCAGGTGGTCCGGAGGGGAATTAAATCGGGAGTATTCACGGTAATAGCACCCATTCCTGTGGTCAGTTAACAGGCGACAAAAAAGCCTGACCGGCACATTCCCCGGAAGGATGCGCCCGTCAGGCTTCATTGCCCGCTGTTACCCTTCCCGGAACCATGACCGAGGAAGAGCCTCTGTATTTTCTGCTAGCAAGATCGGGGCCGGGCGACTACGTGACCCCAAGGTCCCTTTGACCAGCGCCAGGCAGCGCCTACGGGGTCCACTTTTACCGCAGCTGATTCGCACCCTGCTGGTGCATGGAGCACGAAAATGCACCGTCAGGTTCAGGCACTCCCCGCTCAAAAACCCTTCCAACTCTTTAAACGATTGTTTTTAAATAGTTTTGGAACCTGGCACGTTAGCTGCAATACCAGATTCAGGAGCGGTCCCCTTATCCTGGGATCACTTCCAGCACATTCAGAGTGATCTGCAGACATTGGCGTCTGCTTCCCGGTAACGGGGGGCAGGCGTTTTTTTTTGCGGTTAACAAAACACCTTCGGGGGTAGAGATGACAAGGAATCACGTACTGGCCATCACCCTGGCCCTGGGCCTGGCGGCGAATACAAACGCGGACATTGGCCCGGCGGAAAAGCCCGACCTGAAACTGGGCTTTATCAAGCTGACGGATATGGCGCCCCTGGCGGTGGCGTGGGAACAAGGCTTCTTCATGGACGAAGGGCTTTTTGTGGAACTGGAAGCCCAGGCCAACTGGAAGGTCCTGCTGGACCGGGTCATCGACGGCCAGCTCGATGGCGCCCACATGCTCGCAGGGCAGCCTCTGGGAGCCAGCATTGGCTACGGCACCCAGGCGGATGTGATTACCGCCTTCAGTATGGACCTGAACGGCAACGGCATTACCGTCTCCAATGACGTCTGGGAGATGGTAAAAGGCAACCTGGACCAGACTGACGACGGTAAGCCGGAACATCCGATCAGCGCCAGCGCCCTGAAACCCGTGGTGGAGCATTACCGGAACCGCGGTGAGCGCTTTCGCATGGGCATGGTGTTTCCGGTATCGACCCACAACTACGAGCTACGCTACTGGCTGGCCGCCGGCGGCCTGAACCCCGGTTACTATGCGCCCCAGCGGGGCGATACCAGCGGCACCCTGCAGGCCGATGTGCACCTGTCCGTTACGCCACCCCCACAGATGCCAGCCACCCTGGAAGCCGGGACAATCCAGGGTTACTGCGTGGGCGAACCCTGGAACCAGCAGGCGGTGTTCAAGGGCATCGGCGTGCCGGTGATTACCGACTACGAGATCTGGCCGAACAATCCGGAAAAGGTCTTCGGCGTGACCCGCCAGTGGGCCGAGGAAAACCCGAACACCCACCTGCGCCTGCTCCGGGCAATGATCCGCGCCGCCCACTGGCTGGATCAGGATAACAATGCCAATCGAGAGGAGGCGGTAAAAATCCTCGCGCGCTCCCAGTACGTGGGGGCCGACGAGGAGGTCATCGCCAATTCCATGACCGGCACCTTCGAGTACGAAAAAGGGGATGTACGAGAAGTGCCGGACTTCAACGTGTTCTTCCGTTACTACGCTACCTACCCCTACCCCTCGGATGCCATCTGGTACCTGACCCAGATGCGCCGCTGGGGCCAGATTGCCGAGGCAAAGCCGGACGACTGGTACATGAAGACTGCCCAGGAGGTCTACCGGGCGGATATCTACAAGGAAGCGGCCCGTTCACTGATCGAGGATGGCACCCTGCCGGCGGACGCCTTTCCGGACCTGGAGGCGGAGAACTTCGAGCGGCCACACCAGGGCGAGCTGATTGATGGCGTTCCTTTCACGCCCCGTGAGCCCAACGCCTATATCAACAGCTTCGACATCGGCCTGAAAGGCGACGACACGCCCTGAAGCCCATCTGAAGACGGAGAACGGCCATGAGCACCCTGAGTGAAACCACGTCATCCACCCTGGTCGGCCGCAGGCTGGCCCGCTTGGCGAGCCTTCCCAGTCCGGGCCAGCTGGCCACCAGGGCACAGCAACTGCTGCTGCCGCTGGTGGGCATTCTGCTGTTCCTGGGGTTCTGGCACCTGGCCGCTCCCCAGGTTCAGACTTCCCTCGGGGCTTTCCCGGGCCCGGTTGCCGTAGCGGAGCAGGCCAGAGCGCTCTGGCAGGAGCACCAGGACCAGCGAGCCCGGGCGGACAAGTTCATCGCCATGCAGGAAGAGCGCAATGCGCGGATTCTGGCGGATAACCCGGAGGCGGAGGTCAGAATCCGTGACTATCCCGGGGCGCCCACCTTTATTGACCAGGTCGGTACCAGCCTGTTGACGGTGCTGGCGGGGTTTCTGCTAGCCACGGTTATCGCGGTGCCCCTGGGGATACTGGTGGGATTGAACCGGTACTTCAACGCGGCAGTGAACCCCCTGATCCAGGTGTTCAAGCCGGTATCGCCCCTGGCCTGGCTGCCGCTGGTGACCATGGTGGTGTCGGCCACCTACGTCAGTGACGACCCGATGTTCGAGAAGTCGTTTCTGACGTCGATGATCACAGTGACCCTCTGCAGTCTCTGGCCGACGCTGATCAATACCAGCGTGGGGGTGGGCGCGGTCAGCCAGGACCTGGTGAACGTGTCGAAGGTGCTGCGGCTGTCGTTCTGGACCCATGTTCGCAAGGTGGTGTTGCCGTCTTCAGTGCCGATGATCTTTACCGGTCTGCGGGTGTCGCTGGGGATTGCCTGGATGGTGCTGATTGCGGCGGAGATGCTGGCGCAGAATCCGGGGCTGGGGAAGTTTGTTTGGGATGAGTTCCAGAATGGGAGTAGCCAGTCCCTGAGCCGGATCATGGTGGCGGTGCTGGCGATTGGTTTCATCGGGTTTTTGCTGGATCGCGGGATGTTGGTGGTGCAGCGGCGGGTGGCGTGGGACCGATAACAAACCCTGGTGAGATTCAGGCTTCGGTGCCGGAGCCCCGGGCAGGTACCTCTTTCCGGGACACGCGGTGAATACATCCCTGTACGCTCGACAAAAACATCCCTGTTTTTGACGGTCCCGGAAAGAGGTACCTGCCCGGGACTCTCCAACTATTGAGGTGACCTTCATGAGCAAAGCACATTTGGAACTGACCGGTGTTCAGATGGCGTTTGATACGCCAGCAGGGCCTTTTATTGCCCTCGATGATTTGAACCTGAAGATTGATAAGGGCGAATTCGTATCCCTGATCGGTCACTCAGGTTGTGGCAAGTCCACCGTGCTGAACATCGTCGCTGGCCTTTTGAAGGCGACCAGGGGCGGTTGTGTGCTGGACGGGCATGAGGTGAATGAGCCGGGGCCGGAGCGGGCGGTGGTGTTTCAGAATCATTCGCTGATGCCCTGGCTGACCGTATACGAGAACGTGGAACTGGCGGTGCAGCAGGTGTTTCGCAAACGTATGAGCAAGCGCGAGCGCAAGGAGTGGATTCTGCACAACCTGGCCCTGGTGCATATGGACCATGCGCTGGACAAGCGGCCCGGGGAGATTTCCGGGGGGATGGCTCAGCGGGTGGGGATTGCCCGGGCCCTGGCGATGAAGCCCAGTGTGTTGTTGATGGATGAGCCGTTCGGGGCTTTGGATGCGCTCACCCGGGCGCATCTGCAGGATTCGCTGATGGAGATCCAGCAGGAGCTGAACAATACGGTGATCATGATCACCCATGATGTGGATGAGGCGGTGCTGTTGTCGGACCGGATCATCATGATGACCAACGGGCCGGCGGCGACGGTGGGTGAGGACCTGGCCATTGAGCTGCCTAGGCCCCGGGATCGGGTGACGCTGGCGGACGACCCGGCCTATGTTCGTTACCGGCAGGCGGTGTTGTCGTTCCTCTATGAGAAGCAGCGGTTTCCCGGCAAGGAGCCGGCTTCCGAGAAGGATGACGGCCAGCAACAGCGTACAGGCGAAACCCGTCGCGGTTTGCGGGCTATCGCATGATGGCGGTGTTCAACGACGGTGCACAAATCCAGGGCGGTGAACGATCCGGGGGCATCACTGGTCAGCACCAAAACGCCACTAAACAGATAAGCCATTGTTTTAAAATTAAATAAACCTACTGGCACAGTACTCGCTTTAGCTAAGGCAAGGATGATCGTCCCGGCCATGGAGCGGCCGGACCATCAGGGGCACGTCAGCCGAAGATGGCTAGAGTATCCCGAAGTCTTCGGACTTCACCGAACATCGTTGTTGGCATTGGCGCCGGACCATCAATTCCCCTTTCGGGGATAGATGCTCCGGCTTTTTTTGTTTCGCCAACATCAACCACCCGGGAGCACAGCGATGAGCAGCGGAACACTGGTGATTTGCGGGCACGGCATGGTGGCCCAGCGGCTGCTGGAACACCTGTGTGAAGGTGGCCACCCCTTCAGCCGGGTCGTAGTGCTTGGTGCCGAGTCGGAGCCGGCCTACAACCGGGTGTTGCTGTCATCCGTGCTGGCCGGAGATGCCACGCTGGATCAGCTTCGGCTAAGGGACGACGCCTGGTTCGACGCGAACGGTGTCGAGCGCTATTACGGTGACCCGGTCACCACCATCGACCGAACCTATCAGCAGATCATCACTGCAGCAGGCAGGGAACTGGCGTACGACACGCTGGTGCTGGCCACCGGTGCCAGGCCGGCGCCCCTGGGCATCCCCGGTGATGACCTGGAGGGCGTGCTGACCTTCCGCGACCTGCGGGACACCCATCAGCTGATCGAACTGAGCCAGCGTCATGGTCGCGCCGTGGTCATTGGTGGCGGGTTCCTCGGACTGGAAGCAGCCGAGGGACTGCGTTGTCGGGGTATGGCAGTCACCGTGCTGCATCGCAACCCGCACCTGCTCAACCGGCAGTTGGACACCACGGGTAGCAAACTGCTGGCCGCCAGCCTGATGCAACGTGGCCTGAGCATCCGCACCGGCGTCAGACCTTGTGCGCTGCTGGGCAAGCGCCGGGTACGGGCGGTGCAGCTGGATGACAGCAACCTGGTCAGTACCGACCTGGTCATTACCGCCGCCGGTATTACACCCAATGCCGGGCTGGCCATTACTGCCGGGCTGGACTGTGGACGGGGTATCCGCGTCAGCCGCCAGCTCCGAACCAGTGATCCCGCCATCTTTGCCCTGGGGGAATGTTGTGAAATCGACGGGCAGACATTCGGCCTGGTGGACCCGGGCTATGAGCAGGCCCGTGTACTGGCGCAGGTGCTGAAAGGTT
Source organism: Marinobacter segnicrescens (assembly GCF_900111555.1). Taxonomy (GTDB): domain Bacteria; phylum Pseudomonadota; class Gammaproteobacteria; order Pseudomonadales; family Oleiphilaceae; genus Marinobacter; species Marinobacter segnicrescens. The sequence continues at coordinate 107,285 of NZ_FOHZ01000009.1, forward strand.
CCGACCAGGGCGCGGTTTTCCGGAGCACCACCCAGCCCACCCGACTGAAGATCAGCGGCATTCCCATCTTTTCCTGCGGCCAGACCCGACCGGATGAAAACACCGAATCCATCGTCTGGCAGGACCATGGCCAGAACCGTTATTGCCGTCTGCTACTGCGGGACGGTCGTCTGGTGGGCTCTGTGCTGTTCGGCGAAACCCGTGACGGCCCCTGGTATGCGGAGCAGATTCACAAAGGCAATGACCTTACCCCGTGGCGGGCGACCCTGGCCTTCGGCCGGGACTACTGCGAACAGGCTGCCTGAGCGACGGCGCCAACGTATTTGAGAGAGGACAGACCCATGAGCAACAAAACCCTGATCGTCATCGGTAACGGCATGGTCGGCCATCACTTTCTGGAGCAGTTCGCCGACTCCCCGGCCGCTGCCGGCTTCAACGTCCTGGTTTTCGGAGAGGAAAAGCAGCTGGCCTACGACCGGGTGCACCTGTCCGAATACTTCAGTGGCTCCACCCACGCTGACCTGGCCATGGGCACCGCCGACTGGTACCGGGAAAAGGGCATTGATCTGCACCTGCAAGAGCCGGTTACCGACATCGACCGGGAAGGTCGCGTCGTCACCACCCCTGAAGGCACATACCACTATGATGAGCTGGTGTTGGCCACCGGCTCCTATCCGTTCGTGCCGCCCATCAACGGCAAGGATAACGCCAACTGCTTTGTCTATCGCACCCTGGAAGACCTCGACCGTATCCGCGCCTGCGCTGAGGGCGCCCGTACCGGGGTGGTTGTCGGCGGAGGTCTGCTGGGGCTGGAAGCGGCCAATGCCCTGAAAAGCCTTGGACTGGATGCCCATGTGGTGGAATTCGCCCCACGCCTGATGCCGGTGCAGCTGGATGACGACGGCGGCGCCCTGCTCCGCCGCAAGATCGAACAGCTGGGCGTACAGGTGCATACCGAGAAGGCGACCACCGCGATTGTGGACGGTGAAAGCAGCCGCCTGCGCATGGACTTCAGTGATGAATCCTTCCTGGAAACGGACCTGATCGTGTTCTCCGCCGGCATCCGCCCCCAGGACACCCTGGCCCGTTCCTGCGGCCTGGAAATCGGTGATCGCGGCGGAGTCATCATCAACAACCAGTGCACCACCTCCGATCCGCATATCCACGCCATCGGCGAATGCGCCTTGTGGAACCAGCAGGTTTTTGGCCTGGTGGCACCAGGCTACACCATGGCCCGCACCCTGAGCGCCTTCCTCAATGACGACCGGGATGCAGCCTTCACCGGTGCCGACATGAGCACCAAGCTCAAACTGCTGGGTGTGGATGTGGGCTCCATCGGCGATGCCCACGCCCGGACCCCGGGCGCCCGCAATATCCGCTTTAACGACGAAAAGGCCGGCCACTACCGCCGCATGGTCATCAACGAGGATGGCAAGAAACTGCTCGGGGCCATCCTGGTGGGGGACAACAGCCATTACGATACCCTGCTGCAATACTGCCTAAACGGCATCGACCTGCCGGAAAACCCGGAGTCGCTGATCCTGCCGGAAAGTCAGGGGGGTGCCCCCACCCTCGGCCCCGACGCCCTGCCGGACTCCGCCTCCATCTGCTCCTGCCACAACGTCACCAAGGGCGACGTGTGCTGCGCCATCGATGCCGGCGCCACCGACCTGGGCGCGGTTAAAGCCGGAACCAAAGCCAGCACCGGCTGCGGCGGCTGTGCCGCCCTGCTCAAGAACCTGGTGGACAGCGAGCTGGAGAAGCGCGGCGTGGAGGTCAGCAAGGATATCTGTGAGCACTTCCCCTACAGCCGCCAGGACCTGTTCAACATTGTCAGGGTCAACGGCATCCGAACCTTCCGCACGTTAATCCGGCAGCATGGCAAGGGGCATGGTTGCGATATCTGCAAACCCACGGTGGCGTCCATCCTGGCGACCTGCTGGAACGAGCACATCCTGGCCACGGACCATGTTCCGCTGCAGGACACCAATGACACCTTCATGGCCAACATGCAGAAGAACGGTACCTACTCCATTGTGCCCCGCATACCCGGGGGAGAGATCACACCAGACAAGTTGATTGTGTTGGGAGAGGTAGCGAAGGAGTACGACCTGTATACCAAGATCACCGGCGGCCAGCGGGTGGACCTGTTCGGCGCTACCCTGGGCGAACTGCCGGAGATCTGGGAGAAGCTCATTGCCGCCGGTTTCGAGACCGGCCACGCCTACGGCAAGTCCCTGCGTACGGTCAAGTCCTGTGTTGGCAGTACCTGGTGCCGCTATGGCGTGCAGGACAGTGTGGGCATGGCGATCCATCTGGAGCACCGCTACAAGGGCCTGCGCGCGCCCCACAAGGTCAAGATGGCGGTGTCAGGCTGCACCCGGGAATGCGCGGAGGCCCAGAGCAAGGACATCGGTGTGATCGCCACTGAAAACGGCTGGAACCTGTATGTATGCGGCAATGGCGGCATGCGCCCCCGCCATGCGGACCTGTTTGCCACCGACCTGTCTGATGACGAGCTGATCCGCATCATCGACCGGGTCCTGATGTTCTACGTGCGCACTGCCGACAGGCTGCAGCGCACCAGTGTGTGGATGGAGAACATGGAGGGGGGCCTGGATTACCTGAAGCAGGTTGTTCTGGAGGACAGCCTGGGGATCTGTGCGGAACTCGAGCAGCACATGGCGGATATTGTGGGCACCTACCAGTGTGAGTGGAAGTCTGCGGTGGAGGATCCGCAGAAGCGCAAGCGGTTCCGGGAGTTTGTGAATGCCCCTGGGCAGAAGGATCCGGTACAGCAGTGGACTACGGAGCGGTTCCAGCGGCGGCCTGTTTTGGCGTCCGGGGAGGCCTGAGGCTTCGTCGTTAGTCTGCGGGTTGGGGGCGGGGTCGTTGGCCTGCCAGTTTGGGGGCTGGGGTCGCTAGCCTGCGGGTTTGAGGGCTGGGGTCGCTAGCCTGCCAGGTTGGGGGCTGGAGTCGCGCGGGGGTTCTTTTCTTCCGGAAATCGAAAACTCGCTTCGCTCAGACAACGATTCCCTGCAGAAAAGAACCCCCACACACCTCCGGCGGACTTAAGGGGTGACCCAAGGTAAAGGACAAGGACAAAGACAAAGACAAAGACAAAGACAAAGACAACGAAAGTAAAACCCGGTTTCTTGTTGAGAGCTGCAACCAATTCGATCACGGCGGGGTGGGGGTGGTCTTCCGCAGGGAAAAAAGGTGTCTGAGCCAAGCGAGTTCTTTTTTCACGGAGGAAGACCACCCCCACCCCGGCGCAGGCACGATATCAAACAGCGGTCTCCCAAAGCGCAAGGGAGCCGAACCGAAGAAAAAGGATACAAGCCATGAAAACCACGACCCAATGGAACATCGTCTGCACCGTAGACGACCTGGTACCAGAATCCGGCATCGCGGTATGGACCGATGATGGCCCGGTGGCCATTTTCTACCTGCCGCACCGACTGCCGGCGCTGTTCGCCATCAGCCACACCGACCCGTTCAGCGGTGCCAATGTCCTGGCCCGGGGTATTACCGGCGACCTGAAAGGCCAGCCCGTGGTGGCCTCCCCGTTGTACAAGCAACACTTCAACCTCGTCACCGGCCAGTGCCTGGAAGATGACACCGTGAGGGTAAACAGCTACCGGGTCCTGCTGGACGGCAACGCAGTGAGGCTGGAAGTCAGCAAGGCAAGGTCCATGGCGAAAGCCGCCTGATCACAGCATCACCTCCCTTCATTGCACGTGCTGCAACGCAGCGCGTAGAGGTCTTACCGGGGTTCGTTTCTGCAGTGAATCGTTGTCTGAGCGAACCGAGTTTTCGATTCCCGGAAGAAACAAACCCCGGCTGAGACTCCTGCACCGTAGCTATAACCAACCCGTTCCCAAAACCATCCCGGACACGCCGGATACAACCTTTAACACAACGCTCTGGTCACTTTCTGCTACAGTAATCAAACAATACCGTAGGCACTGATTAATTAGCGTGACACATAAATACAAATTAATCGGACTGTAGGGTTCAACCCCCTATTTGTAATCCGATGAAAACTCATTCAAACCATTTCGTGGTAATCTTGGCGCACTTTAAAACAACCGTACAAGAACTGACCAAGTCAGCGGAAAGATGACGGCAGAAAGCATCGAGCAAAGGATACAGCGAGCCCAGTCCCTGCGCCTGAAGCGAATGATCTGGGGCTTTGCGAACCACGCCTGTACGGCCCTTGCGGTAATCGGCCTCTACCTTGGTGGCTTCCTGCCAATGGAGCCAGTGCTCGTATTCTTCGCCAGCAGCCTGCTGTGCGGAACCCTTCTGGTGCTTGTACTGCAGTTCGGCATTAACCTGCGGTTCAAAGATCCCAGTATGACCATGATCCAGATCATCTGGCCGGTCATTCCTTCCCTGTATGTCATGTTCTTTGTCGCCCTTCCCCAGGGACGCATCCTGTTCCTGTTGCTGGCCACCGGCGGCATTATGTTCGGCGCCCTGGCCCTGAACCGGCGGCAGATGCTGACCATCGCCTGGCTGTTCTGGCTGGGCTACCTGGGGTTGGTACTGGTGCTGGGCTGGCTGGCTCCAGAGCGAATCTACTGGCCGCTGGAAGCGGTTACCCTGTTTGCCTACGCCTCGGTGTTGTCCATCGTTGCCTACCTTGGCAGCTTTATTTCCGAGCTAAGGCACCAACTCAGTATCCGCAACCGGGAACTGAAGCACGCCAACGTGGAGCTGGTGGAACTGGCGACACGCGACTCCCTGACCAGTCTGCCCAACCGCCGCACAGTGATGGAACAATTCGAACGGGAAGTCGCCCGCAGTGAACGGCAGTCTCCCGGCCCCAAGGCGCTGGGCATCAGCGTGCTGGATATTGACCACTTCAAACGCATAAATGACACGTTTGGCCACCAGGCCGGGGACGAAATCCTGCGCAAGGTCAGCCGCACCATTCAGGCGACCATTCGTAAAGGCGATTACGTGGGACGCATTGGCGGGGAGGAATTTCTGCTGATTTTCCCGGATACATCGCCAGACCATGCCGTGCCCGCAGCGGAGCGCATCCGCAAGGCGGTAGAAGCGCTACGCTTTGATGAATTGCCTGAGGGATACCGGGTCACCGTGTCCCAGGGCGTGACAATTCACCAGGTCGGTGAAACCCTGCAGACCACCTTCAAGCGAGCCGATGAGGCACTCTACCAGGCCAAAAACAGCGGCCGTAACCAGGTTCTTGCGGCCTGAGGCAATTGCTGCCGCCACCCGACCAGGAACAACCCCAGCCCAGGGAATCACCCCCCCAGCAAATGATCCAGTGGCTGACTGTAACCCGGTGCAAACACTTCCAGGAAATACCTCACTTCCGGCAGGCCTTCCTGCTCCAGCCGTTCACGGATCTGCTGGGCGGCGGGCTCAAATTCCCGGTTGCCGGCCTGGATTTCCGCCTCACATTTGAGCAGGGCCGACAACCGGTCTGCTGCCTTCACCAGCTCCGCCACATCCGGCTGCCAGCGTGATTCCTGGATATAGAGGGCAAAGTCAGACTGCAGGCTTTCGGGCAGCAGCGCCAGTAGCTCATCGGATGCCTTGTGCTCGATGTCCCGGAAGGCTTCGCGCATCACCTTCGAGTGATACTTTACCGGGGTCGGCATATCACCGGTGATCACTTCGGAGGCGTCGTGGTACAGGGCTGCGGTGGCGACCGTTTCAGGATTGACCTGGCCGTCAAAGTGCCGGTTACGGATCACCGCCAGGGCATGGGCCAGCGTCGCCACTTCCCATGAATGGGTAGCAACGTTCTCTTCAATCGCGTTGCGCATCAAGCCCCAGCGGCGAATCCACCGCAACCGGCCAATATAGGCAAAGAAATGACTCAGGCCCTGCCCGCTCATCGGGACTCCAGTTCGAACTCGATGGTCACAGGTCCCTCACCACCCTCGCCGGGACGTACCTCCGGTTCCCGCAGGAATATCTGGCCGTCGGCAACGCCGTACTCTTCTACCAGCAGGCTTTTCAGACTGGTCCCACGCTGGGATGCCAGCGACTCCAGTGCGTTATCCGGCAGGGATTCGTCGTCTCCGAGCCTGGCTTCAAGGGCAGGTCTGTCCACCGACTCCAGCGCAACACCGCGGATGGTCAGGACAATTTCCTCCCGGGCTTCAAGGGCCTTTGCCACGCTCTCCATCTTGGTGTATTCACCCATCACCAGGGTCGTCTCACCAGCCAGGAACGCAACGCCACCCAGCTCCTCCGGGGAGTAATCACCCAGGTCAGCGATGGAGCCCAGCAGGTTGAAGGGGGACATGGCAGCCTTGACAAGGGATGCCCGAAGGGTGCGCATCATAACCGGCCCCAGGCTGAATTCAGGGTCTGCCAGGTCTCCGCTGACCGGAATTTCCAGGCTTACCCGGTTGTCTTCATCCCGCAGCAAGGCAAGGCCAAGGCGGACCGGGGCGGTAATCTCGGCATCGCTCTGGACCGCCTCCCCGAGTTCGAGCCGCTCCAGCACCAGGTGGTTGGTGGCGTCCAGCTGCGTGCCTTGCAACTCGTAACGCCCCTCACCGGAAAGCTTGCCACTATCGACCCGGTACCCCAGATAGAAGCCGAAATACGAGTTGAGCGCCGGCATGGACAATTCTTCCAGGGTGGCGTTAATTTCTGAACGCCCATCGGTTCCCAGGGTGGCGATAGTACCGTCGGCGCGGAAATCGCCGGAATCGTCCAGCGTACCGCGCAGGCTGAAGCGGCCCTGCTGGGGCGTGATATTGCTGAGGCCGGAAACCGAGGCCTCCAGGTCATGCAGGCGACTGGTGAAGGAAGGACGGGGTGTATGATCGGTGTAGCGGACCTCTCCGTTGGCCAGGTCAAGCTGGCGGAGCCTGAAGATAAGCGGGGGCGCGCCTTCTGCTTCGCTGTCAGCGCTGCCTGCTGGCTCACCGCTGGCCGGACCAAGGAAACGGACCAGGTTCAGGGGTTGGTGCGGGTATTGGACCACCCCCAGTTCCGGCTCGGAGAGCGTCACGGTACCCAGTTCAAGCCGGGCCGGGGAAAAATTGTATTCGATGGGGTCGAGGCGCAATTCTCGCCAGGCCAGGATGCTGTCGTCTTCATCGGGCAGCCGGCCGTCAAACTGACTGATACTGCCACGACCGCTGAAAGTACCGGTGAGCGGATCGTCCTGCACATCAATGTCGATATTGCCCGACAGATTAAGGCGCCCTTCCAGGACCTCCAGTTCGCTGACTTCCCTCAGATAACCGTTGAACGGAGCCAGCATCAGCTGATCAAGGTTCAACCCTCCCTCAAACGTCAGTGGGGCCAGGGTGAACTGGCCGTTGGCCGAAACTGTCCCGCCCTGCTCAAGCTCCCCGCGGGCCTGGTAGGTAATGGCCTCCTCCAACTGCTCAGTCATTGCCCCCAGGCTCAGCTCCACGTTCTGCAGGGCAAGCCGGACCGCGCTTTCCGGGCGTTCGTCAAGCCAGGCGATCGTGCTCTTGTTGATATCCAGCCGGCCCACCGACCAGCGCAGACCACGTCCATCCCCGCTATCACCTTCCGAGCTGGTTTCGCCGCTGCCCCTGAGCGAACGTGTCAGATTCAGGGTGCCGTCCCGGGATACCACTGCGTCCAGGTGCAGTGATTCACCGGTTACGGCGGAAATCACCAGCTCCGGCCCATCCAGGTTGAAAGCCACCCCCTGCATGGCCAGGGTATCGGCACTGGCCAGGACCTGGTCCGGTTGTTCGTGGTCGGCCAGTTCCAGCCGCGTGGCGCTGAGTTGACCATCCCGGGTCGCCAGGGCGATACCCTGGTTATCATGGGCAAACTGGTAGGCGGTTTCGAAGGTCAGGCGGCCACTCTTGACCGACCAGGGCAGGTGGTCACCAAGCCAGGCCCGCAGTGTGTCGGCGCTGACATTATCGAGTGAAAGACGGCCATTGGACCACACCGGTGACAGGCTGAGGGTCCCCTCGGACTCCAGTACCTGCTCACCCATGACGGCCTGCAGGCTGTAGCTGCCCGCCTTATCCTGATCTGTGGTGGCCACATCGGTCACAGTCAGCCCAAGGGCTTCCAGGGTCAGGGTGTGAGGTTCATTGTCATCCCCCGCTGGCAGTCGTCGCAGCTGCAGTCGGCCGCCGTTGACCACACCTTCGCCCAGCATCCACTGAACCGATGAGCGGTCGCCCTCGTTGCTCCCGGTCGCACCATGCTCGCGCCAGTCTTTGACCAGGTTTGTTCTGCCATCGCCCAGCAGGTCGACCCGCAGGAACGGGTTGTCCAGCGTAAGCTGCTGTGCATTGAGGGAGCCCCGGATCAGCTGCAAAAATCCCAGGTTCAGCGTGACGGCACCTGCTTCGAAGACCGGGGCGCCCTCACCGTCTTTGGCCTTGACGTCTTCTGCGGTCAGGGTAAAGGTGAAGGGGTTGAAACTGACGTCCCCGGTGTCGGCCGTCCAGCCGAGGTACTGCTGCACCCGTTCGGGGATAGCGGAAGCAAGGTAAAGGGGAACCAGGCCGAACCCGGTGACCAGCCAGGCCAACGCCAGCACCAGCAGCCAGAACCACCAACGGCGGTAGGCAGGTTTGCGTCGGACGGTTTCGGTCACTTCGTTCACTCCTTAGAGGTTCTCAAGCGCACGTGATCCTGAAAGAATATAGAAGCGTAGATTCGAACCCAACCTTTATATCAGGAATCCCCGATGGATATAGGTGATATGCGCCGCGATTTCGAGAGCGAAGGCCTCGACCGCGAGCACCTGGACGATGACCCCTTCCGGCAATTCGAACTCTGGTTCAACGATGCCAGGACAGCCGGTATCCTCGAGCCCAATGCCATGTCGCTGGCGACTTCCGGCGCGGATTCCCGACCTGACCTGCGTACGGTGTTACTGAAATACTTCGACCAGGACGGCTTCGTATTTTATACCAATTATGGCAGCCGCAAGGCCCGGGAGCTTGAGGAAAACCCGAATGCCGCCTTGTTGTTTCCCTGGATCGGCCTGAACCGGCAAGTGATCGTGCAGGGCTCGGTAACCCGGGTCAGCCAGACCGAATCGCTACGTTACTTCGCCAGCCGCCCCCGGGGCAGCCAACTCGGCGCCTGGGTGTCGGAACAGAGCAAGGTGATCCGTTCCCGGGGCCTGCTGGAGCAGAAAGTCGCCGAGATCAAACGCAAGTTCGGTGATGGCGAAATTCCGCTGCCGTCATTCTGGGGCGGCTACCGGGTGGTTCCCCATCGCATCGAATTCTGGCAAGGTCGCCCGAGCCGCCTGCATGACCGTTTCGAATACCTCAGGAGCGACAATGGCTGGACTATCCAAAGACTCCAACCCTGATCGGGCCGCCGTTTCCGTCTGGCTCGGTCGTCAGCCCCTCGAGCCATACGACTTCCCGGACTGGCTGGGAACCTACGAACGCGAAGTCGCCTCCGGGATGGCCACGGGCCGGTTGATGGAGTTTGTCCACAGCCGCTGGCTGGTACGGCAGTCCCTTTATGGCGTAAGCGGCCACGCCCCCCACCTGTGCCGCCCGGTACACGGTCGCCCGGTGGCCTCGGCCGAGCCCGAGGGCTGGCATCTTTCCCTGAGCCACAGTCACGGCATGTCTGCCTGTGCGGTGTCCTCCCGCCAGGGTATCGGCGTCGATATCGAGCCGCTGTACCGTGATACCAACTGGAGGCGTATCGTGCACCGCTGGTTCACCGAACGGGAGCAGGACTGGTTGCTCGCCCAGCCAGACCAGGACACCTTCCTGCAGGTCTGGACCCTCAAGGAGGCCTGGCTCAAGGCCACAGGCCGTGGCATTGCCAATAACCTGCAAACCCTGGAAGTCAGCGCCAACCTTGATCTGCTTGGTGACCGCCCCGGTGAAACATGGCACGCGGCGCTGACCCAGGCAGAAGGCTACATGATTGCGGTTGTCTGGCAGGATGAAAGTACCGAGGCCGCACCGGCCCTTCACCTGGTCCACGCCAGTGACGAAGCCCACCTGGTGCCGGCGGAGCTGGAGCGCCTGTCCGAGCAGCCCTGGATGATTTGCCCCATGGCCCAGAGGACCTCGGCGCGCTGAACAACAGGAGAACCAGCACCATGGACCATAATGCCGAACGATGCCCCTGGTGTGGCAACGACTCACTCTACGTGGACTATCACGACAATGTCTGGGGCCGACCGGAAACCGACGACCTGGCCCTGTTCGAAAAGCTCTGCCTGGACGGCCAGCAGGCCGGCCTGAGCTGGATCACCATCCTGCGCAAGCAGGAGAACTACCGGGCCGCCTATGACAATTTTGACCCGGAAAAAATCGCCCGCTACGGCGTCCAAAAAGTCGAGGCGCTGCTGGCGGATCCGGGCATCATCCGCAATCGCCTGAAAGTGGAGTCCATTATCCGCAACGCCCGGGCCTGGCTGGCCATGGAGGAGCAGGGCGAGTCACTCAGCCGGCTACTGTGGTCCTTTGTGGGCGGACTGCCTATCCAGAACCGCTGGCAAAGCATCAGCGAGGTTCCCGTCACCACGCCAGAGGCCGAAGCCATGTCAAAGGCGCTCAAGCAGCGCGGCTTCAACTTTGTCGGTCCCACCATCGTATACGCCTTCATGCAGGCCACCGGCATGGTCAACGATCACCTGGTGCAGTGCCATGCCCACGAACCCTGCCGGGAACTAGGCTCGCCGGGCCGCTTTTTCTTGCCGCCACACTGATCCTTCCCCCCGGTCACGGCGTAAAGTCGGGTATCGAACAACCACCTCGACCCGATGGGGACCTACCCGTGCGCATTACCCTTGCTGAACTGCACAAGGCCGGAACCGGCCCGGTGACGCTGCTGGAAATCCTGTCCATCGAAGGACAAAGATACATGGCCCGTATTTACCTTGGTGAGCAGACCCTGATCCTGTCGGACCCCCGTGGCCGAACCCGACTCTTCCGCAGTAGTTGGGAGATTCTCGACACCCTAAAGGAAATTGACATTCAACGCACCGATGTGGTCCACGGCTCCGCTTACAATGAGATGGTTGGGATGGCGCCTGCACCGGTGGATCCGCTGCGAATCCGGATTCAGGGGCAGCAGCAGTGATTTCCGTCGAAAGACTTGCCATCCTGGTGGGGGTGGCCGGGCTGGTCCCTTTCCTGGCCGGCGTCATCGGACTGTTTCTAATGCCGGCGCACGCCAGCTGGCTGATATCATGGTTCCATATCTATAGTGCCGGCATCCTTGCCTTTATGGCGGGGGTCTACTGGCCGGTAGCCATGCAACTGGAAAACCGGTGCTATCCGTTGTCACCGGTTGTCACGCTGGTGATCAGCCAGGTGCTTTTCCTGGCCGGTGGGCTGGCCCTGCTATTGCCCCTGGAGTGGCGCGCCCTGGTGTATCCGGTGGCGTATATCGCGTTGTGCCTGATAGACGTGCGCTGGCTCTATAACTACTGGCCCTTGTGGTATCGGCGCCTTAGGGTGGGGCTGACCACCGTGGTGGTTATCTGTCAGCTTGCAGTCATTGGCTGGATGTTCCTTCACCCCTGAGATTATCCCCGTTGCCGGGAAGGGTGAGTTGTTTCAGTTTGCGAATGGCCGTCTTCTCGATCTGGCGTACCCGCTCTCGACTGATGCCCAGATCCTCAGAAATGACCTGTAAGGTATGCCCGGAGTTCATGCCCAGGCCGAAACGACGAGTGAGCACCTCCTGCTCGCGGTGGTTGAGGTGGTCCATCAGGGACGCCAGGGTCCGCTTATGGTCGTCTTCCTGCACCAGGGAAGCGGGATCTGCCCGGTCATCCGTCAGCGTATCTCCCAGTGATGTATCGGTCCCCTCTCCGAGGGTCAGCTCGGTGGAAAGCTCGGTCGCCGCATAACCCCGGATTTCACTGATCCGCGCCGGATCCACCTCCATTTCCTGTGCCAGCTCACTCTGACGGGGCGGACGGGCAAGGCGATGATGCAGGCGCATGGTGACGGCCTGTAACTGGCGGATTTCATCGATGATATGGTCCGGGGTGCGAACCACCCGATAACCCCGCTTCCGGGACCGGCGCACCTCCTCGGTAATCCACCAGTATGCATAGGTGGAAAAACGGAACCCGCGGGCCGGGTCGAAACGGTCCACCGCCTTGATCAGACCGATATTGGCCTCCTGGATCAGGTCACCCATTGCAGTGCCTGTGTAATCATGGCGTCGGGCAATGTGGACGGCAAGCCGAAGGTTACTGCGGATTAACCGTTCCCGGCTACCCTCGAGCAACGCTCTCAGGCGCTGCCCCCGGCTGCTACTCAATGGGAGATCCGTGTAACAGTCGCGGGCCTCGCGGATGGTTGCCGGTACGGGCCGGCCGGTGAGAGCGGCCAGTCTGTCGAACAGGCGGGTCAACCGGGCCGACAGCCGTTGTTCCTGGGCCGGGGTCAACAAATCATGATCGGAAACATCCCGGAAATACCGGGAAACGAGGCTCTCGGAAAGCTCGTTGAAGGAGTCATGTCGCATGGGCACTCCACAGGGGCCGGACCATACCGGTCCCGGTTCAGGTTCTGTCAGTGTTTACGGACAGAAAGCCGGCGCGGATTGCCACAACAGTGAGGTCAGCGGCGGTTAAACGAAGGTTCGGTATGCGGAAAAAAGTCGTCATCAGGGGACCGGAAGGCACCCGGCACAAAGTGCCGGGCACCCCGATCAGGAGGCAAGACATCCCCCCTTACCAACGGGTGAAGCGACCGGTTTCACCCGTCGATAACCGGTTGCCGTGAGGAAGGGCCTCCTCAGGCGGCGACGATGGCGTATTCGTGGTTGTGGGGCTCGATCAGCACACCGTGGAGGGCCACGATGGCCTTCTCGTAGTTGTCCTCGTCCACCACAAACTGGATGTCCACCTGGCGCATGCACTGGTGAACCGCCAGCACGCTGATTTCCTCATCCGCCAGTGCCTTGACCGAACGGGAAAGGATACCGGGCACTTTCATGTCGGAACCGATGGCCGACACCAGCGCCACCTTGCGGGTATTGAGTTCCGCATTGGGGAAGGTTTCCTCCAGCGCCTTGACCACCCGCTTCACGTGCTTGAGAGTGCTGTCCACGTAATGGGTAATGGTGTTGGCGTTGGTATCCTTGGACACAAACCGCACCTTGAAGCGGCTCAGCACTTCCAGGATCCTGCGGTCATAACCCGGCTCGCCCTGCATGTCCTGGTCGAACACCTCGATGGCGAAGATGCCCTTGGCGCCGGCAATGATTTCAACCCGGGGCTTCTCACTGACATAGTCGCCGGTGATCAGGGTGCCGGTATGTTCCGGCTCGAAGGTGTTCTTCACCCGCAGGGGAATCTCATTCTGGCGCAGGCCCTTGCCGGCACGTGGGTGGATTGCTTCCATACCCAGGTTGGCAAGCTGGTCGGCCACATCGTAGTTGGTCCGACCCAGGGGCACCACCTTGTCGGCACCAACGATGTTGGGGTCGGCGGAACTCAGGTGATATTCCTTGTGAATGACGGCCTCGCGAGCATTGGTGATCACCGCTACCCGGCTGAAGGTCATCTCGCTGTAGCCCCGGTCGAAGGTACGCATCAAACCTTCCTTGCACTGGGCATAGCCGGTCACAATGGGCAGCTCACGGGTCAGGTCGACAGCGTCGAACGCCTGCTTGAGTTTTTCATCCAACGGCAACAATTCATTGTCGCGCCAGCCGGTCAGATCCACGAAACGGGCGTTAATGCCTTCCTGCTGAAGCTTGAGAGCGGTATTGAAGGCACTGTGGGCCTCGCCGATACCCGCCAGCATCTCCCGCACGGTCAGCAGGTGCTCTTCCAGCTGGAACTGGCCGTAGGAACACAGCCGCTGAAGATCGATCAGACAGCCGCGAACGCCTTCGATACGGTCGGTGATGAACTGGTCGGCCTGCTGCTTGAGCATGGGGTCGACGAACAGTTCGCCGTTGATGTCGGTGAGGAACTTCACCAGCTTGGTGAGATCGTCACCCCAGGCCCAGTCAGACTCGGCATCGGCAAACAGGGCATAGACGCCCGGCTCACCGGTTTTCTTGTGCTCCAGAAGCTCATTGGTCACGCCACCGTAGGCGGAGACCACAAAGATGCGCTGATACAGGTCATCTTTCTTGCGGTCACCGATGATGATGTTATCTCGGACCGCCTCGTAGTTGCTCATGGAGGTACCGCCGATCTTCTCGACGGTATGCAATTGGCTAGTCATGGTGTTTCCGTCATTATCCTGCAGAATGAATGGCCAGGGAGGTCAACAAGTGCCCGTCCCGCGAGATTTGCAGTTTCCCGGGACCAGCCCGGGAAACCACCAAATCAACCAGCCGGGTCACTGGCGTCTTATGACGCTTTGCTGATCCCTTCCTGCATGATTTCGTCCACACTTTCAGACAGAATCTTAGCACCTTTTTTCAGGTCATCCTCACTGGTGGTCAGCGGCATCAGGCACTTGATGACCTCGTCGTTGGGACCACTGGTCTCGATGATGAGCCCCTTCTCGAAGGCGCGGGCGGTGATGGCATCGGTCAGCTCGGCGTTTTTCGCCTCGATACCACGCATCAGGCCACGGCCCTTGACGTGGAACTCACCGGGATACTTGTCGCAGATGGCCTGCAGGGCATCGCCCAGAACCTTGGTCTTGGCCTTCACCTCATTGGCAAAGGCGTCATCCTTCCAGTAGGTCTCGATGGCGGTGCGCGCGGTCACAAACGCCATGTTGTTACCCCGGAAGGTACCGTTGTGCTCACCGGACTCCCAGATATCCAGTTCCGGCTTGAACAGCACCAGCGCCATGGGCAAGCCGTAGCCGCTCAGGGACTTGGAGACGGTCACCATATCAGGCTTGATGCCGGCGAATTCGAAGCTGAAGAACTCACCGGTGCGGCCATTGCCCGCCTGGATGTCATCCAGAATCAGTAGCATGTCGTGCTTCTTGCACAGCTTCTCCAGGCCCTGCAGCCACTCGGCGCGAGCCGCGTTCAGACCACCTTCACCCTGGACGGCCTCGACGATCACCGCCGCCGGGGTTTCGTAGCCCGAAGAGCCGTCAGACAGCAGCTTGTCCATGATCGCCAGGCTATCCACGTCTTCACCCAGGTAGCCGTCGTAGAACATGAAGTCCACATTGGCCAGGGGCATACCCACGCCACCACGGTGATGTTTGTTACCAGTAGCCGCTACGGCACCGGTGGTCACGCCGTGGAAGCCGTTAGTGAAGGAAATGATGTTGGTACGACCCTTCACCTTGCGGGCCAGCTTCAGGGCGGCCTCGACACAGTTGGTACCGGTAGGCCCGGTGAACTGCATCTTGTAGTTCAGGCCGCGGGGCTCAAGGATGTACTTCTTGTAGGACTCAATGAAGTCGTGCTTGGCGGTGGTGAACAGATCCAGGCCCTGGCTTACGCCGTCAGCCTCGATGTATTCCAGCAATGCTTTCTTCAGGACATCGTTGTTGTGGCCGTAGTTCAGGGACCCGGCGCCAGCCAGGAAGTCCAGGTATTCCTTGCCGTCTTCGGTGTACAGGTGCGCGTTCTTGGCCCGGTTGAAAATGACCGGAAAGGCCCGTGAATAAACGCGAACTTCGGATTCAGTAGACTTGAAGATTTCCATTGTCTTGCCTCTTAGCATGTCAGGTTCGAGGTGGAAATGCGGGGTGCCGGACGGGGTTCGGTCGCGACCGGCACAACGCACAGTTTCAGGGGCGCTGAAGGCAGGGGTTCCTCTTACCCCCTGCCGGCCCGTCAAACAAAAGCGATGTTGGTGCGATCAGCCCTTGCGAGTGAAGGGACCTATACGCAGCAGGAATTCGGAGTCGTGCTGACCACCAAAATGCAGCTCTTTTTCGAAGTGCTCGTGGTATTTCACTTCCGCGTCCATATCCCGGGCGAAAGAACGGAACAATGCCCACGAGGCTTCGTTGTCTTCGGTAATCGTGGTTTCCATGTGGGTAACCTGCTTGCACGCATCCCGGGCCACGATTTCCTTGAGCATTCGCTTGGCGAGACCCTGGCCGCGACCCTTTTCATGGACGGCGACCTGCCAGACGAAAATAGTGTCAGGCTGGCTGGGCGGGATATAACCGGAGATAAAGCCGACGAGTTCGCCGTTCATCTCCGCTGCCACGCCAGTTTCGGCAAAGTGGCTGCACTGCAGGAGGTTGCAGTAGATGGAGTTGGGGTCCAGCGGCGGGCACTCTGCCACCAACTGGTGGAGTCGGAAGCCATCATCCTTGACCGGAGTGCGGAGGGTGATGGCGGTGGTATTTGAACCTTCGGTTGTCATGTTCAGTCTTTTCGCTGCAAACGTTAGTGGTGAATTATATAGACCACGAAATAAAAATCAACCGGGCACCCATGCCACAGAACACCCAGTCTTCCGCCGGAGCCCAAAAGCCGTTAAAGACACACTTTTATATTAGGCCAATTTCTCACCGATTCCATTAACACCCATCAATTGTTCCACGGAGAGCAAGGTACCGTTAAGAATACGATGACGATATGACAAGGCAGCGTCACTGTCCGGTGGCCATAGATGGTCAAACCGGACGAGCCAGTCAACCAGGGGAAAGTCTACCGGCACCAGTGCGCCGTGCAGCGGGAGGGGATATTCAGGCGCCAGGCCCTCTGATGCCGGGCTGGCCAGGGCCAGGCGCGCAACCAGTCCACGGGAATCACCGAGCAGATTACCCATGCCGGCAGCGCCATTATTCAGGAATAGCCGGGCCCGATCTCCCACGACCAGGTTACGAATAACAGGGAGGCAGGTATGGGTGCTGACAATCACATCTGCATCGGTTTGCCAGAACCATTCGGCGAGCTGGTCATCACCCGCCTGCGCAAGGACCTCATGGGCCAGCCCCCAGCCGGCCAGGGACTCCGGATCGCCGTGCAAAATAACAACCTTTAGTCCTCCAAAGATCAGACAACGATAACGGGGCAAGTCAGCAAGCCTTTGCTGCAGATCCGGGTGGTTTTCCGCCACCCGCTGCAGGCGCTCCATGATGCGATTGGAGCGCTCTACCACTACGTCTTCCACGAAGTCCGGATACGCACAGCCACACCCGGCACCATCGCCGGGACGGGCAAGTTCGTATTCCACGTTACCGGTAATGGCGTCGTGCGACAGCACCCGGTCATTGATCTCCCGGAAAAGCGCATCGTCGGCATTGAACCAGTTGAAATCGCCGTTAAAGAGCAGTTTTGCACGCAAACCGCCTCGCTGCTCCCGCTCCGCCATGGCTTCGATTTCATCCAGTGCGAAGGGGTTTCCGTAGAGGCCGCCGATCACATAGAGCACATCGGCATCACAGGCTTGCGGCTCCGCGGTAAGCTGCTCCGGACGATACCGATACTGCAGCGGACAGCTGCGGCCTTCGGTCATGACCCCGCCCCGGTTGTGGCCAGCGCACGACCCGCAAGGCGGCGCAACACCAGTGGCAGGAAGAACCCGAAGGTGCAAATCAGGATGCCCCAGGCATTGGTACCCAGCAGCAGTGCATAGGCGCCCTCGCCGATGGCCCAGGAATCCGGTATCCAGCCGACGGTGAGTAATACTCCCAGCCCAAGCCCGGTCCAGAAACTGAGATGGAAGCTCCAGGGCGACCAGCGGGTAAAGCCGTAGAACAGGAAAACCGGTGCCAGGCCCATCACCATGGTGCCGGAGATGGTGGTTGCCTTGAGAATGTCGGTGCCGGCAAACATGGGCAGGTTACCGAGAATGGCGAAGATGATCATCACCGCAGCACCCACCTTCATACTCGGCAGTCGCTCCGCCGCGCGCTTTGCCAGCCGTGGCAGATCCACCGCCAGGGACTTGGAGAATGAGGTAAAGGTGGAGTCCAGGGTCGATCCGGCTGAGGTCATCATCACCACACTCATCAGGAACAATGCCGTCAGCCCAAGCGCCTGGCCTACTGCCGCCGGGGCATTACCACCGGCGTCAATGCCATTGAGCCGTGCGTGCACACCCACCAGGCTGAAGATAAACACGGCCACAAAGCCCAGCAGGCCCGCCACCACGAAACTCTTCAACATGGTCTTTTCCCGGTTCACAAAGCCCCGATCGGTCAGTACCGGATCGTGGAACGGATAGCTGAACAGCTGCAGGCCGGCTACCAGCAACAGATCCATGCCAGCCTCCAGCCGGAACTCACCGGTAGTGAGCAGGGTTCCGGTATCGTTGGCAGGAATGATCAGGAACAGCACCGCTGCCACAAAGAACACGAAGAGCACCGCCTGAATGACATCAGTGAAGATGGAGCTGCGCAGGCCCCCCTTGAGGCTGTAGGCGAGGGTAAAGGCGGTAAAAACCATGGCCGCCGTGTAGTAGGGCCATTCCCCGACATTGCCGAAGTAACCTCCCACGACCGCCGTATTACTCCACACTTCGTTATAGAGGCGAATCAGGATAGCGGCCGCAAAGCTCAGCGCCGCCAGCCGGCCAAAGCGGGAGGTAAGGAATTCCTGCAGGCTCCCGGCACCGGTCTGGGTACGGATCAGGTAGATGATGTAACCGGCAACCGGTATGGACAGCCAGTAAGCGGCATAGGCCAGGCCACCGGTAACACCGTAGGCGGCGCCCAGATTGGCGGCGTTGGTCACGGACTTGGCGAAGATCCAGCTGATGAAGATGGATGCGGTGAGTGACCACTGACCTACTGGCCGCCCCTGATCATCGGCGCCTTTATAAAAGGACTCAGCGTTGCGACTCTTCGGTGACAGGACATACATTACCACCCCGTAGACGATCAGAAAGCCCCAGAACAGGGTGGCTTCAGTGCCGGTCATTCCCGTTTTCCTCGGTTATCCAGGTATCAACTGTTTGGTCTGCATGACAGCTGGGGGGCGGAGCCTGCGGTGGGGGCCCCTTTCTCCGCTGCAATTCACGGGCCTTCCCTGGCCCGACCTTGCACCGCGCCATCCATGGCGCTGCTGCGAAAGGGGCCCCCACCACATGCTCTTCATACTCTGTGCGGGCCGCCCTTCAAGCTCTGACTCAGGCGGTTTATGTTGGTGCGCTGCAGCTGGCCCCAAACCGGTAACAGGAAAAGCACCGGTGATGCCGCAGCATAATGCGTTCATCCATACTCTCCGCCAGGGTGCCACCCAGGTCGTACTGGGGGTCGTCGTCCACCAGGGTGCAGGCGAAAACCCGCACCTGATCGTTCTTCTTCACCAGCATGCGGGTGTAGGTGCACATGAAGTGGGCCCTGCTTTCCCGGGTGGGGTATTTCTCCATGCAGTTTTCGGTGATTTCCGGACTGCCATCGTCAGAACCCGGGGTGCCCAGATCCGGAAACGCCGTGAAGGCCAGGGGCTCCGGAATCCCCCATTCCCGGAAAATACCCCGGAAAGCATTTTCCGCCTGCAGCGGGTCCTCCATGGGATCGCTCTGCCGGGCAATGGATACTTTGAAACCCTGGTCGACAAGCCAGCGGATGCCTTCCAACGCCTTGTCGAAACTTCCCTCACCCCGGTCCACATCGTGGCGGGCAGCATCCGGGTAGTCCAGGCTGACCCTAAAATGGATCGGATGGGGATTATCCAGCAACGGCAACACCTTGTGCCGACGCTTCAACAGAGGGTCAGTCGCATTGGTGAGGACAAAGCAGGGGCGGTGCTGGCTGGCGTAATCGAGGATATTCACAAAATCCCGGATGACGAAGGGCTCGCCACCGGTAAAGGAAAACTGCTCTACACCCATATCCAGTGCTTCATGGATAAAGGGCTCGACATCGCTGAGCTTCATCCCCGGGATACGCCCATCTCCCGGATGGGACCCTTCAAGGCAGAAGGGGCAGGCCAGGTTGCAGGCGGTGCCGGTGTGTATCCACAACTCCCGCAGACGGTCAGAGTCGATGTACCCACGGTGTTCACCCTCCCGGGTGTGGGTCCAGCTGTCCCTGGCTCGCGGCTCCAGTACTTCAGTGACGGGTATCATTTTCTCGGCAGTCAGGGGCATAGGGGCTCCATCACAACGTTTTGTTAGTCCTCAGACACGACAATGTCCATTATGTTACAGATCTGTCCTGTTTACGTTGGGCCTTGCCGGTATGGCCACCACCCAATCGCCAGCGGTGAAATCGTTCCAGCCAGGCCAGGACGCCCTGGGGCGCATGGGCCTGTTTCCACTGCCCGGCAGCGGCCTTGGCAGATTCATTCCAGGTGGGATAGGGGTGGATGGTACCGAGGATTTTGTTGAGGCCGATGCCATGCTTCATGGCCAGGGTAAACTCCGCCAAGATCTCACCACCGTGGGCGCCCACCACTACCGCGCCAAGGATGCGGTCCTTGCCAGGCACCGTCAGCACCTTGATAAAGCCGTGGTCCTCGTCCTCTGCGATGGCCCTGTCCAGGTCGTCCAGGCCATAGCGGGTAACCTCATAGTCAACACCCTGCGCCCGGGCTTCCGCCTCACTCAGGCCCACCCGGGCCACTTCCGGCGCAGTAAAGGTCACCCAGGGCAACACCCGGTAATCCACCCGGAACCGCCGGAACTGACCAAACAGTCCGTTGACCGCGGCGTACCAGGCCTGGTGGGAGGCGGCGTGGGTAAACTGGTAGGGGCCGGCCACATCTCCGCAGGCGAACACATTGGGGAAGCCCACACTCAGGTCTTCTTCCACCGGCACGGTGCCATTCTCACGAGGCTCGATACCCAGTGCTTCGAGGTTCAGTCCGTCGGTATTACCAGCCCGGCCAACGGCCACCAGTACCCGGTCAAAGGGAATCCGCACCCGCTCGCCATGGTGCTCACACCAGGCGATGCGCTCGCCGTTCTCCTCAGCAAATTCCACGGCCTTGTGACCTGTTCGCAGATCAATGCCTTCCCGGTGGAACTGCGCCTGCACCAGCTCCGAGACCTCGACGTCTTCCTTCGCAAGAATCCGGTCGCCGGCCTCAATCTGGATTACCCGGCTACCCAGCCGGGCGAAAGCCTGGGAGAGCTCGCACCCGATGGGACCCCCGCCCAGAACCAGCAACCGCCCTGGCTGCTCTTGCAGGTCCCACAGGTTCTCCGAAGTGAGCGGGTCCATGGTGTTCAGGCCGGGAATCGGAGGCACAAACGGCTTGCCGCCGGTGGCAATGACGATGCTGCGGGCGCTGAGCCTTTCCCGGCGACCATCGTTACGGACCACATCGACTTCCCAGGGAGACACAAAGGCCGCGCCGCCTTCGATAACATCCACGCCCAGGCCGCGATAACGCTCCGGGGAGTCATGGGGTTCAACCTTTGCAATGATTTTTTTTACTCGACCCATGATGCTCGAAAAGTTGCCCGATACCGGCACAGAGTCCAGCCCGTAGCGATCAGCATGGCGCAGGGTATCGGCGGCCTTCGCACTGCGGATCAGCGCCTTGGACGGGACACAGCCGGTGTTCAGGCAGTCACCGCCCATCCGGTCCCGCTCGATCAACGCCACTTTCGCTTTCACAGCCGCTCCAATGTACGCCGAGACCAGTCCGGCCGATCCGCCACCAATCACCAGCAGGTTATAGTCGAACGAATCCGGTTTCCGGAAGCCCCGGTATGCCCGACGACGCCGGATAAAGCCCACCACGAACTTGGCCATGAGAGGGAACAGGCCCAGCAGGGCAAACGACAGCAGCAGGTCGGCCGAGACAATATCGCCCATACTGCTCACCTGTCCCAGCTGTGTGCCCGCGTTCACATAGACAAAGGTGCCCGGCAACATGCCCAGCCAACTGACCAAGGCATAGGTGCGCAGTTTCATCCCCGTCAGGCCCATGGCCAGGTTAATCAGGAAGAAGGGAAACACCGGTACCAGGCGCAACGTTGCCAGGTAAAAGGCACCGTCCTTTTCGATACCCTCATCAATCCGGCGGATGGTTTTGGCGTACTTGCGCTTTAGGGTATCCCGCAACAGGAAGCGCGCCACCAGGAAGGCCAGGGACGCACCGATGGTGGAGGCCACCGAGACAGTCAACAGCCCGACCAGGTTACCCAGGAACGCCCCGCCCGCCAGGGTCAGCACAGTGGCGCCGGGCAGGGACAAGGCCGTACTGACCACATAGACCAGGGCGTAAAGCGACACCGCGAGCACCAGGTTGTCCGCAATCCACGCCTCCAGCTGTGCCTGGTTCTGCTTCAGGTTCTCCAGGGTCAGCACGTCCGGCCCACCCAGCGTGATAAAGGCCGCCACGAGCAGGGCAATCAGGGTGAGGACAATCAGTTTCGGTTTTGACATGGTCTACAACGTCCGGAAGAAAAATGACGGGTATCAGACACGGATACGGCCGATCTGTTACAGGGTAGCGTGCAACGGATGCCGGAAGTACTGAGGCATACGAAAACCAGCGATATACGGGCCAGTCAGGGCAACAGATTGTCCGGCATCCGGCCCATACGGGAAAGGGGACCGAAGTCCCCTTTCTCATTACTACAGATCTCGTTAATTCCGTGCTACCAACCCTCAGGCAGTGGCGGTGCCCTTTTCTTCATCATGCCCACCGGCATTGTGATCCCGTGCCAGCAGTATGTAGAAGGCCGGCAGCACAAAGATGGTGAACAGGGTGCCAATGCCAAGGCCTGCACTGATGGTGAGACCGATGGCAAACCGGCTTTCGGCGCCCGGACCCACGGCGATCAGCAACGGCACCATGGCGAAGATCAGCGCCAGGGACGTCATGATGATCGGTCGCAGGCGAATCGCCGCCGCTTCCAGTACTGCCTCCCGTTTGCTCAGGCCGCGCTCTACCTGCAACTGGTTGGCGAACTCCACGATCAGGATACCGTTTTTCGACACTACGCCAATCAACGTGATCAGCCCCACCTGGGTATAGATATTCATGGTGGCAAAGCCAAGCACAATAAAGGCCATGGCCCCCGCCACCGACATGGGCACCGATACCAGGATGATGAACGGGTCACGCCAGCTCTCGAACTGGGCTGCCAGCACCAGGTAAATCACCAGAAGCGACAGGAAAAAGGTCACCATCAGCGCGCTGCCCTGGGTGGCCAGCTGTCGGGACTGCCCAGTGTAATCATGGTTGAAGCCCTGCGGGAACACACCAGCAGCCGCTTCCTCCATCCAGGCCATGGCATCACCGTCGGTCACGCCCGGCATCACAACCCCTTGCAACGTCAGGGAGTTGAGCTGGTTGAACTGGGTGCGTTGTGATGGCTCAACATCCTTCTCGAAACTGATCACACTGCCCAGGGGCACCAGCTCACCAGTCCCGGTACGGATGTAGTAGTCATTAAGCGCCTCCTCACTGACCCGGAAATCCTGGTCCACCTGGGGAATCACCTGGTAGGACCGGCCTTCCATACTGAAGCGATTGATGTAACCGCCGCCCAGCATACTGGACATGGCCTGCCCCACATCCTGCATGGACAGCCCCAGGTCCGCCACCCGGTCACGGTCCACCTGAATACGGGTAACCGGCCGGTCGAAGTCGATGGACTTCTGCAGGAACATGAAGTTACCGCTCTGCATAGCCTTGCCAAGCAGCTCATCGGCCACTTCATTCAACTGCTCGTACCCGGCGCCGGTGGTGATCACAAACTGGAAGGGAAGACCGCCGCCCGAGCCCGGCAGGGACGGTCGCGGGAACACCGCCGTCTGGAGGCCGGTGACCTTGTTCAGCTCGGCGTTGAGGAGTGGCTGGACCTCGAACTGGGTAATGTCACGCTCGCTCCAGGGTGCCAGTTTGAAGCCACCGAAGACCGCATTGGGGCTGGTGATGCCCAGGATCATGAAGTCCTCCTCGTAACCCGGCACCGTGGTCATGCGCTGCTGGACTTCATCGCCATGCTCGCGGAGGTAGTCCAGCGTGGACGTTTGAGCACCCAGCCCCTGGTAGAACAGGATGCCCTGGTCTTCCGTGGGGGCGAGCTCGTTCTGGCTCATGGCCACCATGAAATAGATTGATCCCAGCACCACCAGCGCGAAGAAGATCACTACGCTGATGGTCTGCATCATGGAGTCCAACGCCCGCTTGTAGCCGTTGGCCAGGCCATTGAAGGTGCGCTCAACCCGGGTCTCGAACCAGCCCGGGTTACCGTGGGGTTTGAGAATCTTGCCGGACAGCATGGGCGACAGGGTCAGGGCCACGATCCCGGAAATCACCACCGTTCCGGCGAGGGTAAAGGCGAACTCAGTGAACAGGGAGCCCACCAGCCCGCCCATGAAGCCGATCGGCGCGTAGACCGCCACCAGGGTGGTGGTCATGGCAATGATCGGTGTGGCCATTTCCCGGGCACCGTTCAGGGCCGCATCGAAGCGGGACTCGCCCTGCTCGATATGGCGATGCACGTTCTCCACCATGATGATGGCGTCATCCACCACCAGGCCGATGGCCAGCACCATGGACAATAGCGTGAGCAGGTTCAGGGAAAAGCCCATCATCAGCATCACGAACGCACCACCCACCAGGGACAGGGGCACGGCCACGGAGGGCACCACCGCGGCCCGGATGGAGCCCAGGCACAGGAATACCACCACCAGCACAATCACCAGGGCTTCCAGCAGGGTCTTGATTACCTCGGCGATGGAGTCCTCGATAAAGCTAGAGGCATCGTAGGCCAGACGCACATCGAGGCCCGATGGCAGCTGCCGCTCGATGTCCGGCAGCTCATCCTTGACCAGTCCCGCCACCGTCAGCGGGTTGGCGCCAGGAGACAGTTCGATCGCCACATAGGTCGCCGGCTGACCCTTGTACAGGGCGAGCTGGTCGTAGGTTTCCGAACCCAGCTCAACCCGGGCGATATCCCGCAGCCGGATGATGGAGCCATCGGCTTCCTTGACCACCAGGTCCCGGAAGCTCTCCACGTCCGACACGTCGGTATTACTCGTCATGCTGATCTTGGTGTACTTGCCCTCGGTATTGCCCACCGCGGCCTGGTAGTTGTTACGCAGCAGTACACTGACCACTTCCTGGGGCGTCATGTCGACAGCCGCCAGGCGCTCCGGGTCCAGCCAGGCCCGCAGGGCGAACTTCCGCCCCAGCAGTTCCGCCTTGCCGACACCGGCCAGTGCCTGCAGCCGCGGCTGCACCACCCGGGTCAGGTAGTCGGTAATCTGGGGCACATCCAGCTCGTTGCTGTAGAAGGCAATGTACATCAGCGCTGTGGAGTCGCCAGTGGTGGAGGAAATCACCGGGTCCTGGGCGTCCGCTGGCAGCACGTTACGCTGGCTGGCCACCTTGGCCTGGATTTCCGCCAGGGCCGCGTTGGCGTCGTAGTTCAGTACCATTTTGGCTTCGATGGTTGACCGGCCCTGGGAACTGGTAGAGGTCAGGTAATCGATACCGCTGGCCTCAGCCATGGCCTGTTGCAGCGGCGTTGTGATGAAGCCCTTGACCAGGTCAGAGCTGGCGCCCGGATAGGCCGTGGTTACCGTAACCGTGGTGCTCTCCAACTGCGGATACTGACGGATTTCCATTTCCATGGCGGCCCGTGCGCCAAGCAGCAGGATCAGCAGACTGACCACCGTGGCCAGTACCGGCCGGTGGACAAAGATATCAGTGAATTTCATGACTCGGAGGCCTCCGCGGCCTGCTCACTGTCAGCAGCCTCTTCCTGGATGGTCACCCGCTGCCCGGCCCGCAGGCGCAACAATCCCTTGGACACCACCTGGTCACCCTCCTCAAGACCACTGAGAATTGCGACACGGTCATTGTTGACGTCACCGGTGGTGACGGAACGACGGGTCACTGTTTTCTCACCCTGGTCGTTCTCTTCGATCAGGAACACATAGTCACCGTACGTGTTGTAGGACACTGCCGTACGGGGCAGGGTAATCACTTCACGATCTTCCGGCTGCCGGGTCATGATGGTGGCGAACATGCCCGGACGAAGCTTGCCTTCCGGGTTATCCAGGGTGGCCCGTATGCGCACAGTGCGGGTTTCCGGATTCACCGAGGTATTGATGGCACTGACCTGGCCGGAAAAGGTCTCTTCCGGCACGGCAGCGACCGTGGCTTCCACTTCATAGCCCTGTGCCACCCGGGGGAGGTTACGCTCCGACAAGGTGTAGTCCAGGTAGATGGGGTCCAGCATGTTGATTTCGACAATGGGTGTACCGGTGGCGATGTACTCACCCTGGTCTACCAGCCGCAGACCCAGCTTGCCGTCGAAAGGCGCCCGGATCACTTTCTTGTTGAGCTGGGCCTCTGCCTCGTTGACCCTCGCCCGCGCCGCATCGTAGTTGGCCTTGGCCTCATCGAACTGGGACTGGGACACGGCCCGCCGGGGCAGCAGGTTTTCAATCCGTTTAAATTCCTGCTGGGCCAGCTGCGCCTCTGCCCGGCGGGTCCGCAGCGCGGCCTCGTCAATCTGTGAATCCAGGCGGATCAGCACATCACCCTGCTTGACCATATCACCGGACTCAAACGCGATTTCCTGGATCACCCCGGGCACCTCGTTGGCCACCTGGATGCCATTGACAGCCTCAACGCTGCCAACGGACTTGATCGCCGGGGTCCAGCTCTGCAACGTCGCCACGGCAGCCGATACCTCGGCCGGCGGCTGTGGCTGGGACATCTGCTCTTTCATCTGCCCGAACTGATAGAACTTGTAGCCAAATATGCCCCCGAGCACGATGCCCAGAAACACGAGAACAATGAGGAAGCGGCGAAACGTGCGCATAGCGAGTAATCCCTGACAATAACCGGAACGGACCCCGTAGATACCGATGCCCAGGGCAAGGATACGGAGAAGGTACAACAGTAGATGGGAATTATTTCACTTTATAAGCAAGCGAAACAGTCTTGTTTTAAAGATTATTTTCTGTACAAAGCCGCGCAAGGGGAAAGCCCCTGACGCCCCGGCAAGGCGTCAGGGCCAGTACCGTCAGCGCAGGATAACCAAGGGCTTTTCGGCGGTCTTGAGCATGGTCGTCGTGGTGCTGCCCACCAGGAACTGACGGATACGGGAGTGGCCATAAGCACCCATCACCAGGATATCGATATCCTGTTCTTCCTGGTAGGCGTGCAGGGTCGGCTCCACATCGCCGGCCCGGATGGCCACCTGGATGTCCACACCCATTCCGGACAGCATGGTTTCGGCCTTCTTCAGCTGTTCACGACGGTCCGCCGTGTCAGCACCCACCATGACCACGTGCAGGGGCATGCCCCGGAACACCGGGCTACCGGCCAGCAACTCCACACTGCGGAAGGCGGTCTTGCTGCCGTCGAACGCCAGCATGGCGCTCTTGGGTATGGTGAACTCATCCGGTACCAACAGGATCGGCCGTTGCAGGCTGCGGATCACGGTTTCCAGCTGGCTGCCGATGTGCACATCCCGGTCGGAACTGCTTTCACCATGCAACCCCATCACCAGCAGGCGGGTCTGGTTTTCAAGGGCCAGCAGGGACTCGGTCAGGTCACCATGACGCTGGCGTTTGATGACATTTTCCACGCCCGCGTCCTTCACCCGTCGTTCGGCGTCATCCAGCATGTGATGGCCATGCTCCAGCGCCAGCTTGCTGCGGCGGGCATCCAGGTCTGCCAGTTCTTCCAGCAGGTGCTCGCGGCTGCCCAGGCCGATATTACCGGCCAGGTCCGGTGCTACCGGGTACCGCTCTTCGTCCAGCACATGCAACAGGGTGACCGGCACCTCCATGTGCTGGCTGGCCCAGGCGGCGTAATCGCATACCGCCGGGGCTGCACGGGAGCCGTCGATACAGGCAACTACTCGTAGCATGGTGTCCTCGCCTTCGTTGTCGTTATGGTTATTGTTGTGACCGCGATTGCTGTCGATCCGTGTGTTCTGGTCCATATCAGTGCCCCATCAGCTGGTCAACAGCGTCAGGCTTGTCGTGCACGCCAAAACGGTCAACGATGGTGGCGCTGGCCTCGTTCAGGCCGATCACCTCGACCTCGGCCCCTTCCCGGCGGAACTTGATCACCGCCTTGTCCAGAGCAGCTACCGCCGTAATGTCCCAGAAGTGGGCCCGGCTCAGGTCAATCACCACCTTATCCAGCGCCTCCTTGAAGTCAAAGGATTCGGTGAATTTTTCCGACGAGCTGAAGAAAACCTGACCGACCACCCGGTAGGTGCGGGTTGCGCTGTCTTCGTCGTAAGCCGAGGTAACGGCCATGTAGTGCCCCACCTTGTTGGCAAAGAACAGCGCGGCCAGCAATACACCCGCCAGCACACCAAAGGCGAGGTTGTGGGTAGCCACCACCACGATCACTGTCACCACCATCACAATATTGGTGGACAGCGGATGCTCCTTGAGGTTCTTGATGGAACCCCAGCTGAAGGTACCGATGGATACCATGATCATCACAGCCACCAACGCCGCCATGGGAATCTGCACCAGCCACTGGTCCAGCACCAGCACCATGATCAGCAGGAATACCCCTGCCGTTAATGTGGAGAGCCGGGTACGACCGCCGGACTTGATATTGATGATGGACTGGCCAATCATCGCGCAACCCGCCATGCCACCGAGCAGGCCCGAGCCGATGTTGGCGATGCCCTGGCCCTTGCACTCCCGATTGCGGTCAGACGTTGTGTCGGTCAGGTCGTCCACAATGGTCGCCGTCATCATGGACTCCAGCAGACCCACCACAGCGAGGCCGACGGAATAGGGCAGGATAATCATCAGGGTGTCCAGGTTCAGGGGCACGTCCGGCCACAGGAATACCGGCAGGGTATCGGGCAGCTCACCCATATCCCCCACCGTGCGGATATCCAGGCCGAACCACATGGCCACACCGGTCAGTACCACGATGCAGACCAGTGGCGAGGGGATCAGCTTGCCCACGGCCGGCAGGTACGGGAACAGGTAGATAATGCCCAGCCCGGCGGCGGTCATCGCGTAGACGTGCCAGGTCACATTGGTCAGCTCCGGCAACTGGGCCATAAAGATAAGAATCGCCAGGGCGTTCACGAAGCCGGTCACCACCGAGCGAGACACAAAGCGCATCAGTCCGCCCAGCTTCAGGTACCCGGCGACGATCTGCAGCACCCCGGTGAGCAGCGTGGCAGCCAGCAGGTATTCCAGGCCATGTTCCCTGACCAGGGTGACCATCAACAACGCCATGGCACCGGTGGCAGCGGAAATCATGCCCGGGCGACCGCCCACAAAGGCAATCACCACGGCAATACAGAAAGAGGCATACAGACCCACCTTGGGGTCCACGCCAGCGATAATGGAGAAAGCGATGGCTTCCGGGACCAGGGCCAGGGCCACGACGATGCCGGCGAGCAGGTCACCACGAATATTGGAGAGCCAGTTGGCTTTGAGGGTTTTCACCATAACAACGAAATTCCATGGATTGCAGATTCATCAGGCACAGGCATGTGCTCTTGCGACAAACAACACTCCATGTCTGCCGGAGGCGACCGGCGACGCGGCAATGCAGCGTGTCGAAACAAGTCGGAAGGGGGGCTGAGCGCTAGGGCGGAGTGATCGTCACAGTGGGCAGCGTAGTGTCTGGTTGATGAATATCAGCAGGGCTGATGAATAAGGGTCGCGGAGCATACCAGAAGCCCGGTCACAAAGTAACCGGGCCGGGCTATATACGATTCACCTGGTCCAGGAAGGCCGC
Organism: Marinobacter segnicrescens; assembly: GCF_900111555.1. Lineage (GTDB taxonomy): Bacteria > Pseudomonadota > Gammaproteobacteria > Pseudomonadales > Oleiphilaceae > Marinobacter > Marinobacter segnicrescens. The sequence goes on from NZ_FOHZ01000009.1 coordinate 136,772, forward strand.
CGGCAGGATATCGATTACCGGGCGCCTGTCTCCGCAAACCTCTGGCGCGGGCGCCTCTGGCTCGGTGGCTATGATCGCCGGCTGCTCGGACCAGTGCAGCAATTGCAGCTGGCCGTCAGCCTGTTCCACAAGCGCCGTGCAGTGTTCTACCCAGTCACCGTCGTTGCAGTACAGGCCCTCCGGGCTGCGCAGAAAACCGGCGGAGTGAATATGGCCACAGATAAAGCCGTCATAATGCCCTTTCTCCGCCGCAGTCAGTGCCGCCAGCTCGAACCGCCGGATAAAGGTACGTGCCGACCCGATGCGCCCCTTGATCCAGGCCGCCAGGGACCAGTAGGGCTTACCCTGCAGTCTACGCCAGGCATTGAACCAACGGTTCAGTCGCAGCAACAGGCCGTGGGCCCGATCTCCCACCAGCAGCATCAGCGGACTGCAACGCACCACCTGGTCAAACTGGTCGCCATGACACACCATAAAGCGCCGGCCATCTGCCGTGGTGTGCACCACCTTCTGGCGCAATTCGACGCCGGCCACCGTCTGACCGCAAAAACGTCGCAGGAATTCATCATGGTTGCCTGGCACATAGACCACCCGGGTGGCGCCGGCAGCGATCGAGAGAAGCTTCTGGATGACCGCCCCATGGGCCGGTGACAGATGCACCCGCCGCTGCATGGCAATCAGGTCGACGATATCCCCGACCAGGTACAGGGTGTCGCAATGAACCTGCTCCAGAAAGTCCAGCAGGTACTCTGCCTGACAATCCGCCGTTCCCAGGTGAACATCAGAAATAAAAACACTGCGGTAGTGTGGCATGGCCCGCCCTGTTGCTTGCCCTGTTGTGACTCAAGGCTGCCGGGACTCAGTGAAATCCCGGTGACAGTTAGCGGTCAGTTTGGTGACGCCTTCCAGGAATTGGGAAGTTTTGGAAATTTATATATGTAAAAACGGAATAGGTCAGAGCCTGTTAATTCCGTTACCTGAAATTCATAATAGGCCGCCAAGAATTCCCTGTCAGGAGAAGCCCCATGTCCCGCCTCATGTCTGTACTTTTTATTGTCTTCAGTTCGCTGGCAGTGGCCGACGACAACACACCAGCACTGGTGGACGCTGACTGGCTGGCTGCCAACCTGGAGCGCGATGACCTGGTGGTACTGGATGTGCGTTCGGGTATCGATAACGGTGGCGACCGCAGTACCTTCGAACAGGGCCACATCCCGGGTGCCGTCTACAGCAGCTATACCGGCGATGGCTGGCGCGAGAACCGTGACGGCGTTACCGGCGTTCTGCCACCGGTCCGTTCCCTGGAGCGCCTGATCAGCAGCCTGGGTATCGCTAACGACAGCACTGTCGTTGTGGCGCCAGCCGGCACCGGACCAACAGATTTCGGTAGCGCGGCCCGGGTTTACTGGACTTTCAAGGTACTGGGCCACGATGACGTCACCATTCTCAACGGTGGCTTCGCTGGCTGGAAAGCCGCCGGCCAGGAAATCGCCGAAGGCCCGGGGGAGCGCCGCGAGGTAACGCAGTTCACCGCCAAACTGCAGAATGAGCTGCTCGCCACCCTGCAAGAAGTACAGGCCGCCCGTGACAGCCAGGCCCAACTGGTAGACGCACGGCCCGAAGACTACTTCCGGGGTGAAAACCAGTCTCCTGCCGCCAGGGCCCCCGGCACCATTCCCGGCGCCCTCAACCTGCCCCACCAGTCTTTCATCGACGAACAGGACCAGGTGTTCTACCTGAACGACGCCGTGGTATCCGAGCAGGTCAACGTAGCCGAACTGGATCCGCAGGCCCGTACCATTGCCTTCTGCAACACCGGCCACTGGGCCGCCACCGACTGGTTTGTGCTGAGCGAACTGGCCGGCTTCGAGGAAGTGGCCATGTACGATGGCTCCATGGCCGAGTGGTCCCAGGACAGCGACCGGCCCATGCAGGTTGCCAAGAAAGGCCTGGGCAAGCTTCTTGATCTGTTCAACTGAGTAAACACCCATGTCGAATTCTGCAGTTCTCCAGCCTGGCATTCAGCCGGGCTGGCAGATTGACCGCTTTATCGTCTCCACGGCCATTGCCGGCTTTGCCCTGCTGGGCCTGCTGATCTGGCTGGAAACCGCCCCCTTTATGGTGGCCCTGTTTGCCATTGGTACGGTGCTGGGTATGGCCCTGTTCCATGGGGCCTTCGGCTTTACTGCCGGCTGGCGCAACCTGGTGGTAAAAAAGCGCGGAGCCGGCATGCGTGCCCAGCTGCTGTTGTTCGCGCTGTCTTCCCTGGTCATGGTGCCAATGCTCAACAGTGGCCAGCCCGGGCTGACCGGCAACATCGCACCAGTTGGCACGTCGCTGGTGGTTGGTTCCTTCCTGTTTGGTATTGGTATGCAGCTGGGCGGTGGCTGTGGCTCCGGCACCCTGTTTACGGTGGGCGCCGGCAATATCCGCATGGTCGTGACGCTGATCTTCTTTATCGCCGGCGCGGTACTGGGTTCCATTAACCTGCCCTGGTGGCTGGACCAACCCGGCTTTGATCCGGTGCCCCTCGTTAATACCTTCGGGGTCAGCGGCGCCATCCTGGTGCAATTTATCGGGCTGGGACTGATTGCCTGGTGGGTCAACCGCATCGAACGCAAGGCCCACGGCTCAGTGGAGCGGGATGAATTACTGTGGAAAGGGCAGTCTCACGGTCCCCTGAGAACCCTGGTCAGCGGCCGCTGGCCGTTCACCTGGGCCATCCTGATCCTGGCAGCCGGTAACGCCCTGACCCTGGCTATTGGCGGCGCCCCGTGGAGTGTCACCTTCGCGTTCAACGTCTGGGGCGCCAAGGCCCTGGAAGTGGTTGGTGTGAACATGTCCCAGTTTGAGTTCTGGACCTGGGATTACCCGGCCATGGCCCTGAAAGATTCGGTACTCACCAACATCCCCTCAGTGATGAACATCGGCCTGCTGCTGGGCGCCATGCTGGCGGCCGGCCTGGCCAACCGCTTCAACGAGGCCAGCCGCAACCGGCCGGAAGGTCGCCAGTTCCTGGCGGCGGTAGTGGGCGGCCTGTTGCTAGGCTACGGCGCCCGGCTGGGCTTCGGCTGCAATATCGGCGCCCTGTTCTCCGGCATTGCCTCTGCCAGCCTGCACGCCTGGATCTGGTTCGCCTGCGCCTTTGCCGGCTCGCTGATTGGCATCCGCTTGCGGCCCTGGTTCCGGCTGCCAAACTGATACGGGGGAACTGAATCATGGAACGCGCCTACAACCGTACCCGTATCCTGATCGCGCTGGGCATCATCCTGGCGCTGATCCTGGCAGATCATCTGCGCAGCCCGACCTTTGCCTTCAATTCCGGGCAGGGCAATGTGCAGACCGCCCTTAGCCAGCGGGACGAATCCGCCTGCGCACCCTGTGGTGCGCCCTGTCCGTCAACCCGGGAATAATCGCTTTCAGGACAGGGACGTCAGCGCTTCAATATCCGCAAGGATAGCAGGGGCATCAGTAACCCGGGCCAGCCAGCTCAGCGGGATTCCCTGCTCCCCGCCAACGCCGTGTATCGCCGCCATCGCTGGACCAATGATCCACGCCCGGCCGCAGGAGTCACCGCCACAGTGAATGTTGGCGCGCACGGCCTCGGAAAAGCTGCCGGCGTGCGCCAGGATATGGAAGATCACCGGCATTGCCTCATTCAGGTAGCAGGTGCGGCCAAAGGTGCCACCTGCACCTGTGGGGTCCAGCCGGTCACCGGTGCGTGCCGTCGCGAGGTCATCCTGGTGTGGGGCTTCAAAGGCCGCTGCATCCAGTGCTGCTGACATCGGCTTACCCTGGAAAAGGCCCTCAAGGAGTCTTGCTGCGCATCTTGCCCAGGCAACGGCCTCATCGTTATGGTTGGTCACCCGCACAGCCGCTTCTGTCTTCTCCAGAAGGTCATCAAGACCGCAATAACACGCCACCAGCGGTGGCAGCTTGGAGACAGCCGGCAACTGCATGTCATCGGCACCACTTTCCGGCAACAGGTAACGGTCAATGGTCTGAGCCAGGTGGACGCCTGCTTCCTGGACCTCGGGCTCGTGATAGGTCAGATCAATGGCCTTTCGGACCGGCCCTGCCAACTGTTCGCCACTGAGGCGACTCGTGTAGGGCAGCACTTTCTGGACCAGTATACGTTTTTGCTGATCCGTGAGACTGGCAGTCGTGGTGGCCCGGGCCTGTTCAATGGCCTTGCGCTCAATGGTATCCAGGTTACTCAGCGTCACACGGGTAGGGTTGTCGATATAACCCTGCCACTGGCCGCCCGGGCCGAAGAAAGCCCGGAACCGACGCTGATAGTCACGAATATCCAGGCGCCCTTCACAGGCCAGCAGGCTGTCGGTAAGCACGCCAGTCGCGGCACCATAGTGGCTGATATCGCCGGCCTTTTTCCCTTCATGGGCGAAATAACCAAAGCTGCCACGGAAGTAGTCAAGCTTCGGAGGCAGGAACTCCGGGCGTTCGCCACCAACCTCCCAAATGCGATCGCTGTCATACAGCCAGTGCAGGCCCAGACTCGCTGCATCGGCAACCCAGCCCCCGGCAAGGGCATTGATAAAGGCCGTTGATCTGCCGGCCGGCATACGCTGTTTCATGGCCCTCTCCCGCGAAAAACCGGATCCTGCTGGATAGCAAAACTGGTTTCATACGACCTTCCCGGTGTTAACCGTTCCGTTCGACGTCACCTTGCTACCACTAGACAGTACACTGTTTCTCAGCGGCTGGATCAACATCTGATCCAGCCTCAGATCCCGCCTGGTGCGAAAGTCCTCAATACCGATGGTCATGCCAAGATGGCCTTTTTCCGGCTGGTCCCGGTAGGTGCCGAACAGCCGGTCCCACCAGGGCAGGTTGAAGCCGAAGTTACTGTCGGTTTCCCGGCGGATGATTGAATGGTGGACCCGATGCATGTCCGGTGTGACGACGATCAGCCGCAACCACTTGTCGAGCCACAGGGGCAACCGGACATTACCGTGGTTGAACATGGCCGTGGCATTCAGCAGAACCTCGAAGATCAGGACGGCCAGCACAGGGGCACCCAGCAGAACGACGATGGCCACCTTGATCATCATCGACAGCACAATCTCAACCGGGTGAAAACGCAGGGCTGTGGTGACATCAAATTCCAGGTCCGCGTGATGCATCCGGTGCAGGCGCCATAGCCAGGGCACCGCATGAAATACACGGTGCTGGAAGTAGATGGCGGCGTCGAGCATCAGTACCGCGAGCACCACAGAAACCCAGGCAGGCAAGGCCACCAGGTTCAGCAAACCCCAGCCATTTTCTGACGCCATCAGCGCAGCGCCAACGGCGGCCACCGGGAACAGCACCCTAACCGCCAGCGTATCCAGCACCACGATCATCAGGTTGGCCGGCCACCGTGTCCGGCGGCCAACCGCCTGGGGGCGGCGAGCCGCAAAAACCTCCCACAGGGCCATGGTGACCAGCACCGACAGGAAAAAGCCAAACTGGATCACCGGTTCATGGGCAAGCAGGGTTTCGGTCATGGCAGTGCCTCGCCTTATTGGACCGGCAAGCCGGCGGCTTTCCACTCGGGAAAGCCTTCGTCAAAACGCCGCACCTGATAGCCCAGCGCCCGCAATTTCTTGACCGCCTCGTGGGACAGCACGCAGTAGGGACCCCGACAGTAGGCGACGATTTCCCGGTCCTTGGGCAATTCGTCGAGCATGGCTTCCAGTTGTTCCAGTGGAATATTGATGGCGTCGGGCAGGTGCCCTGACTCAAACTCGTCTTCCGGTCGCACATCCAGCAGTGCAACAGAGCCGTGCCGGAGCCCTGACAAGAGTTCTCCCCGCGAGATGGCCTCCAGGGCGCCATCGGGGTTGTCGTCGGCAAACAGCCGGCTGACCAGACGCTCCATTTCCGCCAGATTGGTTTCCGCCACGTCCCGCATCAGGCTCAGCAGGGTGACGGTTCGCTGGTCTGTCAGGCGGTAGATCATTTGCTTACCGGCCCGCCTTGCGGTCACCAGGCCCGCCCGGCGCAGATGCTGCAGGTGCGCGGAAGCATTGCCTACCGTCAGCCCGGCAGTTTCAGCCAGGGTTTCGACTGCCGCCTCCCCTTGCGCCAGTCTCTCCAGCAAGGCAAGCCGGTGGCCATTGCCCAGCGCTTTGCCAACCTGGGCGAGGGTGTCGAGCAGATCCTGTCTGATGGTCATCGTTCGTTTCTCTCCAGAGTTGCCGGGGTACCCAAACCTGGGCCGGACTTGGCAGACCGGTATATTATTTTATTCTAACGTTTATTAGAATGTTGGCAATAGCAAGGCTTGCGGTATGGTACATTTACGCGCGCCCGGCTCACTCGTGGAGAAACTTTCAGATGGCCCCTTATCACCTCGAAAAACGCAACGTCGCCATCCTGGTGGTCAGTCAGACCTTTTTCATGGTGGCTGCCATAACGGTCATGACCCTCAGCGGCGTCGTGGGGCAGCAGCTTAGCCCCGACCCCGGGCTGGCAACGCTGCCCATTGCCATCATGATGCTGGGCACCGTGGTGTCGACCTTGCCGGCCTCCTTGTACATGAAGCGGGTCGTTCGTCGTCGCGGGTTCATGACCGGTGCCAGCGTCGGCGGTGCTGCCGGTGGGTTGCTGAGCTTCACCGCCATTGCCCTGGACTCCTTCTGGCTGTTCTGCCTTGGCAGCGCTCTTCTGGGCCTTTACCAGGGATTTGCCATGTATTACCGCTTCGCGGCGGTGGACGTTGCCAGCCCGGCCTTCCGTAGCCGGGCCATTTCCTTTGTGCTGGCCGGCGGTGTGGCCGCCGCCTTTCTGGGCCCCTGGAACGCCAGCATGGCGACCGGGCTCATCGAAGCCGTGCCCTCCGGTGGCCCCTATCTGATCATCGCCATCCTGGCCCTTCTCGCCATGGGTTTGCTGAGTCAGCTGAAGGTTCCTCCCGCGGGCGAACCCCAACCCGGAGAAACCACTCGTCCCATGTCGGCCATCGCAATGCAACCACGGTTTCAGGTGGCAGTGATTGCCGGTGCCGTGGGCTACGCCGTCATGATCCTGGTGATGACAGCCACACCGCTGGCCATGCGCAGTCACGGCTTTGATATGGCACAGGTGGCCATGATCATGCAGTGGCACGTACTGGGCATGTATGTGCCCTCGTTCTTTACAGGCGGCCTGATTGCCCGGTTCGGGGTGGGTCGCATCCTGCTCACCGGCTGCCTGCTTCTGGTAGGCACCGTGTTGATCGCTACGCTGGGCGCAAGCCTGGCCCACTTCTGGTTCGCACTGGTGTTGCTGGGTGTTGGCTGGAACTTTCTGTTCATCGGTGGCAGTACACTGCTTTCGACCGTCCACGCGGAGGCCGAGCGAGGCAAGGTACAGGGGGTCAATGACCTGGCCATCTTCGTACTGGTGGCCATTGGCTCACTAATGTCCGGGTCACTGTTGCACCACCTGGGCTGGGAGACACTCAACCTCATGATGCTGGCCCCCATAGCCCTGGTAGTTCTGGCAACTGTCTGGCTACGGATGAATATGCGAATGGCGCCGGTATCCGCGGCTGCGGGGGCAGGTGAGTCATAGCCGGACGGGACCTTGTTCCTGGCGATCAACATAAAACTGCTGCCGCAGCCCACATCCAGAATCCTGTCCCCAGGCCGAAAGCCCAGGTGCTTCTGCCTCAGAGCCAGTTCGGCCTCACCGAGCCAGCGCCCTTATCGGAGGATGGCATCCATGCCAGGGCCCGGTAATCGAACCCCTGTGCAATAGTGGGCTTGATGACCTCGAAATAGGGCGAGGCATCGAAGTCCCTTGGCGCGAACAGCGAATGGTGACGAATCCGGTACAGCTCCCGCTCACACTCCCGGCACAGGGGATCATCAGAGGGCAAGGGGATCACTTCTGGCAGAATGGGGTACGGGATACGCTGAAATCCCTCGGCGATAAAGGATGAACAGATCGCCCGGGTGGGGTCACCACTGCCCAGCGCCAGCATTCTTCGCCGGTACCGGACGGGCACCGGCGGTGTTGGCAACAGGTATCGGGCAAGGTCCACAATATTCTTCAGGTCATACTGATGACCAAGTCTTTCACGGGAATACCTCGTCAACGCGTCGAGATCGTCGGGCCCCAGATCAACCGGACGACAGATTCGGGTATGGCTGTGTCGGTAAAAAGACAGTGGCAGGGCCCGGATACCGTCCTCAAGGTCCGCTTCCACCAGGGTATTGGCCTCACCGTTATCGTTGTGGCCCAGTCCTGCCGAATCTCCCAGGTACAGGGCGGCATGCGACCAGGTGGACTGGGTCAGGTACTTGATAGCCACGCTGACCCGCGTATTACCTTCCACCAGCAACACGTCTCCAGGCCTGATGGTGGCCACCAGCGCTTCCCAGGTTGAGGTTCTGACGGAAAAGTCTGCCACAGGCTTGGACAGGTAGTGGGCGAGGGCCCTGGAAATCCAGTTGAACATTGTTCCGGCTCTTCTTGTTGTTGGTAGCGACGATTCCGAGATGCGCGTCACTTTTGGGCACGCCAGCCAGGCGTTCGTTACATCAGATGATCGCGCGTTTTTCTGAACAAGTTCAACAAATTATCCCGACTTTTCGCATTTCCGGAACCAGGGTCATGAAGTGCCAGAAGTTGAGCAATTGCTCAGCTAATCGGGAACCAGGAGCTTAAAAGGCCGTCCCAGAGACTGGAGTGACTTGACGGGAACAGGTGACGGAGACGCGTTATGGCATTGCCAACGGAAAGAATCACTGACGACAGCAACCTCGTCTCCGCCCTCCAGGCGGGTGATCAGCAGGCCTTTCACCAGGCTGTCAGGGAGTTTTCTCCCGGTATGCTGGCTGTTGCCCGTTACTACCTGGACCCATCCAGTGCCGAGGATGTGGTACAGGAAACCTGGGTCAATGTGGTAGAAGCCGTCAAGAAGTTCGAAGGCCGCTCTGGTCTGAAAACCTGGCTTCACCGGATCGTTGCCAACCGTTGCAAGAACCGCCTTCGTACTGCCAATCGCGAGGTATCCAGCGAATTTGGAGAAGCGCTGGAACCGGGAATTGCCAGCCGCTTTGAATCGGGAGGTCGGTGGGCCACCCCTCCCAGGCTGCGGCTTGAGGAGCATGCTGAGTTGCTTATGGAAAACGGTGCGCTGAATGACTGCCTCGACAAACACCTGTCCGCCCTGCCTGAACAACAACGCTCTGCCGTTATGCTTTACGAAGCCCATCAGCACAAGGCAGAGGATGTCTGTAATATCCTGGACATCAGTGCGTCTAACCTCAGGGTACTGGTGCACCGTGCCCGCCAGAAAATTTACCTGATGGTGGAAGACTTCCAGGAGACCGGCGAATGCTGATGTGTCGAGATCTTGCCAGGATTGGCAGTGACTACATTGACGGGCAACTAAGTACGGCGGACAACTTCTCTGTGAAAATGCATTTGCTGATGTGCAGGCACTGTCGATCCTTCATCGGCAACCTGCGTGAGAGCGCTCAGCTGATGAAAGGCCACGCGGACTACCACCTCTACGAGGAGTATCTGCGGCGACTGGAAAGCTCAATCGATGAGGCATTGAAAGGCTGAGCTTGAGGTTGTCTCCCCGGACTCTTTGCATACATTCGTACACAGGTCCGGAGAGAGCAGGGCTTTTCCGCAGGAAGGAAAAACCGATCAGCGAAGATCCGGATTCAGTGTGTAAGTGGCCGTAACCCGCTCGCTGGCCAGTACGTGTCCTTCCATCGCCTTGCGGACAGCCTCACCATCGAACTCGCCGTCCAGGCCGAGGGTTTCCACATCCAGGGCATAGACCTCGTAGTGATAGTGGTGCACCAACTCGTCGTTCCAGGGCGGGCAGGGGCCGTCATAGCCACCGTAGGTGCCAGCCATGTCCGGGTTACCGGCCAGGAACTGGGTGAAATTGTTGACGCCGCGGATGCCAATGGGGCCAGGGCCCGCCTGCTTGCCCTTGGGGCTGACGCCATCGCTGTCCTCGCCTTCGGGAATACAGCTGGTGGTAGCGGGAATATCCACCAGCAGCCAGTGGAAGAAATCCACCCGGGGAATGTCTTTCGAGACTGTCTTGCCTTCCTGGTTGACGTCGTCTGCCACGCTGGGAACGTCGGAATCAAACATCACCACGGCAAAGCTCTTTGTACCTTCAGGCGCGTCCTGCCAGGTGACTTCCGGGTTGCGGTTGGGACCGAAGCTCATGTGGTCTTCTTCGCTGTACACACCAAACGCAAACTTCTCCGGGACCGGCTGGCCCTCGGTAATGCCGTTAAACTGAACCTTCATGGTTTGCTCCTGTTGGCTGTCACAAATACTCCCCGGTTTTAGCAGTTGCGTGGCGGACTTGTCCAGATCAGCGAACCCTGATGCAGGTCAGCGGGAAGGCCCGGAGTGACTGCGCCGGCGCCACAACAAGGGGGTCAGCGCCATCGCCAGCAATAGCACCCCCGCCGCCAGGACAGTCCATACCGGATGAACCTCCAGGGTGTGTCCCAGTCCGGCGAATACAAAGGTCATGGGCATCATGCCAATCACTGACGCCAGCAGGAATCGCAAGGCTGTGACGGAGGTAAGCCCGGCAGCATAGCTGATCAGCGCAAACGAAAATAACGGCACCAGCCGCGTAAACAGAATGCCCCAGAAAAGTGATCGCTGCGGTGCGTCAGAAGCAAAGACAGGGTGATTCGACAGCTTGCGCCGGAAGTAGTCCCTGGCGAGGATACGACTGCTCCAGAAGGCCACCATGGCGCCCAGCGACGCGCCCGTCACTGCAATCAGGGTTCCCTGAAGCATGCCAAAGGCCAGCCCCGAAGCTGCGCTGACTGGCAAGGTAGGGATGGGGCCCACTACGACAGCCAGTACCATCAGCAGAACCAGCAACAATGGTCCCCAGTGGCCTTCACCCTGCAACCAGGAGGACAGGCCTGATGGAGAGAGGGAAGCTGGTGCCCCCAACGCCTGAAGCACAACCCAGATTCCCGCCATCAACACGGTCAGCCCGGCAATGGCCAGCAATCGGATCAGCAGGGTCTGGCGTTGCAGGGGTTTCAAGATGGACACCGCTCCGGGGGAAATAAAAAAGGCGCGCTACTATACCGCAACGCGCCCGAAGGGGTTTAGTACCCTGAGTCAGAGAGCTTGCAACCCTGAGTCATCAATCGAGGATCACTCCCCATTTTTTGGACGCTCAGGGAGCCCCAGGATTACAGCAGCATCAGGAATTTTTCTTCCACTCAAACTTTTTGAATGGCTCGTCGATGGGCGTCTCGGCAATGTGGTTGACATAGTTACTCATGGTCTTCTGGGCCACACCGAGGATCACTTCCAGCACCTGCTGTTGCCCGTAGCCGGCATCATAGATAGAAGGCCTGCAAATCATCCTTCGTGACGTTACCGCGCTTGCGGACAACCGCCAGGGTAAAGTTGCGCAGCGCTTCCAGCTTTTCATCCGACAGTGGCGTTTCGTTACGCAGGGCTTCTGTGATCTCTTCCGGCACTTTCATCATGTTGGCGATGCCGGTGTGGGCGGGTACACAATAGTGGCACTCGTTCTCCACGTTGATCGCCTGCCAGACCACGGTCTGTTCGTTGGCGTTGAAGCTGGTATTGGTGAACAGGCCGTGGAGGGTCTGGTAGCCCTCCAGCAGGCCAGGTGCTTCTGCCATGACGGCGTGCAGGCCAGGAATCATGCCCATGTTCTTTTTGGAACCTTCCAGCAGGGGCTTGGCGCCTTCGGGGGCAGAGTCGACATCGTGCAAGGCAAAGTCAGTCATAGGAACCTCCGTTTTTGAATAATCGCTCAATTTCAACCTCACCCTAACTATATTTGAGTGACCATTCAAGTTATAATCGTACAAATTCTGACCGGCGGATGTTGTTCCATGCCAAGAATCGCCAAGTATGACCGGGATAAAGCCCTGGAGGATGCCGTTAGACTGTTCTGGGAGCGGGGCTATGGCGGTGCCTCAATGAAACAGATCGAGAAGGCCCTGGATATGCGGCCTGGCAGTTTGTATGCCACCTTTGGCAGCAAGGACGGTCTGTTCAGGGAAGCGTTGGCGGTGTATACAGGGCGCATGTCCAACTCCATGGGCAGAGCACTGGAAGAGTCGCCAACCATCATGGAGGGCATCTTCACTTACCTGAGATCCCTCACGGAGCAGATTACCGCCCCGGATTCTCCCGCAAGGGCCTGCCTGGTCGTGAAGACCCTCCTGGAAGTCACTTCCGACCAGCCCGAACTTCGGGACCTCGTTAACCGACGCCTCCGGGAAGTCGAAGACTACCTGGCCGAACTGTTCGAACGGGCACGGGAGCAAGGTGAGCTGAAACCGGGCGTAGACAGCCGCCGGCTCGCCCGGCTGGTCCAGGCCCAGATCATGGGACTGCGCTCGCTGGCCCAGCGGGACATCGACACAGACAGCATAAAAACCCTCACGGAAGACATCATTACCGCCCTGGGCGCCTTTACGCAGCACCCCACCACGCACTAACCTCTTGGGACACCACGGTTCAGGAGAGAGACCATGACCGACGACAAGCGACGTCGCCACTCTGCCCCGGTGGTTGATGGCCTGGGCAAGTCCGCCAGCCGCGCCATGCTGCGGGCGGTGGGCTTTACCGACGAGGATTTCCGCAAGCCCCAGGTGGGCATCGCCTCCACCTGGAGCAACCTCACCCCCTGCAACATGCACATCGACGGCCTGGCGCGGGAAGCCGCCAAGGGCGCCGACCAGTCCGGCGGCAAGAGTCTGATTTTCAATACCATTACGGTGTCCGACGGCATCGCCAACGGTACCGAGGGCATGAAATATTCCCTGGTGTCCCGGGAAGTCATCGCCGACTCCATCGAGACCGTTGCCGGCTGCGAGGGCTTTGATGGCCTGGTGGCAATCGGTGGATGCGACAAAAACATGCCCGGCTGCATGATGGGCCTGGCCCGGCTGGACCGGCCGTCGGTGTTTGTCTACGGCGGTACCATCCAGCCCGGGGAGAATCACACCGACATCATCTCCGTATTCGAGGCGGTAGGCGCCCATGCCCAGGGCAACATGGACCTGATCGAGGTTAAACAGATCGAGGAAACCGCCATTCCGGGACCCGGTTCCTGTGGTGGTATGTACACCGCCAACACCATGGCTTCGGCTATCGAGGCCATGGGCATGAGCCTGCCGGGCAGCTCGGCCCAGAATGCGGTGTCTGACACCAAGCTGGCGGATTGCGAAGCCGCGGGCGCCGCAGTGCTGAAGTTGCTGGAGGAGGACATCAAGCCCTCCGATATCATGACCCGCAAGGCCTTCGAGAACGCCATTACCGTCGTCATCGCCCTGGGCGGGTCCACCAATGCGGTGCTGCACCTGCTGGGCATGGCCAGCACCATTGGCGTGGAGCTGAGCCTGGACGATTTCGTGCAAATCGGTAAAAAGGTGCCGGTACTGGCAGACCTGCGGCCGTCTGGTCACTACATGATGTCAGAGCTGGTAGCCATTGGCGGTATCCAGCCGCTGATGAAGATGCTGCTGGACCGGGGCCTGCTGCACGGCGACTGCCTGACAGTGACCGGCAAGACCCTGGCCGAGAACCTGGCCGGCGTGGAACCCTACCCGGAAGGCCAGGACATCATCCATGCCTTCGATAACCCCATCAAGGCGGACAGCCATTTGCGGATTCTCTTCGGTAATCTGGCCCCAACGGGTTCGGTCGCCAAGATTACCGGCAAGGAAGGCACTCACTTCACCGGCACGGCCAAGGTGTTCCACTCGGAGGAAGAGGCCCAGGAACGTATCCTGGACGGCTCAGTAGTTGCCGGTGATGTGCTGGTCATCCGTTACGAGGGACCCAAGGGCGGCCCCGGTATGCGGGAGATGCTCAGCCCCACCTCGGCCATCATGGGCCGCGGCCTGGGCAGTGACGTGGCACTGATCACCGACGGCCGCTTCTCCGGTGGCAGCCACGGCTTTGTCGTGGGTCATATTACTCCGGAAGCCGCCGAGGGCGGTCCCATCGCGCTGGTGGAGAACGGTGATACCATTACCATCGACGCCGTGAGTAACACCATAGAACTGGCCGTGTCTGAGGAAGAGCTGGAGAGACGCCGCAAGGCGTGGCAGCCCCCGGCCCCCAGGGTAGCCCGTGGGGTGCTGGCCAAGTATGCCCGCACCGTCAGTTCCGCTTCAACCGGCGCAGTTACCGACCTGCCCTGACAAATAGAGAGATACGCCGGGCCTGCGAAACAACGGCCCGGCAGCAAGCTCCACTGGCTCCAAAGAGCCCCGTAAATCAGACTAACTGCCTGCCAGTGATGAGAGGCAGGCGTCCTGCTATCGGTCACCCGCCCGGGTAACGAAAGGACGCCTGCCTGTCCTCACTTACAGGAACACTTTCTATGGAACACAAACACCATATCGTGGTGGTTGGCGGTGGTGCCGGCGGCCTGGAACTGGTTACCCGCCTGGGCAACAGGCTTGGGCGCAAGGGCAAGGCCCGTATCACCCTGGTGGACGCCGGTCTGACCCATGTCTGGAAACCCCTGCTGCACGAAGTCGCTTCCGGCTCGCTGGATGCCAGTGCAAACGAGATCAACTACCGGGCACATGCCCGCAAACACCACTACGAGTTCCAGCTGGGCCGCATGACTGGCCTGGACCGGCAGGATCATCGGATCGTCATTGCGCCGTTCCATGACAGCGAAGGCAATGAAGTCGTGCCGGAGCGTCACATCCGGTACGACACCCTGGTGCTTGCCGTGGGCAGTACGGCGAATGACTTCGGCACCCCCGGCGCCCAGGACCACTGCCTGTTCCTGGACAGCCTGCCCCAGGCCCGGCGCTTCCATAACCTGATGCTTAACGCCTTCCTGCGCAAGAACCACTATGCGAAGGAGGGCCATGATCACCAGTTGCCCATCACCATCATCGGCGCCGGGGCTACTGGCGTGGAGCTCGCCGCCGAGCTGCGCCTTGCATCCCGTGAATTACCGGTCTATGGCATGAACCATCTCAGCCCCGGAGATATCCGTGTGTCGGTTATCGAAGCCGCGGACCGCATCCTGCCTGCGCTACCCGCCCGGCTTTCACTGGCTGCCACCCGTGAACTGCAGAATCAGGATGTACAGGTGCTCACTGGTCAGCCGGTGGCAGAAGTACGGAAGAATGTGGTGGTAATGAAAGATGGTACCGAAATCCCTTCCGAAATGACCATCTGGGCCGCCGGCATCAAGGCGCCGGAATGGCTGGGCCGGCTGGACGTGGAAACGACCCGGGGTAACCAGGTCGCCGTCAAGCAGACCCTGCAGTCCGTCACCGATCCGGATATCTTTGCCTTTGGCGACTGCGCGGCCTGCCCGCAACCAGGTTCCGACCGACCGGTACCACCTCGGGCCCAGGCCGCCCACCAGCAGGCCGACACCCTGTTCAAGACACTGCGTCATCGCCTGGATGGTGGCGAGCCAGTACCGTTTGTCTACCACGACCATGGCTCACTGATTAACTTCAGCCGCTACACCACGGTGGGCAACCTGATGGGCAATCTCTCCGGGCGTTCCATGTACGTGGAAGGCAAAGTAGCCCGGCTGTTCTATGCGTCTCTCTACCGGATGCACCAGAATGCCCTGCACGGGCCAGTCCGCACTGCCATCATATGGGCCATGGACCGGGTCAGCCGGGCCATGCAGCCGAGGTTGAAGCTGCACTGATTTCCAACCAGTGCTACACCAGTTTAAGAGAAGGTCCGACCAGGTGGGGTGTGTGAAATTCTGGAGCGGGTGAAGGGAATCGAACCCTCGTCTTAAGCTTGGGAAGCTTCTGCTCTACCATTGAGCTACACCCGCGTTGGCCTCAATATAGGCCTGCATGTGAAAACAGGCAATACCCACCGGCATTCATCCCTGTGGCACCTGTTGTGACGCGAAAGGTACCCGGGGTTTTCGGGACAGCTGTTATTGATCGTATAACCTGAACGGAGAGTGCATGGATCCCTACCTCATATTGATCGGCGCCGCCATGCTCGTAATGAGCATACTGCTCAGCCCGCTCTCCAGCCGGGTGGGCATGCCGGTGCTGCTGATCTTCCTTGGGGTGGGGATGTTGATGGGCGAGGACGGGGCTGGTGGTATCCGCTTCGATGATTTCGAGCTGGCCTTTGTCATCGGCAACCTCGCCCTGGCGGTGATCCTGCTTGATGGCGGTATGCGCACCCGGGCTGAAACCTTCCGGGTGGGACTCAAGCCTGCCCTGTTGTTGGCGACAGTCGGTGTGTTCATCACCGCTGTGCTCGCCGGGCTCTGTGCCTGGCTGGTTTTTGACCTGCACTGGATGGTCGCCCTGCTGATTGGCGCCATCATCTCTTCCACAGATGCAGCGGCGGTTTTCTCGCTGCTACAGGGGCACGGCCTCCACCTTAACGAGCGGGTCAGTGCCACGCTGGAGATCGAGTCCGGCAGTAACGACCCCATGGCCATCTTCCTGACCCTGATGCTGGTCAGCATGCTTAGTGCCGGGGGGGCATCGTCGTTGGCCGATGGGCTGGTGATGCTGGTGAGCCAGTTCGGCATCGGCTCGATCACGGGTATTCTGGGCGGCTTCCTGATCGTTGAACTGGCCAACCGTGTACGCCTCACGGCGGCCCTTTACCCTCTGATGGTTGGTGCAGCAGGCCTGTGTGTATTTGCCGGTACCAATATCCTGGGAGGCAGCGGCTTCCTGGCCATCTACCTGGCCGGCGTGATCGTGGGTAACCGACCAGTGCGGATGATGCCCATGATTCTCCAGGTTCATGACGGCCTGGCCTGGCTCGCCCAGCTCTGCCTCTTCCTGATGCTGGGGCTGCTGGTAAGCCCATCGGACTTGCTGCCACTGATCGGGGGTGGCCTGGTCCTTGCCCTGACGCTGATCTTCGTGATCCGGCCACTGGCCGTTTTCAGTACGTTATGGCCCTTCGGCTTCAACCGACGGGAACTGCTGTTCATCAGTTGGGTCGGCTTGCGCGGAGCGGTACCCATCGTTCTGGCGCTATTCCCGATTATGGCGGGACTGCCGGAAGCCCGGGATATCTTCCATTTCGCATTCTTTATCGTGCTGGTATCGCTGGTAGTACAGGGCAGCACGCTGGCCCCACTGGCCCGCAAACTCAAGCTGGAGGTGCCCGCAACCGGCGAGCCATACCGCCGGTTGCCTCTGGATGTTCCCGCCGCCGGTAATCACGAGTTGATGCTGTTTCCATTACGGGGCGACCAGTGGAATGATCCCCGCCCCCTGGGGCAACTACAGCTGCCTGACAACACCTCGATTGCTGGCGTCTTCCGCAACCGACAGTGCCTCGCCCCGAGCCCCGACCTGGTTATCTCGAAAGGTGACGTGGTCGCCGTATTCGCTGTGTCCGGCGCCCTGTCGGAACTGGGCAAATCCCTGTCGGGCAAGCAGGCGCCGCGTCACCTTGCTGAACGCGCCTTCTTCGGCGACTTCGTACTCAATGGTGATGCCCTGTTGGGGGATGTGGAGCAGGTCTATGGTATTGAATTCGACGAGCTGCCCCCGGAACTCTCCCTCGCAGAGTGTTTTGCAAAGCGCACCAAGGGCCACCCTGTTGTCGGTGACAAGGTCACCCTGGGGCCGGTCGTACTGGTCGCCCGGGCAACGGAGTCAGACCGGGTCACCAAGGTGGGCCTGAAGATGACCGACTCCTGAACCGGGAAATAGACTGCGGGTCATTGAAACCTTCTGTGACATATGCCCACAAATGTTACCTACGCGTAACCTCAACAATGTGCTATAAAGTGGCGAAATTATGATCATTTCAATCAACACCTGACGGACCATGATGGATACACTGACTATGTTGCGCAGCTACCTGACAACAGCGTTGCTCGCTACACTGGCACTGCTTGCCACAACGACCCAGGGGGCGGAATTACGGACGCTGGCCATGGCAGAGCCCCAACCGGCCATCAGCAAGATCGGCACGGTCAGTGAAGTCGTAGTACGAAAGGCAGAGCGGCGCCTGTACCTGCTGTCCGGCGAGCGGGTGGTTCGCGACTACCGGATTTCCCTCGGCAAGACGCCGGAAGGCCACAAGCTCTACGAGGGCGACAGCCGGACACCCGAAGGCGACTACACCCTCGACTTCCGCAATCCCAACAGCGACTTCTATAAGTCGATCCGTGTTTCCTATCCCAGTCCCAGGGACCGGAAACTGGCCGAAGCCTGGGGCCTGCGCCCCGGCGGCAACATCATGATCCACGGCCTGCCCAATGACGTGGGCGATATGGCCTTCGCCTATAAGGGGCTGGACTGGACCGATGGCTGCATCGCGGTCAACAACGAAGAAATGGATGAGATCTGGCAACTGGTAGAGGTGGGCACGCCCATCCGGATTCTGCCCTGAAATCGGCCGAAAAACCCAGATATTCAAAAAGTTCCTGACAACAGACTTACGTTTATGTAATTACCTAAGAATTTTTACGTATCCCGAGTTAACATTTTTATCGGGAGTGTTTTACACTGTCATTGAATCCGGCGGTAAGCCGTCGGACCCGATTTAACAGGATGTTATTTATTCAGAACTTCTGCACCACAGGAAGTATAACGACCAATAAGGGGATTCTAGACATGCGTAAGTTGACGATCGCAGGGTTTGCACTGGCCACCGCACTGACTGCTGGCTGTGCCACTACTGACCAGGCTGCCATTGATGAGGCAAATGCAACTGCAAGCTCTGCTGAGCAGACTGCAAGCAACGCCCTGA
Source organism: Marinobacter segnicrescens (assembly GCF_900111555.1). Classification (GTDB taxonomy): domain Bacteria; phylum Pseudomonadota; class Gammaproteobacteria; order Pseudomonadales; family Oleiphilaceae; genus Marinobacter; species Marinobacter segnicrescens. Next base: position 155,498 of record NZ_FOHZ01000009.1, read on the forward strand.
GCACTGCCAACAACGCTGACCGCAAGGCCAACACTGCCCTGCGTCGCGCCGAGCAGGCCCTGGCAGAAGCCAAGGAAGCCAAGCAAGCTGCAGACGAAGCCAACGAGCGCGCTGCTCGCATGCTTCAGCGTTCCAGCCAGAAGTAAGGCCGGATAGCTTCGTTGAAAAAGGCCGGCGATTGGAGGCTGTGTGAAAACAGCCTCCCAAGCTGGCAAAATAACCGCGACATGGCTCGCGGTTATTTTTTATGAGACATCTGGAAGGCACTCCCCGAAGTCAGACGCTTCTGCTTCCGCCCAGCGTCGAAGATTACGTCCCCGAAGATCACCCGGTTCGCGTCATTGATGCCTTTGTGGATTCACTGAACCTGTCTGAGATGGGTTTCAGGAAAGCGCAGACGGCTCACACAGGCCGACGCCCTTATCATCCCGGCGATCTGCTCAAGCTATACATATACGCCTACCTCAATCAGACCAGCAGCACCCGACGGCTGGAAAAAGAATGTCATCGCAACCTG
>NZ_FOHZ01000034.1 GCF_900111555.1 Marinobacter segnicrescens
GTAAGGGTGATGATTGCCGCCAACGACTCGGGCATTGATGCCGGCGCTATGCAAGCGATGGGTCTGGAAAAACAGCTGCGGGTCCAGGAACTGGCCCTCAAGAACAAACTGCCCTACGTCCAGCTGGTGGAGAGTGCGGGCGCCAACCTGCTGAAATACAAGGTGGACCAGTTTATACACGGCGGTACCCTGTTTGCCAACCTGACCCGCCTGTCGGCGGCCGGGCTGCCCGTGGTCACGGTCACCCACGGCTCGTCCACCGCAGGCGGTGCCTACCAGACCGGTCTGTCCGATTACATCATCATGGTTCGTGACCGCTCCAGGGCTTTCCTTGCCGGACCGCCCCTGCTCAAGGCGGCCACCGGTGAAATCGCCACCGAGGAAGAACTCGGTGGCGCCGAGATGCACACCAGCATCTCCGGACTGGGGGATTACCTGGCAGAAGACGACCGCGACGCCCTGCGCATGGTGCGCGAGATTGTCGCCCAGCTGGACTGGGATGGTGAGCTGCCGGAAGACAAGCCACGCTCCTTCCAGCCACCTCGCTATGACCGGGAAGAGCTGCTGGGCGTCATGCCCATGGACTACAAGCGTCCGGTGGACATGAAAGAGGTGATTGCCCGCATCGTGGACGACTCCTACTTCCTGGAGTTCGGTGCCAATTACGGGTCCTCCACTGTGTGTGGCCATGCCAAAGTTGAGGGGCTGCCGGTGGGCATCATCACCAATAACGGCCCCATCGACCCGGCCGGCGCCACCAAGGCGACCCACTTTATCCAGGCCTGCTGCCAGTCCCAGACGCCAATCCTGTACCTGAACAACACCACCGGCTTCATGGTCGGCAAGGAATACGAGCAGGCGGGCATCATCAAGCACGGCTCCAAGATGATCCAGGCGGTGACCAACGCCACCGTGCCCCAGATCACCATCTACTGTGGTGCCTCCTTCGGGGCGGGTAACTATGGCATGTGCGGGCGCGGTTTTGCGCCCCGGTTCTGTTTCTCCTGGCCCAACGCCAAGACCGCTGTCATGGGCGCCGAACAGGCCGCCAAGACCATGACCAACGTCACCGAAGCGGCCATGAAGCGCAAGACCGGCGAAGTGGATCACGACAAGCTCGCCGCCATGGAAAAGAAAATCGTAGACACCTTCGAGAGCCAGATGGATGTGTTCACTACCAGTGCCAGGCTCCTGGATGATGGTGTCATCGACCCTCGTGAGACCCGCTCGGTACTGTCCTACGTGCTGTCGGTCTGTCGTGACGCGGAGCGGCGTGAGCCCCAAAAGATGCAGTTTGGTGTGGCGCGCCCCTGACCCTGATGGAATCCCGGAACCCGGCCGGTATTGCCGGCCGCCCAAAGAATGAGAACGGTGTCTGACTATCATGACCACGACAACAGCAAGCAAACCGACCCCCTTTACCAAGGTGCTGGTCGCTAACCGGGGCGAAATCGCGCTCCGAGTTATCCGCTCCGCCCGTGAACTGGGTTACCGGACCGTAGCGGTCTATTCATCCGCAGACAGAAATGCCCGCCACGTTCGGGCTGCTGACCAGGCCGTAGCCATAGGCGGCGACCTGCCAGCGGACTCCTATCTGCGTATTGACCGGATTATCGAGGCGGCAAAGCTCAGCGGCGCCGATGCGATCCATCCCGGATATGGTTTCCTGGCGGAAAACCCGGGCCTGCCGAAAGCCTGTAAGGAGGCGGGTATTATCTTTGTGGGCCCGTCTGCCGAATCCATTGTCTCCATGGGACACAAGGCGGGTGCCAAGCAGCTGATGATGGGTGCGGGCGTGCCCTGCGTACCCGGGTACCAGGGGGAGGACCAGGACGAGAATCGCCTGATCCGGGAAGCGGACAACGTGGGCTTCCCCATCATGATAAAGGCCACCGCCGGTGGGGGCGGCCGGGGCATGCGTCTGGTGGAAAAGGCGGAAGACTTTCCGGCGGCCCTGCGCAGCGCCCGGTCCGAGGCGGAAAGTGCTTTCGGTGACCCGGAAGTGATCCTGGAGCGGGCCATCATCAACCCGAGGCATATCGAGATCCAGGTGATGGCGGACCGTTACGGCAATGCTGTCTACATCGGGGAGCGGGACTGCTCCATCCAGCGCCGTCACCAGAAGGTGGTGGAAGAAGCACCGTCACCGGCGGTGTCGCCGGAGTTGCGGGCGCGGATGGGGGAGACCGCCGTTACCGCGGTCAAGGCCATCCATTACGAGGGGGCCGGCACCCTGGAATTCCTGCTGGACCAGGACGGCAACTTCTATTTCATGGAGATGAACACCCGGCTTCAGGTTGAGCACCCGGTAACCGAGTCCATCACCGGACTGGACCTGGTGGAGCTGCAGTTGCGGGTCGCCGCCGGTCAGCCACTGCCCCTGAGTCAGGACGACATTGTCCTGAAAGGCCATTCCATTGAAGTGCGTCTGTGCGCCGAAAGCCCCAGCGAAGGGTTTATGCCCCAGAGTGGCACCATGGCGCTGTGGCACATGCCTGACACCCTGCGGGTAGAAGATGCGGTGGAGTCCGGTTCCGAGATCCCGCCTTTCTACGATTCCATGATCGCCAAGCTGATCAGCACCGGGGCGGACCGGGAAGAGGCCCGCCGTCGCCTGGTCAGCGGATTGAAGGACGCTACGGCACTGGGCGTGGAAACCAACCAGGCCTTTCTGAGCGCCTGCCTGGAGCACCCCACCTTTATCCAGGGGGAGGCGACCACGGCCTTCGTTGATAACCACCAGGATGAACTGCTGGCAAGGGACCAGGGCGCCGATGACCGGGCCCGGTTACTGGCCGCCGTGCTGCTGTATACCACCGACGCACAGGGTAGCTACGGTGGCTCGATCAGCACCATTACCCATCGCCTGCCGATCATCTTCCGCTTCAGTGTTGGCGGGGAAGCCGCTGACGCGCGGGTGAGCAATCAGGGTAATGGCACCTTCCGGATTCAGCTGGACGACGCCGCCGCTGAACTGACGCTGGATGCCGTGGACGGTGCCCGCGTGCGGTTCACCTGCGAGGGCCTGTCAGAAACCGCCGAGATGATTCGTGCGGGTTCACGCCTCTACCTGCGCTACCGCGGTCACTCCTACCGTGTGGATGACCATACCCATGAGGCTGCCGTTGCCGGGGATGAAGCCGGTGATGGCGTCATCCGCGCCTCCATGAACGGACGGGTGGTAGCCCTGCATGCCGGTGAGGGCGATACGGTCGAGGCTGGCCAGCCGGTGGTTGTGCTGGAAGCGATGAAGATGGAACACGTCCACGTGGCGGCAGTGGCAGGAACGATTGTGTCGCTCACGGTCAGCGAAGGTGAACAGGTCACCGCTGGCAAGGTGATTGCCGAGGTTATCCCGGCCGAAACAGCTACCCCTGCTGAAAGCAACTGATCAACCAGGAGAGCCATGATGTCTGAACAAGAAGCGGTCTTGCTGGAACAGAAGGGGCCGGCCCTGTGGATCACCATCAACCGGCCCGAAAAACGTAATGCCATCAACAATGACGTGATTGCCCGGATTCGTGAGGGCTATCTGAAAGCAGAATCGGATCCCGAGATCCGGGTGATCGTACTCACAGCCGCTGGTGAAAAGGCGTTCTGTGCTGGCGGTGACCTGCAGCCGGGCCAGGGTTTCGCCTTCGATTATTCAAAACCCAATGCAGAGTACGCGGACCTGTTCCGGCTGGCGGTGAATACCACCACGCCCTGTATCGTACGGGTCAACGGCGTCTGTATGGCGGGCGGCATGGGCCTGCTCTGCATGGGTGATATGGCAGTAGCCCACAGCAACGTGAAATTTGGCCTGCCGGAGGTGAAAGTCGGTCTGTTTCCCATGCAGGTACTTAGCCTGATGCAGCGCCTGGTACCGCGGCGCGTGCTGCGGGAATGGACCCTCACCGGAGAGCCGTTCACTGCCGACGAAGCCCTTCAGCATGGCTTGCTGAACCATGTAGTGGCGCCGGAGGAACTGGATGCCAAGGTGGACTGGCTGATCAGTCGCCTGACGGACAAGTCTCCCACCGCCATTCGCCGAGGCAAGTACGCCATGAAGGCCATTGAGGATATGAGCTTCGAACAGGCCATTGCCTATACCGAAACCCAGCTCACTACCATGACCCTGACCGAGGATGCAAAGGAGGGTATGGCAGCGTTTAACGAAAAGCGTGCCCCCCGCTGGCCCGGGCGCTGATAGAAGACGATAGTCATTCAGGTTGTTGGATGTTCTCTTGAGCGACTCTTACCCCACCTCTGCGTGAGGTTTTTTATTTTCGTCCTGCGTAGCCAGTCAGCACAAGAACCCCACCCCATAGCGGCCTAGAGTCGAAAGCTACTATCCAAAACGTGCAACAGGGACAATCACAACATGAAAGCGGTTCTATGCAAGCAATACGGTCCGCCCGAAGCGCTGACCCTGGAAGATGTGCCATCCCTTGAGCCGTCCGAAGGTGAGGTGATTATCTCGGTACACTCCTGTGCCGCCAATTTTCCCGACACCCTGATCATCGAGGGCAAGTACCAGTTCAAGAGGCCGTTTCCCTTTGTTCCCGGGGGAGAGGTGGCCGGAACCATCAAATCCGTCGGAGCCGGTGTTGAAGGCTTTGCTCCCGGCGACCGGGTTATCGGTATCCCGGGCTGGGGCGGATTTGCCGAGGAGGCACCTGTGGCAGCCAGCAAGGTCGTGCGACTTCCGGATGGCGTCAGCATGGACGCTGGTGCAGCGCTGGTTATCACCTATGGTACGACCCACTATGCTCTCAAGGACCGGGCCCACCTGCAGCCCGGTGAAACCCTGCTGGTGCTGGGGGCCGCGGGTGGTACCGGCCTGTCGGCCATCGAACTGGGCAAGGTGATGGGTGCCCGTGTCATCGCTGCTGCCTCCACCGACGAAAAGCTGGAAATTTGCCGCAACCACGGCGCCGACGAAACCATTAATTACAGCAGCGAAGATCTTCGGGATCGCATCCGGGAGCTGACAGACGGACGTGGTGTGGATGTGGTCTACGATCCGGTGGGTGGTGAATACAGTGAGCCAGCCTTGCGGGGTATGGCCTGGAACGGTCGCTTCCTGGTGATCGGCTTTACCACCGGGGACATCCCGAAACTGCCCCTGAACCTGACCCTGCTCAAGGGCTGCTCACTGGTGGGGGTCTTTTATGGCGCCTTCCAGGACAGGGAGCCGGCACGGTTCCGCGAACTGATGGATGAACTGACCGGCTGGCTCGCCGACGGCCGTATCAACCCCCGGATCACCGCACGCTATCCACTGGAGGATACCGCAAGGGCGCTGATCGACCTGAAGGAGCGCAGGGCTACCGGCAAGCTGATTGTCTATACCGAACGCGGGCGCGATGGAGGCTGAGCCATGGAGCTGAACGGTAAGGTCGTCGTTGTAACCGGTGGGGCCAGTGGTATCGGAGCGGCAATGGCTCGTCGATTTGCGGCGGAAGGTGCCAGGGGCGTGGTGGTTGCCGACCGGGACATCGAAGCAGCAAGCCAGGTCGCGAAGGAGATCGCCGGCTTGGCGGTGCAGGTGGATGTCAGCGTTGCTGCCGATATTGAGCGGGTTGTGGATGTGGCCACAGCTCAGTATGGCCCGGTTGACCTGTTCTGCTCCAATGCGGGCATCGCGATTCCGGGCGGTATCGAACTGCCGGACGAAGTCTGGAACCAGACCTGGGACGTCAATCTGATGGCCCATGTGCATGCTGCGCGTACGCTGGTACCCCGCATGCTGGAGCGGGGCAGCGGATACTTGCTGAACACCGCATCCGCCGCCGGTCTGCTGTCCCAGTTTGACGCGCCCTACGCGGTCACCAAGCATGCTGCCGTCAGCTTCGCGGAATGGCTTGCCATCACCTATGGCGCGCGGGGTATCGGTGTCAGCTGCCTGTGCCCGGGCGCTGTCGACACCCCGATGTTTCGCAGCGCTTCCGAGGTACGGCAGGAGCTGATGTCCGGCGGGCATGAACTGACCGCTGACGATGTTGCCCAGACCGTCGTGGATGGTCTCCGAGACGAGCGTTTCCTGATCCTGCCCCACGAGGAAGTGCTGACCTACTACCAGTCCAAGGCAGAGGATATTGACCGCTGGCTGCGGGGTATGCAGAAGCTGCATGCGAGGGCAGATTGATCAACCTTCGTCCCATGACAAAGAGGAGGCATTCATACCAACAGTTACCTGAATAAGCATTCGATAAAACAAAAAGAAAGAAGTAGCGAGTGTCCTGAAAGGTCCCCGGCTGAGTCCGGAACAATAACGATAATGCCCAAACCTTAGGAGCACGTGATGAACAAGCTGTTGAAATCAGTGATCGGCCTGACTGCTATCCCGTTGATCGGTGGGGTGCTTGCCGGACCTGCGGTCTCGGAAACCCGGGAGCTGCGTTATGCGATGGGACACCCGCCTGGGTCGTTCGTGGTGGATGCCGGGCAGGCCTATGCCGATGCGGTCGGAGAATATTCGAACGGAGAGCTGTCAGTGAAGGTGTATGCCATGTCTCTGCTGAACATGGCCGAGACCTCGGCTGGCCTAAGGGATGGTATCGCCGATATTGGGTTTGTGCTTACCCCCTATTTCCCCGCGGAATACCCCCACACCAACCTGCTCTCTGAGTCTTCAATGTTGTTACGGTTGTATGGCGACAAGATCGTTGGAAAAGAGGGACTAGCCTACATTGGCGCCATGTCAGAGTTCGTTTTCAACCATTGCCCTGAGTGTAACGAAGAGTTTGCCGAACAGAACCAGGTCTACACCGGACAGACCGGAGGCTCCTCCTATGGCCTGGTGTGTCGGACCCCCGTTAAAAGTCTCGATGACCTCAAGGGCAAGCGTATGCGGGTCGGAGCTGGCAATTGGTCGCGCTGGGTGGAGTCTGTGGGTGGAGTTGGTATAACCATGTCGGCCAATGAAATGAATGAAGCGCTGAGCCAGGGTGTGGTGGATTGCATAGTATTGTCGGCTCCGGAGATTCATAATTTCGGTCTGACAGAAGCCGTTACTGATATCACAATGGCCGTACCCGGTGGTATTTTCACGACGGCCGGAACCAATGTTAACGCCGATGTATGGCGTAGTCTGACCGAGGATCAGCGCCGGGCCATGCTGCATGCCGCAACCGTAGAGGCTGCTCAGATTCCGTTTGTCTATCACCAGCGGGAAGACGAAGTGCTCGATGGACTTCGGGAGCGTGGTGTGGGGTTTCACGACGCGGATGACGAACTGGTAGAGGTAACCCAGACCTTTATCGAACAGGATATGGATACCCTGGCCACACATTACTCTGAAAAGTACGGTGTTGAGCGCAGTGCGGAGATGCTCTCCGACTTCAGGCCAATACTCGATAAGTGGGTTGAGCTGGTCCAGGAAATTGACAGTGTTGATTCACTTGCGGATCTGTACTGGGAGGAAGTGTTTTCCAAGGTGGACGTGAGTAGTCACGGCCTGTAAAAAAACGCCCCCTGTTCCGGCTCGTACAGGAACTGGAACAGGGGATGTTACTTACTGGCCGTAGGTCTCGACATCAACCTTTGAGAGAATCTCCTCCCAGTAAATAGCCGCCAGGTCCTCGGCGTCTTCCAGTTTGGCCTCGTCCATCAGTTTGACCCACTTCTCCACAATGGGACGAAGTGTTTCGATCTTGGCATCGGCATTGGTCATGCCATATTGCTCGGTGTAATTGCTGGCGATCCGCGGGATGTCTTCCCTGACGAAATCGCGGGAAGCCTCAACCAGCGCTTCGGAGGGCTGGTGGATATTGACCCCGCTCTCCCTCGCTTCCTTGAAATCCCGGTCGCCATAGGTCTGGTAGCGCCAGGTCATGTCGGCCATCAGGTGGCTGACTGCCTTGAGCAAATCCTCGCGATGTTCGGCAGAGAGATCCTGCCACGGGGAAAGGCCGACACTGACCGATCCGCCGGAAAAAACACCACCAGGTATGCCCACGGTGATGTCAGTCACCACATCCTTGAGTCCGAAGTTGCCAAGTTCCGGGTTGGACTGAACCGTACAGTCCACCACGCCCTGTTCCAGTGCCTCGTAGACCTCATTACCGGACAGGGAAACGCTGGTTGCCCCAAAGTGGGAAGCCCATCGTGACCACTGGGCCCCGGCAACCCGCAGCCGTTTGCCTTTCAGGTCTTCGGGTGTCTCGATGGGGCTGGAACAGAGCAACTGGTACTCCGGTGTTGCCCCCATGGGCAGGTAGATCTGGCCCTGGTTGATAAAGTCCTGTACGCAGTCCGCGCAGTTCAGCAGCAGAAACTCACCCATGACACCGGCATAGGCCATGCCCTGGCGCCCCTTTGCCCGGGAGTCCAGTGCCAGCAGCATGGTCAGCTCGGCAGCCATGTTGGCGTGGGGGTACTGCCTCGGGAAATAGGGTGTCAGCACGTTACCGATATCGGCGATGCCGTCCCGGACGCCGTCGGACATCTCGGCGAGGTTCAGCAGTGACATGGCGTAGTTCTTGGCGGTTACCTCGCCACCGGTTTCCTCTGCCAGCTTGTTGGCGAAAGTGGTCGCCGCATCATCTGCGGCAGAGTTGGGCGGGAAGCCCAGTGCATAGCTGAGTTCCTTCGCCTGGCCGGTCATGGTGACAGCAAGGCCGCTGGCCAGGGCGATCGGGAGAAGGGCTTTTCGGAATCGGGGGGATACAGGCATGGTTTGCCTCCGTTATTGTCGTTGTTGTACCGCAGGTCAGGTTCTCCCTGGTCAGGATTTCAGGGCTTTACGGCTCCCCAGAACTACGGTGTTCAGTGCAGCGCCGCCATCGATCAGAATGTCGACGCCGTTGATATAGCCGGCCAGGTCCGAACACAGGAAGGCAATCAGGTTTGCCACTTCTTCAGGTTCACCAACACGGCCGGTGGGAACCAGGCGGACGGCCTGGTCAAAGATTTCCTGTGGCATGGCCATGACATTCTCGGTGCCGATGACGCCGGGAAGAATGGCGTTGCAGGTAACGCCCTTGCCCGCAAACTCGAGGGTGACGTTCTGGGTCAGTCCCAGCACGCCGGCCTTGGAAGCGGCGTACCCGGCCTGGTTAAACAGGCCGCCGCGGGCCGCTGCCGAGGAGATATTCACAATACGGCCCCATCCTCGCTCGGCCATGCCGGGGGCAATGGCCTGGATCAGGTTGAAGGGGCCGCTGAGGTTTACTCCCAGTTCCTTCTGCCAGGCTTCCGGTGCCATACGGCTGATAGGAGCAATGTTCTTCACGATACCGGCGTTATTGACCAGGATGTCAATGTGGCCGAGCTCTCCCTCAACGGATGCCACGGACTCCCGCACTGCCTCGTTGCTGGACACGTCGGTCTTGCGATAGGTTGCCCTGCGTCCCAGCAATCGTACTTCCTCTACCGTGGCGGCGGCCTGGTCATCAATGTCGAGGATGGCAATATTGGCACCCAGTTCTGCCAGCCGGTTTGCGGCGGCCCGTCCCAGTCCCCTTGATCCACCGGTGATCAGGGCGGTCTTTCCTGCCATTGATATCATCACTTGTTCTCCAGGTTGCGAGCGGGTATCGTCCGGTCGGCGGATGTCCAGTCCAGACCGATCTGCGCCGGCAGCGCAGGGTCCATGGCGGCCCGGTCGGCGTTTTTCTTGTAGCTGAACTGGCGGCAGGCCTGGCCAGGTCTCTGCTGGGCGTGTCCGTCGATAACGAAGAATCTGGGGTTGGAGCCTTCAGGTCCGTCCTTGAGCTGGGCACGGTTCGAGGCTGCACAGTGGGTGCAGTAGGTCGGCGCCTGGTGACGGTTGAAGTTGATGTTGTGGGGTTCGGCCATGGTCGGCGAAAGCGGCTCCCCATAGTGGAACATGTCCCGCCACATCTCACCCCGGAACAGTCGCCCGCCACTGCCACAGGGGTCGAGCCGGAATACGAAACGGTCATCTTCTTCCGTTACCGAAAAATCCGCGCAGTGGTAGTTCCAGGTCTTGGCAACTTCTTCAAGCAGCTCCTGGTCGCTCAAGGCACTGTAACGGGGGAATCCGGCGTCAAAGGCCGGTTCGTAAGTCTGGGCCAGCATTTCGTCCAGGTAGTCGGCGCCGCCCTTATCGAGTGCCGTGGCGTAGAAATACTCCAGCCAGACCACACCGAAGTCATGCCATGGCTGCCATTCCTTGCGCTGTCCCCTGAGCAGCGGTTCAATGTCGGTCTCGCCGGCGTCCAGCTTTTCCCGGGCCAGCTGGACCCGGGTTTTCGGCAGGGTCTCAAGCTCCTGGTCCGTGAACAGGCGGCTTCCCTGGCTGCTACGCTTGCGGAAGCGCATGCGGCAATGGCCATCCTCGCCCTTTTCGGTGGTCCAGACGTCCTCGCCAAGGGACTCGTTAAGGGCCCGCTGGCAGGCCTTGCAGCCCTGGCAGAAGGTGCTGATGCCATCGCTCCAGCGTCCGTACCAGTCAGGATGGCGGTCGGGCAGCCCCTGCCGGTCGAGCTTGCCGCCGCTGCCGCAGGGTGCCAGGTCCAGGGTCACCTCGTCGTCGGTTTCCTGTAATGCATTTAAGTGGGCGTCGCCCTGGTATCGATAGATGCTGACCAGGTCAGCGAAAGCACCTTTCTCGTCACCTTCGCGCAACTGGGCATGCCAGGTTTTCATCAGTTGCCGGCCGATGACTTCCAGTAGCCGACGGGCCTCGGCTTCGCCAAAGTCTTGTCTGAGCTTGCCCATTTTCCGGGCCAGGGCATGGGCCGAGAGGGCATCAAGCCCGGCGTGGCCCTGGGCCATCCGGTCAAGCCAGCTCCGGACAGAATCCAGGTCGTCCGCCAATAGCGCGTCCAGCGCATGCTCTTCAAAGGGAAGGGTCAGGTCGTCGATCTGCTGCTGGGTAAATTGTCTGGACATGGTCAGAGCCTCCCCGGAGGTATTCAGACGGTTCAAATGGAGGACAAGTGAAGGTGGAAGGGAATGCCTTCCACCCACTGTGTGGTCAAGGTGTCTCGAGGGCCCCGGACTGACGAATCCAGATGCCGTCCTTTACCTGGAACAGGCTGGCGGTGGCGGCACCGTTGCGGGTGTCCTCGTCGAAGTAGTAGTCCGCGCCGAACAGGTCCGGTGCCTCAAGCTGTTTCAGTTGGGCGACCAGGCTGTCCACGGTCAGATCCTCTCCGGCTGCTGCGGCGGCCCGGTTGAACAGTTCCACCATGGTGTAACCCAGCACCGAGAATCCGTCCGGTTCGGCACCGAACTTTTCTTCGTAGGCGACTGCCCATTCACGCAGCTCTTCAGACTCACTGCTCGCTGCGTAGGGGATTTCGACCCCGGACATGGCGTAGTAGCCTTCGACAGCCTCACCACCGAGTTTTGGCAGCTCGGTGGTGTAGGAGGCCGCGCTGCCGAAGAAGGCAGGGCTCCAGCCACGGGTCCGGGCTTCGTTCATGATGCCCACGGGCTCCCGCAGGGCGGCCCCGATAACCACCAGGTCACAGTCGGCGGCCATGAGCTTTGCGACACCAGAGGAGAAGTCTGTGGAGCCCCGCTGGAAGGAGGTGGTTTCGACCATTTCCTTGCCGAGTTTCTCGAGACCCGCCTCCGCCCCCTTGAGAACCTCTGTACCGAACTCGTCATCCTGGTAGATGGCGCAGGGGCGCTCGAAGGAGTTCTCCTCCATCATGTACTGGATGCCCGCTTCCATTTGTCCGTCATAGGTCGCCACGGACGCCCACTGCAGATCGTTAATCGGGGTATAGGTCTGGCGGGCAGCACTGAAGGGAAACAGACTGGGTACGTTGTTCTTGGTCAGTTCCGGAATGGTAGCCATGGCGGTGGCGGAGCCCATTACGCCCATCATGGTGAAGATGCGGTCCCGCTGAATCATTCGCTGGGCAGCGAGCAGGGCGCGCCTGGGCTGATAGCCGTGATCGTCAACGACGAGGCGTATCTCCCGTCCGTTTATGCCCCCCTCGGCATTGATCTCGTCGACACGCATGGTCATGCCGTCGAGGGATTTTTTACTGAGGGCAGCCAATGGGCCGCTCAGGTCCTGGATGGTGCCAATGGTGATCTGGTCATCGGTCACACCCTGGGTCCTGGCACCGGCCGGCAGGCTGACCAGTGTGGTCAGGCCTACGGTGAGTGCACAGGCGAGCTTGATACCGTTTGTTGTTGTCATGGTTCAGTACTCCTGCCACGTCAGTGGCGGTTGCTCGGTGGAAGACCCGGTGGTCTTGCCGGGTCAGTACATGCTGTTGATCAGGTCTTTGTATTTCTCGCTGATCACCTTTCTTTTCAGTTTCATGGTCGGGGTCAGTTCTTCGTCCTCGGCGGTCAGGGCCTTGTCGATAATGCGGAATTTCTTGACCTGCTCGACCCGGGCAAAACGCTGGTTCACCCTGTCAACTTCTTCTGAAATCAGGGTTACGATCTCCTCGGCCCGGCACAGGCTGCCGTAGCTGGAGAAAGGTATGGCGTTTTCCTGGGCGTAGTGTTCGGCGTTGTCCTGGTCCAGCATGACCAGGCAGGTCAGGTAGGGGCGCGCGTCCCCGATGATCACCGCATCGGTGATGTAAGGGCTGAACTTGAGCTCGTTCTCGATCTCCGTGGGCGTGACGTTCTTGCCCCCGGCGGTGATGATGATGTCTTTCATCCGGTCCGTGATTTTGAGGAAGCCGTCTTCATCCAGTTCGCCCACGTCGCCGGTGTGAAGCCAGCCATCCCTGATGGTTTCGGCGGTCTTTTCCGGCAGGTTAAGGTAACCCTTGAAGACAATGTCTCCCCTGACCAGGATTTCCCCCTCGTCGGAGATGCGGATCTCCACTCCCGGCATGGGTTTGCCGACGGTGCCCGGTCGGGACTGGCCTGGTGTGTTGGCCGTGGCAAAGCCGGAGGTTTCGGTCTGGCCCCAGCCTTCCACCAGGTCGACGCCCAGCGCCAGGTACCATCGAATCAGTTCCGGGGAAATTGGCGCCGCACCGGTTACCAGTACCCGTGCCCGGCCGATGCCGATCATGCGCTTGACGTTGCCCAGGACCAGCCAGTCCAGTAGCCGGAACCACAGGACCTGCCCAAGGCCGGGTTTCCGTTGTTCCAGCCGGCAGGCAGCCATCCGGTGACCGGCGTCGATGGCAATCCGGTAGCAGAAGCGTTGCAGGGCCGTGGCTTCAGCCAGTTGAACGCGGATGGCCGAATAGAACTTCTCCCATACCCGGGGCACAGCCCCGACCATGGTGGGCGATATCTCCCGCACGTTTTCCGGCACCGTCTCGAAGTTTTCCACGAAGTTCAGGCGAACCCCCGCGTGCATGGAGGTATAGCAGCCGGCGATGCGCTCGCCCACATGGCACATGGGCAGGAAGGCCATGCGTTCATCACCCTCGAACATGGGCACCGCCGTCAGCCAGGCCCGGACATTGGCGAGGATATTGTGATGGCTGATCTCGGCACCCTTGGGCTTGCCGGTGGTGCCGGAGGTGTAGACCAGTATCGCGGTGTCGTCCGGCTGGATATCCCGTTGCCGGCTCCACCATAGCTCACGGATGTCAGGAGACTGCTGCTGTCCCAGGGTCTGCAGGGCTTCCAGGCTCATCACCTGGGGGTCATCAAGGTCATGGAGCCCCTTCATTTCGAAGACAATGACCTTTTCCAGCAGGGGCAGGGCATGGCGCACCTGGAATACCTTGTCCAGCTGCTCTTCGTCTTCCACGAAAATGAAGCGGGAGGCGGAGTCCTGCATCAGGAATTCCACCTGGCTGGCTGCGTCTGTGGGGTAAATGCCGGAACAGATTCCGCCGGCGCCGAGTATGGCGAGGTCAGCGTAAAGCCACTCGCGCACGGTATTGGCCAGTATGGACGCCCGGTCCCCCGGGCCGAGGCCCAGGGCGATCAGTCCGAGGCCGAGGTCCGTGACGAATTTTTCGGCGTCGTGCCAGGTGACTTCCTGCCAGATGCCGAATTCCTTCTGGCGTAGCAGGATATCGGCTCCCCGTTTTGCACAGGCAGCCTGGAACATTTCCGGAACGGTTCGGGTGTTCCCTATCGTCATGGCTTGGGTATCCGGCATGCCGGCTTCACCTCTTGGCTGGCCAGAAGCCTGGACCGCCCGGTCCATCCCCTGGCTGTCGGTTTTCATGCCCATTTGCGTGTCTTCTTCCAGCGGCGGCGTTCAACACCGGTTTCTTCTTTCTGGCCCAGGTAGAACTCCTGTACCCCCTCATCCTGGAACAGCTTTTCGCAGGGGCCCTCCATCACGATCCTCCCGGACTCAAGAACGTAGCCATGGGAGGCCGTTTGCAGGGCAATGCTGGCGTTTTGCTCAACCAGGAGAATCGTCGTACCCCAGTCCCGGTTGATGCGTCGGATGATGGTGAAGATTTCTTCGGTCAGCTTCGGAGAAAGGCCCAGGCTGGGCTCATCCATCAACAGTACCGAGGGACGGGCCATCATGGCGCGCCCTATCGCAAGCATCTGCTGCTGACCGCCGGAGAGCTTGCCGGCCTCCTGTTTTTCCCGGTCCTTGAGTATGGGGAAGTAGCGGTAAACCGCTTCCAGATCCTCCAGGGCCTCGACCCGACTGGTACGGGTATAGGCCCCGAGCCAGAGGTTCTCGCGAACGGACAGCAGTGGGAAGACCTGGCGTCCCTCCGGCACGTGCGCAATACCCATGCGGACGATCAGGTCGGCGCGCTTGCCACCAATGGCTCTTCCCAGGTAGTGGATACTGCCTTTGCGGGGGTCAACGATGCCGGAAATACACTTGAGAATGGTGGTCTTGCCGGCGCCATTGGCACCAAGGATGGTCGCTATGGTGCCCTCCTGGATACTGAGGGAGACGCCCCGAAGGGCCTGCACCGAACCATAGGACGCTTCCAGGTTCTTGATCTCGAGCACGGTATCAGTCATTACGCCACGTCCTCCCGGGTTCCCAGATAGGCTTCCGCAACGGCCGGGTTTTCCTGGATTTCCCGGGCGGTGCCTTCTGCCAGTACACGACCGTTGCTGACCGCAAGGACCCGGTCTGACACCTGGCTGACCAGGCGCATATCGTGCTCGATCATCACCACGGTAATCCCCAGCAGGTTACGGATGTCTTCGATCCAGAAGCTCAGGTCGTCGGTTTCCTCCACGTTGAGCCCGGAAGAGGGCTCATCCAGCAACAGGATGCGAGGCCGGGCGCACAATGCCCGTCCCAGTTCAATAAGCTTCTGGACACCATAGGGCAGGTTGCCCACGACGCTGTCGCGGTAATGCTGCAGATTGAGCAGGTCGATCACCTGTTCCACCGCTTCCCGGTGCTCGATCTCGGCCCGCCGTGTCGCCGGTGTGAACAGCATCTGCTGCCAGAGACGGGTGCGGGAGTGGCAGTGACGTCCCACCAGCAGGTTCTGGAGGACGGTTTCGTGTTCGAACAGTTCGATGTTCTGAAAGGTCCGCGCCAGCCCAAGGTGGGTGAGATCCTGGGGTTTCCTGGCAGACAGGTCGTTACCATCGAACCAGATGCGGCCGGAAGAACTGCGATAGATCAGGCTGATCATGTTGAAAATAGTGGTCTTGCCCGCTCCGTTAGGGCCGATGATGGTATAGATCTCACCTTCCCCGACCCGGAAACTCACATCGTCCACGGCCCGGATGCCGCCAAACTCCATGGACAGGTTCTCAACCGTCAGTAAGGCCATGGTGTCCTCCTAGCTCAGCCGGTCCGATTTGACGTAACTTTTTTCGCGCTTCATCAGGCCCTTGCGATAGAGCGGGAAGAGCTGGAACCAGGTGCGTATCTTCACCCAGCGCCCATAGAGCCCGGCAGGTTCGAGCAGTACGAACAGAATCAGGATAGCCCCGAAGATGGTGGGCTGCAGGCCTGGTTGATAGGCCAGGCTGGAGGGCAGGTACTCCCTCAAAATGGCGATGAACTCCGGCAACATGGTCATGAAAAGTGCGCCGAGAAAGGCACCGTGCAGCGAACCCATGCCTCCGATCACAATGATCATCAGCAGCTCAATGGAAACGAAGACGCCGAACTGCTCCGGAGAGATGAACTGGAGCTTGTGGGCGTACAGGGCGCCGGCCAGGCCGGTTATGGCCGCCGAGATGACGAACGCCAGGGTCTTGTAGCGGGCCAGCCCGATACCCATGCTGCGGGCCGAGATTTCCGAGTCACGAATTGCCACGAAGGCCCTGCCGGTGGGGCTCCTCAGCAGGTTTTTCAGGATCAGCAGGGTCAGGCCGGTCAGACCCAGTGCCAGGTAATAGAAACCGGATTCCGAGTCCAGGGTAACGCCAAGAAGTGTCACTGGCTCGAGAAGCAGGCCCATGGAGCCACCCGTCACACTTTCCCATTGCTGGAGGGTAACCTCGACAATGAAGCCGAAAGCGAGGGTCGCAATGGCCAGGTAGATACCCTTGAGGCGCAGTGCTGGTAGCCCCACGACGAATCCGGCCGCAGCAGACACGGCCATGGCCATGGGCAGCGAGACCACGAAAGGAACGCCGCGGGCTGACAATACGGCTTCGGTGTAGGCGCCCACCGCGAGGAACGCCGCATGCCCCAGCGAAATCTGCCCGGTAAAGCCGGACAAGAGCATCAGCCCCAGCCCCACAATGGCGTAGATGAGGACAAAGCTGGCCTGCGAGAGGTAGTACTCGCCCAGCAGCAGGGGCAGGACAAGCAATACCACTCCCAGGGCCAGGTACCAGCCCATGGTGATCCGGTCCTTGAACAGGCGGATGTCCTGGTTGTATGACGTCTTGAAAAGGAATCGCATCAGTCGGCCCGCCTAGACTTTCTTGGTCAGTTTTTCACCAAACAGACCGTTTGGTCGGATAATCAGAACCGCCAGCAGCACCACGTAGGCTGAGACATCCTTGATGCCGTCCGGCAGGTAACGCCCGGAAAGCGCCTCCACAATGCCGATGATCAGGCCGCCAACGATCGCTCCGGGAATGCTGCCAAACCCTCCGATGACCGCAGCGGGAAAGGCCTTGAGGCCGATCAGTCCCATGTTGGCGTGAACAAAGGTGATGGGCGCCAGCAGAATACCGGCAATGGCGGCGACGGCAGCGCTGATACACCAGATCAGGGTATTGACCCTGGCGACCGGAATGCCCATGTAGTGGGCCGCAAGCTGGTTCTGCGAAATGGCCTGCATGGCCACACCCATGCGGGTATAGCGGAAGAAGGCGAACAGCAGTATACAAAGCACAATCGTCACCAGGATGATCATCAGGTGACCGGCGGACAGCACCAGCTCACCGAAGGCAACGGTCTGGTCTGCATAGGGGGTGGGCAGGCGGTGGGTCAGGGTGCCCCAGCCGGGGATGAGGCTGGCAAGCCCCCGGGCAAAGAACCCGAGGCCAATGGTGATCATCACGATGGAGAAAATAGGCTGTCCGAGAACCGGGCGTATCACGGCCCGCTCGACCGCACCACCAATCAGGGCCATCGCCAGGACGGCGAGCACTACGCTCAGCCAGAAGGGCATGAACTGCAGTCCGCCCATGGTCAGGGCAATGAAGGCGCCGAACATCATCAGCTCGCCCTGGGCAAAGTTCACCACTTCCGTGGCCTTGTAGATTAACACAAAGCCCAGTGCCACGAGGCCGTACACGCAGCCAATGGCGATACCACTGAGTATCAGTTGCAGGAATTCATTGAGCACAGTTTGTCCCCCGTCTTGGCTCTGTTATGCGTTCCCTCCGGGCACTTGGGTGCCGGGGGTTCAGGAACCGGATTCGCTCAGAGCGGGGTTGCCACCGCGCTCAGGGAGCCGGTGGGGACGCCTGTGACTTTAGGGACGATCGGGTCTTGATGGGTTGTTGTCATTATTGTTCTCACGCCAGTCGGTTATGGGTTGTTATTGTTGTGTTGTTATTTTCAGTTCCCGTTGCCTATGAATTCCCTTTCTTCCGAAATCCACAGGGGCGACCGGGCCAGATCGATGAAGCGGGCCTCATCTTCAATCAGTGCCTTGCCAGCCGCCCTGCCTTCGGGCGACGCGCCTTTCTCTGCCATTTCATTCAAGTCCGAAAACCACAATTCTGCAACGCCATCGAACGCCTCCGGTGCACCACGGGCTTCGGCAATCTTGGAGAACTGGGGGGCGGAAAGGGTGTAGCTCTGGACATAGCGCTGGATGCCAAGGGCCTGGGCATGTTTCTGCACCAGGGGTGCATGTTGGTTGGCCCAGTAATCCCGGAATGCTTCCAGGGACATCCCCGGCTTTCTTCGCAGGCAGAAAATCAGCTTTACCATCGACAATCTCCTTCAGCTGTTGGGCCAGAATAGGGAGGTTGATCTGCCTGTGACTTGCGTCAGGTGGCTATGGGTCGTTCAGCTTCCAAATGTTTTTGTTTTGAACACGGGCGGGCCTCTCAGGCAGCCAGTAGGCACAAGTGTGGCTGTCTCCCGGCTGTTAACTTGAAGGCCGGGAATGGTGAGGAACAGTTGCAACGCATCCATGTGGCCTTCCCTTGATCCCCCCATCGACCTGGTAACGGAGTGCCCATGACACTCGCGGAGAGATCCCTTCACAACCGCTGGTACGACAACACAACCCAGGCGCTGTTTGCCGAAGTCTGTGCCGCTCAGCCGGACAAGGTTGCCATCGTTTTCGAGGGCGAGGAGATCACCTATCGAGTCCTGCAGGAACGGGTTAACCAGTTGTCCCAGGGTTTGATCAGCCTTGGCGTAGGCAAGGGGGATGTGGTCTCCGTATTGCCCAGCCCGACGCCGGAGTTTGCGTGCCTGTACTTTGCGACGCTTCAGCTCGGAGCCATCATCAATCCGCTGAACCTGCTGTGGGGCGTCCTTGAATTCCAGGGTGTGTTGCCCCGTAACAATCCCAGGGTGATCGTCACGGTCGATCACTATGCTGACCGGGATTATATCCGCACACTGAAAGAGTCAATTCCTGACTTACAGGTTGAAGGGGCGCGGGTTTCCTCTGAGGCAATTCCTGCACTTACTCACATGGTGTGCCTGAGCCGCCAGCGGCTGCGTCATGACGGTTTCCTGGATTTCAGTGACCTGGAACAGCGTGGTGCGGACTGGGACCAGGCGACATTCGACCGGCTGATCACAGAGGGTCGTCCCACCGATATCCAGTTCATGTGCCAGACCTCGGGTACCACCGGGCTCTCCAAGAGCGCCCTCTGGGACCATCGGCCCCCGTTGGCGACGGCCCATTTCGGTGCCAGGAACCTTTGTTACCAGGAAGGCGATTCCTACATCAATCTCAGCCCCTTCTATCACAACAGCGGTTTGTTCGGACTCAATCTCAGTCTGACCCTGGCTGGTAGCACACTGCATCTGATGGAACAGTTCCGGCCGGAACAGGCGCTGAAAATCATAGACAAGTACAAGGTAACCGCGACCTTCGGCTTCGATTCCCACTGGCAGGGGCTTTTCAGGGCACCGGGGTTTTCCGGGTATGACTTTACGATCTGCAAGGCAGTGCTTGCCGGTGAGCCCCGTAGTTACGACCTGGTCAAGGAGATGTGCCCGGAAGGCGCGACCATCAACAACCTCTATGCCCAGACCGAGAATGGCCCGCTGGTTTCGCTGGCGGAGCATGACTGCATGGATTACCGCATCAAGAAATACACCCATGGCCGGCCTCTGTCCGGGGTGGAAGTAGTGATCAAGGACCTGGAAACCGGTGACCGGGTTGTTCAGGGCCAGCCAGGGGAAATCTGCTACCGGAGCCCCTTCCTGTTCCGGGGCTACCATCGCCAGGAGGAAGAGACCCGGCAGTCCTTTGACGAGGAAGGCTACTTCCACAGTGGTGATTACGGCACCTTCGATAACGGCTATATCACCTTCCTGGGGCGGCTCGGTGGCGTGCTGAAAACCGGTGGGGAAAATGTCTCAACCGTGCGGGTAACCAACCTCTTGCTCGAGGTGTTCCAGGACGCCTTTGACGACGTCAAGACCATTGGTGTTCCGGACGATTACTGGGGCTCGAAGATCGTTGCCTTTGTCAGGCCACGGGCCGGACACGCCCTTGGTTCAACCCGGGACATCCGGGAGGCTTGTAAGGGCGTTATGGCGATTTACGAGATACCACAGGAATTTCTCGAGTGGGAGGGCGCCTGGCCGGTGACGCCTGAGGGCAAGATCGATTTTCGTAAACTGGATGCAGAAGCCAGATCCCGTCTCGGGCTGGACCATTGAGGAGTTTAACCATGGCGTTGCTGACACCGGAACTCAATGCGGCGGTCGGGCGCCAATTACCCCCCGTCAGTGCAGAAGTGACCCGCCGCGAAATCTGCAAATACTCGGCCGCTACCGGCCAGCGCCTGCAGCGGTTTATCGATGGGGATGAGGCGCCCCCCATGTTTCTGTTTGGACTTTTCCTGCCCATATTGCCGCGGGAGCAGTTGGGCCATGATGGCCTGCCACCGGACACGGGGCTGGTGCCGGAACTGCCCCTAAAGCGGGTGATGGCCGGGGGCACACAGCAGACCTGGTTCCGGGGCATCTATCCCGGTGATGTTCTGGTTTCCCGCCAGACACTGGTGGACCTGTTCGAAAAGGAAGGGGCGCAGGGGCCGCTGATCTTTGCGGTGGTTGAGAACCGTGTTGAAACCGAAGCGGGGGAGCCGGTCATGACGGAGCACTCCACCCGCATTGCGAGGTAACCATGAAGCTATCCCGGGTTCATGTCGGCGACCCATTACCGGAGCGGGCGTTCAAGCCGGATGAGGTGCAGTTGTTCATGTACAACGCCGCCATCTGGAACCACCACCGGATCCATTATGACCACCCCTACACCACTGGTGAGGAGGGCCACCCTGGCATCGTGATTGACGGCCCGCTGCAGGGGGATTTCCTGACCCAGCTGGTGCTGGAGTGGGTGGGCACAGATGGCGTCCTGTCGGGCTTTGAATACAGCAACCGGAAGGCGGCCTATATCGGAGAAACGCTGCGCGCCCGTGGGCGCATAACGGAAGTCCGGGAGGCCGACGGGGAGGTCGACGTCGAGCTCGCCATTGTGAACGAGGCCGGAGAAGTCATAACGCCGGGGAAGGCGAGCGTGAGGCTCCACCAGTGAGCCAGCAGGCCGCCCACATCATCCCGACAACAACAAACTGCGTTCATCAAAGGGGGAAACCATGACCGCACAGCTACCACCGGAACTGGCATCGGCCTTCAGCCTGGAGGGTAAGGTGGCCCTGGTTACCGGGTCGACCATGGGGATTGGCGAAGCGACCGCCCGTGTGCTTGCCCAGGCAGGTGCCCATGTGATCATCAGTAGCCGCAAGCAGGATGAGTGCGATGCCATTGCTGCCGGCTTTCGTGAGCAGGGGCTGAGTGCTGAAGGGCGTGCCTGCCATATTGGCCGTATGGAGGATATCGAAGCCATGTCTGCCTGGCTGAAAGAGGAACATGGCGGCCTGGATATCCTGGTCAACAACGCAGTGCTCAGCCCCTGGCGAACCATTGAGGACACGGAGGTGGGCCTGTTCACCAAGACCGTCGAGGTGGACCTGAGAGGCTACTGGTTTATGTCGGTGGAAGCGGTAAAGTTGATGCGCCTGAAAGGCGGCGGCAGCATCGTCAACCTGGCCTCCGTCGCTGCCCTGCATCCGGACCGGATGCTGAGCCTTTATTCCACCCTCAAGACTGCCCTGATCGGTATGAGCCGTTCGTTCGCCCTTGAGTTCGGTGGAGAAGGCATCCGGGTCAATACCGTTCTGCCCGGCGTCATCCAGACCAAGCTGGCGGATGCCTTTGACGCCGATACCAAGAAACGCATTGTTGAGAAGACTACCGTCAAGCGTCTGGGTGAGCCTGAGGATATCGGGTACTCGGTGCTTTATCTGTGTAGCAACGCCGGCGCCTATGTCAGCGGCACCAACCTGGTGGTCGATGGCGGGTTTTCGGTTGCGTTGATGTAGGGGAAAGATCGTCGGTTTGACCGAGGCGCGGTAGTTCACGACGTGATGAGATATCAGTCCCCATCAATAACAAGAGAAACAAACATGAGCGTGATCGAACTGAAAGTCGAAGATGGCGTTGCCATCATTACCCTGAACCGTCCGGAGGCAAAGAACGCCATCAACCAGGCGGTTGCCGAGACCATGGACAAGACCCTGGATGAGCTTGAAGCCAGGGACGACGTGCGAGTGCTGATCCTGACCGGTGCCGGCGGCTCCTTCTGCGCCGGTATGGACCTGAAGGCCTTTGTGGCCGGTGAGAAGGTCGTCACTGATGAAAAAGGCTTCGCCGGTTTCGTGCAGGCAAAACTGAGCAAGCCGGTTATCGCTGCTATCGAGGGCTATGCCCTGGCCGGTGGCTGCGAGCTGGCCCTCAGTTGCGACCTGATTGTCGCGGCTAACAATGCCAAGTTCGGCCTGCCGGAAGTGAAGCGTGGCCTGGCAGCGGGTGCTGGTGGTCTGCTGCGACTGCCCCGTCAGCTGCCGTACCGGGTGGCCATGGAGCTCGCCCTGACCGGTGATATGGCGGACGCCCAGCGGATGTATGACCTGGGGCTGATCAACCGGCTGGTCAATGCGGGTGAGGCCATGTCTGGCGCCCTGGAACTGGCCCGCGCCATCGCTGTCAATGCGCCCATGTCACTGAAGGCGACCAAGAATGTGATCGCACAGCAGCAGGACTGGTCCCTGGACGAGATGTTCGATCGCCAGGCTGAGCTGATTGACCCGGTGATGAAGTCGGAGGATGCCATCGAGGGTTCGCGCGCGTTTGCGGAGAAACGTGCCCCGGTGTGGAAGAATCGCTGAGTCTCAGTGAGTTGTGAAAAGGCCCGCTAAACCGAGGCTGTGTAAAAACTCGATTTACATAGCTTCTGAGCAGGCCCACAAAATGCCTCGGACATCGTCCGGGGCATTTTTGCTTTCAATCAGCATATATTTCCATGCGATAGAGAGGCGTAAGTGCCTCAAGTCAGCCTTGCCAGCATGCCCTTCACGCCCAGCACGTTGATCGCCCGCATCAGGTTGTAACTCAGAACCCCCAGACTGTATTCACTACTGGCAGAACTCAGACCCCAGCAGGTAAATCGCCCTTTATTCAGCAGCCTTTTGAGTGTGGCGAAGGTCGGCTCAACGGCAGCCATGCGACGGATCATCCGCTCAGGTGTGGCGGCTTTCGTTGCTTTCT
>NZ_FOHZ01000016.1 GCF_900111555.1 Marinobacter segnicrescens
CTACAACGGCCCCATACGACAAGCCTGCCACAGGCAGGCATCGACCTGCTTCGCAGGGCCTGAAGAACCCCTACGCCAGCCACAAAAAAGCCCCGGCACCTTCCAGCTCCGGGGCTTGTGGCAACCTAACGCCTCGCTAGATAAAGGCCATCCAGGGTAGCGTCCACAGACCGAAGGCAACCATTGATGCACCGGCAATCTGGCGGAACCAGCGATTTGTCCGCAATCCCTGAATCCAGGTAGCGGCAAGTCCTGTGCCTAGCATGGAAGGAAGGGTGCCGAGTCCGAAGAAGAGCATGGTCCCGGCAGCGGCAGTGGTGGTGGGCTGTAGTGCGGCCCACCCCAGAGTGCTGTACACCAGTCCACAGGGAAGCCAGCCCCAGAGGGCGCCGAGGGAGAGTGCCTGAAAGGGGTTGCGAACCGGCAGTAATTTTGCCGTAAGTGGCTGAAGTCGCCGCCATACCGGACCGCCAACTTTCTCCACATGGCGTATGCCATTCCACCATTGCCCCATCGAGAGTCCCATCAGGATCAGCAGGATTCCTGCGAGGGTGCGAAGTAGCGGTCCAAGGGCGCCCCAAGAGTTCGTGGCGCTTACGCTAAGCCAGGCGATGAGGGTCGCAATCAGCACATAGGAACCAATACGGCCCCCATTGAAGGCCAGTAACATCAGTATCTGGCGGAAGCGGTAGCCCCGGCCTACGGGCAGTGCCATAGAGAGCGAAGCGCTGATACCGCCGCACATGCCCAGGCAATGGGTGCTGCCCAACAGGCCAATGACGAAGGCGGCAGGGTAGCTGAGGGCAAGGTCCTGCAATTCAGGCTCCCTTTTCCGGATTATCATCCTGTGGGGTTTGATCGCCATCCACGAATTCTGTAGTCCTGTCCTCGGCGGAGGCTGACGGGTTGGATCGCTGGTGGGGTTGCTTGGCATCCTCGGGAATCATGTCCCGGTCGTCGTCATAGAGGATTCGGTGGGCAGGGCCCTCCAGGTCGTCATACTGGCCACTTTTTACGGCCCAATTGAAAACCAGTACGCCAATGGTCACCAGGATAAGCGTAATCGGGATAAGTATCAGCAGAATGTTCACAGCAGTATCACCTTGTTCCTCAACCGGGCTTGACCTCTTCCTGGCCCCTTGAGATCGTTTGTGGTTGGTTCTGCGTCCGGCTCCCGGGCTTCTCCTGGCTCAGTCTGAGGGCGTTGAGTACAACCACCAGGGAGCTCAGGGACATGCCAATAGCCGCCAGCCAGGGCGGTACCAGGCCTGCTGCAGCTAACGGTAGCGCCAGCAGGTTGTAGCCCAGGGCCCACATCATGTTCTGTCGAATAATACGCCGTGTTTCCTGGCTGGCGTCAATGGCTTGCACCAGTAGCTCCAGCTTTCCACCAAGGAGAATGCCGTCTGCCCGGAGCTGGGTCAGGTCCGTTGCAGAACCCATGGCTACGGAAACAGCAGCGCCCGCCATGGAGGGCAGGTCGTTCAGTCCGTCACCCACCATCATGATCTTCTTTCCACCGTCCGCAAGAGCCTGCAGGTGAGCGAGTTTGTCTTCCGGCGAAGCGCCACCAATTGCTTCATCGATGCCCAGCTCAGCGGCAATCCGGGCTACGTGGTTTGACCGATCGCCGCTGAGCATCACGGTCTTGATGTTTCGTGACTGAAGGGTTCGGACCGTCTCCACTGCATCGGCACGCACACGGTCATCAATGAGCAGGCGAGCCTGTACCTTGCCGTCAACCGCTAGCCAGAGGTCAATGCCCTGGGCCTGGTCCGGAGGTGTTATCTCGGTTCTAGTGGAGGTTTCGATGAAGGCGCGGTGGCCGATGACAACGGATTTGCCTCGCCATTGACCGGTCAGGCCCTGGCCAAGATGATTGGAAACCCCGTCCACTGTCTCTGCCTTGATCCCACGGAACACTTCGGCAATGGGGTGCTCGGAGTGCTGCTCCAGGCCGGCGGCCAAGGACAGTATTTGTTGCTCCGGGAGATCGCCGACCAGTGTAACACCGAGCAGGTGAAGCCTACCTTCCGTCAGTGTGCCGGTTTTGTCGAAGACAATCGTGTCGATATCCCCGAGAGTCTCCAGGGTATGTCCGCGGGTAGGCAGAAAGCCCAGTTTGCGTAATTTCAGTGTGGCACTGGTCAGGGCGGTCGGTGTTGCCAGCGATAGCGCGCAGGGGCAGGTGACCACCAGTACAGAAAGGGTAATGTCGAAGGCATTATCGGCACCGGCAAGCCACCAGCCTATCCATACCAGTGGGGCAATAACCAGGACCCGGCTGACAAACACACCGGCTATACGATCCGCCATGCGGGCGATGCGAGGTTTTTCCGACTGGACCCGGTCCAGTATACGTAGAATGCCGGAAAGTCGGGTGCGGCTACCGGTACGGAGCACTTCGACTTCGATAGGGCTTTCGCCGTTGATGCTGCCTGCGAATACCTCGTCTCCGACTCCGTGGGACTCGGGGAGGTACTCACCGGTCAGGGCCGCTTCATTCAGGGTTGAGTGACCTGCGACAATCACACCGTCAACAGCCAGGGTTTCGCCGGGCTTGATTCGGATGCGGTCCCCGGTCTTCAGCTGGTGAGCGGCGACTACCTCTGAATCAGACCCAAGGATACGCGTGGCGACCCTTGGCTGATAACTGCCCAGCGCGGCCCCGGTGAGACCGGCACGGTAACGGGCGCGGGCTTCGATGAAACGGCCCAGCGACAGGAAAAAGGTGAACATGCAGACAGATTCAAAGTACACCTCATCACCGCCGAAAAAGGTAACCCAGGCACTGGCCGCGTAAGCCAGGCCTATGGCAGTGGCAACCGGTACATCCATGGTCAGGTGGCGGGAGCGTACATCACGAATGGCATTACTGAAAAAAGGCCGGGCGCTGTATACCACCACCGGTGTGGCGACCAGCAAGCTGAACCACCGGAACAGCTGTATGAATTCAGGAGACAGCTCACTGATCATTTCAAAGTACAGGGGCACCGCCAACATCATGCTCTGCATGGTGCCAATGCCGGCAACGAGGAGACGGATGATGGCGGTGCGGTTTTCTGCCTTGAGAGCCTGCTCCGCCTCGTCTGCATGATAGGGGGAGGCGGTATAGCCCAACTCGTGGATAGCGATCAGGAGGTCACTGAGACAGGTCTCCTCGGGGGACCAGACCAGCCTCGCTCTTTGGGTGGTGTGATTGACGGTAAATGAAATCACGCCCGAGTGGGCGGCAAGGTGGCGTTCCAGCAACCAGATGCAGGCGGCACAGGTGATGCCGCCGATCAGTAGCTGGGCCTCTTGTCCGCCTTTCACCGGAGCTACGAACGCCTCCTGCGCAGCCGGATGATCCAGCTCTCGCAGCCGTTCCACGTCAGCAGGGGAAAGGGATCGGGGCGTAACCGCTGGGGCTGTGCGGAACTGGTAAAAGCTGTCCAGGCCTTCCAGGTGAATGGTGTTGAAAACGGCCTGGCAACCATGACAGCAGAAGGCCTGATCCGGATGGTCCGGGTCGGGCACTATGGCCTGCTCTGGCTTTACCGGCTCACTGCAGTGAAAGCAGGGAAGTGTTTCAGCCACGTTCTGGGTCGTTGGGCCGCATCACGATGGCTGAGTCGGCCGGGAAGTGGCCTTCACCCTTGATGCGCCAGTCTGAGGACGGTCCGCTCACATCCAGGTACCAGCGCCCGTCGATATTGCCGGCTATCTGTCCCCGGTAGTGGCCCTCGCCGGTGGGGCTGAGCTGAATGATGCGGTCCTGCTCGCCCATGGTGGGGTGGAATAGTTGGAGTATCAGGTATTCCGGTGCCACGCCGGTGCCTTCGTCGCTACTTGCGAGGGTAACCTCAAGGTTGCGACCGGTCTGCTGGATGCGGGCCTCCAGGCCCAGTTCGGCAGCCTTGGCATCCCTTGCCAGGGACTGATTGATTGCGAGGCCTTCCTTGGAGTAATCGTCCACGACCATGGACGTATGCGTCGTCATTGAAAGCGTGATGGCGACGATACAGTAGGTTATGGATGCTGCGGGGAACAGAACCAGAAACCAGAACCATGGCTGACGGAACCAGGGACGTGAGGCTTCGTGGTCTTCAAAACGTGCAGTTTCTGACATGTCGGACTCTTCAATGGATCAGCAAGCAGCCCGCCGGAACGGGCTGTCTAAAGTGTTTAGCGGGGCCTTGGACCGACAAAACGACTGTCGGTTTCATCGGAAACGCCGCTGTCGTCGGTGGCTTCAATACGGAACGTGATTGAAGTGTTGATATCGTCAAGATCGTCCGGATTCACTTCGACGACCACCGGTACGGAACGAAGGTCACCTGCTGCAACCTGAACCGGCTCGTTGCCCCGGAGCAATCGCGCGGTTTCGATGCCTTCCAGGCCAATACGGAACTCCCGGGGAACTTCCGCCATGTTATTGATCTTCAGTGTGTAGGTGTTTTCGACCCAGCCATTGCCGTTATAGCTGAACAGCGCACCACGGTCGCGGATCACATCCAGTTCCACCGGCACACGTGTGGCAATGGTAACAACAACCGCCCCTATCATGAGCATCAGCAATGCTCCGTACCCGAAGGTGCGGGGACGTAGCAGCTTTGACGGACGGCCCTCCAGTTCATTCTCCGTGGTATAGCGAATCAGGCCCCTGGGGTAGTCCATCTTGTCCATGACGCTGTCGCAGGCGTCGATACACAGGGCACAGCCAATACATTCGTACTGAAGGCCATCACGGATATCGATGCCGGTGGGGCACACCTGCACACATAGGCCACAGTCAATACAGTCGCCAAGACCCAGTTCTTTCCGGTCAGCGGATTTCTTGCGGCTACCCCTGGGTTCCCCGCGGTTTGGGTCATAGGACACGATTCGGGTGTTGCGATCGAACATGACCGACTGGAAACGAGCGTATGGGCACATATACAGGCAAACCTGCTCGCGCATCCAGCCCGCATTCAGGTAGGTAGCCACGGTGAAGAAGCCAACCCAGAAATAGGCCCAGCCATTGGCGCCAAGTGTGAACAGATCCGCCAGCAGTTCACGGATCGGATAGAAATAGCCCACAAAGGTAACGCCCGTAGCGAATGCGATCAGCAGCCAGCTCACGTGCTTTGCTGATTTCCTTATCATCTTTTCTGGCGAGTTGGGCGCCTTGTCCAGCCTCATACGCTTGGTGTGGCTGCCCTCGATACGCTCCTCGACCCACATGAAAATGAACGTCCATACGGTTTGCGGGCAGGTATAGCCGCACCACACGCGACCAAACAGGGTCGTTATGAAAAACAGGCCAAAGGCGCAGATGATCAGCATGGCAGCAAGCAGGAAGAAGTCCTGCGGGAAGAAGGTCATGCCGTAGAGGTGGAATTCACGGGCTGGCAGGTCGAAGTGGATCAGCGGTTCGCCATCAATGGTGATCCATACGAACAGAAAATACATGCCCATCAGGGCCATCAGGCTGAAAAAGCGGATTCGCTGGAACAGGCCCTTGATTTCCCGCACATAGATCTTCTTGCGGCTGGCATAGAGTTCGACGGTTTCCGGATTTTTCTTGTTGTTTTTGTCGGAGGGGCCGTCAGTGTTCGGGTCAATCTGCTGGACCGGAATCTGACTGCTCATCATTACCTCCTGATGGTGACAGGCTCGCGCATTGCCAGAATGGTAAGACACTTCGGCCTGGGGATCTTTTCAAGCCTGGGTCCGCAGGGCAGGCCCAGGGTTGAAAAGACCGGGCGCCACAATCAACGGCGCCTGGCTTTCACTTCTCAGTTGTTGGACAGGCTGTACACGTAACCGGCCAGAATGTGGATCTGATCGTCGCTCAGGCGGCCACCCTGGGCCGGCATGACGTTCTGACGACCGTAGACCACAGTCTCTTCGATCCACTCGTAGGTGCTGCCATAGAGCCAGGAATCGTCGGTCAGGTTGGGCGCACCCAGCGCCTGGTTGCCGGTACCGTCCGCTCCGTGGCAGGCCACACAGGCCTGAGCGTAGACTTCGGCACCCGCTTCTGCGGCAGCCTTATCCTGTTCCCGGCCGCTGAAGCTCAGTACATAGTTTACCACCTGGTCAACCTGCTCAGCTGTCATGTTTGGCATGGTGCCCTTGGCAGGCATATTGCCCTGGCGGCCATTGTGCAGTGTTTGCAGGATAGTGTCCGGGTCGCCACCGTACAGCCAGGCATCGTCAGTCAGGTTGGGGAAACCAACGGAACCGCGACCGGCTGAGCCGTGGCATACGGCGCAGTTGTTGGCAAAC
The DNA here is from genome assembly GCF_900111555.1 of Marinobacter segnicrescens. Taxonomy (GTDB): domain Bacteria; phylum Pseudomonadota; class Gammaproteobacteria; order Pseudomonadales; family Oleiphilaceae; genus Marinobacter; species Marinobacter segnicrescens. Next base: position 6,253 of record NZ_FOHZ01000016.1, read on the forward strand.
AGGCGCTGACCCATCTCCATGGCGTCTTCGTTACCCGCCAGTTCAGGAATCGGGGTGCTGCCATACTGGGCATAGATTTCGCTGTAGCGGGCTTCGGCCTGCTGCACTTCCTCTTCCCACTGCTTTTCCTGGGTCCAGCCCAGCAGGCCCTGCCAGTTGCCCAGGCCCGGGTACAAGGCCAGGTAGATCAGGGCGAACACACAGGTGCCTACGAACAGGTAGAACCACCATTTTGGAAGCGGGTTGTCATACTCCTCGATACCATCGAAGGAGTGACCCATGGTCTTTTCGGTTTCGGTGTCGGTGGTCTGGCTCTTGCGGGTGGCGAAGAGAAGCCACCAGCAGCCAAAAATGGTACCGAGCACGATCACACTGATCCAGATGCTCCAGAAGGTACTCATTGTTTTTTCTCCGTTTTGTCCTGTTTCAAAGTGCGCTCGGCAATTTCGTCGTCATCAAAGGGCAGTTGAGCCGCCTCGTCGTTCGCCTTCTTCCGGTGAGCGCTATACGCCCACCAGACGATGCCAAAGAACGCGACCATTACCAGAAGGGTCTGGATGCCCCTGAAGTCATTGAGATCCATCGAAATCACCGTTTGTCTGAGATCACTGTACCCAGTTGTTGCAGGTAGGCGACCAGAGCATCAATTTCGAACTGGCCACGGACGTCTTCTGCGGCACCTTCGATTTGCTCATCTGTGTAAGGCACACCCAGTGTCTGAAGGGTCCTCATCTTCTGGGCGGTCTTGGTATGGTCGACCTTGTCCTCGAACAGCCAGGGGAATGCAGGCATGTTGGACTCAGGCACTACGCTGCGCGGGTCAAACAGGTGCATGCGCTGCCATGCATCCGAGTAACGGCCACCCACACGGGCCAGGTCCGGACCGGTACGCTTGGAGCCCCACAGGAACGGACGTTCGTAAACGAACTCGCCCGCAACGGAGTAATGGCCATAACGCTCGGTCTCGGCACGGAAGGGCCGGATCATCTGGGTATGACAGACGTGGCAGCCTTCCCGGATGTAGATATCACGGCCTTCCAGTTCCAACGGATCCAGTGGCTCAAGGCCGGCCACCGGTTCGTTGGTTTCGTCCAGGAAGAACAGGGGAACAATCTCGGCCAGGAAGCCGCCGCTGATCACGAACAGGATCAGCACGGTCATCAGGCCAAGCTTCTTTTCTACAATTTCGTGTCTCATCTTGAACTAAGCTCCTGATCAGGCCGGCTGGGCCGCGACGTTGTCAGCGGCGACCGCATCTTTCTGGCGGATGGTCATCCATACGTTCCAGGCCATGACGAGCATGCCGGTGAGGAAGATGGCACCACCGATGAAGCGCACCAGGTAACCAGGCCAGGAAGCTTCAAGCGCCTGTACAAAGCTGTAGGTCAGGGTGCCGTCGTCGTTGACCGCACGCCACATCAGGCCCTGCATGATGCCGTTGACCCACATGGCCACGATGTAGAGCACGGTGCCAACGGTCGCCAGCCAGAAGTGCACGTTGATCAGGCCGATGCTGTACATGGCCTTGATACCCCAGAGTTTCGGAATCAGGTGATAGATCGCACCGATACTGATCATCGCAACCCAGCCAAGGGCGCCGGAGTGAACGTGGCCGATGGTCCAGTCGGTGTTGTGAGACAGGGCGTTTACGGTCTTGATGGACATCATCGGGCCTTCAAAGGTGGACATGCCGTAGAAGGACAGGGAAACCACCAGGAAGCGCAGGATCGGGTCGGTGCGCAGTTTGTGCCAGGCACCTGACAGGGTCATCATGCCGTTGATCATGCCGCCCCAGGAGGGGGCCAGCAGGATGAGGGACATGACCATACCTGCGGTCTGGGCCCAGTCCGGAAGCGCTGAATAGTGCAGGTGGTGGCCACCGGCCCACACGTAGGTGGCGATCAGGGCCCAGAAATGGACGATAGACAGGCGATAGGAGTAGACCGGACGGTTCGCCTGCTTGGGTACGAAGTAGTACATCATGCCCAGGAAGCCAGCGGTCAGGAAGAAGCCCACCGCGTTGTGACCGTACCACCACTGCATCATGGCGTCTGTCACACCCGCGTAGGCGGAGTAGGACTTGAACGCAGAAGCCGGCAACGCCATGTTGTTGCCGATATGGAGTACCGCGATGGTCAGAATGAAGGCGCCGTAGAACCAGTTGGCCACGTAGATGTGAGGTGCGCTGCGCTTGGTGATCGTGCCGAAGAACACGATGGCGTAGGTCACCCAGACGACGGCGATGGCTATATCGATCGGCCACTCGAGCTCGGCGTATTCCTTTGTTGAGGTAAGGCCAAGGGGCAGGGTGATGGCGGCGGAAACAATGATGGCCTGCCATCCCCAGAAGGTAAAGGCCGCCATGCCGTCCGAGAACAGTCGTGCCTGACAGGTACGCTGGACAACGTAGTAGGACGTTGCGAACAGGGCACTACCACCAAAACCGAAGATCACAGCATTGGTATGTAACGGCCGTAAACGACCGAAGTGGGTCCAGGGCAGGTCGAGGTTCAATTGCGGCCACACCAGCTGTGCTGCGATCAGCACACCCAGCGCCATACCCACAATACCCCATACGACCGTCATGATGGCGAACTGCCTCACCACCTTGTAGTTGTATGTCAGGTTTGCATTCACTGTGCTCATAGCCTTACCAATGGATTCAAGGGTGGGAAAGAAAATCGGCGCAAGTATGGAGAATCGATGACCTGTTTGCAATGACTCAGGTCAACTCCATTCGTGACCGTAATACCGCTGAAATCAGTGTGATGGCGAATCTGTTTGATCTTTGAGTGGTGTACAATTGACCCATTTTTCCGATATTCATCAATAAATACCGAAAGCTGGCGACGATGGGTTGATTCGCGACCATTTGACGCACCGGAGAGGACATACCTCAGAATCAGCTTAGTTGCCTTCGGAGAGGTTGCAACATGCAAGACCTGATCTATGAACCAGCCATTGCGGATCCTGGTTATGCCCCAGGGCTGATCCTTGCCCATGGCGCTGGCGCGGGCAGTGACAGCCCTTTTATGAGCCGCCTTGCCCGGAGCCTGGCTGAATCCGGAATCCATGTGTGGCGGTTCGAATTCCCCTACATGCTCAAGCGCCGTGCTGATGGCCGTAAGCGGCCACCCGATCGGCAGCCGGTGCTGCTGTCCCACTTTGCTGGCGTCGTTGGTCACTGTCATTCGCTCATGAGCCCGGGGCAAACGCTGGTTATCGGGGGGAAATCCATGGGGGGGCGAATGGCATCCTTGTTGGCGGCTTCCCGCGAGTGCGCTTACATAAAAGGTGTCGCCTGTTTTGGTTACCCGTTCCATCCGCCAGGAAAGCCAGACCGCTGGAGGACGGACCATTTTATGGAGATCCCATGTCCGCTGGCGATCTTTCAGGGTACCCGTGATCCGTTCGGCAAGCCTGAGGAACTGGCGGCCCGGCCTGGCTTGCCCGCCCGGGTGAGCGTGCACTGGCTCGAAGGCGGCAATCACGATCTGAGACCTTTGAAAAAGCAGGGGTTGGATGAGAATGCCCTGATAGACGAGGCGGCGGCCAGGGCGGCTGCTTTTATAGGCTCACTTGAGTAGGCTATGCAACCCGGTCCAACTTTTCCGGGGGAACCCTTTTACTTGCCAGTGCCGAGGTAGCCTGATGGACGTTCCGCTGAATCAACTGCTTGCCTTTTGTAGGCCCGGCTTCGAGTCAGAGGCTGGCCGCGAGCTGACCGATGCGGCAGCAACGAAGGGTGCGTGGGGGTACTTCACGCCGCAGCCTGGCACAGGCTGGCTGCGCTTTACCCTGGCCGGGGGGCTTGATGCACCTTCGCTGCTGCGGCAGGTGCCGCTGGAGTCCCTGGTCTTTGTCAGGGACTGGCAGGTATTGCTCGCTGAAATGGCGCTGCCGGCCAAGGATCGGGTGGGAGCGGTGGTTGAAGTGCTGAGCGATGGTGGTGTCGAGTTGGTCCGCACCTGTGCCAGGGTGGATGTGCGGGTTGGGGAAAACAGCAGCGACCCGGATCTCGGGCGCTTTGCCCGCAAGTGGGTAGCGCCGCTATCCCGGGCGCTGAGAGGGGCCGGGTTGCTGGGTGCTGAGGTGGACAGTTCAGTCGGAGATCGACTGGAGATTCTGCTCCCGGATTTTGGATCCGCTCTGATCGGCATGAGCCTGGCCAATAACCGGGCCCGCTGGCCTATGGGTATCCCCCGACTGAAGTTGCCGGCTTCAGCGCCCAGCCGATCTGCGCTCAAGCTGGAAGAGGCCTGGAAAGTGCTACTGCCGGCTGACCGTGCCCTGGACTACCTGGGGGGCGGAAAGACCGCTGTGGACCTTGGTGCGGCTCCTGGTGGCTGGACCTGGCAGTTGGTGCAGCAAGGCATGCAGGTGACGGCGGTCGACAACGGGGCTATGGAAGAAGGGTTGATGGCGACAGGTATGGTCACCCATGTCCAGGCCGATGGTTACCTGTGGCGACCGAAGCGGGCAGTGGACTGGATGGTGTGCGATATCGTCGACAAGCCCCGGCGTACCGCGTCCATGGTCAGTGACTGGTTCACTGACCAGTTGTGCCGTTACAGTATTTTTAACCTCAAGCTGCCCATGAAAAAACGCTACGACGAGTGGTTGCTTTGCCGGGAGTTGTTGCAGTCCCGACTTGCCGATGCACCGTTCGGAGTGGGCCTCAGGGCCCGGCAGCTTTACCACGACCGGGAAGAGATTACCTGCTTCCTTGAGCGGACCGACTGATCGGTTCGCCCTTTCAGCACTGGTGGAGAATGGTGATCTTCTCGTCCAGGTCCATCATGGGCTTTACGTCGTTGAGCAGTTGTTGACGCTCGGTCGAGTGGTACCAACGGTCCCAGTCGGCCTCTGATCGCCAGTTTGCCAATGTGATCCGGTGGTTCGGGTCATGGGCGTTCACCAGTGTTTCGCCGGAAATGAATCCCGGAGCGGCGACCGCGTTCTGGAGAATCGCCCGGGACCGCTCCTCGTAGGCGGTTTCAAGGGTTTCAGCGATATGACGTTCGATCAGGACTCGAATCATGGGTACCTCTCAGCTGACAGTCGCTATAACAGTCGGGCGCGTTTCTGGTCTAAAATAGACCTGTATGACAGTAATTTAGCACTTGAACCGGGAAAATCCATCAGGTTTGTACGTAAACCTGGGGACGGGGCGGAAAAGCCTGCCGGTGCACTGCGGGAGGTGACTATGGCGGAAACTGCTGACCAGGATGCCGAGCTTGATGCGCGCGGGTTAATGTGTCCCGAGCCGGTAATGATGCTCCATAACCGGATAGCCGATGTACCGGTAGGTGGTGTTTTGCGGGTGTTGGCTACGGACCCCTCGACAACCCGGGATATTCCCCGCTTCTGTCAGTTCCTGAACCATGAGTTGCTCAGGCAGGAGCAGGCGGAGGACCAGTATCTGTTCTGGATCCGCCGGGGCGCCTGAATGGCGGACCGGCGATAAACCCCGGGTTACAGGAGGGCTTCGGCCTTTCCCAGGTGCTCCAGGAACGCTTCACGATCCATCTCACCCAGCACCCGAAGGTTCTGGACCTCGGATCCGCCCGGGTTGTAGAAAAGAATGGCCGGTGGCCCGAAAAGACCCAGTTCATCCAGCAAGGCCTGCTGTTCCGGCGTGTTGTCCGTCATGTCGATCTGCAGCAGGGTGTATGGCTCCATTGCTGCAATCACACCGGGCTGGCTGAATACCTCGCGCTCCATCACCTTGCACGATATGCACCAGTCAGCGTAGAAATCCAGGATGACCGGTCGACCCTGCTCGCCGGCTTCGGCAAGTCGCGCCCGGATGATGTCCGGTTCTTCTATCCGGTCAAACCGGGCGTGCTCCAGCGTCGTGGTGCCGCCCGGGGAGGTCCCACCGGCAATAAACGGGGCAAGTGGCCTCAGGGGGTCTGATGCGCCGGACAGCGCTCCGGCCAATAGAGCAAGGCCCCAGGCAAACAGCATAAGGCCAGCCCCTTTCCAGGTTCGTTGCCAGCCGGCCCGGGCCTGGTCAAAGGCTCCCAGCTGAACGCCCGTGATGGCCGCGAGAACACCCCACAGGGTCAGTGCCAGCCACGCAGGTACCATCCGCTCGACCAGCCAGATTGCAACGGCCAGCAACATGATGCCGTAAAATGCTTTGACGACGTTCATCCATGGACCGGTTTTTGGAAGCAGCTTGCGTCCGCCCACCGCAACCAGGATAAGAGGAACGCCCATTCCGAGGCCCAGCGAGAACAGGGCAACACCACCTACGACGGCATCTTGCGTGGTACTGATATAGAGCAAGCTGCCGGCCAGCGGTGCTGAGACGCAGGGAGATACGACGAGTGCCGACAGGGCGCCAATGCCAAAGACACTGGCGACCCGACCACCACTGAGGTTCTGGCTCGCCTGGTTCAGGCGGTTCTGGATGCCCTGGGGAAGTTGCAGGTCAAATACGTTGAACATGGCCAGTGCGAACAGCACGAAGAGGGCTGCGAAAGTGCCCAGAATCCAGGGTGACTGCAACTGCGCCTGCAGGTTGAAGCTGGCGCCCAGCAGGCCGGTGATGACGCCGGCGGCGGCGTAGGTCAGTGCCATGCCCAGCACATAGCTGAAGGCCAGCACCAGGGCCTGTCCGGAACTACGGGTGTTGTGACTGGACACCAGGGTAGAGATGATAGGCACCATGGGCAGTACGCAGGGGGTGAAGGTCAGTCCGAGCCCGAGCGCAAGGAACACCAGCGCGATGATCGCCAGGGACTGTTCCGACAGAAAGCCCGCCAGGCCGCTGGCGGATTCCAGGTCTGCCTTGCCTTCGGCCACGGGGGAGGGAGGCTGGTTGCCAGAATTTGTATCCGGGGCTGGCGCCTGGCTGGCTGCCTTGTTCTTGCCGCTGGCATAGTAGAGTACTTCACGGGTTTGCGGCGGATAGCACAGGCCGGCCTTCGCACAACCCTGATAGGTCACCTGCAAGGTGGCCTCCCGGATCCCTTCGGGGAGGGACAGTCCTACTGCGGCTTCGACCGGCTCATAGAAGACGTTGACGGTGCCGAAATAGGGATCTTCCGTTTCAACTCCGGCCAGGGAAAACTCAGGGTCTGAAACCGTCACGCCTTCTGTGACGGCTTCGACCTCGATTCGCTCCTTGTAAAGGTAGTGCTCCGGTGCCGTATCCCATCGCAGCAGAACGCCGTTGTCAGTGGTTGTGGAACTGAATGGCAAGGCCTCGTCCACCGGCAGGAAGTCCTGGCCGCCGAGGCTGTTACTGCCGAATGCTGCGAGGCTTTGACCCACAGGAACGAGGAGGAGTAACAGGAACAGAGCGATACTGGATGCGGCGCGAACGGTAAGCGGACTCGGTGGCATGAATAAAGGCATCTTTCAGGTGAATTCAGGGCTTCCGGAAACGGATGGACTGACTGGGCTCGTGGCGGAAAGTTCCCCTGATGATATGCTGCTGGAATTCCTTTCAGTAAAGCCGCACAATAACGGACCCATGAATAACCGTCCAGAAGACCTCGTCACACTGTTCAACGCTCTTTTCAGGGATTGCCTGAAAACCGAACTGGTTCGCGGTGGCGATGAGCCCGAATACCTGCCGGCTGGCGTAGCCGGGCCCTGTGCCCAGGTGATCTTTGCCCACGGCTACTTTGCCAGCGCTCTCCACGAAATCAGTCACTGGTGCATTGCAGGAGAGCAGCGACGCAAGCTGCGGGACTATGGCTACTGGTATTGTCCGGACGGACGTACCCCGGAGCAGCAGCGGGCATTCGAACAGGTTGAGGTGAAACCCCAGGCACTGGAATGGCTCTTTGCCGTTGCCAGTAAAAGCCCGTTCCATATCAGTGTGGACAACCTGGATGGCGGAGGTGCCATTGATGAGGCGGGCTTCCGGCGTCGGGTCTACGAACAGGCCTGCTATTACCTGGACCACGGGTTACCGCCAAGGGCGGAACAGTTTCTTAGCGCGTTAATGGACCATTATGGGACCGGACCGGAGGACTTTCTCCGGTGGCGCGAACAGTATCACTGTCTTACGGGCAACCATATGGCCGGGACAGCACAACATTTCACAACAGTAAGCGAAGCCTATGACGCAATCTCCTGAATCCGGCAACACCACCGAGCAAACCGAAACAACGCCAGCGCAAGAGGACGTCAAGCAAAGCGGCACCCGCTTTGCCGAGCTTGGCCTCGATAAACGCCTGCTGGATGCGATTGCCGGCATCGGGTTCGAATACTGCACACCGATCCAGGCGGAAACCCTGCCTTACACCCTGGCCTGCCACGACCTGATCGGCCAGGCCCAGACCGGCACAGGGAAGACCGCGGCGTTCCTGATTACAGCTATCCAGACCCTGCTGGAAACGCCTGTTCCTGAGAAAGAACGCTTCGCGTCCGAGCCCCGTGTGCTGGCGCTCGCGCCGACCCGTGAACTGGCCATGCAGATCGCCAAGGATGCCGAGGAGCTCTGTGCCCGCACTGGTCATCGGGTGGTGTCAGTCGTGGGGGGCATGAACTATGACAAACAACGGGAAGTGTTGCAGAACGAAATCGTGGATATCCTGGTGGCAACGCCCGGGCGCCTGATTGATTTCCTCGGCTCCCAGGATGTCTTCCTGGACCAGGTGGACCTGCTTATCCTTGATGAAGCGGATCGCATGCTGGATATGGGCTTTATCCCGGATGTGAAGCGAATCATCCGTCGCTGCCCGCCCAAGGATGACCGCCAGACCCTGTTATTCAGTGCCACCTTCAACCAGGACGTACTCAACCTGGCATCCATGTGGACGCACGGAGCTGAATTCATCGAGATCGAGCCTCAGCAGAAGACGGCAGAGCGGGTCAAACAGACCGTCTACCTGGTGTCTGAAGAACAAAAACTGCCGGTGCTGGTGAATTCCTTGAATCGGCCAGGTGTGGACAAGGCCATCGTGTTCGCCAACCGTCGTGATCAATGCCGTGACCTGGAAGAAGACCTGAAAAACCAGGGCGTTGCAGCCGCGCTCATGTCTGGCGAGATTCCCCAGAACAAGCGACTGAAGACCCTGGATCAGTTCAAGAATGGCGACATCCAGGTACTGGTTGCCACAGATGTTGCCGGGCGTGGCATCCACGTGCAGGGTGTTACCCATGTGTTCAACTACAACCTGCCGGACAATGCTGAGGACTACGTCCACCGTATCGGACGCACCGGACGTGCTGGTGAACACGGTATTTCCATCAGCTTTGCCAGTGAGGACGATGCCTTCGCTTTGCCGGGTATCGAAAGCTACATCAGCCAGAAGCTGACCACCTCAGTGCCGGAAGAAGACCTGTTGCAGCCGCTGGAGAAACCCCTGATCCAACGCCGCCGTGGCGGTCGTCGTTCAGGTGGCGGCCCGCGTAGTGGAGGCAACCGGGGCCGTTCAGGGCAGGGAAGTCGCGGTCGTCCCCGGTCTTCGGGTAATCGGTAACGCCCGGCTTGCCATGGCTTCCCTGCGGATCGTTGCGGACGAGAACATTCCCCTGCTGGAAGCCTTCTGTGGTGATCTCGGCCCACTGACGCGGGTCAATGGCCGTAACCTGGACCGTGACCAGTTGAAGGAGGCGGACGTACTGCTGGTACGCTCGGTTACCCGGATTGACCAGGCCCTGCTGGCGGAAACACCGGTCAGGTTTGTGGGCACCGCCACTATTGGCACAGACCATGTTGACATCCCGTGGCTAGAGGCCCAGGACATTGCCTTCGCATCGGCCCCGGGCTGTAACGCCAGTAGCGTGGTGCAGTATGTGCTGTCGGTTCTGTCGCTGTTCCTCCAGCGGAGTGAGCGGCGCACCCTCGATGGCCTGACCGTAGGCATTATTGGGGCGGGTAATGTGGGCGGTCGTCTGGTCAGGGTGCTGTCAGGATTGGGGGTGACCGTTCGCGTCAGTGACCCACCCCTTGAATCCATCGGCGCCGATTTTCCCTTTGCACCCATCGACGATGTGCTGGCCTGCGACGTTATTTCTCTTCACGCTCCCCTTTTGCGGGACGGTCCCCATCCCACCTGGCACCTGCTTGATCGTCAACGCCTGGCCCGCCTGCGCGGAGGCCAGCTTTTGATCAACAGTGGCCGCGGTGCTGTGGTGGATAGCCTGGCTTTGCTGGAAAGGCTTCAGCAGACTGACCCCCCTTTGGTGGTCCTGGATGTATGGGAAAACGAACCCACTCCGGTGCCGGAGTTGCTGGATCGGTGCTGGCTTGCGACCCCCCATATTGCCGGGTACAGCCTGGAAGGCAAGAGCCGCGGCACCGAAATGATCGCCCGGGCGCTGCGTCAGTGGGCTGGTCTCTCCATGACGCCTGCCATGGAAGGGTTGCTACCGCCACCTCCGGTTTCCGGCCTTCAGTTCACGGCGCAGTGCGCTCCTCTCGATGCTTTGCATCGTGCCCTGATGACCTGCTATGACCCAAGAGATGATGACGCACGGTTGAGAAAGTTGTTCACCAGTGCAGTCTCGACCGGTCAGTCCTCCGGGCCGTCTTTTGACCGGCTGAGGAAGGAATATCCGGTGCGCAGGGAACCCACCAGTCTCAGCGTGAGTGTGGCGGATACGGGGGGGAATACGGAAGCGGCCCGGTTATTGTCCCGGGCCGGATTCACAGTATCGACTTAACCGAGGTTTGCCTGTGTAAGGGCCTCGATCCGGTCCTCCAGTGGCGGATGGGTCATGAACAGCGCGCTCAGGCCGCCCCTGGCGCCACGGTTGATGCCAAAGGCCTGCAGGTTGTCCGGCATCTGGTCCGGCAACTCGCTTTCCTGCCGTAACCGCCCCAGGGCGCTGATCATGGCGCTGCGTCCGGCCAGTTGCGCGCCGGCAATGTCAGCCCGGAACTCCCGGCGGCGGGAGAACCAGAACACAATAGTGCTCGCCAGGATGCCCAGCACGATCTCCGCGACGATGCTGACAATCCAGAACCCGGGGCCATGGCCTTGCTCATTGCGGAAGACCACCCGATCTACCACTGAACCGATCACCCGCGCGGCGAAGATGACAAAGGTGTTTACCACACCCTGGATCAGGGTCAGGGTGACCATGTCACCGTTCGCCACGTGACCGATCTCGTGGCCGACGACGGCACGGATCTCGTCCTTGCTGAATCGCTGGAGCAGCCCTTCGCTGACGGCTACCAGCGAGGCGTTCCTGTTCCACCCGGTTGCGAAGGCGTTGGACTGGCTGGCCGGGAAGATGGCCACCTCAGGCATGCCAATGCCTGCCTTTTGAGCCAGTTCGGCAACGGTATCCACCAGCCACCGTTCCGCCGGTGTACGGGGAGATTCGATCAACCGTGCCCCAGTGGTCTTCTTGGCAATGAACTTGGACATGAACAGTGAGATAAACGCACCGGCAAAGCCGAAGACCGCAGCGAATGCCAGCAGGGATCCGTAATTGATCCCGTTCTGTGCCAGGTAACTGTCAACGCCCAGCAGCGAGAGTGTAACGCTCGCAACCAGGATGACTGCCAGGTTTGTCGCAAGAAACAGCAGGATTCTCATTCAGTGACCTCGTCAGGAGTCCAATTTCCTGCAATCGGATATCGGTACTTGCCAACGCAATTTCAATAACCTTGCGCAGAGTTAACCGGGATGTCCGTTGCTCCCAAAAAGACCGTTGGACTGTCCGTCAGTTCCCGGCCGGGGCAAAAAAGGCAGCCTGCATGGCTCGGCTGAGGGTGGGGGAATGCCCCCCCCGAATGGATTGGCGGAGCACGTGAACCCAGGACGAGCGATCCTGGCGTACCGATGCTGGCAGCGGGGAATCCGGCTCCGGCACACCGGGCTCCGGTAGCGACAGCGTCCGGGCCAGGTCCAGTGGCGCGGGTGTGTTCAGGAGGATAAAGGCTTTCCGGGTCAGCACAGCCTGGTCCAGGGCTTCCTGGCGAATGGTATCCACGTAGCGCAGCAGGCCTTCTTCCTCCAGCCACAACAGCGCACCGAAACAGGCCATGTGGCGGGAACTGTGTAGCCCAAACTCGTCCGGCTCATCCGGCCCGGCGATGTCTTCCACAAACAGGTTGATCCTGCGGGGAAACACACTGTAAAGCTGTACCAGGGCAATGCCAGAATCCCGGTAGAACTCCTCAATATGAATATCGGCCATACTGCTGCGATCCGTTGGCTGTATTGACTGGCCCGGTCAGCGCCAGGTGGACAGGAACCGTTCCAGCCGCCCCATGGCGTCTTCCAGAGCATCTACCCGGGGCAGGAATACCACACGGAAATGCTGCCGGTCGTCAATATTGAAGCCGGAACCCTGTACCAGCAGGATACGTTCCTGCAACAGCAGGTCCAGCACAAACTTCTCGTCGTCCTCTATCGGGTAGAGGTGCGGGTCCAGCTTCGGGAACAGGTAGAGTGCACCCTTGGGCTTGACACAGCTGATTCCCGGAATGTCGTTCAGCAGGCGCCAGGCGGTTTCCCGCTGTTCGAAGAGACGTCCTCCTGGTGCCACCAGGTCATCGATGGACTGATAGCCCCCGAGCGCTGTCTGAATGGCCAGCTGGGCCGGCACGTTGGCGCACAGGCGCATGGAGGCCAGCATGTCGATGCCTTCAATCAGGTCTTTCGCTTTATGCTTGGCTCCGCTGATGATCAGCCAGCCTGAGCGGTACCCGGCAGCACGGTAGTTCTTGGACAGGCCGTTGAAGGTAAAGAACAGCACATCATCGGCGAGGGAAGCCGTGGACACATGTTCCACGCCGTCGTAGAGAATCTTGTCGTAGATCTCATCGGACAGGATGATCAGGTTATGCTGGCGGGCCAGCTCGATCACTTCTTCCAACAATTCCGGCGGGTAGACAGCCCCGGTCGGGTTGTTGGGGTTGATCAGCACGATGGCCTTGGTGCGATTGGTGATCTTGCGGCGGATGTCATCCAGGTCCGGGAACCAGTCCTGCTGCTCATCGCACCGGTAATGCACTGCCTTGCCACTGGACAGGGTGACGGCAGCTGTCCACAGGGGATAGTCGGGTGCCGGCACCAGCACTTCGTCACCAGTGTTGAGCAGAGCCTGCATGGACATGACGATCAGTTCGCTCACGCCATTGCCAAGGTAGATATCATCAATATCCACCTTGTCGATGCCCCGCTCCTGACAATAGTGCATTACCGCCTTGCGGGCAGAAAACAGCCCCTTGGATTCAACATAGCCCTGGGCCTGGTGCAGGTTATAGATCACGTCCTGCTGGATTTCTTCGGGCACATCCAACTCAAAGGCGGCAGGGTTGCCGATGTTGAGCTTGAGCACCCGATGGCCCTCTTCCTCGAGACGACGCGCCTCTCGCAGCACCGGACCACGGATTTCATAGCAAACGTTATCCAGTTTTGCGGACTTTCTGTAATTCTGCATAGAAGGCGTCTTCCCGATGGTGATGCTGGTGCCCTGATAGTTGGCACATTAATAACAGAGGCACCATTCTAGCGGAGCCAGGGCCGAAAAAAACAGTCCGAACAAGGCGCAATTGTGATGAAAAATGGCAAGGGTCGCGGAGTCTTGCCGGTCGGAATTCAAAATTTCTTGCGGTTTATTGGTTGTGCACAATAAAATTGTGAAAATTCCTGTTCGAGGTGTGCAATGTCTTCAGCTTCTATCTATGAAATCGAGGTAACCGATATTCGCGGCCAGGTTCGGCGTATGGAGGAGTATGCCGGCAAGGTCCTGCTGATCGTTAATACTGCCTCGAAATGTGGCTTTACGCCCCAGTTTGGTGGCCTGCAGAAGCTGTATGATGAACTGGCGCCCCGCGGCCTTGAGATACTGGGGTTCCCCTGCAATCAATTCATGAACCAGGACCCGGGGAGCGAACAGCAGATCAGCGAATTCTGTTCCCTCAACTATGGTGTCAGTTTTCCAATGTTTGCCAAGTTGCAGGTAAACGGACCGGAAAGCCATCCTCTGTTCGAACTGCTCAAGAACGAAGCGCCAGGTATGATGGGCTCTAAAAAGGTAAAGTGGAACTTTACCAAGTTCCTGGTGGGGAGTGACGGCCAGGTGATCCGGCGTTATGCGCCCACAGTCAGTCCTGAAGCCATCCGGGACGATATTCTGGAGTTGTTGTAAGTGAGAAATGAGTCCTGCCCCCCGGAAGCACCGGCCAACGAAAACCTGCTGGCACTGGATAACCAGGTGTGTTTTGCCTTGTACGCGGTGAACCGGGCGGTAACCGCCCGCTATCGGCCGTTGCTGGCGGAGTTGGACCTGACCTACCCGCAGTACCTTGTCATGTTGGTTCTATGGGAAGCGGCAGCCACGGATCAGCCCCTTCGTGTGTCATCCATCGGGGAACGGCTACGCCTGGACTCTGGCACCCTGACGCCGTTATTGCGCCGGCTTGAGCAGCGGGGGCTGGTATCCCGCCGCAGGTCCCTGGAAGACGAGCGAGTGGTAATGGTCGCCCTGACACCTGCAGGAGAGACCATGCGGGAACAGGCGCGGGAGGTTCCGGTGAGGCTGCTGTGCGAGTTGGGGGTAACCGCGGACCAGGCGGCGCGGTTACGGGAAGACTTGCGCCGGTTGCTCAGTCGTCTCGAGACTGTAGAGTAGCCTTGCGACCCGCTACCCCGGCCCAGCGCTGGATGACGCCGGCCAGGATCTTTCGGTTGTAGGGCTTGGTAATGTAGTCATCCATGCCGGCGGCCAGGCATTCCTCCTTGTCCCCGGCCATGACGTTGGCGGTTACGGCAACGACCGGTAGTTGAGTCCACTGGGGGTTCTGCCGAATACGGCGGGTAGCCTCATACCCATCCATCACCGGCATCTGGCAATCCATCAGGACCAGGTCGTAGTGTTTCAGGGCCAGTGCGGCCAGGGCCCGTTCCCCATTTTCAGCGTGGTCTACCTCATGGCCCATTTTTTGTAACAATCCTGAGGCCACGATCTGGTTGACCCGATTGTCCTCCACCAACAGAATCTGGCAGCTCTGCTGTCCAGCATCCTTGGCAGGGGGCAGGTCAGGGAGCTGCTCTAACTGCGAGCCCTGGTCAACCGGAAGGGGCAGGTAGACCGTAAACCAGGTGCCTTCACCTTCCCTTGAGTCCACTTTTATCTGGCCATGCATTCGCTCTACCAGTTGCTGACACAGGGCCAGGCCAAGACCGGTGCCGCCGTAACGGCGGGTGGTGTCTGTGGCTGCTTGCGAGAAAGGCGAGAAGATGCGGTCAAGCTCATCCCGGGACATGCCAATGCCGGTATCGCGGACTTCCAGACGGATTCCTTCCGGTGTCTGGGCTACGTGGACTGAGACTTTCCCGGCGTCAGTAAACTTGATGGCATTGGACAGCAGGTTGTTGATGACCTGGCGAAGGCGGGTGGGGTCGCCGAGGTACCGTGGAGCCAGCTCGGTTTCCAGCTCGGTGGTGAATGCCAGCCCTTTGCGCCGCGATTGTTCAGCGTGAATGGTGGCGCACTCGGCCACCAGTTTGCGCAGATCAAAGGAAATGACTTCCAGGTCCAGCTTGCCGGCCTCCACCTTGGAGATATCGAGTATGTCATTGAGCAGGCCCAAAAGACTTTCGCCGGCCCGGTGGGCAATCTCAAGCTGATGACGCTGGGCGGGTTCCAGGTCGCCTTCCAGGGCCAGCTCCAGCATGCCCAGCACGCCATTCAGTGGTGTGCGAATCTCATGGCTCATGCTGGCGAGGAAACGGGCGCGAGTCTGGGCCCGGCGGACAGCGTCCTCCTTGGCCCTGATCAGCGCGCGGTTGCCACGCTGAAGGGCTTCGTTCTTTTCGGAAATTTCACGGGTGCGATCCTCCACCTCCCGTTCCAGCTTTCCGGAGTAGTCCTTCATCTGGCTTTCCACTGACCTCAGCTGGCTTAATGAGGCATCCACGGTTTCCAGGTGGCGGTTGATAATTGCTACCATGCTGCCAATTTCATCTTGCTCATGGGAGTGGGGAACGGGCAGGCGGGCCTTTTCCGGTGCGTTGCGCACATCCTGAAGGCTGTTGATCACTTTCAGCATGGGCTTGGTCAGCAGGAAGTAGAACACCACCAACAGCATCCCGGACAATACCAGGCTCTTCAGTATACCGCTGATGAGGATAAAGCTGGCCCGGGACAGGAAGAGGTTGCCGTAATGGTTGGTGGAAATGGTCACCACCAGGTCACCCAGCTCAATGTCCTTCAGGTCGGACACTTCCAGTTTACTGGTATAGCGGCGTGTGTCCCCGAACAGCAGGTCACTTAGCCATCGATATCGGGTATCACCGCTGCCTCGGCTGGCTGCAGCCAGAGTGTGTCCGTCACTGTCAAGCAGTCGGGCATCGATTACCGCCGGATGGCGTAGCATGCCGTTGAGCAGTTCGCCAGCCAGTCGGGTATCAATGTTATAGGCGATCTGTGAGGCCGGGCTGTGGCTGATTTCCAACAGCGCCTGGATATCCTGATCCATGTAATTCCGGGTGCTGTGGTACTCGACGGTCACCTGGATCAGGTTAAGCACCAGCCCGACGCTCATGGCGAGCAGTACCGTGTTACGGGTAAGTCGCCACGAAAGCCGGTTCCTGAAAAGCTGTTTCACTCTGTTCCCTGTGTGTCTGGCTACGGTCAGTGGTCGTAGTCCGCCTTCTTTTTCCAGTCATCGTCATGGAGGAAGGTGTCCCACTCCTTGTCCAGCCGGCCCTGTTGTTCAGCGGTCCGGGTTTTCTGGCCGCTGGCCAGTTCCTGCTCCAGTTCCCGGATGCGTTCCTTGAAGTTTGCCACGGCCCGGGCGGCCATCTCGTTACCCTGGGACTTGCCTATCTCGGTAGCTGCCAGGTGGTAGGAATGAATGGCCTTGCGTAGCTGGCCCTGGCGAACGTGGTCCCGGGCCTGGAATACGAACAGGTCGGCGTGGGTCTTGTGGATAGTGAACAGCACGTGGCGGAGATTCGACTTGGCCGTGGCAGCATCGATCTTGCCCGACTTGTGCAATGATTCAACCAGTTTAAAAAGATTCTGGAGCAATTCCTTGATGTAATTCGACTTTTCCGGAGAGTCAATGATCACTTTTGGATGCTCATCCGTGCCATCCAGTACTTTCTGTTTGTTCTCGTTGACCTGGGCCAGCCAGTTTTTCACCGGCAGTTCTGTCCTCTCCTGCTGAAGGTGCTGACAGACTTCTTCCATCCGGTGTAGCAGCAAGAGTTTGATGTCGCGGGTGAGGTATTGGCCAGGCAGCTCGTCGTAGATGCGAAAGGCACGGTTATAGGCATCTTCCAGGGAGGTAACCCGGCGGGCCCTTTCGATACGGGCCCTTTCCCGCATCTGGCTGAAGACCACGATGATGATGGAAATTACGACAACTGCCAGCAGCAGTAAGACAATCGTTACCGTATTCATGAATCGCCGGACGCGCTCCCTGATTATCATTCTGGTGCGGGACAGGATGGGCACTTTAGGGGCCACTGGAGTCCCGAAAGGGCAGGGGAAGCCCCTGAGCTTTCGCAAGTATCTGGCACCCTATCAGAAAAGTCTAACCCATTCCGTTCCAACTTGTTACAGATGATAGAATGACGCACCAACACCCGACGTTAAGCTGCCCGGAGGGCCCGCCACCATGGATATTTCCCGTGTTGACCTGAACCTGCTGGTCTACCTGGATGTGTTGCTGCGGGAAAAAAACGTGACCAAGGCGGCAAACCATCTGGGTATCACACAGCCTGCCATGAGTAATGGCCTGCGCCGATTGCGTGACCTTTTTGGTGACCCGCTCCTGGTCCGCACCAGCGAAGGCATGACCGCTACCGAACGAGCCAGGGAGCTGCAGCCGATGGTGCGCAGTATCCTGTCGGACATTGAGCAGGCGGTGCAGCAGAAAACCCCGTTCTCAGCCACGGACAGCCAGCGGGTGTTTCGTATCATGGCCAGTGACTACGCTGAATCCTGCCTGATGCCCCGGGTGCTGCGACGAATTCGCCAGGAAGCCCCCAACGTCACACTGGACGTGCTTACCCCAAGCGATGTCAGCTTTCAGGATGTGGAGCAAGGTCGCCTGGATATGGCGATTAACCGGTTTGACAAGATTCCCCAGTCGTTTCACCAGAAAACCCTCTGGACCGAGTTCTTTGCCTGTCTGATGAATGCACGCAACCCCATCCTGCAGGACCCTTTCACCCTGGACAGTTACCTGCAGGCGAGTCACATCTGGGTCAGCAAGACCGGGTTCGGTGTCGGCGTTGGTGTTAATCCGAAGGACGTTCAGCGCCTTGGCTGGGTGGATGAGGCGCTGGGACTGATGGGGCGCAAGCGGCGGATCTCCGTGTTCACGCGACACTATCAGGTGGCCATGTTGCTGGCGGAGCAGCATGACCTGATCGCTACCTTGCCAAGCCGGGCCGCCTGGCTGCAGCGGGATAACCCTAACCTGGTGATCAAGGCCCCGCCCTTTGATATTCCGCCATTTGAGCTGAAAATGGCCTGGAGTCCGTTGTTGCAGCACAACGCTGACCACCAGTGGTTGAGGCGCTTGATCGCAGAAGTGGCTGAGGAAGTGGACGAGGAGTTTGCCGAGTTTGGCCGTCAGTTCGAGGCGGCGGAGCCGGACGGCCCCCACCGGTCAGAGCGGTAGTTCTCTCAGCTCCAGCGACGGGCGTGCGGTATCCCACATGCGCTGGAAGGTTTCGCCTAGTAGCCTGACGCGGCCGCTGTCGGCGAATCCGGCAAAGCCTTCCGGGCGGTCAAACCGGTGGCGGTAGAGCACCCCTTGGCGGTCCACCAGTACAAACGGTTGTTCCGCCGGCGGATAGTCACCGTTTACCAGTCGCAGGGTGATGCTGCTGGGAAGGCGGCGCATCAGCTCCACCAGCTGGTGGCGGCGTTTGACGAGGGGGCCGTCATCATGGACGAGGAGCCTGATCTCGCTGTTGCGGTGGTATCGGGCAAGCCCGGAAAACAGGTCCCGGAGCCGCTGGCGGTCATACAGGTCGTGGTCCAGCAGGCGGTCATACAGCCATACCCTCTGGCGCGCCTGGCTGACCAGGTTATCCATCAGCTGAGGCAACTGTGCGTCATTTTCAACCAGCCAGCTGGAGTCATCGCTGCCCAGGATCATGGGGGCAGGACCCGGGCTTTGCCTTGAAAGGGCGCTGATCATTTCAACGGGAGCCAGGCAGCGCATGCCGAAGTGGGGGATGCCGGCATCATCATAAGGCCCTTCAAATACATGGAAGCCGCTGCGTTGGTAGAAGGGCACCGCGTGCTCCTGGGCGGACAGGTGAAGGTCCTGCACATGGCCGGCAGCCTCGGCCATGATATGGCGAAGCATGGCCTCACCAATGCCCTTGCCGCGGTGTTCAGGCAGTACCGCCATACGACCGATGTGGGCAGTATCATCCAGGGTGGTAAACATTCGCCCGACGGCTACCGGGGTGTTGTCCGGTAATACCGCCAGGAAATGGTCGGCGATTTCGTCTGTGTCGTCCCACTCCAGGTCTGGCGGTACCTTCTGCTCGTCAATAAATACCCGTTGGCGGATCTCCCTCAGGCTGCGGGGTGCCAGCTGCCAGCTGTATTTACGGATTCGCATACTCATTCGAAATAGACACTGCCCTGGTTGTACAGAACGGTCATCAGTTCGGCCAGCGCGGGATCTTCGCACTGGCGCCGGAGCTCTGCCATATCGGGCCGGCTGTCGCTGCAAAGCAGGGGAGCCAGGGAGCGGGCATCACCATTGAGAAGGTAGCGCTCGCCGTCAACAAAAAAGGCGGTCTGTTCCCCCAGCTCGGTGTAGGCAAAGCGGGAACCTTCGTTCCAGCGCAGCGAACCACCATCGGACAGGGCCTCCAGCAGGTCTTCCGTGGATGCAGGGGGTTCGGCAGGAACCACGATATCGCTGTTCTTGGGGCTTGTGCTGAACTGTCCGAACCAGAGTGCCAGCTGACGTGGGTCAGCCAGTCTTTCCCGCAGGATGCTTTCCAGTTGTTGCAGTACCTCTTTGCCGATGGCGCCTGGATTGGTGGGCAATTTCAGGTCCGGGTCCCGGAGATGGGCAGATACATCCGTCTCGGAACACAGGAAATCGGTGAAACTGGTTAGCACGTCGTCCACGGTCGGGGCGCGGAAGCCGACTGACAGGGTGATGCAATGGTCCTCGGCAACGCCGTGGTGGCCAATGGCCGGCGGCAGGTAAAGCATATCGCCGGGCTCGAGCAGCACTTCTTCCTCGGGCTCCCAGTCGTCCAGGATTCGCAGTGGTGTGCCGTCCACACGGGGCGACTGTTTGCTGCACTGGCCGCCGAATTTCCAGCGCCGGTGCCCCTGTGCCTGTAACAGGAATACGTCATACTGGTCAAAATGGGGGCCGACACTGCCGCCGGGTGGTGCGTAGCTGGCCATGATGTCGTCCAGTCGCCAGTTTGGCACGAACCGGAAGTGGTCTAGCAGGTCAGCCACTTCGGGTACCCAGTGATCGAGTCCCTGTACCAGAAGCGTCCAGTTGCCGGCGGGTGGCGCGGTGAACCGGTCGGTACTGAATGGCCCGTTGTGCAGCTGCCAGGGATGGCCGTTTTCCTCCTCCACGACGATGCGGGATTCTACGGCTTCTTCGCAGGCCAGCCCCGCCAGTTCATCGGCAGTGATCGGGCTCTGAAAGCCGGGGAAGGCCTGGCGAATGACCAGCGGCTTCTTCTGCCAGTATTCCCTCAGGAATGTTTCAGCGGACAGTCCGCCGGGTAGCTGCCTGGGTACGGTCATGATCTGATCTTGCTCGCCTGTTGTGCCGCGTTACCGGTATAGGCGGCAGGCGACAAGGCCATCAGTTCGTCTTTAGCCGCCTGGGGGATGTCCAGGTTCTGCACGAAGTCACGGATAAGCTCCGGGCTCATGTCCTTGCCACGGGTGAGTTCCTTGAGCTTCTCGTAGGGCTTTTCGATGTTATACCGGCGCATAACCGTCTGGATGGGTTCTGCCAGTACTTCCCAGGCATTGTCCAGGTCAGCAGCCAGCCTTGCCGGGTTCACTTCCAGCTTGCCAAGGCCCTTCAGGGTGGCCTCGTAGGCGATCAGGCTGTGCGCAAAGCCGACGCCCAGGTTGCGCAGTACGGTGGAGTCCGTCAGGTCACGCTGCCAGCGAGAGATGGGCAGTTTGCGGCCCAGGTGCTCCATGATGGCGTTGGCAATGCCCAGGTTGCCCTCGGAGTTCTCGAAATCAATGGGGTTGACCTTGTGGGGCATGGTGGACGACCCGATCTCGCCGGCTACGGTCTTCTGTTTGAAGTACCCGAGGGAAATGTAACCCCAGAGATCCCGGTCCAGGTCGATCAGGATAGTATTGAAGCGGGCGATGGCATCGAACAGCTCGGCAATATAGTCGTGGGGCTCGATCTGGGTGGTGTAGGGGTTCCAGCTCAGCCCCAGGCCTTCCACAAAGTCCTTGGCGTTGGCAGCCCAGTCCACGGACGGGTAGGCCGAGAGGTGGGCGTTGTAGTTGCCAACGGCGCCATTGATCTTGCCCAGCAATTCCACGTTACGGACCTGGTCCAGCTGTCGGTTCAGGCGGTGGACGACGTTGGCCAGCTCCTTGCCAACAGTGGTGGGGGAAGCTGTCTGGCCATGGGTGCGGGACAGCATGGGCTGTTCAGCATGCTCCCGGGCCAGTTCGGTGAGGCGCTCAACGATGCGGTCCATTGCCGGCAACAGGCCGTCATCCAGTCCTTCCCGCAGCATAAGTGCGTGCGACAGGTTGTTGATGTCTTCCGAGGTGCAGGCAAAGTGGACAAATTCGGTGATGGCCTGCAGCTCGTCGTTGGGCGCAATCTTGTCTTTGATGAAATACTCCACCGCCTTGACGTCGTGGTTGGTGGTGCGTTCGATGGACTTGATCGCTTCGGCATCTGCCAGGTTGAAGTTTTCCACCAGTTGATCGAGGGCGTCCCTGGCGCCGGCGCTCAGTGCAGGTACCTCGGTGATGCCGGGGTGAGCGGCCATCTGTTGCAGCCAGCGCACTTCAACCTTGACGCGATTGCGGATCAGCCCGTACTCGCTGAAGATTTCCCGGAATACCGTAACTTTGTTGCCATAACGGCCGTCCACCGGAGAAATGGCGGTCAGGCTGGTCAGTTCCATCAGATAAAACCTCTTCAGAATCGGGGCAGGGCCGGGCGGGTGCGGGTTGCCGGCGCCTGTAGCGCCATATTGCAAGTTTGCAGCCGGTGGTCCTGCGGGTGAATGCGATTGCGGCTATGATACACCAGCATGCGCGCCAATTCAGCGCTGCGAAAGTGTCTTTGGGCCGGGGATGGCTAGCGGGGGGAGTAGACCGACTGGTTGGCCTGCTCGGCTAACGCCCGGGCGGTCGCAGCTATCTTGCGCCGCCGGAAAATCAGCTGCCAGCGACGACCGCCGGTCTGGCGCCACAAGACCGCCGAGCGGATGCCGGCGAGCAGCAGGGCGCGAACCTTTGCGGCGTTCTCGTCCCGCTGCAGCACTGTGGGGTTGCCGGTTACCTGGATGCGCTGTCGGAAGGTGCTGATAGTGTCCTGGTAAACAGACGCCAGGTTACTGATCAGGTTACCGTGTACATAGCCAAAATGATTGGCAGTGTGCCGGGCCTGGTTAATCCGCTGGCCAATGGCCGCCAGCATGTCCGGGTTCCGGTTGAGGGTGGACTCCAGCTGGATCAGGTTCAGGCTGTAACGGAGAATATCCATATCCTGCTGGCGGGTCTGGTTGCTGAGGATCTTCGCAAGGGCGTCCAGGCCTTCCCGCAGGTTCATCAGTTCGCCGCCGTACACTTCCAGCGTGTTGTCCGGATCTGTGACGAACAGCGATTGCAGGCAGGTCTCCAGTGTCGATTCGGCACAGTTTCCCTGATGGGCCACCTGGCTGACCAGGGTCGCCGCCTGGAATACGCCAGCCAGGGCAAGGGTCTGGTCAGTAATACTCTTGCTCAAGACGCTTGTGCCTCCATACCTGCCGGTACGGTGGGCTCTTGCTCACCGTCGCGCCAGGTGGTTTCGATTACGGCGCCGCCCAGACAGGTGTCGTCGCGATAGAAAACGACGGACTGGCCGGGGGTGACGGCACGCTGGGCGTCTTCGAACAGGACCCGTGTGCCTTGATCCGTCACCGTCACTTCGCAATTCTGGTCCGGCTGACGGTAGCGGGTCTTTGCCTTGCAGCGGAACTGCTGTGCCGGAGGCTCGCCGGCCACCCAGTCCACCGGTCCGCTGAGAAGGCCCCGGGAGAACAGTAGCGGGTGGTGCTTGCCCTGGACAGCGACCAGCACGTTCCGGGTGAGGTCCTTCTCCGCTACATACCAGGGCTCGTCCCCGAAGTCCGGCAGGCCGCCAATACCCAGGCCCTGGCGCTGGCCAATGGTGTGATACATCAACCCCTGATGCCGGCCAATGACCTGGCCGTCCGGTGTCTGGATCTCACCGGGCTGGGCGGGCAGGTACTGCTTGAGAAAGTCACTGAACTTGCGCTCGCCGATAAAGCATATGCCGGTGGAGTCTTTCTTGTCGTGGGTAACAAAGCCCTGCTCTTCGGCAATACGACGGACTTCCGGCTTCTCCAGTTCCCCAACCGGGAACAGGGTGCGGGCAATGCGCTCGCCGGACACCGCATGGAGGAAGTAGCTCTGGTCCTTGTTGGCATCCAGTCCCTTGAGCAGCAAAGCGCGGCCGGGGTGATCGGGGTCCGGGCGCTGGCGTGCATAGTGACCGGTAGCGATGAAGTCGGCGCCGAGGGTGACCGCATAATCGAGGAATGCCCGGAATTTGACCTCTTTGTTACAGAGAATATCCGGGTTTGGTGTCCGGCCGGCGCTGTATTCGGACAGGAAGTGTTCGAAAACACGGTCCCAGTATTCAGCGGCAAAGCTCGCTGTGTGCAGCGGAATGCCGATGGCATCAGCTACAGCCTGGGCGTCGGCCAGGTCCGTCATGGCGGTGCAGTACTCGGTTCCGTCGTCTTCGTCCCAGTTCTTCATGAACAGGCCTTCCACCTGATAGCCCTGGGCCTTGAGCAGCCAGGCGGCCACGGACGAATCCACACCACCGGACATGCCGACGATGACACGGGTAACTTCAGGTTTTCTGGGTGACGTCTGGCTCATGGAGAATACGTACGGCTGCCGGTGAATGTCAGGGTGGCGATTGTAACACTGTTTGTAATCAGGGGGCGCCCGGCTCGACGATCACGTCCAGTGGAAAGCGTCGACCTTTTCGGTAATCCAGTATGCAGTCAAGGACCATGGGGCTGCGAAGCCGGTCACCCAATCCACGGATTTCCTCCAGTGTCAGCCAGTGGGCGGCAATGATGCCGTCATCGAGCCGTTCGCTCACGTGCTGTGTGGCGTTGGCGACGAAACAGAAACGGAAATAGGTGCGGCCATTGGCAGGAGCAATATAACGGTACATGCCAAGGAAGGCCTGGGGCTCAACCTGCCACCCGGTTTCCTCGAGCGCCTCCCGGCGTGCTGCATCGAGGACGGTCTCACCTTCCTCGATATGCCCCGCGGGCTGGTTGAAGACAATCCTGCCGTCACTGTGCTCTTCCACGAGCAGGTACCGGTTATCCTGGTCTTCCACGATCACAGCAACCGTGGCATGGGGTTTCCACGTCATAAAGGGACCTCAGTGGGGTTTGCAGTGGTGTTGCCGGGGAGGCTTACGGTGGCGCTGACCGGGGGCCCCGGGGCGTCTTCTGGCAGTTGCGCTGGGCAGGTGAACGGTCTGCGTCCGGTACGTTCCCGGCGCCAGCCCTTCCAGTGTCCAGTCTCCAATACGCCAACGCACCAGCCGCAGGGTCGGAAAACCGGTCGCAGCCGTCATACGGCGCACCTGGCGGTTGCGGCCTTCAGTAAGGGTTAGTTCCAGCCATGAGGTCGGTATATTGGCCCGCTCCCGCACAGGCGGTATCCGGGGCCAAAGTTCGGGCGCATCAATGCGCCGGGCCTCGGCGGGGCGCGTGGGGCCGTCTTTCAGTTCAAGGCCCAGGCGCAGCCGGTTCAGGGCATCATCACTGATCCGGCCCTCCACCTGGACCAGGTAGGTCTTGGCCATCTTCTGGCGGGGGGAGGCAATCCGGTGCTGCAATGAACCATCGTCAGTCAACAGAACCAGCCCTTCAGAATCGTAGTCAAGTCGGCCAGCGGGGTAAACTCCGGGCACGTCAACGTAATCCGCGAGGGTTTTTCTGCCCTGCCCGTCACTGAACTGACAGAGGGTGTGGAAGGGTTTATTCAGCAGGATCAGGGTAGCCATCCCGACATGTTAACAGACTTGCCAACACCCGGGGATGGCCCTGATTCCGGTCGTTGATTAATGCGTCAGCCGTTGACCATACGCACGACATTGCTACGCGAATGGTCCTGGTCAGCGTGTCCGGCTGCCTGGCTATCCTCGCGTCCCCCGGTGGCAGCCTGCTGCTCCGGGACGATGTTTACGGCATGGACGCCCTTGTCACTGGGCTTCTTGTCAAAGGTTACCGGCTGTCCGGCTTTCAGGGTTTTGTACCCATCCATTTGTACCGAGGAGAAATGTGCAAACAGGTCGTCACTGCAGCCCTCTTCGATAATGAAGCCATAACCCTTGGCGTTATTGAACCATTTTACCTTGCCCCTAGGCATGATGAACTCCCTTGTCCGGTCATTATCTGTCGTAATCAACGGCGCCTTGAAGCCCCTTGTTTACGGCGTTTTACACAATTTTACATTGCAGGATTTACTTTTGATCAATCGCCGGCGGTAGTCAATAGCAAACTTGCGGGAATCCCTGATTGTGCACATTACGTCATTGTTATGGCGGAGGCGGTCTTCAGTAAAAGTAACAGATTCAGGAACTTGCTGTCCTGGGGGTTATAGTTGACGATTTCTTAAAAACAGTTGATCTAACCCCTCGTCGCACCCATATAGGATAGGGAGCATACACCTGGCAAGAAGACGACCGGGTTATCGTTCGACAGCTGCGGGAGGAATGCAGGGGGCAGCCCGGATAACCATGCCCGATTCGGGTTTGGCTGTTTTGGCAAGGGGCGAAAAGGTATCATGCCAGACTGAACCCGCTGGCCTTTTTGTGGTCGAAGGTATGGTTGTCGATGAATCGTGATTGATGCCCCTGGCGCAAGGCAGGCTCCCTGTCAGCTGACCATACCGTAGAGGCCGTTGTAACGGCCGCCGAGCTTGAAAACCCGCCTGCGGACATCCATCTTATGTCACAGAAACCGACATCCGG
The DNA here is from genome assembly GCF_900111555.1 of Marinobacter segnicrescens. Lineage (GTDB taxonomy): Bacteria > Pseudomonadota > Gammaproteobacteria > Pseudomonadales > Oleiphilaceae > Marinobacter > Marinobacter segnicrescens. Next base: position 32,423 of record NZ_FOHZ01000016.1, read on the forward strand.
TAAGAGAATCATGCGGACACTGAGAAATTCTCTACTAGTATTGAATCAGGGGGACCATGACGGTCAGGATGAACCCGGTCGCGAAGACAGCATCAGTGTAGCGCCCGAGAAACCAGCCCTGAAACGCCCGGCCCGGTATCGGGTGGTACTCCTGAACGATGATTACACACCCATGGATTTTGTCGTGGATGTGCTGATGAAGTTCTTCGGAATGAACGAAGAGAAGGCGACGCAGGTGATGCTGCTCGTCCATACGCAGGGAAAGGCCGTATGTGGGGTATATACCCGAGACATCGCGGAAACGAAGGCAGCACAGGTGAACCAGTACTCCTCGGAGTGCGAGCACCCGCTGCTATGCGAGATTGAACGTGCGGACTGACGACCTAGGTGGGGTGGCCCATGCTGAGCAAAGATCTTGAAATTACGCTGAATGCCGCTTTCCGGAATGCCCGCGACAAGCGTCATGAGTTCATGACGGTTGAGCATCTGCTGCTGGCATTACTGGACAACGATTCAGCTGTGGGCGTCCTTAAAGCCTGCGGGGCCGACCTGCAGCGTCTGCAGGATGAGCTTACCGAATTTGTCGATTCCACAACCCCGCTGATTCCCGGCAGCGACAGCGAACGGGAAACACAGCCGACCCTTGGCTTCCAGCGGGTCCTGCAGCGGGCTGTGTTCCATGTACAGTCTTCCGGCAAGAAGGAAGTAACCGGAGCCAACGTACTGGTAGCCATTTTCAGTGAGCAGGAAAGCCAGGCGGTCTACCTGCTCAAGAAGCAGAACATTGCGCGCATTGATGTGGTGAACTTCGTTTCCCACGGCATCTCCCGGGTTCAGGGCGCCGAAGACCAGGAGGCACCGGATGCGGCAGCCCAGGAGGAGGCCGCTGAAGAGGGCTCTTCCAACCGTCCGCTTGAGGCCTACGCCACCAACCTGAACGAACAGGCCCGTCAGGGCCGGATCGACCCGCTTATTGGCCGTGAACACGAGGTCGAGCGGGTCGTACAGATCCTGGTCCGCCGTCGCAAGAACAACCCGCTGCTGGTGGGAGAGGCTGGCGTTGGCAAGACCGCCATTGCTGAAGGCCTGGCCAGGCGGATCGTGGATGGCCAGGTGCCCGAGATCATTTCCGACGCGGTGGTTTACTCCCTGGACCTGGGTGCGCTGCTGGCGGGCACCAAGTATCGCGGTGATTTCGAAAAGCGGCTCAAGGGGCTGCTTGCGGAGCTCAAGAAAGAAAAGCGGGCGATCCTGTTTATCGACGAGATCCATACCATTATTGGTGCTGGCTCTGCGTCCGGCGGAGTGATGGACGCGTCGAACCTGCTCAAGCCCATGCTCAGCTCCGGTGAGATCCGCTGTATCGGGTCCACCACCTTCTCCGAGTTCCGGGGCATTTTCGAGAAAGACAGCGCGCTGGCACGGCGCTTCCAGAAGATCGATGTCAATGAGCCCAGTGTCGAGGACACCTACCAGATCCTCAAGGGTCTCAAGCCACATTTCGAGAAGCACCACGACCTCAAATACACTGACAAGGCATTGCGGGTTGCTGCGGAGCTCGCCGACCGGTATATCTCCGACCGCCACCTGCCGGACAAGGCCATCGACGTGATTGATGAGGCTGGTGCGCGTCAACGGCTGTTGCCGGAAGCCAAGCGTCGCAAGGTGATCGGTGTATCCGCCATTGAGGACGTGGTGGCGACGATTGCCCGCATCCCGCCGAAGAGTGTGTCCAGCAGTGACAAGGATCTGCTGCGCAACATGGAGCGGGACCTGAAGATGACCGTGTTCGGCCAGGACGCTGCCATCGAGTCGCTGTCCAACGCCATCAAGCTGGCCAGGGCAGGACTGAAGGCCCCGGAGAAACCGGAGGGTGCGTTCCTGTTTGCCGGACCTACCGGTGTGGGCAAGACTGAGGTGACCCGTCAGCTGGCCAAGGTGCTGGGTATTGAACTGGTACGCTTCGATATGTCCGAGTATATGGAACGGCATACCGTATCACGGCTGATCGGTGCGCCTCCGGGCTACGTCGGTTTCGATCAGGGCGGCCTGCTCACCGAGGCGGTGAACAAGCACCCCCATTGCGTGCTGCTTCTGGACGAGATCGAAAAGGCTCATCCTGAGGTGTTCAACCTGCTGTTGCAGGTGATGGACCACGGTACGTTGACAGACAACAACGGCCGTAAGGCGGACTTCCGCCATGTCATCCTGGTGATGACCACCAACGCCGGCGCCGAGGATATCAGCCGCCGTTCGATCGGTTTCCAGGAGCAGGATCACAGCACTGATGGCATGGAGGTGATCAACAAGATGTTCACGCCAGAGTTCCGCAATCGCCTGGATTCCATCATTCAGTTTGGTGGCCTGGCGCCGGAGACCATCACCCACGTGGTGGACAAGTTCCTCACCGAACTCCAGGCCCAGCTGGACGAGAAGCACGTGGTACTCCATGTGGACGACGAAGCCAAGCTCTGGCTGGCACAGAAAGGCTACGATCCCACCATGGGGGCACGTCCCATGGGACGGCTGATCCAGGACAAGATCAAGCGTCCGCTCGCAGAGCAGATCCTGTTTGGTGCACTGTCTGAAAATGGAGGTGAAGTGAATGTCCATCTCAAGGATGGTGAGCTGGTGTTCGAGTACGAGAACGAGCCGGCGGAAGCCGTGTAGCGGGCAGGCCAGTCCAGGAAGGTAACGTTTATTGTGGCAATAATGAAGAAAGCCCCGCCTCGGCGGGGCTTTCTTTTTGCGCAGATGTCAGGCTGCTGACTGCAGGCCCGGCCTGGCGGCAATCAACGGGCGCGGTAAACGATGCGGCCCTTGCTCAGGTCGTAAGGAGTCAGCTCGACCTTCACCTTGTCTCCAGTGAGAATGCGGATATAGTTCTTGCGCATCTTGCCGGAGATGTGGGCCGTAACAACGTGGCCGTTGCTCAGCTCGACACGGAACATGGTATTTGGAAGGGTGTCTACAATAACGCCTTCCATTTCAATGACATCTGATTTCGCCATTCAGTAAGAACCTCGCTTGATTGGGTTTCCCTGATTCCGGAATGGCGCAATTCTGCCTCATTTGAGCGCCATTGGCAAAAAATGCGCCTTTTTTGATGAAAAGCAAGGGCCGTAATGCCGGTCGGCGGGCCGGCTTACTCCGATCGGCTGTCCGGAGTATACTCCTGCCAGGTCCCGTCCAGCAGAGCCTCGATGGGCCGGAAACGGGTCTTGTAGTTCATCTTGCGACTTTCGGAAATCCAGTACCCCAGATAGACCCAGGGCAACCCCCGGTTTCGGGCTTCCTGGACCTGCCAGAGAACCGCCAGGGTCCCCAGGCTGCGGTCGTCATGTTCCGGGTGGAACATGGTGTAAATTGCCGAAAGCCCGTCTTCCAGCAGGTCCACAACGGCGAGACCGATCAGTTCATCACCCAGGGCCATCTCCAGAAACCAGCTATCGGTGGCCCCTTCTACCAGGAACGACTGGAACTGATCCCGGGAAGGTGGGTACATATCGCCGTCCGCGTGTCGCTCATTGATATAGCGGGCGTAGAGCTGGTAGTAACGTTCGGAGAATTGAGCCGGAACCAGGCGAAAGCTGACGTCCCTGTTGCGCTTCCAGACGCGTCGCTGAGAACGGTCCGGCCGGAAGGCGCGGGCATCCAGTCGTACCGGAACGCAGGCATTGCAGTGCTCGCAGTGGGGACGGTAATAGTGGGATCCGCTACGACGGAACCCGAGGGCGGTTAACTGGGAGTACAGGCGTTTGTCCACCTTGGCTCGCGGATCTACGAACATGGTGGTCGCCTCCCGGCCAGGCAGGTAACTGCAGCTGTGGGCCGGTGTAGCAAAGAATACCAGCGTTCTGAGGCTGCTCATGGGCGTGTCTCCGGATGTCTGCCCCGACCGGTCCAGTCCAGGTGCCACGGTTCCCGAAGCGGGGGCCGGTCGATGTTACTTTCCAGTATAGATAAGAAAGTTGCACGCGGGATAGTCCGTGCGCCCATGCTGAGCAGGTGAGGGCTCTCGACCTGGCAGTCCATCAGTTGATAGCCGCTGTCTCGAAGCTGGCCACACAGGTGCACCAGAATTGTCTTGGAGGCGTTGGTTTCCAGGGAGAACATTGATTCCCCGAAGAAGCAGCATCCCATGGCAAGGCCGTACAGGCCGCCAACCAGCTCTCCCCGGGGGTTCCAGGCTTCAATGGAATGGGCGTAACCCTGCCGGTGCAGCTCGATGTACGCCTGTTCCATGTCATCGGTGATCCAGGTTCCTTCTGGACGGGTGGAGCCACACAGGTGAATCACCCGACGAAAGGCCTGGTCGGTCGTAATCCGGAAGTAATCCCGGTTCAGGGTTCGGCGCAGGCTGCGGGAAACATGGATCTCATCCGGGAACAATACGCAGCGGGGATCCGGAGACCACCAGAGAATGGGCTGGTCGTCGCTGAACCAGGGAAAGATTCCGTGGCGGTAGGCGTGGACAAGCCGCTGGGGGGCAAGGTCGCCCCCCAGTGCCAGCAAGCCATCGGGTTCTTCCAGAGCTTCCTCGGCGGGGGGGAACCAGAGGTAGTCCGGATCGAGCCAGGGCAGGGCGCTCATGGTATTCGCCTCCCGTTACTCACCCCGGCGCGGCGGAGTGGTATTGGGTTTTGCAATCAGCCCTGCTGGTCCAGGAACTTTTCGGCGTCAAGCGCCGCCATGCACCCGAAGCCGGCAGAGGTGACCGCCTGGCGGTAGACATGGTCGGCCACGTCGCCCGCGGCGAATACGCCAGGTACGCTGGCCTGGGTAGCCATGCCTTCAAGCCCGCTGCGTATGCGGATGTAGCCACCTTCCATATCCAGCTGACCTTCGAAAAGATCGGTGTTGGGGCGATGGCCAATGGCAATGAAAACGCCGGCCAGGTCCAGTTCACGGGTGCTGTCATCTTCAGTGCTGCGGATGCGCATGCCGGTGACACCGGTGCCGTCCCCGAGCACTTCATCCAGGGTGTGGTTCCAGACAATATTGACGTTGCCGTTCTCTGCTTTCTCAAACAACTTGTCCTGCAGGATTTTCTCGGCACGCAGCTGGTCGCGACGATGCACCAATGTGACCTCGTCCGCAATGTTGGAGAGGTACAGCGCTTCTTCCACGGCGGTATTACCACCGCCGATAACGGCCACCTTCTGCTTCTTGTAGAAGAAGCCATCGCAGGTGGCACAGGCGGATACGCCCTGACCCTTGAACTTCTCTTCCGACTCCAGCCCCAGATACATGGCCGAGGCACCGGTGGCAATAATCAGTGCATCACAGGTGTATTCGCCGCTGTCGCCCTTGAGACGGAACGGCCGGTTACGCAGGTCTGCCTCGTTGATGGTGTCGTAGACGATGCTGGTCTCAAAGCGTTCAGCGTGCTTGAGCATCCGCTGCATCAGTTCAGGCCCCTGAACGCCGTCGTTATCGCCTGGCCAGTTATCCACGTCTGTAGTAGTCGTCAGTTGACCACCTACCTCGATACCTGTGATCAGGGTCGGGTTGAGGTTGGCGCGGGCAGCGTAAACAGCGGCAGTGTAACCGGCGGGGCCGGAACCGAGGATGATCAGTCGGGAATGTTTGCTGTCGGTCATTGCTCGTCTCTTGAGGTTCGGGGCAACGTTTGTCGGGTTGCCGGATTACCATTCATTATGAGTATCGGGGCGTCCGGCTGTCTATCAAGGGCAACCCTGAATAACCACTGAATGACTCAGGGCTGCCTGGGGCAGCGGCGCAGACTCCTGTGGAGCGTGAGGATACCAAGCTGATCGCGAAACGCGAATTTGATTGGCGTAATTCCGGTAATTGAGTGGCGCTATACAGGGTTGGAGTCAGCCTCGGCCGATCACAGGAACCTGTTCCAGGAGTTGCCGCACTCGCTGCTCCCCCTTGCCACTGTCGCCCTGTTCCAGACGGTGTGCCGCAATTGCAGGGAAAACAGCCTGGACGTCATCGGGCAATACATGGTGGCGCCCCTGCATGAGAGCCCAGGCCCGGGACGCTCGTACCAACCCGAGACCAGCCCTCGGGGAGAGGCCATAAACCAGGCCAGGCATGCGCCGGCTGGTCTCCAACAGGCCCTGGATATAGTCGAGCAGGGCCGGGCTCACACTCACCCGGGAAACACCCTGCTGAAGGGTTTCCAGGTCGCCGGTTGTGAACATGGTGCGCAGTTGCTCTGTCATCTGGCGCCGATCCTCACCTTCCAGCAGTTCGCGCTCCGCCCTGGGGTCCGGATAGCCAAGCCGAAGGCGCATCAGGAACCGGTCCAGCTGGGATTCAGGCAATGGATACGTACCGCCCTGCTCAACCGGGTTCTGGGTGGCAATTACGAAGAATGGCCATGGCAGGGGACGGGTTTCGCCCTCGATCGAGACCTGGCGCTCCTCCATGGCCTCCAGCAGGGCGCTCTGGGTTCGGGGCGAGGCACGGTTCACTTCGTCGGCCAGTACCAGCTGGGCAAAAATCGGACCCTGGTGAAATACCAGTGAACCGGCTTCCCGGTCGTACATGGAGAATCCGAGTACATCCGCCGGCAGCAGGTCGTTGGTGAACTGAATTCTCTGATAGCTCAGCCCCATGACCTTGGCCAGGGCGTGGGACAGGGTCGTCTTGCCCATGCCGGGAATGTCTTCAATCAGCAAGTGCCCCCTGGCCAGCAGGCCACACAGGGCTAGTCGGATCTGCTGCTCCTTACCGAGGACAATGTGATTCAGCTCGGTAATTGCGGCATCGATCAGTTTCTTCATGGAGTGCCCTGTATCGTGGGTTCAGTCCCGGACGCGCTTGAGCAGGTCGCCATAAGCGTCAATCCTGCGATCCCTGAAGTACGGCCAGATGCGCCGGATGGACTCACTTCGCTGGCGATCGATTTCAGCGGTGAGAATCTCCTCCTTCCGGTCATCCGCCCGCGCCAGGAACTCCCCCTGGGGGCCGCAGATGAAACTGTTGCCCCAGAACCGGATACCGGCACTCTGGCCACTCGGGTCCGGCTCAGTGCCAATGCGGTTGGGGGCGATCACCGGCAGGTTGTTGGCCACGGCGTGGCCACGCTGGACGGTAACCCATGCCTCGAGCTGGCGGGACTGCTCATCGGGATTATCAGTGGTGTCCCAGCCGATGGCGGTGGGATAGATCAGCACTTCGGCACCTGCCAGTGCCATCAGGCGGGCAGCTTCCGGGTACCACTGATCCCAACACACCAGGATACCCAGGCGGCCAATCGAGGTTTCAATGGGCGTGAAACCGCTCAGGCCATCATTGGACGTGGCGTCGCCAGGGGTGAAGTAGAACTTCTCGTAGAAACCGGGGTCGTCCGGGATATGCATCTTGCGATAGATGCCGGCCAGGGTTCCATCCTTTTCCAGTACCACGGCAGTGTTGTGATAAACGCCGTTCATTCGGCGCTCGAATACCGAGCCTACCAGAACGATGCCCAGTTCCCGGGCCAGGGCGGCAAGTCGTTCCGTGGTTGGTCCGGGGATGGGCTCTGCCAGGTCGAACACGGCCGTATCCTCGGTCTGGCAGAAATACAGTGTGGCGTGTAACTCCTGCAGGACGACCAGCTGGGCACCGCCTGATGCGGCCTCGCGGACCAGGCGTTCGGTGGTGGCCAGGCTGGATTCCTTGTTGCTGTCGCAGGCCTGCTGGACAGCAGCGACGCGGAGTTTGTTCGGGCTCATAGTTCAACAACTCCCGCAGGCAACTGCATGGTCACACAATGCAGGCTACCGTGCTGTTCAATCAGGGGGCGGCAGGGAATCGGCACAATCTCCCGGTCCGGGAACAACTCCCGGAAGGTGATCAGTGCTGCTTGGTCCTGGGGCAAGTCATAGACTGGTACCAGTACCGCCCCATTGATAATCAGGAAGTTGGCGTAGGTGGCCGGCAGTCGCTCGCCTTCATTGTCATTGATGGCGTCCGGCCAGGGCAGGGGGGCGAGGTGGTACGGTGAGCCATCTGCCTGTTGGAACTGTCGAAGCTCCTCCTCCATGGCACTGAGGGCCGGATAATGCTCGTCCTCGGGGTTTTCACAGCGGACAAAGCAGATATGGTCCGGGCTTACGAAGCGAGCCAGCGTGTCGATATGGCTGTCGGTGTCGTCCCCGGCCAGGTAGCCGTGGTTAAGCCAGAGCACGCGCTTTGCGCCCAGGGTTTCATCCAGTAATGCCTCGATACCCGCACGGTCATAATCCGGATTACGTGTCGGTGTCATCAGGCATTCACTGGTGACCATGACCGTTCCCTCGCCGTCGGACTCGATGGAGCCCCCTTCGAGCACGAAATCCACCCTTTCCAGCGGAGTGTCGCCGAAGCAACCTGCCACCGCCAGGTGCTGGTTAAGGGCGTCGTCCTTTTCCCACGGGAACTTGCCACCCCAGGCATTGAAGCGGAAATCCATTAACCGGGTACCGTCCGGTGTGGTTACCGCGAGCGGACCATGGTCCCGTGCCCAGGTATCGTTGGCTGGAGCCGCGACGCAATGGGCGCGACCAGGCAGGTTGTTTTCCCGTGCCCACTGGTTGAGCTCCCGGTCCAGGCGCTCGGCCCGGAAAACCTGCTCGCAGCTGATTAACAGGTTCTGGAACCGGAGCACCGCCCGTGCAATAGCCAGGAATACGGGTTCCACCTCCTCCATGCAACTGAACCAGTCAGTACCGGGGTGAGGCCAGGTCAACATGACGGCACTCTGGGGTGCCCATTCGGCAGGCATCACGCGTGTCGAAGTCAAAATAGCAACCATCCTGTCAGTGGTTCAGGTGAGAAACCCTTGGCGGGTTCGACGCAGACGGGCCGCATTCTACCGGTTTGACATCGCCCGTCACAGCCTGAAGGGGAATGACTCAGCGATTATGCCGGGCGACAGCATGAATAACGTGGTTGTACTCGAAATAGACCACAAAATTGTCGTAGTGCCACTGGGAAATCGGCGGGTCACCCACGGGACCGGAAACACTGACCGGATCACCGAACCTTTGCCGGACGGCTTCACGGGACTGGCCTGTGCTGGGCATGGTCATGGCAGTCCGGTCACCCTGGGACATCACCGGCACCTTGACCTGCTCTGCCTGCGCCGGTTGGGAAAACCCGGTGCTCAGGGCGGAAATGGCCAGGCTCGCAGCGATCGCCGCGGACATCAGTTTGTTCATGGTCAGTTCTCCTGAAACTTCTGTAATTATCGGGCCCATTATTGCGACGTATGACCGCCCTGTCTCTGGCGAATCTGCCATCGCATGACGTGTTTCGCAATCTGTTGGCGGTCCGCCTCGGATATGTCCCTGAAGGTTGTATGTATTTCTTCAAGCTCCCCATTTTTCGCGACGGGACAGACTTCGACCACCTCAGCCCGGGCCCGGGGCCGGTAAAGTTCTGGTGGCAGGGTCAGCCTGAGGGCCAGGGCGTCGCCTGCTGAAAACTCCCCCCGGGGCACAAGAAAACTTACACCGCCTTCACTGAGGGTGACGTCACGCCACTGTTGCGGTTGCAACGGATTTTGCTCAAAGGCCATAATGCGCGCCAGCGTATCAACCTTGCCGTTCAGGGACTTGAGCAGGCCAGCAGCCAGGCGGTCTCGCTCAGCCAGCACCGGAAGCTGATTGCGAAAATCCTGGTCCATGCGTTTCAGTTCTGACCTGAGTCCGTCCAGGTGGTCTTCACTGAAGGGATCGCTGTTTGCCGGACCACCGACCGGTAGCGGGTAGTACTCAAGGCCGATGCGATCGGCGATGCGGAAGAAATCGCGACGGTCGGTTGTGTGTGAGTCGGGGGTCATCCTGGCTCCGCGCTGGTGTCTGTTATCAGGGCATTTCGGGGCTGCGGCGATCCAGGGTAGCCTTGGCTCGCACCGGAACGCTGTTTGCGGCAGAATACCCGTTTTTTGAACAGTTTAGCAGCTTCCCGATGGCAACACAGGCGGAAGCATCCGATTCGACTTCCGGTAGTGACAGGCGACCTGTATGTTCCGACCCCTTTCGTTCTATATCGGGCTGCGATACACCGCAGCCAAGCGACGGAATCATTTCATCTCCTTTATTTCCCTGACGTCCATGATTGGACTGATGCTGGGTGTGGCGGTGCTCATCATCGTGTTGTCGGTGATGAACGGCTTTGACCGGGAGCTGAAAGAGAAGGTTCTGGGTATGGTGCCCCATGCTGTCGTAAAAGGGGACCCTTACCTTGCGGACTGGGAAACAGTGGACAGTCGGGTAACAGAGCATCCGCGGGTGCTGGCCGCTGCGCCTTTCATTGAGGGCCAGGGCATGGTCACCGGCGGAGGCAACGTCCGCGGTGTACTGATCAAGGGCATTATCCCGGAACAGGAAGACTCGGTTTCCATTATTTCCAGCCAGATGATTGAGGGGAGCCTGGGCGACCTGAAGTCCGGTGAGTTTGGCATCATCGTTGGCCGGCCACTGGCAGCAAGCCTGAGGCTCCAGGTTGGCGACAAGTTGACCGTAGTACTGCCGGAAGCCTCGGTCAGTCCCGCGGGGGTCATGCCGAGGCTCAAGCGCTTTACCGTTGCCGGTATTTTCAGTACCGGCGCTGAGCTTGATGGTAATTACACGCTCATTCACATGGATGACGCAGGCAAGCTGATGCGCACCGGGGGGCTCGCCGAAGGTGTGCGCTTGCTGGTGGACGATCTGTTTGCCGCCCCGGCAGTGGTGGAAGAAGCAGCTCTCAGCCTGGGCGGGCGCTATTACATTTCTGACTGGACACGCACCCATGGCAGCCTGTTCAGTGCCATCCAGATGGAGAAGACCATTATTGGGTTGCTATTGATGTTCATCGTTGCTGTAGCGGCGTTCAACATCGTTTCAACCCTTGTCATGGTGGTGACGGACAAGACTGGCGACATCGCAATTTTGCGGACCATGGGGGCCACTCCTGGCCGTATCATGCGTATCTTCATGATTCAGGGTGCCATCATCGGGGTGTTCGGGACCCTCGTGGGCACGGGGCTGGGAATCCTTGGAGCACTTTATATCAGTGACCTGATCAGCGGACTGGAGTGCCTCCTCAATCATCAGTTCCTGAACGCCGATGTCTATTTCATCAGTTACTTGCCGTCGGACCTGCAGTGGCTGGATGTAGCCATTATCAGTAGCGCCGGACTTGTCATGAGCCTTCTGGCGACGCTGTATCCGGCCTGGCGGGCATCCCGTGTCGACCCGGCGGAGGCCCTCAGGTATGAATAAGGACACTGACATGCAAACCGACGTACGCCCGGTCATTGAGTGCCGTAACCTGACCCGCACCTACAAAGAGGGGCCGGCCACCCTGACCATCTTTTCCGATATTTCGCTGACGGTTGGCGCCGGGGAAACGGTCGCCATTGTCGGTAGCAGCGGTGCCGGTAAGACCACCTTGCTGAACCTGCTGGGCGGGCTGGACAAGCCTTCCACCGGTGATATCAGTATCTGTGGCGAGCAGATCCACCGCATGAGCGAGGCCAGGCGTGCCCGTTTCCGTAACCAGCACCTGGGGTTTGTCTACCAGTTTCACCACCTGCTGCCGGAGTTTTCAGCCCGGGAGAACGTCATGCTGGCCTGTACCCTCGGCGGAATGTCTGTGCGCGAGGCCGGTCAGAAGGCTGATGCCATGCTGGACCAGGTAGGACTGGGCGAGCGCCTGGCCCATAAGCCGGGGGAGTTGTCAGGTGGCGAACGTCAGCGGGTGGCCATCGCTCGCGCCCTGGTGAACGAGCCGGAATGTGTGCTGATGGACGAACCCACCGGTAACCTGGACGAACAGACCGGTGAAAGTGTTCAGCGATTGATTGAAGGCTTACGGGACCGGCTGGGTATTGCGTTCGTGGTCGTGACCCACGACATGTCAATGGCGCGAAGCCTGGGTCGTGTGCTCAAGCTGGAGCAGGGCAGGCTGCATCCGCTGCCGGTGGCCTCATAGCTCGCTGCGGCGTCGTCGCCAGTCCTTGCGTACCTTCCTTCGCCAGAGATACTGGATGACCAGGTAGCCGGCGCAACCAGCTACCGTAGCCACCGCCACAGAGCCAATATAAAGGGGAATGCCGATTTCCACGATGCGCTCACTGAGCCAGTGCCAGGACAGCTGGAACTCGAACGTAATAACCGGTCGGTCCAGCAGCATTGCTCCGATTTTGTAGTTGAAGTAGAAAATGGGCGGCATGGTGAGCGGGTTACTGATCCACACCAGCGCCACAGATAACGGCAGGTTGGCGTTGAGCATTACAGCACCGAATGCCGCCGCCAGCATCTGGAAGGGCATTGGAATAAACGCCAGAAAGACGCCGATAAGAAACGCGCGGGCGACACTGTGCCGGTTTATGTGCCACAGGTTGGGCTCATGGACAATATCCCCGAGAAAGTGCAGTGACTCAATAGAGCGCACCCTTTCCGGTGACGGGATATAGCGTTTCATGAACTTCTTCGGCATAACGAAGAAAAGCCTGTTTGCCGGGGTGCTCCGGAAACGTCAGTAGCCGGGCCCGCGTGCTTGCTTGACTGGACACACAAGACGAAGGAAAGCGTCTTGTCTGGATAGGGACGGTCCGATTGATGGGGACACGGATCGCCGCCTTTGCCTGCGGCGTCATCATACTTTACTCCGGGCTTTTTACGCCACCATGGGTACTGCTCTGTACCGGGCTGGTACTGATAGTGATTGCCGCAAGGCGCAGGCTTTTACCCACCCCGGTTGTGTTGATTCTCTGCTGCTTGCTGGCAGGACTTGCCTGGTCGTCCCTGTTCGCGCAATGGCGCCTCTCGGACCGCCTGGACCCGGCCCTTGAAGGTCAGCCACTCACCGTGTCCGGCTATCTCTGCTCAGCCCCCGCACCTGGTGCCTGGGGCAGTGTGCGTTTCAGCCTGTGTCTTGACGGTAATCGTCCCAGCGGAGTTCCAGGGCGTCTTCGCCTCGCTTGGTATGGCGACGATACAACGCTCGCGGTACCCACCCCCATGACGGCCACGGTCGTATTGAAGCGGCCCCATGGAGTGGTTAATCCGGGGGGCTTTCGTTATGAAACCTGGCTGTTCCGCAAGGGTTATGGTGCTACCGGATCGGTTCGCAACGTCCTGGCAAACCCGGCTGGCTCCTGTGGGCTGGCATGCCATTACCATCGCTGGCGGCAACGCCTGGTGCAATCTGCCGATGCAGCACTCGATGGCACAGACCACAAGGCCCTGACGCTGTCGTTGCTGCTGGGTTACCGGGGGCAACTGGACAATGCCCATTGGGACGTGCTGCAAGCAACTGGCACTGTCCACCTGGTGGCAATTTCAGGGCTCCACCTCGGGTTGGTGGCGGGTATCACCGGACTTTTACTGCGTGGCCTGTTCGCCCGACTGCCCACCCGAGGTGCCTTACTGCCCGGCCAGCGGCATGGGACCTGGCTGTTGGTGGTTGCGGCGGCCGTGGGTTACGCCTTGCTGGCAGGCTTCACAGTGCCTACCAGGCGGGCAATGCTGATGGTGGCAATTGCCGGCTGGCTGATACTGGGTGGTCGTATCACCGGGCCCTGGCAGGCCTGGTTGATGGCGCTCGGGCTGGTCTTGGTGACAGACCCACTTGGGCCGCTGGATCAGGGGTTCTGGTTGTCGTTTGGCGCCGTCGCAATATTGATCCTGATGTTCAGTCGGCTACACGGCAGGCCGGGCCCTGTGATGGCCCTGGTGCTGGCCCAGGCTGCGGTATTCGCCGGGCTCTGGCCCATCCTCGCAATACTGGGCCAGGGCGCCGCCTGGGCCGGATTGCTGGCCAATATTGTCGCTATCCCCTGGCTTTCCCTGTTGGTTATGCCTCTGTTATTGGGGGTTGGTGCCATCCTCCTGGTCACCGGAGGGTTCCTGCCGGGGCCAGTGCATGTCGTGCTTGACGCTGTGCTCGGCAGCCTGTGGTGGGTTCTGGTGCAACTTGCACAGATCGAGCTGCCCGCAGGGCGATTGCCGGTATGGATAGCATCTATCGTCGCTATTATGGTTCTGCTGGCGCTGTGGCTGCCGGAAAACCGATTCCGACTGGCCAGCAGCGGGATGACCGTCCTGCTGCTGGTACTTCATGGGAGTACCAGCCACACCCGGTGGCAGCCAACGCCGAGAATCTGGGTATGGGATGTGGGGCAGGGGTTGTCGGTGCTGGTGCACCACCAGGACCAGAGCCTGCTTTACGATACCGGGCCGGAGTCTGCGTCTGGTTACAATGCCGTGTCGGAGGTTTTGAGGCCTTCGTTAGAGCGTATCGGGGTGAACACGATAGACACCCTGGTGGTCAGCCATGGTGACCGGGATCATGCCGGTGGTCTTTCCGAGTTGCTGACCCAGTTCAGGCCTGGCCGGATTATTGCCGGGGAGCCTGGCCGTCTTTCGGGTGACGCCGCTGAAGCGGCCGAGCCCTGCCGAGGTCAGTCGCCACTGCTGGTCGGGCAGGTGACGGTAAGCTTTTGGCAAGCCGAACAGCGCCTTACCGGTGCAGATGCCAATGATCGCTCCTGCGTGTTGATTCTTGCCTATGCCGGTCACCAGGTGCTCCTGCCCGGGGATATTTCCCGCATCACGGAGCAACAGTTGATGGCGGACCATCCCGGGCTTGCCGGGCGCGCTGGCGAGCTCACAGTGGTGGCGCCGCATCACGGCAGCAAAACATCCTCCGGGCCGAAGTTCGTGAATGGCCTTGCGCCGGAGCGGGTCATTTTCACCGCCGGTTATCGCCACCGGTACGGCCACCCGCATCCGGAAGTGGTTGCCCGCTACCATGACGCGGGCAGTGAGCTGCTGAATACGGCTACCTCCGGCGCGCTGCGCCTGGACCTGGGGCAGGGAGGGGCCGATATCACGGAGTGGAGGCAGGGCGGATCCTTCTGGATACGGGCTCCGGAGCGGCCGTCTCCAACCCGTAGTGAGTAATCCTTCCCATACGTCGCGTTCGGATGTGGTCTGATTTCGTGGCTATGCTAAAGTAGCGCCGCTTGTAACAGATCAGGGGAGACTGTGCGTGTTTGAGCTTCTGAAAGCGGGCGGCATCGTGATGGTGCCTATTGTATTGTGCTCCATTCTGGCATTGGCCATTATCCTGGAGCGGCTCTGGACGTTGCGTCCGTCCCGCGTGGCGCCACCGGATGTCATGGCTGAGCTCTGGCGCTGGATCAAGGCGCGGGAACTCAACGGCCGCAAGCTCAAGGCCCTGCAGGCCTCTTCGCCCACCGGGCGGGTGCTGGCCAGTGGCCTGATGAACGCCAAGCATGGTCGCGAGGTCATGAAGGAAAGCATTGAACAGGAAGCGGCCCAGGTCATCCATGACCTGGAACGGTTCCTGAACCCTCTTGGCACGATTGCTACCATCGCTCCGCTGCTGGGCCTTTTGGGCACCGTCATTGGCATGATCAAGGTTTTCTCACGGATGCAGGGCGCGGGCGCCGCCAATATTGCAACCCTCTCTGGCGGTATCTCGGAAGCGCTGGTGACAACCGCAGCCGGTCTCACCGTGGCTATCCCCGCACTGATTGCCCATCGCTACCTGATCCGTCGCATTGAGGCGCTGGTAGTGGGCATGGAGCAGGAAGCAATCCGCCTGGTGGAAGTGGTCCATGGTGATCGCGAAATTGACGTTGAGGGAGCCTGACGGCCGTGAAATTCCAACGCCAGCGTAGCCGTGAAGTGGGCGTCGATCTGACGCCACTGATCGATGTGGTGTTCCTGTTGCTGATTTTCCTGATGGTATCCACCACACTGCCCAATGATACCCATCTCAATATCCAGTTACCGCAAGCGGATGGCGAACCAGTGACAACGGAGGTTGAGCAGATTGATCTGGTGATAAACGCTGATGGGCATTACATTGTGAATGGCCGCACACTGATCAATAATCGGCGAGGAACCCTGGAGCAGGCGATCCTTGACGTCGCCGGTGACAGCAAGGCCCTTCCGTTCGTGATTACGGCGGATGCGCGAACGGCTCACGAGTTTGTCATCCGGGCCATGGATGTTGCCGGCAAGCTTGGCTTTACCCGGATCAGTTTCACCACGGATCCTACATCGGATGATTCATAGGGAACCCCTGGTCTGTTCCGATCAGAGGTTCCTCAAATCCGGCAACCACCTGGCAGGGCAATGAACCAAGCTGAAGCTTCCAACTGGCAGACCTACCGGCGTCTGCTCAAGTACGTCAAGCCATTCTGGATCGCGTTTTCGCTGGCGGTCGTTGGCAATATCATCTATGCCGCTGCATCCACGGGGATGGCTGCATCGATGGAGTACGTGATCGAGGCTATCGAGAACCCCAGCGCACAGAACCGCATAATGCTGACCGGGTTGATTGTGGGCGTCTTCGCCTTTCGGGGTGTGGGGACCTTTATGGGGCAATACTTCATTGCCTACGTCGGTCGCCATGTGGTCAATGCCCTGCGTAAACAGGTCTTTGATCGTTTGCTGGCATTACCCTCCCGCTATTTTGACAACCATGCCTCTGGCCGTCTGGTGTCGAAGCTCACCTTTAATGTCGAGCAGGTAGCCGATGCCACTACCAGTGCCGTTACCATATTGCTCAGGGAAGGGCTGACGATTGTTGGCCTGCTGATTTTCATGGTCTACACCAATTGGAAGCTTACCCTGGTGTTCGTGGCAATCGGCCCGTTGATTGGTCTTGTAGTGAGTTATGCCAGCAAGCGTTTCCGCAAGATCAGCCGGCGTATCCAGAGTTCCATGGGGGATGTAACCCATGTCTCGTCGGAGTCCATAACCGGTTATCGGGTTGTGCGCACCTTTGGCGGTGAGGAGTACGAGCGAGAGCGTTTTGCCGACGTCGCCGACCGCACCATGAAGCAGGGGCTGAAAATGGCATCCACCCAGGCGATTGCTACGCCGGTGGTGCAGGTACTTGTGGCCTTCGCGATTGCCGCCCTGGTCTGGGTCATGCTGTCGCCTGAAATCCGCGGCACCATGACGACCGGTGAGCTGGTCGCCTTTATTACCGCAGCGGCCACCATGGCCAAGCCCATCCGGCAGGTTACTTCCGTACACAGCAAGATACAGAAAGGCGTTGCCGCCGCCCATGATGTCTTTGGCACGATGGATGAGGAACCGGAGCGGGATGATGGCCAGTATGCGCCGGAACGGGTCCAGGGCGAGATCCGGTTTGACGATGTCCGCTTCCGCTATCAGGACAACCTGGACGATGTGCTTCACCACATCAACCTGAACATCCCGGCGGGTCAGAGCGTGGCACTGGTTGGCCGGTCGGGCAGTGGCAAATCCACCATGGTGAGTCTGCTGCCGAGGTTCTATGAGTATTATCAGGGCCGGATCCTTATCGATGGGCACCCGATCACCGAATTCAGTCTGAGCGCACTGCGGGCGCAGATCGCCCTGGTTACCCAGAATGTGGTGCTGTTCAATGACACCATTGCTGCCAACATTGCCTATGGCTCGTTGCGGGACCGCTCCCGGGAAGAAATTGTCGAAGCTGCCCGCAAGGCCCACGCCATGGAATTTATTGAAAGGATGCCAGAGGGGCTCGACACCATGGTGGGCGACAACGGCGTCATGCTGTCCGGCGGTCAGCGACAGCGCCTGGCAATTGCACGGGCACTGCTGAAGGACGCGCCCATACTGATCCTGGATGAGGCCACCTCCGCGCTGGACACCGAATCCGAACGCCACATCCAGGAAGCGCTGGAGGTGGTGATGGAAGGACGTACCACCCTGGTCATTGCCCACCGGCTGTCCACCATCGAAAAGGCCGACCGCATCCTGGTCATGGAGTCCGGCCAGATCGTGGAAGACGGCGACCACCGGCAATTGCTGGAGGCTGGCGGCGCCTACGCCCAGCTTCATCAGATGCAATTCAGTGAAGGCGAATGACGGATCTGACCGAACGGTTGTGGTATGGAAGGCGGGCGCTCCTGTGGCCGCTGTGGCCACTTTCCTGGCTTTACCAGGCGGTGGCCAGCTGGCGTCGTAACCGGCTGACGAGCTCGGCGGAGCCGCTGCCGGTGCCGGTAGTAGTGGTGGGTAATATCACCGTGGGCGGTACCGGAAAGTCTCCGTTGACGGCCTGGCTGGCTTCCCATTTCCGGGAGCAGGGCTGGCGACCGGTTATCCTGTCACGCGGATACGGCGGCAAGCACACCGGCGATGTCCCCTTGCTGGTGGGACCAGACACTAACCCGGCCGAGGCGGGAGATGAACCGGTTATGCTGGCGGCCCAGACCGCCTGCCCGGTGGTGGTTCACCCCCAACGGCTGGCTTCGGCTCGCATGGCCCTCGATCAGGGCCTGGGCAACCTCTTGCTCTGTGACGATGGACTTCAGCACTACGCCCTGGCCCGGGACGTTGAGATTTCTGTCTTTGATGGGGCGCGGGGTGTCGGCAACGGTGCCAGCCTGCCAGTTGGGCCCTTGCGGGAACCGGTCGGGCGGTTGCAGGATGTTGACCTGGTGGTCGTCAATGGTGTTCCGGGAGAGCGCGTGCCGGAACACCCCAGGCGCTACGCCATGATGCTTCATCCTGCAGGGGTGCGCCACCTGCTGACCGGAGTCACGAAAGCCGCCGGACCCTGGCTGAAGGGGCGGTCATGTGTGGCTCTGGCGGGTATCGGCAACCCGGGGCGTTTCTTCGATCAGCTCCGGGATCTGGGTGCCGAGGTCGAGGGCCGCGCGTTCCCGGACCATCACCGATATACTGAACAGGATATCGCCACCAGCGATGAGCGCCCTGTGTTGATGACAGCCAAGGACGCTGTCAAGATTCAGCCTTTCGCCAACGAGCGCTGCTGGGTCCTGGATGTGGCGCCCCAGTTGCCAGCCGGGTTCGGTGCCGCAGTAGACCGGGTCCTTGACCGGAAACTGGCCGCCCGTGGCCTGGATGCTTCCCTATTACGAGAGACATGACATGGACAAGAAACTGATTGCCATGCTGGCCTGCCCGGTGTGCAAAGGCGACCTCAAACTGGACCGGGAGCGGAATGAGATGGTGTGCTATGCCGATGGCATGGCCTTCCCCATCCGCGAGGGTATCCCGGTGATGCTGGCCAGTGAGGCCCGTACCCTGAGCGCCGAAGAGCGCGTCGACCGTTCACTTGGGTGACAGCGTGTCTTTTACCGTAGTCATTCCCGCCCGTTTCGCCTCGTCCCGGCTGCCCGGAAAACCGCTGGCGGATATTGGCGGCGCGCCGATGATTCGCCACGTATACGAGCAGGCCTGCAAGAGCCGGGCTGGCCGGGTTCTGGTGGCCACCGACGACGAGCGTATCGAGCAGGCATGCCACGGCTTTGGCGCCGAAGTATTGATGACCTCCCGGGACCACGCCAGTGGTACCGACAGGTTGCAGGAAGTAGTCGCCCGCCTCGGCCTTGCCGACGATGCCAGGGTAGTGAATGTCCAGGGCGATGAACCCCTGATTCCGCCTGCCCTGATCAACCAGGTCGCCGATGCCCTCGAAGAATACCCTGAAGCGGCGATCTCGACCCTGTGCGAACGCATTCATGAACCCGCAGAACTGTTTAACCCAAACGTCGTGAAAGTTGTGCGGGACCACGACGGCTATGCCCATTATTTCAGTCGGGCGCCGGTGCCCTGGTCCCGGGCTGACTGGCAGGCGAACAAGGTGCCCGAGCAATTGCCTGAAGGCTACCGTGCCTGGCGGCATATCGGTATCTATGGCTACCGGGTCAGTCTGTTGCATCGGTTCGTAAGCTGGCCGCCGGCCCCTACGGAACTCACTGAGAGCCTTGAGCAGCTGCGGGCTCTCTACCAGGGAGAACGTATCCACGTCAGTGAGGCAAGAGAGCCCCCCCCGGCCGGTGTGGATACCCGCGAAGACCTCGAGCGGGTCCGGCAATACCTGGCGTTAAAGCACTGACAAAGGAGAATCCAATGAGCGACCCGATTCGGGTATTGTTCGTGTGCCTCGGCAATATCTGCCGGTCACCGACTGCTGAGGGCGTGTTCCGCAAGCACCTGGAAAAACATGGACTGGCGGACCTCGTGGAGGTGGACTCCTGTGGAACCGGCAACTGGTACGTAGGCTCAGCACCGGATGAGCGTGCCCGCAAGGCTGCGGCTGAACGAGGTATCGATATTGGCCATCTTCGCGCCCGCCAGTTCCGCCCGGTGGACCTGGAGGCGTTCCACTATATCCTCACCATGGATCGTCAGAACCTGGCGGACATCCGGGATGTGTGGACGCAGCAGGGCGGCACAGAGCCCCGTCTGTTCCTGGATTACCTGCCCGACAGTACCGTAACCGAAGTGCCGGATCCTTACTACGGCGGTGACGATGGTTTCGACCACGTACTGGACCTGATTCACCAGGCCAGCGAGGGCCTGCTGGCCGACATTCGGACTCGCCTGGACTGATTGATGCGCCCCCGTCACCTGATTGAGAATGCTGACCTTCAGTCGCTAAGCACCATGGCGACCCCGGCCACGGCCCACTACCTGGTCAATGCTGAAACCCCGGAAGATGCCTGCACGGCACTGTCCTGGGCCAGCTGGGAAGGACTACAGGTACAGGTGGTCGGTGGGGGTAGCAACCTGATCTTCTGTGACGACTTCCCGGGACTTGTCCTGCATATGGCCCTGCGGGGCAAGCGCTGGGAGGCAGTAAATGGAGATGAGGCGACGCTGGTGCTGGCCGCCGGGGAAAATTGGCATCAGGCAGTTCTCTATGCCGCCGGTGCCGGCTATCGTGGTATCGAGAACCTTGCCCTGATACCCGGTACCGCCGGGGCGGCACCGGTTCAGAACATTGGCGCCTATGGAGTCGAGTTATCGGACTCGTTTGTCAGTCTGCTCGCCTGGGACCGGCAAACCGGTGAGCCAGTGACCCTCGATAAGGATGACTGCCTTTTCGGATATCGGGACAGCTTGTTCAAGCAGCAACCCGACCGGTATCTGATCCTGGAAATCCGCCTGCGCCTGAGTCGCAGCCGTGCGTTCGAGCTGGGGTATGGCGAGTTGGCCCAATGGTTTGACGGGGAATCCCCGGACTCCCCCCTGGCAGTGGCGGAGGCGGTGATGGCCGTTCGCCGGCGCAAACTGCCAGACCCGGAACAACTGCCGAACGCTGGCAGCTTCTTCAAGAACCCGGTGGTAACATCAGAGCAATGGGAAGCATTAAAAGCTGAGTGGCCGGATATCGTGGCCTACCCGACGGACAGTGGCGTCAAACTCGCTGCCGGCTGGCTGATTGATCAGTGCGGCTGGAAAGGGTATCGCAACCGGACGGTGGGCGTACACCATCGCCAGGCGTTGGTGCTGGTGAACCATTCCCGGGGAAGTGGCAAGGAAATACTCGAACTGGCCGGACGCATCCGGGACGATGTGCTAGCGCGTTACGGCGTGTTGCTGGAAATGGAGCCCGGCGTCGTTCCAAAGGCCTGCGGACTGGATTTTTCAGCCTGATTCAGGGCAGGGGCCTCGCAGCCAGCCTTGAGGAGGTGAGGGGTCTCAGGCCGGCTGCAAGGAGAGGGCTCTACGAGCGGTGGCGGGGCGAGGCTGCGAGCAGGAAGTCCAGGACGTTATCCACTGCCAGGTCCTGCTTGTCGGCGTCCTGTCGACCCTTGTACTCCAGGGTCCCGGCGCCCAGGCCCCGGTCGGAAACCACCACCCGGTGGGGCAGGCCCATCAGTTCCAGGTCGGCAAACTTCACACCCGGGCGTTCGTTCCTGTCATCCAGGAGCACATCAAAACCGGCCTCGGTAAGCTGGGCGTAGAGCTTCTCGCCGGCTTCCTGTACGGCTGGTGACTTGTGGCCGTTCAGTGTGACGATAGCCACTTCAAAGGGTGCGATTGCCTCGGGCCAGATGATACCCCGGTCGTCGTGGTTCTGCTCGATGGCAGCCGCCACAATCCGTGATACCCCGATGCCGTAGCAGCCCATTTCCAGCACAGCGCTCTTGCCATGTTCATCCAGAACGGTAGCACCCATGGCCTTGCTGTATTTGTTGCCCAGCTTGAAGATGTGGCCTACCTCGATACCGCGGCGGATTTCGAGCGTCCCTTTGCCATCCGGGCTGGGGTCACCTTCCACGACATTGCGCAGGTCTTCCACCCGGCCCAGGGGAACGTCCCGCTCCCAGTTAACGCCAGTGAGGTGGTAGCCCTCCTTGTTGGCTCCACAGACAAAATCCGCAAGGTGTGCAGCGGTACGGTCAACAATCATCGGTACCGAAAGGTTAACCGGCCCGATGGAACCTGGTGCACAGCCGGTGGCCCGCCGGATTCCTTCATCGGTAGCCATGGTCAGGGGCTCGGCCACGCCTTCCAGGTTTTCCGCCTTGATGTCGTTCAGGGTGTGGTCACCGCGCAGAATCAACGCGACCAGCCCCGCCTCCTCACCTTCGGGAGCATCGGCCTTGACCAGCAGGGTCTTGACGGTCTTCTCAGCGGGCACCTTGAGGAATTCGGCGATGGCAGCAATGGTGGTCTGGCCGGGTGTGGCGATCTCGGTCATGGCTTCAGACGGAGCCGGACGATCACCGGCCGGTGCCAGGGCTTCTGCCTTTTCAATATTGGCGGCGTAGTCGCTGTCGGTGCTGAAGGCGATTTCGTCCTCGCCGGAGGAAGCCAGTACATGGAACTCGTGGGAGGCGTTGCCACCGATGGCGCCGGAGTCCGCCACCACCGGACGGTAGTCCAGGCCCAGGCGATCAAAGATGGCGCAGTAAGTGCGATGCATGACCTCATAGGTCTCATCCAGGGACTCGCCACTGACATGGAACGAGTAGGCATCCTTCATCAGGAATTCACGGGCACGCATAACGCCGAAGCGGGGGCGGCGTTCGTCCCGGAACTTGGTCTGGATCTGGTAGAAATTTGCCGGCAGTTCCTTGTAGCTCTTCAATTCGTTGCGGATAAGGTCAGTGATGACCTCTTCGTGGGTAGGGCCGAAACAGAAATCCCGGTCGTGCCGGTCTTTCAGGCGCAGTAGCTCGCCACCGTATTGTTGCCAGCGGCCGGACTCCTGCCACAGCTCCGCAGGCTGCACCGCCGGCATGAGTACTTCCTGGGCCCCGCTGCGGTCCATTTCCTCCCGCACGATGCGCTCCACCTTTCGCAATACCCGCAATCCCAGTGGCAACCAGGTGTACAGGCCTGCCGCCAGCTTGCGGATCATGCCGGCACGCAGCATCAGCTGATGGCTGATGATTTCGGCATCGGAGGGGTTTTCCTTGAGGGTGGCAATCAGATAACGGCTCGCTCGCATTATGGTTTCCGTAACGAAGGAATGTAAGTGACTGTGAAAGGGTTATTGTACGTGCCCTGAGCCAGAAATGAACCGGTTATCCCTCGGCCTCGAGATATTTCAGGGGCAGGGCTGTGGAGTCAATCACGCGTCTCAGCACGAAGCTGGAATGCACGCCACTGACGCCCGGAATCCGAGTGATCTGGTTGAGCAGGAATTCGTGGTAATGGTCCATATCCGGCACGACCACCTTGAGCATGTAGTCTGCGTCCTGGCCGGTGATCAGGTAGCACTCCTGAACCTCCGGATAATCGGCCACCTGCTGCTCGAAGGCCTCGAACCGTTCCGGGGTGTGACGGTCCATGCCAATGAGGATGATGGCGGTGAGTGATAAGCCCAGTTTCTTGTGATCCAGCACCGTAACCCGGTCGAGGATAATGCCGGCTTCTTCCAGCGCCCGGACCCGCCTCAGGCACGGCGAGGGAGAGAGTCCGACCGCCTCGGCCAGCTGCTGGTTATTGAGGGCACCATCACTCTGCAAGGCTTCGAGGATTCGACGATCGGTACGATCCAGTTTGTGCACTTCGCGGGACCTTGTTGGCATGATATGGCGCCCTTGGGTGATAAAATGGATTATTGTTGCCTTAAGTGTCCCATTGCTGACCAAAAAAGCAATCAAATTCCCGGTTATCTGCGTTATTATAGAAAAATAGCGATACACCTCTCGAATTAGCAAAAGGGCAGACACCATGGCTTTCGATCACAGCAAATACATTCCCTTCCAGCCGGTTCGTAAAACTGACCGCCGCTGGCCGGACAAGGTTATCGAAAAGGCTCCAGACTGGTGTGCGGTAGACCTGCGTGACGGTAACCAGGCCCTGGTCAAGCCCATGACGGTTGCGCAGAAGCAGCGCCTGTTCGATTTGCTGGTCAAGGTAGGCTTCAAGCAGATTGAAATCGGCTTTCCTGCGGCCAGCCAGCCGGATTTCGACTTCTGCCGCAAACTGATCGAAGAAAACCGGATTCCGGACGACGTTCGAATCCAGGTACTGACCCAGGCCCGCCCCGAGCTGATCGAGCGTACCTACCAGGCCCTGGAAGGTGCCAAGCGGGCGATTGTGCATGTCTACAACTCCACCTCCACCGTCCAGCGAGAGCAGGTGTTCGGTATGGACCGTGAGGGTATCAAGCAGATCGCTGTCAACGGTGCCCGCCTGGTGCAGGAAATTGCGGCCCGCTACCCGGATACGGACTGGACCTTCCAGTATTCCCCGGAAAGCTTTACCGGTACCGAGCTGGACTATGCTGCCGAGGTGATCGACGCGGTCACCGAGGTATGGCGCCCGGACCAGGGCCAGAAGGTTATTATCAATCTGCCGGCAACCGTGGAAATGGCCACTCCGAATGTGTTCGCGGACCAGATCGAGTGGATCTGCGACAACATCCAGCGTCGTGAGCATGTCAGTATCAGCGTGCACACCCACAATGACCGGGGCTGCGGTGTTGCTGCCGGCGAGCTGGCCGTCATGGCCGGTGCTGACCGGGTCGAAGGTACCCTGATGGGTAATGGTGAGCGTACCGGTAACATGGACCTGGTCACCATGGCGATGAACCTGTACAGCCAGGGCATAGATCCGAAGGTGGATATGTCCAACATGGCCGAGATTACGGATGTGGTGGAAGCCTGCACCGAGATTTCCACTCACCCCCGCCACCCGTATGCGGGTGAGCTGGTCTTTACCGCTTTCTCCGGTAGCCACCAGGATGCGATCCGCAAGTGTCTGGCCTATCGCAAGGAAGGCGACAAGTGGAACGTAGCCTACCTGCCAATTGATCCGAAGGATCTGGGCCGCCGCTATGAGGAAGTGGTGCGCATCAACAGCCAGTCCGGTAAGGGTGGTGTCGCCCATGTGCTGGAGCGGGACTACAAGATCAGCCTGCCGCGCTGGTTGCAGATCGAGTTCAGTCAGTGTGTCCAGAAAGAGGCGGAGACTCACGGTGGCGAGATTGACTCCCATACCATCCACCGGCTGTTCGAGGACCGTTACCTGGCGGTGGACAATGCATGGCGTCTCACCACCTATGACCTGCACCGTGATGAAGAGGGCGTGAATGCTACGGTGAAGTTTGGCCAGCCAGCCATTGAGCTGAAGGGGCACGGCCTGGGTGCGGTGGAAGCGGTCGTTGCCGCACTGCAGGACACCTATGGTATCACCCTGGCGGTAGAAGCCTACGATGAGTTTGCTCTGGGCGAAGGCACCAACGCCAATGCGCTGGCCTGCATCCGTATTGTGGTGGATGGCGAGATCCGCAGTTCCGCCGCCCTGGCGGAAGACACAACTTCTGCCACCTTGCAGGCGCTGTTGTCAGCGGTGGGTAACCACGTCGGTGCACCGGAGTCTGTTGCCGCCGCAACGGCCTGATTTCAGACCGGACGTTCCCGGGACCTGGACGAAGTTCAGGTCCCGGGATACAGAAAAGCCGGCAACTGCCGGCTTTTCTTTTGTCCAAAGCCCGTGAGGGGCAATGGCCGGAAACCATAACCTCAAACCGGGGTTACGTTTTCCGCCTGGGGACCTTTCGGGCCCTGGGTTACGGTGAACTGCACCTGCTGGCCTTCAGCCAGGGTACGGAACCCGCTTGCGTTGATTGCGCTGTAGTGAACGAATACGTCACTGCCACCGTCCTGGGCGATGAAGCCGAAACCCTTGGACTCGTTGAACCACTTTACGTGGCCTGTTTTTGTGTCAGACATTGATCTTTCCTGTGTTTCTGAACGTTGTGCCCTCACGGGACCTTTCCTGAGTGCCGGCGCTCCATAGATAACCGCATTACTATGACAGCTGAACTACAGAAGGCACCGACACAGTTTTGCTGGGGATAGGGCAGTTGTACTGAGGGAAGGAGTGACCGAACGTCTGAGAGGCAGAGCGTTGTAACACTTTCACTTAATACCGCTGTCTTTCCACAGCAATTTCAGTATAGACCGAGTTCCGGGGGCGTCAAAGGTTTTTTCAAACGGCTCTGACGCCCCCTTTTTTCAACGAAATCAGTTCGCTTTCGCTCTGTTTGGACGGCCCGGTGAAGGGGTCAGTTGCGAAACTTCTGGTCGATTTCCTCGAGAATGGCGGGGTCATCGATGGTCGACGGCACAGACCATTCCTCACCGTCCGCAATTTGACGGATAACGCGGCGCAGGATTTTTCCGGACCGGGTCTTGGGCAGGCGGTCCACCACCATGGCCCGGCGGAAGCAGGCAATGGCGCCGATACGGTCCCTGACCATTTCCACCAGCTCTTCTTCCAGCTCGTCCGGGTCGATGGTGGCGCCGTCTTTCAGTAGCACCAGGCCCACCGGAATCTGCCCCTTCATTTCATCGCGGGCACCCACCACGCAGCATTCGGCCACTGCAGGGTGAGAGGCAACCACTTCTTCCATCTCGCCGGTGGAGAGCCGGTGTCCGGCAACGTTAATCACGTCATCGGTGCGCCCCATGATGAACACATAGCCATCCTCATCAATGAAGCCACCGTCTCCGGAGCTGTAGAAGCCGGGAATGGGGTCGAGATAGGTCTTGCGAAAGCGGGCGTCGTCGCCCCACACCGTAGAAAGGCACCCAGGAGGAAGGGGCAGTTTTACGGCCACCTGACCCTGCTCGCCCGCGGGCATGGGGCGACCGTCGAGGCTAACCACCTGCACATTGAAGCCAGGGGCGGGAACGGTCGCTGAACCGGGCTTGGTGCGCATTTCCTCAATGCCTACCGGGTTACAGCAGATGGCCCAGCCGGTTTCCGTCTGCCACCAGTGATCCAGCACCGGAAGGCTGGTATGTTCCTTGAGCCATTCGTAGGTGGACGGGTCGAGGCGTTCGCCGGCCAGAAAGAGTCGCTTCAGGGCACTGATGTCGTACTTCGCCATCAGGTCGGCTTCCGGGTCCTCCTTGCGGACGGCGCGGAAAGCAGTAGGTGCGGTAAACAGGTAGTTCACCTTGTGATCCTGGCAAACCCGCCAGAAAGCGCCGGCGTCGGGTGTCTTTACCGGTTTGCCTTCATAGAGGATGGTAGTGCAGCCCATGAACAAAGGCGCATACACGATATAACTGTGACCGACCACCCAGCCCACGTCCGAGGCGGCCCAGAATACATCGCCGGGCCCGGCGCCGTAGACCAGTTCCATGCTGTAGCGAAGCGCCACGGCATGACCGCCATTATCCCGTACCACGCCTTTGGGCTTTCCGGTGGTACCTGAGGTATACAGGATATAGAGCGGATCAGTGGCGGCGACAGGAACGGGGTCTGCCGGAGTCGCGGTCGCCATTTCCTGGTCCCAGTCCGCGTCACGTCCGGCTTGAAGTTCAGCAGTCACCTGGGGACGCTGGAATACAATGCAGAATTCCGGCTTGTGGTCAGCCTCCTCGATGGCGCGGTCCACCAGTGGTTTGTAAGGAATAACCTTGGCTACTTCGATACCACAGGAGGCCGTAACAATGGCCTTTGGCTTGGCGTCACTGATCCTCACTGCCAGTTCGTGGGCGGCAAAGCCACCAAACACCACCGAGTGAATGGCCCCCAGCCGGGCGCAGGCGAGCATGGCGATCACTGCCTGGGGCACCATGGGCATGTAAATAATCACCCGGTCCCCGTGGCCCACCCCGCGTGCCTTGAGTACGCCGGCAAAACGGGCCACCTGGTCGGTCAGCTCGTTGTATGTAAAGCTCTGTTGGGTGTCGGTGACGGGGGAGTCATAGATCAGTGCTTTCTGGTCGCCGCGACCGGCGCGAATATTGGCATCCAGGGCGACATCACTGGAGTTGATCAGACCATCGGGAAACCACTGGCCGTGGCCATTCTCGCTGGCTTTCCAGATTTCTTCCGGGGGGCGTATCCAGTCGATCGCGCGGGCTTTTTCTCGCCAGAATTCCTCTGGCTGGTCCACGGAGCGACGGAATTCCGATTGGTAGTCCATTGGTCCACCTCTCATAGCTTGGAGTCGGGTTGTTGTTTTTTTGATACTTGAGAACCTGACTGTAAGCCATCTGGCACGCAGAGGAAGTAGACCAAAGGCTAATCAGTTGTCAACTTCGGTCCCATCGGCGCCAGGATGGACCGAGTCGACAGTAGCTTTCAGCGTGCCCCTGGCCAGCCTGGCGCTTATCCGGTCCCCCGGAGCCAGCGTGGCCGGATCGCGGACCACGGTCTGGTTATCCGATGCGATGATGGCGTAGCCGCGCCCAAGGGTGGCCAGGGGGCTGACGGCGTTAAGGGTGCGGGCGGCGGATTCAAGTCGCTGGCTGCGGGTTTCCAGCTGCCGGCCCAACGATGACTGCAGGCGCTCGCGGACTGATTCGACGCGTTGACTGTGTTCAGCAATCCGCCGGTCAGGTCGGTGGGTCAGCAGTCGTTGCTGGAGGTGGTCACTTCTGGTTCGCTCGCTATCCAGGCGCTGGCTGATTGCCTGCCGGAACCGCAACTCCATGTCGTCCAGGCGCTGGGCTTTTTCCTGTAGTTGCCGCCGTGGATCCCGTAGTCGGGACGTTAACTGATTGACGCCCGTCTGTTGTTGGCGCAGTTGTCGGGTCATTGCGTGGACGAGCCTGTGGCGGGTTTCGTCCAGGCGACTGATCCAGGTGGACTGGTCCGGTGAAATCTTTTCGGCTGCGGCTGATGGGGTCGGTGCGCGCAGGTCGGCCACGAAATCCGCGATGGTGACGTCAACTTCGTGCCCGACGGCGCTAACGGTGGGAATCGGGCAGGCTGCGATGGCGCGGGCAACGGCCTCTTCGTTAAAGCACCACAGGTCTTCCAGGGAACCGCCGCCCCGGCCGATGATCAGTACGTCGGCCTGGTTATGGCGTATGGCCCGGTTGATGGCGTCGACGATGCCTGCCGT
Organism: Marinobacter segnicrescens; assembly: GCF_900111555.1. GTDB lineage: Bacteria > Pseudomonadota > Gammaproteobacteria > Pseudomonadales > Oleiphilaceae > Marinobacter > Marinobacter segnicrescens. The sequence goes on from NZ_FOHZ01000016.1 coordinate 61,484, forward strand.
CGCCGCCTGGCCCTGTACGGCCGTGGAGTAGAGAGTGACCGGAATACCTGGGCAGCGGCGGCCCAGCACGGTCAATATGTCATGGATCGCTGCGCCAGTGGGTGAGGTGACTACGCCGATGTGTCGGGGCGTGACCGGAAGCGGCTTCTTGCGCTCGGCCGCAAACAGTCCCTCGGCGTAGAGTCGGGCTTTCAGGGCGTCGAAGGCCTGCTGCAGTGCCCCCAGGCCGGCCGGTTCCAGGTGCTCGACAATGATCTGGTAATCGCCCCGGGCCTCATACAGGCTGACCTTGCCGCGAATCCGTACCTGGTCGCCCTCTTTCGGTGTCTGTCTGAGCCGCTGGTTAAAGCCACGGAACATGGCGCACCGTACCTGGGCACGCTGATCCTTGAGGGAGAAGTACCAGTGGCCCGAGGAGGGCCTGGAAAGACCGGACAGTTCACCTTCCACCCAGGCTTGCATGAAACTGCTTTCAAGCAGGTGTCGGGCTTGCCGGTTGAGTTCGGAGACCGTCAGGGCGCGGGGGCGAACGGTGGGCGAGTCATCTGGGTACATCTGGGTCTCCGGACAGTAAAAAACGCCATGTTATCAGAACCTTCTCTGTCACCATACGGGTTTTCCGCTAGCGAGCCTTCCCAAAACCAACGGAAATTCAGCAAGATGCAGCATCCAGGTGGTCCTGGCCCGGTTTACTGTCGCGGCTGCGACATTTATAATAGTCCGATTAAGGTGACCGGTTCCGTTACGCGCTGAGACAGCGCCTTAAAACGGCGGTGCCGGGCCTCCACATGTTCTTTCTCAAAGGCGGGTCCCAATGTTGCGTATAGCCGAAGAAGCCCTCACGTTTGACGACGTTCTCCTGATGCCGGGATATTCCGAAGTGCTGCCCAAGCACGTCGATCTGCAAACCCGGTTGACCAAGGGCATTACCCTCAACATTCCGCTGGTTTCAGCTGCCATGGATACCGTTACCGAATCCGAACTGGCTATTGCCATGGCCCAGGAAGGTGGCATCGGCATCATGCACAAGAGCATGGGCGTTGAGCAGCAGGCTGCTGCGGTCCGCAAGGTCAAGAAATTCGAAAGTGGCGTGGTCAAGGACCCCATAACGGTGTCCCCGACCACCACAGTCCGAGAGCTGGTCGATATTACCATGGCCAACAGTATTTCCGGCCTGCCCGTCGTGGATGGCAGGGACCTGGTAGGTATCGTAACCGGCCGCGATATTCGTTTCGAAAGCCGCATGGACACCCGTGTGGCGGACATTATGACCCCCAAGGACAAGCTGGTAACCGTGCGCGAGGGTGCCGACCTGGACGAGGTCAAGGAATTGCTGCATCGCCATCGCATCGAGAAGGTACTGGTGGTCAACGACGAATTCGAGCTGCGTGGCCTGATTACCGTAAAGGACATCCAGAAAGCCAAGGACTATCCGCTGGCCTGCAAGGATGAGCAGGGTCGCCTGCGGGTTGGCGCGGCCGTGGGCACCGGGGGCGACACCGAAGCACGTGTTGCAGCCCTGGTGGAAGCGGGTGTTGACGTGATCGTTGTGGACACCGCACACGGCCATTCGGCTGGCGTTATCGAGCGGGTTCGCTGGATCAAGCAGAACTTTCCGCAGGTAGACGTTATCGGTGGCAATATTGCAACCGCCGAGGCGGCCATTGCGCTGGCGGATGCCGGTGCTGATGCCGTCAAGGTGGGCATTGGTCCGGGCTCCATCTGTACCACTCGGATCGTGGCGGGTATCGGTGTTCCGCAGATTACGGCGGTATCCAATGTGGCGGCGGCCCTGAAGGACCGCGGTGTACCCCTGATTGCTGACGGTGGTATCCGGTTCTCCGGGGATATCGCCAAGGCCATTGCTGCCGGTGCCTACAGCGTCATGGTGGGCAGCCTGCTGGCAGGTACCGATGAGTCCCCGGGTGAGGTGGAGCTGTTCCAGGGTCGTAGCTACAAGGCCTATCGTGGCATGGGTTCCCTCGGGGCCATGGGGCAGGGTTCCAGCGACCGTTACTTCCAGGATGCCAGCGAAGGCGTTGAAAAACTGGTGCCCGAAGGCATCGAAGGTCGGGTGGCCTGCAAGGGGCCGATGCGTAATATTGTCCATCAGCTGATGGGCGGTGTGCGTGCTTCCATGGGGTATACCGGCAGCGCCGACATGGAAACCATGCGCACCAGGCCCCAGTTTGTCCGAATCACCAACGCGGGTATGCGTGAGAGTCACGTTCACGATGTGACCATCACCAAGGAAGCTCCGAACTATCGCATCGGTTGAGCCATCCCGATACACGGCCCGACTCCGGGCCGTTTCTTATTTCATGTTGAGGAATCCATGTCCCAGAACATTCATGACCACCGCATCCTGATTCTCGATTTCGGTTCCCAGTACACCCAGCTTATTGCCCGCCGGGTACGGGAAATCGGAGTTTACTGCGAGATCAGGCCCTTTGATCTCACCGCGGACGAGATCGAGGCGTTCCGTCCCAAGGGCGTCATCCTCGCCGGTGGTCCTGAATCCGTCACCCAGCTGGGAGGCCCCCGGGCGCCGGAAGGACTGTTCGAACGTGGCATCCCGGTACTGGGCATCTGCTACGGCATGCAGACCATGGCTGAGCAGCTTGGCGGCCGAGTGGCCAGTTCCGATAAGCGGGAGTTCGGCTACGCCCAGGTCAAGGTTCGCGCGGAAGGCCCGCTGTTACGGGATATCAAGGATCACCTGACGGCTCAGGGGGAATCCCTGCTTGATGTCTGGATGAGCCATGGTGACAAGGTGGTTGCACTGCCGGAGGGCTTCGAGCTGCTGGCATCCACCGAGAGCGCGCCAATCGCCGCCATGCAGGATACCCGTCGTGGCCTCTATGGCGTCCAGTTCCATCCCGAGGTCACCCATACCCTGCAGGGGCAGCGTATCCTCGAGCACTTCGTGAAGGATATCTGCCACTGCGAGGCACTGTGGACCCCGGCCCGCATTGTGGACGACGCTGTTCGCCAGATCCGCGAGCAGGTTGGTAGCGAGAAGGTACTGCTGGGTCTTTCCGGCGGTGTCGATTCGTCGGTAACCGCGGCCCTGTTGCACCGGGCAATTGGTGACCAGCTGACCTGTGTGTTCGTGGATAACGGTCTGTTACGCCTCCACGAGGGCGACCAGGTGATGGATATGTTTGCCCGCAACATGGGCGTAAAGGTCATCCGCGCCGATTCCGAAGACCTTTTCCTGGGGCGCCTCAAGGGTGTCCAGGACCCGGAGGAAAAGCGGAAGATCATTGGTAATACCTTTATCGAGGTGTTCGATGAACACGCCGCCGAGATTACCGATGTTAACTGGCTTGCCCAGGGCACCATCTATCCTGACGTGATCGAATCGGCTGCGTCCAAGACCGGTAAGGCCCATGTCATAAAGTCCCACCATAATGTTGGCGGACTTCCCGAGACCATGAAGCTCAAGCTGGTGGAGCCACTGCGGGAGCTGTTCAAGGATGAGGTGCGCCGAATTGGCCTGGAATTGGGCCTGCCCTACGATATGGTCTACCGTCATCCCTTCCCGGGACCGGGTCTGGGTGTGCGTATCCTCGGTGAGGTCAGGAAGGAATACGCGGAGATTCTCCGTCGTGCTGACGCCATCTTCCTGGAGGAGCTGCACCGGGCAGACCTTTACCACAAGACCAGCCAGGCGTTTGCGGTATTCCTGCCGGTGAAGTCTGTGGGTGTGGTCGGCGACCAGCGCCGCTACGAATACGTGATAGCCCTGAGGGCCGTGGAAACCATTGATTTCATGACTGCGCGTTGGGCACGCCTGCCCTACGAGTTGCTGGAGACGGTATCCAACCGCATTATCAATGAGATCACCGGTGTGTCCCGGGTGACCTACGACATCTCCTCCAAGCCCCCCGCGACCATCGAGTGGGAATGATCACGCGTTAGGCATTAGCTGGTACTAACTGGCATTAAATGATACTTAAGCCCATGTTTTCATGGGCTTTTTTATTTTTATGTCTGGCAGTGTTTGGCAACTAATGGCAGCGGGAAGCACCGCTTGAGCGTGGTATCCAAGGTGGTATTATCGAGACATGATGCCATGAGTGATAGCCGATACCATGCTGCTTGATCTTGTGTGTTCATGGTATCGAAATTATTTAAATAACTGTTTTTATTGAATTTATTGCCTGATTTTCGGGTGGTCTTCCAGCATGGTATTGGAATCGAAGAAGGATAAGACTCTTGCTGACCGATACCAAGCTGCGCAACCTCAAGCCGAGGGATAAACTCTACAAAGTGAATGACCGGGATGGCCTCTACGTGGCCGTCACTCCTGCCGGTTCTATCTCATTCCGTTACAACTACTCGATCAATGGCAGGCAAGAGACAATCACCTTTGGCCGCTATGGCGTTGGGGGCATCACTCTGGCAGAAGCCCGTGAGCGGCTTGGTGAAGCCAAGCGGATGGTCGCCGATGGAAAGTCGCCAGCGAAGGAGAAGGCCCGAGACAAGGCGCGTGTTAAAGGGGCTGAAACCTTTGGTGCCTGGGCGGAAAAGTGGCTACGTGGCTATCAGATGGCCGATTCTACCCGTGATATGCGCCGCTCGGTTTATACGAGAGAGCTGGAAACGAAATTCGGCAATCAGAAGCTGACCGAAATCACCCACGAGGACTTGCGAGCACTAACCGACGCCATCGTAGAGCGCGGTGCACCTGCTACGGCGGTTCATGCGCGTGAGATTGTACTCCAGGTATACCGCTGGGCGACTGAGCGAGGCCAGAAGGTTGAGAACCCGGCAGACCTGGTGAGGCCCGCAAGCATTGCCAGGTTTGAGCCGAGAGATCGAACCCTGACGCCCGAAGAAATCAGGATCATGTACCAGTACATGGGGCGTATTGGTACATCACCATCGATCCGGGCAGCGGTAAAGCTACTGTTGTTGACGATGGTGCGTAAAAGCGAGCTGACGAATGCCACCTGGAGTGAGATCAACTTCAGCGAAGCGCTCTGGACGATCCCCAAAGAACGGATGAAGCGTCGAAACCCTCACCTGGTGTTTCTATCCAGGCAGGCCATGGACATCCTCATCGCTTTGAAGACGTTCTCCGGAGGATCGGAGTATGTTCTGCCGTCACGCTACGATTCTGACGTCCCTATGAGTAGTGCCACGCTGAACCGGGTAATGACGATGACTTACAAGCTGGCTCAGAAAGAGGGGCAACCGCTTGCCAAATTCGGCCCGCACGACCTGAGACGAACAGCCAGTACCTTGCTCCATGAAGCCGGTTACAACACCGATTGGATAGAGAAATGCCTGGCACATGAGCAAAAAGGTGTGAGGGCGATATATAACAAAGCCGAGTATCGTGATCAGCGTACATCTATGTTGCAGGACTGGGCTGATATGATTGACGAATGGACTGCTAAAGATGCTTGCGGACCCATTTAGCTAAACGCATAGGTATTCGGGCACATGCTTAAAATATATTGACGAAGGTAATTGGCAACTTACAGCATGGAATTTTTACCTCATTGAGGACAATAAACAGAAATGGCTGACGATATGGAATGCTTTGATGACCTTCCAGAGCGAGCCTCCAATCATGTCACGGAGGAGAAGGCAGAGACGGCATTTCAGAAATGCCTAACAGAGAGTGGTCTTTTTATCCTTCAGCGTGCTGACCGAAAGGACTATGGTACAGACTGCGAGATCGAAGTTGTCGAGGATGGGAGAGCCACCAACATTAGGATTCACGTTCAGCTTAAGGGCACTGAGCGTGCACTGAATGCGGACGGCTCTCTAAGCGTTGAAATTAGTCGCACAAACCTGAATTATCTATTGATGCATCCGCATAGCTTTTATGCTGCCTACCACGTCCCAACGGCGACGCTACGCATCTGCCTCGCTGAGGCCGTTCTCCGTAAATATGAGCATGCTGGAAAGAACTGGACCCAGCAGCAATCACTTACAGTTAACTTCACGGAAGATCTGACGACAGAGCGGTTGGGCCGACTTGCTGAATTGTCCAGTTCTGCAACTCGAGCGGCACGTAATCGTCGCGTCGAACAGTCCCGGGCAGCACCAGGAGATTTGATTGGTCTCCTTCGCCGAGCTGTACCGGAGGTTCATGTTCCTGATGATCCAGACTCAGCTCGACAACTCTTGGAACACTTACTAATGGGTACAAAAGTAAGCGAACATCATTTATAATGTAGCGGTCGTTTGCCAAGCTTATCGGATATCTACACACATGCGCCACGATGACGGTCGTAAACTTGATCACAAAACATTAGAAGCCATTCGCGTTCGCGCCGTTCAACGAGTCATGGATGGCGAGAGCCCGGAAGTCGTCATCAAAGCGCTTGGCATGAGCCGGGCACGAATTTACGAATGGCTGGCTGCCTACCGAGAGGGTGGCTTTGACGCACTTAAGGCCAAGCAAATTTCTGGTCGCCCCAAAAAGCTGAGCGGCGCTCAGATCCGGGAGCTGTATACCTGGATAACAACCTTTACGCCG
>NZ_FOHZ01000042.1 GCF_900111555.1 Marinobacter segnicrescens
TCTCAAGGAGCATGGCATTCGGATCAGCATGGACGGCAAGGGCTGCTATCATGACAACATCTTCGTGGAACGGCTCTGGCGCAGCGTCAAGCACGAGTGCGTCTACCTCACAGCCTTCGAGGATGGACGCCACTTGAAGCAGGCGCTCCACCGGTACTTCCGGCATTACAATCAGGCCCGGTACCACCAAACCCTTGATTACCAAACACCGGATGAGGTGTACTACCAACAACCCATGACCCTGGCAGCTTGAGCCGGGAATACAGCCGGATCAGAGCTTAACTGCACCTTCAGGCTGTCCAACTGATGGGGTCCACCTCATACACCATGCTTTTTTGATTTTGGTAAGAATGACACCACGTGGTGTCCTGGAAGATCATCACCAACTCGGTGCGCAAAGTCTGTTAAATTGGTTTCTGCTAGAACGTAAAGCCAACCACCGAAGTTAAAAGGCTCATCTGCTTGGCGCCTGAGAATTCTGCCAAGAACTTGCCGGAAATGGAGCTCTGTTCGTATCCTGCTGAGGTGGCAACACACTTGCAATCTGGGAATATCTGTTCCTTCACTGATCATTCCTACGGAAATAATCCACCTATCAGTCGAAAATTTGAAATCTGAGATAACCTTTTGGGCCTCGGGCGTGTTGTAAGTAACCACAACAGGCTTCTCTCCAAGTGCTGAAAGCCGAGTAGAGATCTGTTCTGCGTGCGCCACTGTAGCTGCTACAACGAGCCCTGCGGCCAAAGGAACCTGCTTCCGGATATCCGACAGTTTCGTTGATGCTTCCGAGAGTATATGGTCGATTATTTCGTCCCGGAATAGAAATTCAGGATACGTAACATAACCCTGTTTAATGGTTTCCTGGATACTGGTAAAGGTTTTTTTTAGGCCAAGGTCGAATGATCTCAGGCTGATTTCTCGATTGTCAGTGAGCACGATTCTTGGTTCACGGCACACACCCTCAGAAACTGCGCGCTGCAACCCGTACTCGTAATCACAGTGGAGCTCGCCGTCGGGCTGTATGTAGCGAGAGAGAACGATTGGATGATCATCTGTTCTCCATGGAGTACCTGATAGCGCTATCGTGAAAATGGCTTTCCCTTGAATTCTCTCGAGAATCGTTCGGCCCCAACTGTTGCCAATGACAAGATCCTCCCATCTTTGACCGGCGCAGTGATGGATTTCATCCAATACCACCAGCACTCTGTGTTCGCTCAACACCCGCCACAACTCTTTAGGCAGGGTGCTCATTGACTGGTAGGTGTAGGAGCCACCAGCAGCTCCAATTTGGCCGTTGAAGGTTCGCCCTAGGACTTGGCCAAATGTAAAAGCAACGCTTTGCGCGACTGTCCTTGACGGGGAAAAACACAAGACGAAGTCTATTTTCTTTCGTTCCAGAAGGGCCTTGGCCACAGAGGCCACCATAACCGTCTTGCCTGCTCCTGGCGTCGCGTGGCAGAGAAAATGTGTTTGATGCTCGAAAACTTGTAGAGCTTCGTCAACGCACTCGTTTTGCCAAACGCGCAACTGGGTCATGCGGAAGATCCAATCTTTGCGATTACCGATTCTACGGCTCGAAGATGGCCTAACAGTTTGGTGCTTCTCTCGCGAGATTCCAGGTACTGCGTCTTTACTGCGCTACGCAGTGCTGGGTACTTGTTGTAGAGTCGCTGGTATTCCTCTGCTTCACCGATGCTCGCAATCAGTTCAACTTTCCTGTTAGAGAGCTCTTCCTGCAATGAATGCCGGGTTTCCCTGTCCATCGTCGACTCTCCTTGCTTATCTTCCGTGAGATAGGGAGATGATCTCGCTACCAAGGCAGCGCCATCGTGTTCTAGTCGGTAGATGAACTTGCAACCCCGCCCTGTAGCCCCTTCGTAGCGCTCGATGAGATCCGCTGCTTCAAGCCGTAGAAGCTCCCTATAGATATGCTTGCGTAGTTGATTGGCGGACGGCCGTTGTCCATGAGGAATACGACTAAGATAGAGATCCCGGATCTCGGTGTTCGAGAAAGGAGTGCCAGCCTGATTTCGTAAAAGTTCAATCAAGATTTCATCGGCGTGCAGTTGCTGTTTTTCGCTCATATGGAGGTCCGATGGTCATTAGGTCGATCTGATCGATCCTGGAAAATGGGTAGTATATGCCGTGGCTCCTTATGCCTCAAGAAACCATAGTCTTGTCTTTTATGAGGGCAAGAAATGGGTTCAGTTGTTCGCGAAGCATTTGGTCGAAATCTTCGAGCGATTCGGAAATCGAAAGGGCTGTCTCAGGAGCGCCTTGCATATGAGGCAGGGATCGATAGGAGCTATGTAGGGAAAATCGAAAGAGGTGAGGTTAACGTAACGATCGAACGACTGTATCAACTCGCAGATTGTCTTCAGTGCTCCCCAAAAGAACTGTTGCTAGATTTGACGGAGCCCCCGGCAGATATCCGTTCCTGACACGGGCGTGGCTTCAACTTGTATTAGTTCCGCTGTCCTCTATGGATCTCGCTTTTAGTTTTAGTATAATAATTTAGTATATATACCAAAACCAGCTAACTGATGTGAAAAGGAAAAGTTAGTTTTGGTACGTTCAAAATAGAACTTGCCTTCAGATGTACACGGCGCCCCAGAAGAAGTTCCGCGCCCGTGATGAGGACGAAGTACTCGAGGAAATCCGCAAATGCGGCGAGCGCCTGATCGTGCAGAGGGTATTCCTTGCCGATGGTGATGCAATGATCCTGCCCACTCACCGCTTGCTGAAGATTCTCGAGGCCATTCGCGACTATCTCCCCGATGTTCACCGGGTTACCTCCTACTGCCTGCCCCGCAACCTCAAGCGCAAGTCAGTGTCGGAACTGAAAGAATTGCACGATGCCGGGCTGCACATGCTCTATATCGGTGCGGAGTCCGGTGATGATGAGGTGCTGCGCCGGGTCAACAAGGGGGAGACTTACGAGTCCACGAAGGATGCCCTGCTCAAGATCGGGGAGGCGGGCATCAAGCGCTCGGTGATGATCCTCAACGGCCTGGGGGGCAAGAGCCTGAGCGACCAGCACGCGCTCAATTCGGCCCGGTTAATGAATGACACCCAGCCGGAGTTCCTGTCGACCCTCGTCGTGAGCTTTCCCCAGGGGATGGACCGCTACAAGGAGCAGTTCCCGGACTTCGAGCCCCTCGACCAGCAGGAGCTGTTCCTGGAGGCCGAGAAGCTTCTGGAAAACCTTGAGCTGAACCAGACCGTCTTTCGCAGCGACCATGCGTCCAACTACCTGGTGCTCAAAGGCACCCTGGGCCGGGACAAGGCCCGCATGCTGGAACAGGTACGCACGGCTATCCATACACCAGAGCGGGCACGGCTGCGGCCGGAGTGGTTGCGGGGGCTTTAGGATCCCACCTGCCTGATTCGCTATCCTGCCAAGTGACCTTGTTCAGTACAGAATCAGGCGTAGCAGGATCGCCGCGACCATGATCAGGGTGAGCCATTTGATCCATTGGGCGCCTTTGGGCCCCATGTTCACTTTTACGGCCATCATGGCACCGGCCATGTTGCCGAGGGCAAGGACGAGTCCGGTGACCCACAGCACCTGGCCCTTCGTCGCAAAGATTGCCAGGGCAGGCAGGGTATAGACCAGGATGATAAACACCTTGATGACATTCACCTGGGGCAGGTCTATCTTCAGCATGCGGTAAAGCACGACAATAAACAGCGCCCCAACCCCCACCTGGATAAACCCGCCATACAGGCCGATCAGGAATAATGCCAGGTACTCCACCAGTCCCAGCCGGTCCGGGGTCAGTGCCCGGGTGTCCAGCCGGGGCTGGGGCAGGAGCATGAACACCGACGCCCCGATCATCGCGGCAATCAGTACTCCTTCAAAGATCGCCTCGGGGATCCAGCTAGCGGTCCAGGCCCCGAGCAGCGAGCCGGCCACAGCGGGTATGGACAGGCGGATACTCACAGCCAGGTTGCTGTGGCCCGCGCGAAGGAAGCTGCCCACGGCAGTCACACTCTGCAGGGTAATCGCCACACGATTGGTGCCATTGGCCACCTGGGCCGGCAGGCCAAGAAACATCAGCAATGGCAGGGTCAGCATGGAGCCGCCTGCGGAAAGTACGTTGATGAAGCCTGCGACCCCACCAATAGCCACCAGGGCCATAGCCTCCATGAGGGTCATTCTCTGTCCTTAAACGTGTCATAAATCCGGGCAGGATCGCCGTGATAACTATACTCGAAGGTATAAGCGAAGGTCTGTAGGGCTCGCAAACCATCGGTGGCAATTACCGGGTGGTTTTCAATGGCAGCAGCCCACTACAGGAAGCAGTCTATAACCAGAGCAGGAACCTTGCATGTGGAGCATCCTACAGGAACAGCTTTTAAACAATCTTCGTGACACAGCGGAAGCGCTCGGACTCAGCGGAACCAGCTGGGAGCAAACACTGGGCTGGCTCATGGGGCAGTTGCTGGTGACGGCGATACTGCTTGTCCTGGCCGCAATGCTGTACTGGTTCGCCAGCCTGGGTCTGCGGCTGATCCTGGGCAGAATTAATCGCCTCGGCGCCATACACCATGCCATCAGGACCGGCTTACGATACGTAGTGGCCCTGGTGGCCATCGTCGCTATCGCTGCCCAGTATGGTGGCGATGCGATCCTGCTCAAGGGCATAGCCCAGGCCGGGGTGATCGCACTGGGCTTCTACGTCGCGTGGGTGCTGCTGTCCCGTGCCGTCGAGGTTACCCATGCCCGTCACCAGATTGACCCTTCGCTAAAGCAACTTCTCAGGAACTCCCTGCTGGTGCTGGTGCTGGTGATGGGTTCGGTTACCGTACTGGCGCAGTTCGGGTTCGATGTCTGGTCGGTTATCGCTGGCCTGGGCATTGTCGGCATTGCGGTTGGCTTTGCTGCCCAGTCCACACTGTCCAACTTTATTGCCGGGGTGACCCTGCTGATCGAACGCCCCTTCCGCATTGGCGACTGGGTCCGGATCAATGACCAGGAAGGCAAGGTTCTGAAAATTGCCTTCCGGACCACCTGGCTGCGAACCCGTGACAATATCTTCACCATGATCCCTAACGACAGCGTGGCATCGTCCGAGATCGTCAACTACAGCGCTGAAGGCCCCACCCGGGTGCGGATCCAACTCGGAATTGCCTACAAGGAGTCCGCCAGGGAAGCCCGGCAGGTCATCCTTCCCATCCTGGAGGCCCATCCCAAGGTATTGAAAACCGGCGACATGATGCCCCGGGTTGCCATGGAAGGACTTGGTGATTCCTCGGTCAACCTGGTAGTCCTGATCTGGATCCTTCCTGAGGATATTGATATTCAGCCACGGATTGCCGCTGAGATCCTGGAGCAAATCAAGGAACACCTGGACGAGGCGGGAATCGAGATTCCGTTCCCCCACCTTCAGTTGTTTATCGATGATGCCAAGGGCCTGGCGCCCCTGTTCTCGCCACTGAGGATCAACGGCGAATCAAATCCGGCAGCCAACAGTTCCTGAGGCAGGACTGTCGGGGCATCGAACCCCGGCGCTGGATCAAGCCAATGCCCGGACCGGACCAGACTGGCGGGCACTCCAGACCAGCAGGGCGACAAAGATCACCACGCCGGCCAGGTCGATCCAGATCATGCCATGAGGCCATAACATCAGTGCTCCGACGGGGAACATCAACACCCGCAGCCACCACTGCAGGGGATGCTCCAGGTACCCTTCAAGGCCGGCAATAATGGCATAGATGCCGAACAGGGCAAATGTGAACACCGTGATCATCTCCAACGGTGTGCCGGAAATCAGTGGTGAATAGGCAAACAGCAGGGGCACGATGTACAGGCCCTTTGCGATCTTCCAGGCGGTCAGACCGGTACGCATTGGGGGGGTGCCGGCAATGGCCGCCGCTGCGAAGGCAGTAAGGCAGACCGGCGGAGTCACGTTGGAGTCCTGTGACAACCAGAAAATGATCATATGGGCCGCTACCAGCGCCATGGTCAGTGCTTGCGACGACAGGGCCTGCTCAAGTAACTGGCCGGTGAAGTTCTCCGGCACTTCCGCCAGCATCGCAGCCGCCTGGGCCCGCTCCATGGGGGCCCCCAACAATTCCACCGCATCCGGCGCGGTCAGCATGAAGATTGCCCGGGCCTGCTCCGGCAGGTTGCCGCTGGCCATCAGGTCGATCAGCTGACTCTGGGCAATCAGTTGATAGATGGCGGGCGCAGAGAGTGTCGCCAATACGATGTAGGCCGCCGTCACCGGAAGCCCCATACCCAGGATCAGTGAAGCCAGCGCCACCAGTACGATGGTGACCAGCAGGCTGCCACCGGCCCAGTCAGTGATCATCAGGGAAAAGGTGTTGCCGACGCCGGTGGTGGAAATCACCATCACAATGAGCCCGACGGTGATCAGCAGGATCGCGGTGGTCATGATATTGCGGCTGCCCTGGGCGAGGGCGTCCATGATATCCCTGAGCGTCATCGGCTTGCGGGCAATCCAGGATGACACCACCACCGACACGATGGCGATGCCGGCAGCATAGGTGGGCGTGAACCCGTAGATCAGCGCTGCCACCAGCACCACAAGGGGCAACAGATAATGCCAGCCGCCCTTCAACACCTGGCCGAAGGTTTCCGAGTTCTCATCCTCGAGTTTCACCGCATGGCTGCGCTTGGCTTCGATACGCACGAACATGGCCACGGACAGGAAATACAGCAATGCCGGCAGGGCCGCCACGCCAATAATGGTCAGGTAGGACACCTGGGTATAGGACGCCATGATAAACGCCCCGGCCCCCATCACCGGCGGCATTAGCTGCCCGCCGGTAGACGCTGCGGCTTCCACACCACCGGCAAAGCGGGCCGGGAAGCCCGCCTTGCGCATGAGGGGGATAGTGATCACCCCGGTGGACACGGTATTGGCAACGCTGGAACCGGACACCGAGCCCATGAGGCCGGAGGAGAACACTGCCACAAACCCGGGCCCGCCCACGAACCGGCCCGCCGCACAGCGGGCCAGGTCGATAATGAAATCCCCGGCGCCGGACTTCACCAGGAAGGCGCCGAACAGGATGAACATGAACACATAGGTCCAGGAGATGCGGGCAATGGAGCCGAGCATGCCCTGCCCACCCATCCAGGACCGGTAGAGCACCGTCTCCCAGGTCAGGCCCGGAAAGTTGAACACTCCATCCACATATTGTCCCCACCAGGCGACATAGGTGAGTGCGACCATGCACAGGCAGGGGATGAACCAGCCGGTGGTGCGCCGGGCAAACTCCAGCACCAGCACTACCGCAATGATAGACACCACCCAGTCGGCGGTGGAGAAAACCACACCCCGGTCGTAAAGTGCGTCCTCGAAGCCCATGAGGTAGAGCGCACACCCCAGTGCCGCCAGCCCAAGGACGAGGTCGACCCAGAAAACGGCACGCTGAACCCCTGCCCGCTCACTACGAATCAGAGGCATGGCCAGCGCGCAGAGCAGCCCGAACAGGCCAAAGTGCAGTGCCGATATCCACAGCTCCGACAGCGTTGAAAAGGTATTGAACCAGAGGTGGATCAGCGCGATGCCGATGGCCAGTGCAAAGATCACCCGGCCAATGACCGGGTGCTCCAGGCGTTCTGGTGCCTCTTTCGGGCTTTCTTCGCGGATCTTTTCCAGCCGTGCTTCGGCCCCGGCATCGTCACAGCGAGGTTGTGTCACACACGATATCCCTGTTGCTCGCCGGATTACTGCGCTTTCAGGCGGTCGGGAATCTCGATGCCCTGCTCCTCATAGAACCGCTGGGCGCCCGGGTGCAGCGGCATGGGCAGGCCCACGATAGCCTTCTCCAGCGCCATGGCCTTGGTGGCCGCATGGATGTTGTTAAGGAACGGCAGGTTCTCGTAAATGGTCCTGGTGATCAGGTAGACGTCTTCCTCAGGGACGTCTTCCCGCACGGCAAGGATGTTCGGCTGGGCAATGGTGTTGATGACTTCATCCTGGTTGGGGTAGGTGCCCGCCGGAATCTCGTAGGCCGACCACAGCTCGAAGTCACTGTTGACGTCTGCCAGCTGTTGCTCGGTGAAATTCAGCGTGACAATCTCATCCCCCATATTGGCGTAGGCGCGAGTAACCGCAGAGGCCGGAACGCCGGCGGGAATGTTCATGCCATCGATATTGCCATTCTGCAGCGAGTCGGCGCTCGGGCCGTAGCCCATGTAAGCCATTTCAATCTCATCCAGGTCAACGCCTACCTTGCCCAGAATGAAGCGCCCCGAACCCTCGGTGCCCGAGTTACGGGCACCAATGGAGAAGGTCTCTCCGTAGAGATTCTTCATATCCTCGATGGTGCCTGTGTCCGCATGTTCACTGCGAACCACAAAGTGCTCCACGTTCTGCCACAGCATCGACACGGAACGAACATTTTTATAGGCCTTGGGTACCGGGTCGGTTCCATCCCACGCCCAGGCACCATAGAGCCCCTGAAGGATGCTGAACTGAGCCTGGTCCTCATCCATCAGCTTGAGGTTCTCACCGGAGCCGGCGGAGCTGATGGCAGAAACGGAGATATTCTCCGTGGGTTCAAGCTTTACCTTGATCAATGTGGAGATAGCCACCCCCACGGGGTAATAGGTGCCACCGGTGGTGGCCGTACCCATAATGTACTTGCCTTCCGCCTGGGCCGTCATGGACAGGCCAAGGGTGGCAGCAGCGAGAAGTGCAGTAGCAGATCTGAAGACGGAGGTTCTGGTCATGGTCGGGTCCTTCCCTGATCGGATTGTTGTCTTTATCAATCAATGGATCAGGATAAATCTAGACCAGTGTCACCGTTACGGCCACTACTCCAAACGTCGTAGATACCAGAAGCCACCAGGAACGGCGGCGGGGCGAGGTGAACAGGGGGAGCCCTGCTCCCCCGTGAATGGCCGAATCAGTTATCGACTGCGTCTTCGGCGCGATCAGACATTTTTTCAGCGCCTTCCTTCACATTATGCCAGGCGGAAGAGGTAGCCTGCTTGGTGTCTTCCCAGGCACTGCGGCTGGTTTCCTTGGTGTTCTCCCAGGCCTGCCTCAGCCCCTGGCGAGTCTGATTCCACCAGCTTTCGTCGTATTCCGGCAGCGACTTCACCTCGTCCTTGGTAGACGCCATGTGGACCTCGTAGTCCTGGTCATCGAATTCGTCGTCATCCTTGTCGTCCTGCTCCAGGCGAACGGTAAAGCTGCCACGCTCGGCAACCACGTCACGGCCGCCGAGACCCAGCACATCGCCGGTTTTGATGACCAGTGAATGAACGGACATATCATCACTCATGAGGATGTCCTCCACTTCGCCGATTTCCTCGCCATTACTGTCATAAACGTCGGCATCCATCAATTCATCCGCAGAGTAGAGCCCCTGGGCTGCCTGTGCGGACAGACCAAATGCCATTGAACCGGCGATCAGGGAAATGCCCATTGCGCGAACCAGACGTGTGCGTTTCATAGTGAACTCCTTATTCCATAAACTCCTGGGAAAGGGCCGACCGCCAGGGGCCGGACCAGGCAACGTGATATGTGATGCCGATCACGTTATCAATAAACCTAGCAACGGGGTCGCAACAGTCCAAGTGACGGAATGGCAATAAAACGCGCGGGAAATACTGGTTAAAAGTCCGGAATTTCGGCTATCAATCCGGTTTTGGCTAACCAAAGAACCAGTAACAGACGCCAATGGCAGTCACGATGCCTGCCAGGTCCGCCAGCAGGGCACAGGCCAGACCATGACGGATACGACGGATACCCACCGCGCCGAAGTAAACCGCCAGAACGTAGAAGGTTGTCTCGGTACTGCCCTGCATGGTGGCTGCCATCAGGGCCGGAAAGCTGTCCACACCGAAGTTATCCATGGTTTCGATCATCATGGCCCGGGCACCACTACCGGACAGCGGCTTTATAAACGCCGTGGGCAGGGCATCAACGAACCGGGTGTCCCAACCCAGTGCGTCTGCCAGCCAGCGGAAGCCGTCCAGCCCCGCCTCCAGCACCCCACTGGCCCGTAAAACCCCCACCGCTACCAGCATGGCCACGAGATAGGGCAGCAGGCTGAGGGCCACCTGAAGCCCCTCCCTGGCGCCTTCGACAAAGGCGTCGTACACGTTCACCCGGCGCAGCGCCGCGATGGCGAGGAAGCCCACCACAATCCCGAACAGGGTAAGGTTGCCCACCAGGGTCGAAGTGGCCTCCAGGGCCTGGGCAGACATGCCTGCCAGTGTGGTCAGCAGCAGGCCAAGGGCGGCAGCGCCACCTACCAGGTAGGCCAGCACTACCGGGTGCCAGAGCTTCAGCCTCTGCACCAGGGACACAGTCAGCAACCCCACCAGGCTGGAGGCCGACGTGGCCAGCAGAATGGGCAGGAAGACGGCCGTGGGTTCGGCCGCGCCCTGCTGGGCCCGGTACATGAAAATGGTCACCGGCAGCAGGGTAAGGGAGGACGTGTTCAACACCAGGAACAGGATCTGGGCGTTGCTGGCGGTATCCTTGCTGGGGTTGAGTTCCTGCAGGGAATGCATGGCCTTGATGCCGATGGGCGTGGCGGCGTTATCCAGGCCCAGCACGTTGGCCGCGAAGTTCATGGTGATGTGGCCCATGGCCGGGTGTCCGCTGGGCACTTCCGGCATCAGGCGCCGGAACAGGGGGTCCAGCAACCGCGCGAGCACGTCCACCAGGCCGGCTTTTTCAGCGATGGCGAGGAACCCCAGCCACAGGGTCATGGTGCCGGCCAGCACCAGTACAATCTCCACGCTGAGTTCGGCCATATCAAACAGCGCGGTCACCAGCCGGCTGAACACTTCCGGGTCGTTATGCCCCAGCCACTGCCACAGCGCAGCTGCAAAGGCGGCCAGGAAGAAGCCGAGCCAGATTCCGTTCAGCATGGGCCAGTGCTCTCCCTCTGCGTCCACCGGGACACAACGGAGCCACGGCCCGCTGTGTCATTCGCCATACTCACCAGGCCCGCTCGCGCAGACTGCCGGCCCGATGCCCTCGGCCGCCAAGCCACAGCAATACAGGCACCAGCGCCCGCAACAGCGCCGCCAGTGGCAACATCAGCCAGCGGAGCAGGATCAGCACCGGCAACAGGATCAGCATCCAGCCTGCCCACTGCACCAGCCAGGTGGGCAGGCCCGCAACCCGGGCAATTTCGGCCAGCACATCGCTGATTACCACCGGATGGCGGATCACCAGGTAGCCGGCGCCGATGACCAGCGGCCAACGGGCATAACGGGCACTGCGCAGGACCATTCTTCCGGCACCGGTCACCCGCGCCGCCAGCGCGGCGGAGCGGGTCGATAACCCGGCCCCTCGCGTGGTGGCTGCCGCGGCCCGGCCGGCGCGTAGTACCTTTACCGCGCTGGCAAATACCAGCACGTCCACCGATGCCCAGCCAATGTCAGACAAGCGGATTTCCTCGCCGGTGCGTTGACGGGTCTCCAGGGTACGGATACCGCTGGTAAAAAAATCAGTGACGCCTTCGGTGATACGCTCGGTCTGGATCCAGTGAACCGAACCATCATCCGCTACTTCGAACTGGCCGAGAAAGCCATGGCCCTCGGCTTCAATAAAGTTCACGGCATACCAGCCACGCTGTTCCGGGGTCAGTTCCGGAGCGGGTTCATCCTGTTCTGGCTCAACAGGCGTGGCGCTCTCGGTGCGGGAAGGCTGAAAACTTCCGACAAATTCCCTTATCTGGTCATAGTGCCGGGACAGGGTATTCATGGTTTCAATGGTCGCCACCGGGTTGTCGATAAAGTGTGCCACCGGCGGCAGCACGGCTTCACCATATCGGCCCAGGATATCCCGGAACTCCGGCTCCGAGGCGTACAACGGGAACACCTGCGCGGCCAGGTCCGGATACCGCAGCACCGCTCCCCTCGCTTTCAGCGACACCAGGGGATCGTCAGACAGGTCCAGCAGGGCCGCCTGCAACTCCACCGGCAAATCTTCCACTCCGGTGATACCCGGCAGGGATTCCTGCGCCTGTATCCGGACGAGTCTTTCTTCCAGGGGCTCGGGCTCATGCCACCCGGCCACGCCAGCAGCCAGCAAGCCGGCCAGTACCATCAGCACCACCACAGTTTTCAACCGGGACACCTCGCGCTTCGGTCAGCAACAGACGCCCTCCAGCTTATACCATCCCTGCGAGGTTCTCCTACGGCTGCATGGCCGGGACAGCGGCCGATTCACATCACGTACATCCGCAACGGCATCCACAACCCCATGGCTATCATGATCAGGTTCTCCGTCAGCGAGACAAACCCCAGGGGCACGTTGCTGTTGCCGCCCACGCAGGCACATTTGAGTTCCCGCCGGTCGATATACACAGCCTTGAACACCGAAAAAGCCCCTACCGTGCCGATAAATAGTGCAACGGGGGCTGCCAGCCAGACCAAAGCCCCGGCCATCATCAGAATGCCCGCAAGGGTCTCGCCAAACGGATACAGATAACCGTAAGCCACCTGTTTCTGTGCCAGCAGATCATAGTTGAGGAACATGGTGCTGAAGCTTTCCACGTCCTGCAGTTTCTGCAACCCCAGCAGGATCATCGCTATGGCGACGAATTTCTCGACGGTCATCAGGGAAAAAACGGCATGGTCGAAGAACCACATAATGCCAATGGCCATCAGCAACGCAGTTCCGAATATCGCGATGACGGGCTGATAGCTGGTGTCGTCATCCGGATCGTCGAGGCCAAAGTGGACCCTCAGTTCGTCATAGCCGCCGATACGCTGGCCATCGATAAAGGTCTGGGGCGTGGTATCCACGTTATGCCCGTCCTGGAACCGGTCCACTTCATCCCGGCTGGTGAGAGGGTGGTCTTCCACCGTATAGCCCTTTCGCTCGAGCAGGAACTTGCTCTTCATCCCGAACGGGCAGAGATGTTCCGCCATCACCATGCGATAGAGCTGGGCTGTCTTGCCTGGACTCACATTCTCCATTCGAGCTCCCTCCTCGGCGTTGCCCGCCGATACCGGATAAACCAATCACGTTCTCCCGTTCAGCCTAGCAGTGGCCATGGCGCGTTTGTGCCCAGCGCCCTTACGGTTGCGTAATACCGGCAACAGACAGGGTCCGTTTGCGCCGAATGACCAAAAGGCTTGCGCAATGGCTCCGGCCGCGTTAGATTCAGATCTACTGTCAAACAGATCGATTTCCATACCCATGAATCTGAACGCCGTTGTCGTAATCGTGAAGCTAGTCCTGGTGGTCGTGGTGCCATCCGGGGGCTTTTGCGTGGACAGACGGTTGACTGACTGACAGACCAGACGAACACCAAGGCCCCCGGCACCGAAAGGTTCCGGGGGCTTTTTTTTGCACCTGAAAAAGCAAAGGGAAGACACCATGAACGGCGCACAGCACATCCTGGAGGCATTCCACCGCCACCACATCGACACGGTTTTCGGCTACCCCGGCGGCTGTATCATGCCGCTATACGATGCCCTGGTGGACGATGCAGTGGTGGAGCATGTGCTGTGCCGCCACGAACAGGCCTGCGCCCTCGCCGCCGACGGCTATGCCCGTGCGAGCGGCAGGACCGGCGTATGCATTGCCACCTCCGGCCCTGGTGCCACCAACCTCATAACCGGTGTGGCCAATGCCCACCGGGACTCGGTTCCCATGGTGGTTATCACCGGTCAGGTGCCTTCCGCCCTGATCGGCACCGATGCCTTCCAGGAAACGGACATGCTGGGCATGGCCCTGGGTATCGTAAAACACAGCTACCTGGTGGAGCAGGCCGACGAACTTCCGGGCGTGCTGGAGGAAGCCTTCAAACTGGCGAGCGAAGGGCGTCCCGGCCCGGTCTGGATCGACATTCCGAAGGATATCCTGCTGGCAGAGGTCGGCCCTGCGCCGGCCGTTCATGGGACCCCGGGTGTCGATGAGGTTGTTGACGCCTCCCGGGTAATGGCAATGCTCAAGGCCAGTCAGCGACCCCTGTTATACAGCGGGGGCGGCATCTCACTGGCCCATGCGGAAGACGCCTTCCGGGCCTTTACGGAGGCCTCTGGCCTACCCGGTGTGACCACCCTCAAGGGACTGGGTAACGCCGGCAAGCGGGCACCGAACGATCTGGGCATGCTGGGCATGCACGGCTCCCGGGCGGCCAACCGGGCAGTCGCTGAGTGCGATCTCCTGTTGGTGATCGGCGCCCGCCTGGATGACCGGGCCACGGGCAAGCTGGAGGCATTTGCTCCCAGTGCCAGGACCATTCATATCGACGCCGATGCCGCCGAGTTCAACAAACTGCGGCCTGCGGATCTTACCCTTATGGGTGATCTGACAACGATTCTGCGGGCTCTCACGGGGGAAGTCCAAACGTCACCCCTGGCTATCAGCGACTGGCAGCAAACCTGCCGCCACTGGCACACCACCGGTGGCTTCCATGCAGCGGATAACGACGACCCCTACGCCCCCATCCATGGCCCGGCGTTTATTCGCCAGCTCTCCCGCATCACCGCCGACGACACGGTTATTGCCTGCGACGTTGGCCAGCACCAGATGTGGGTCGCCCAGTACTATGACTTTGACCATCCCCGCCATCACCTGACCAGTGGCGGCCTGGGCACCATGGGATTTGGCCTGCCGGCAGCCATCGGTGCACAGTTTGCCAACCGGGCCAGCACGGTGATCAACGTCACCGGCGACGGCTCGTTCATGATGAACGCCCAGGAGCTGGCTACCATCCGCCGTTACCAGCTGCCGGTGAAGATCATCATCCTGGATAACCAGTGCCTGGGCATGGTCCGGCAGCAGCAGGAGCTGTTCTACAACAATCGGGAAAGCCAGATCGACCTGGACGACAACCCGGACTTCCTGACCATGGCGAAGGCATTCGATATCCACGCCTTGCACATCAACCGCAGTGACCAGGTCCGCCGTGGCATCGAAACCCTGCTGGCCTACCAGGGCCCGATGCTGCTGCACGTCGCGATCGCCCGGGAAGAAAACGTCTGGCCCATTGTAAAACCCGGCGCCGGCAACACCGACATGATCGATGAAACCCATCGCCCACGAAGCAACAAGGAGTACGTAGCATGAACCCTCAGCCACCGGCCGCCAGCTACCAGATTCACTGCCGCATGACCCCGGAAGTCGCCGCCCTGGAACGCCTGTGCCAGGTGGTGCGGGTTCGCGGTTTCCGCATTGCAAAAATGGCCATGGAAAACGTCGGTGATTCGCTGGATATCGCCCTCACCCTGGAAGGCAACCGGCCTATCGGGATGTTACAGAGTCAGCTGGAGAAGTTGCAGACAGTGGTTGTGGTGGAGCTCAAAGACCAGGCGCTGTCAGTCGTTGAGCGATTTTCGGCAGGTTAGGAACACTGCCGGACAGGATCTTCGGTAACAGGCCGGGGCAAAGGTGATCGCGCCCCGGCGAATCAGCTGCGAAAACGTGGCGGCGTTCAGACAGCCTCGGGCTTTTTCAGTTGCGCCTCCAGCTCATGGCGCTTGATCTTGCCCGTGGTGCTGCGTGGCAGATCAGCGTCAGTCACGAAACGGACACCCTTGGGCATCTTGTAACCAGCGATCTGGCCACGACAGCACGCCAGAACGTCATCCTCCGTCAGATGGTCGACGGCTGGCACGACGAAGGCTACCGGCACTTCTCCCCAACGGGCATCTGGCGTGCGCACCACCACCGCGTCGGCAATGCGGGCATCAGCGAGCAGAACACGTTCAATTTCGGCCGGATAGATGTTCTCACCGCCGGACTTGATCAGGTACTTGCGTCGGTCCACGAAGTCCAGCGTTCCGTCCGGATTGCGCACGAACATGTCTCCCATGTGGAACCAGCCACCCCGGAAATCCCTGGCGTTCACCTCCGGCGCTTGCCAGTAACCGCTGAACAGTGAAGGACCGCGGATGGCCAGTTCCCCGGGTTCGCCATCCGGCACCTCCTGGTCATCGGCGTCAACCAGGCGGACCTCACAGTAAGAGCTCTGTACCTTGGACAAGTTTTTCGCGACCGTGCCCGGGGCGATGAGCCCGGCGGTGGCCGGCCCCGAGCCGGTCTCTGTGGAGCCAAAACTGTTAACGTAAGGTGCATCCAGAAGCCGGGTGACTTCGGCGATCTGGTGCAGCGGCACCAGGTCAGCCATACAGCCGCAGGACTTCACAC
>NZ_FOHZ01000035.1 GCF_900111555.1 Marinobacter segnicrescens
TCGCTCCGATCGCCATGGAAGATGGTCTGCGCTTCGCGATCCGCGAAGGTGGCCGTACCGTTGGTGCCGGCGTGGTATCCAAGATCATCGAGTAAGTGATCCGGTGATCCGGAAAAGGGGCTGCAACGCAGCCCCTTTTTCTGTTCCGCAGATACGCATGATCAGCAAGGTTGGGCAGATTTAGAGCTGCTTGACAGTGCTGGGTATTATGCATACAATGCGGCTCCTTTTTTTGAAGGTCGGCTAATAGTAGCTGCTACGAGTGGAGTTTGGTGCATCATGCAAAGCCAAAAGATTCGAATCCGGTTGAAGGCGTTTGATTATCGCCTGATCGACCAGTCCACGCAGGAGATTGTCGATACCGCCAAGCGGACCGGCGCTCAGGTGCGTGGACCTATCCCTCTGCCGACGCGGAAGGAAAAGTACACCGTCCTGATTTCTCCGCACGTCAACAAAGACGCGCGTGATCAGTACGAAATCCGTACTCATAAGCGTTTGCTCGACATCGTTGAGCCGACGGAAAAGACAGTAGATGCTTTGATGAAGCTTGATCTGGCAGCGGGTGTAGACGTTCAGATCAGCCTCGGCTAATACCGCCTGGTATTGGTCAGTGTAACTGTCCTAAGGCCATAGAGGGTGCGAGCCCCGTACACTTAAGAGGTGAAACATGGCAATTGGTGTAGTCGGTCGTAAGGCCGGTATGACCCGTATTTTTACGGAAGACGGGCAAGCAGTGCCCGTAACGGTAATCGAGGTTGAAGCCAACCGCATTACCCAACTGAAAACTCTCGAAAGCGATGGCTATCGCGCGGTCCAGGTGACTGTCGGTAATCGTCGTCCCTCCCGGGTTTCCAAGGCGCAGGCCGGTCACTACGCGAAAGCGGGTGTTGAAGCCGGTCGTGGTCTGTGGGAATTCCGCCTGGCTGACGGTGAAGGTGAAGATCTTCAGGCTGGCGGCGAGCTCACCGTTACTGTATTTGAAGACGGTCAGATCGTTGATGCCACTGCCCAGTCCAAAGGTAAGGGGTTCCAGGGCGGCGTAAAGCGCTGGAATTTCTCCATGCAGGATGCCACCCACGGTAACTCCCTGTCTCACCGTGCTCCGGGTTCCATTGGTCAGAACCAGACTCCGGGCAAGGTATTCAAGGGCAAGAAGATGGCTGGCCAGATGGGTAACAAGCAGGTAACCACTCAGAATCTTGAGGTGGTGCGTGTTGATGCCGAGCGCAATCTGCTGCTGGTCCGTGGTGCTGTTCCCGGTGCGACCGGCGGCAACGTGATCATCAAGCCTGCAGTTAAAGCCTGAGGAGCGGTGCGATGGAATTGACAATTACTGGTAGCGGCAAAGGTGTATCCGTATCCGATGCTGCTTTCGCCAAAGAGTTCAACGAGTCTCTGGTTCACCAGGTCGTTACTGCCTATATGGCAGGCGCTCGCCAGGGTACCAAGGCTCAGAAGACCCGTTCTGAGGTCAGCGGTGGCGGCAAGAAGCCCTGGCGTCAGAAGGGCACCGGTCGTGCACGTGCTGGTACCATCCGCAGCCCGATCTGGCGCTCCGGTGGTGTGACCTTTGCTGCGAAGCCTCGGAGCTTTGAGCAAAAGGTTAACCGCAAGATGTACCGTGCCGCGATGCAGTCCATTTTTTCCGAGCTGGTTCGTCAGGAGCGGCTGGTTGTGGTTGACGATATCAATGTCGACAGCCCCAAGACCAAGGCGTTCAACGAAAAGCTGAAGGGTCTGGGTGTGAGCAATGCCCTGATCCTCGCCGAGAATGTAGAGCAGAACCTTCATCTGGCGTCCCGCAACATTCCGCACGTAGATGTGCGCGACGTTGCAGGCCTTGATCCGGTAAGCCTGGTTGCCTTTGAGAAGGTTGTGGTTACCGTTCCGGCTCTTAAGAAGATCGAGGAGATGCTGGGATGAATCAGGAACGTATCTACAAGGTTCTTCTGGGACCGCACGTATCAGAAAAAGCCTCTCTGGTGGCGGAAAGCAATCAGGTTGTTTTCCGTGTGGCACCCGATGCCACCAAGCCGGAGATCAAGAAAGCCGTTGAGCAGCTGTTCAACGTCACCGTCGAAGGTGTTCAGGTTCTGAACCGTAAGGGTAAGCTCAAGCGCACTATCCGCGGGTTCGGCAAGCGTAATGACATTCGCAAGGCTTATGTGAAGCTGGCGGAAGGTCAGGACATCGATTTTCTGGATGTGGAATAAGGTAAAGGGGTCGTAATATGCCGATCGTCAAAACCAAACCAACATCTGCCGGACGCCGTCACGTTGTAAAGCTTTACAACCCGGACCTGCACAAGGGGCGCCCCTACGAGCCGTTGGTTGAGACACTGAGCAAGTCCGGTGGTCGTAACCATTTCGGACGGATCACCACCCGCCATATCGGTGGTGGCCACAAGAAGCACTATCGTGTAATCGATTTCAAGCGGAACAAGGATGGAGTGCCGGCGGTCATTGAGCGCCTGGAATACGATCCTAACCGCTCTGCGCACATCGCACTGCTGAAGTACGCCGATGGCGAGCGTCGCTACATCATCGCTCCCAAAGGTATGCAGATCGGTGATCCTGTGCGCTCCGGTATCGACGCGCCGATCAAGGTGGGCTCCACGCTGCCGCTCCGGAACATTCCGGTCGGTTCCGTGATCCACTGCGTCGAACTCAAGCCTGGCAAAGGTGCCCAGCTGGCTCGCTCCGCGGGCGCATCCGTACAGCTGGTTGCAAGGGAAGGGGCTTACGCCACTATCCGCCTGCGCTCAGGTGAAATGCGTAAGGTGCTTGTAGATTGCCGTGCAACGCTGGGTGAAGTATCCAACAGCGAGCACAGCCTCAAGCAGCTTGGTAAAGCGGGTGCATCACGTTGGCGCGGCAAACGGCCAACAGTACGTGGTGTTGCTATGAACCCAGTTGACCACCCGCATGGTGGTGGTGAAGGGCGTACCTCTGGCGGGCGTCACCCGGTTACTCCGTGGGGTGTTCCGACCAAAGGGCATAAGACTCGTAAGAACAAGCGTACTGACAAGATGATAGTACGTCGTCGTTCGGCCAAGTAAACGACTACATAGAGGTAATTGCTGTGCCACGTTCTTTGAAGAAAGGTCCTTTTATAGACCTGCATCTGTTGAAGAAGGTCGAGACAGCTCTGGAAGCGAATGACAAGCGGCCGATCAAAACCTGGTCCCGTCGTTCCACGATCTTTCCGGAGTTCGTCGGTTTGACCATTGCAGTCCACAACGGCAAGCAACACGTGCCCGTGTACGTGACCGAAGATATGGTCGGTCACAAGCTGGGCGAGTTCGCGGCAACGCGGACTTATCGTGGTCATGCAGCCGACAAGAAAGCTAAACGCTGATTGTGAGGGGAAAAGAAATGGAAGTAGCAGCCAAGTACAAGGGCGCTCGCCTCTCTGCTCAGAAAGCACGTCTTGTCGCTGACCAGGTACGTGGCAAGGCGGTTGAGGACGCCCTGAACATTTTGACTTTCAGCCCGAAGAAGGCATCGGTGATCATCAAGAAAGCTCTTGAGTCCGCCATTGCCAACGCTGAGCACAACGAAGGTCTTGATGTGGATGATTTGCGGGTTTCCACCATCATGGTGGATGAGGGTCCGACGCTCAAGCGGATCAAAGCTCGAGCCAAGGGGCGCGCTGACCGCATTATGAAGCGCACCTGTCATATCACCGTCAAGGTCGCCGACAAGTAGGAGATGCTCAGATGGGTCAGAAAGTAAATCCAACCGGCATCCGGCTTGGTGTTGTCAAAGAGCACAACTCCATCTGGTATGCGGAGAAGAAGGACTACGCGAATAAACTGCTGAATGATATTCAGGTTCGCGGATTCCTGGAAAAGCGTCTTGAAAAGGCGTCAGTCAGCAAGATCGTGATCGAGCGCCCTGCTCAGAATGCCCGAATCACGATCCATACCGCCCGTCCCGGTATTGTTATCGGCAAGAAGGGTGAAGATGTTGACCGTCTTCGTCGCGAAGTCAGCGAGAAGATGGGCGTGCCGGTGCACATCAACATCGAAGAAGTCCGCAAGCCGGACCTGGATGCCAAGCTGGTAGCGCAAAACGTTGCCGGTCAGCTCGAGCGTCGTGTGATGTTCCGTCGTGCCATGAAGCGCGCGGTTCAGAACGCAATGCGCCAGGGCGCCAAGGGCATCAAGATCCAGGTTGGCGGACGTCTCGGGGGTGCCGAAATCGCCCGTTCCGAGTGGTACCGTGAAGGTCGCGTTCCGCTGCACACCCTGCGTGCAGACATTGATTACGCCACCTATGAAGCGAAGACCACCTACGGCATCATCGGCGTAAAGGTATGGATCTTCAAAGGTGAGATTCTTGGTGGTATGGACGAAGTCCGTGCTGACAAGAATGCCTCTCGCAAGAAAGGTTCCAAGTAAAGGGGCACTCGTATGCTGCAGCCAAAACGCACCAAATTCCGAAAGGTAATGAAAGGCCGTAACACCGGTCTCGCCCAGCGCGCCAACAAGGTGAGCTTCGGTGAATACGGATTGAAGGCGACGACTCGTGGACGTATAACAGCACGCCAGATTGAGGCGGCCCGTCGTACCATGACTCGTCGGATCAAGCGAGGTGGGAAAATTTGGATCCGGATCTTCCCGGACAAGCCGATTTCCAGTAAGCCGCTTGAAGTACGTATGGGTAAAGGTAAGGGTTCTGTCGAGTACTGGGTAGCAGAGATTCAGCCAGGTCGTATGTTGTACGAGATGGAAGGGGTCTCCGAAGAAGTGGCACGTGACGCGTTCACTCTTGCCGCTGCCAAGCTGCCCGTTCAGACCACCTTTGTAACGAGGACGGTGATGTGATGAAAGCAACAGAGCTGCGTGAGAAGTCAGTCGACGAGCTGAACAAAGAGCTGATCGACCTCCTGAAGGAGCAGTTCAACCTGCGTATGCGTAAGGCGACAGGTCAGCTGAATCAGAGTCACCTTCTCGGCAAGGTGAAGCGCGACATTGCTCGTGTGAAAACGGTAATGAATGAAAAGGCAGGACAGTAACATGACTGAAGCTACCAAAACTGCCAGAACCCTTAGCGGCAAGGTCGTGAGCAACAAGATGGAGAAGTCCATCGTTGTTCTGGTGGAGCGTCAGGTGAAGCATCCGCTTTACGGCAAGTATATAAAGCGCTCCACCAAGATCCAGGCTCATGATGAACAGAATGAGTGCAACATCGGTGATCTGGTAACCATCCAGGAGACCCGCCCCATCTCGAAAAACAAGAGTTGGGCTCTGGTTGAAGTCACCGAACGCGCTTCCAAGGTGTAATTCGCCCGGAGAACAACCATGATTCAGACTCAAACCATGCTTGAAGTCGCTGACAACAGCGGCGCGCGTCAAGTGCAGTGCATCAAGGTCCTGGGCGGCTCACACCGGCGTTATGCACGGGTGGGGGATATCATCAAGGTAACCGTCAAGGAAGCCATTCCCCGCGGTAAGGTGAAGAAGGGCCAGGTCCTCAATGCTGTTGTTGTTCGCACTCGCAAGGGTGTCCGTCGTCCGGACGGGTCACTGATCCGCTTTGATGGCAACGCAGCAGTACTTCTTAACAACCAGGACGCGCCGATCGGTACCCGTATCTTCGGACCGGTGACCCGCGAACTGCGAAATGAGAAGTTCATGAAAATTATCTCACTGGCACCCGAAGTACTGTAAGGACTAGAGGCCGGTTATGAAAAAGATCAAACGAGATGACGAAGTCATCGTGACCACGGGTAAAGACAAGGGCAAGCGCGGCAAGGTCCTGAAAGTTCAGGACGACGGTCGGCTGGTAGTGTCTGGCATCAATATGATGAAGAAACACACCAAGCCGAATCCGATGCTCGGCACCCCGGGTGGCATCGTCGAAAAAGAAGCGCCTATCCAGGCTTCCAACGTGGCTATTTTTAATCCGCAGACCGGCAAGGCCGATCGCGTAGGCTTCCAGATCAAGGAAGACGGCGCCAAGGTGCGGATCTTCAAGTCCACGAACGAAGCTGTCGATAACCAGTAAGGGGTGGTGGTTACGATGCTTAACATGAAAGAGCAGTACAGTCAGGAAGTGGTACCTGCCCTGCAGAAAGAGTTCAGCTACAAGAACGTCATGCAGGTGCCGCGTATCGAGAAAATCACCCTGAACATGGGTGTCGGCGAAGCGGTCGGTGACAAGAAACTGATCGAGAACGCCGTTGCAGATCTGGAGCGTCTGGCAGGCCAGAAGGTTGTTGTGACGAAGGCCCGCAAGTCTGTGGCCGGCTTCAAGATACGTGAAGGTTGGCCCATCGGTTGTAAGGTAACGCTGCGCGGTGAGCGTATGTGGGACTTCTTCGATCGCCTGGTTCATATTGCCATTCCCCGCGTGCGGGACTTCCGGGGCCTCAACCCCAAGTCCTTCGACGGTCGTGGCAATTACAGCATGGGTGTACGTGAGCAGATCATCTTTCCCGAGATCGAATATGATCGGGTGGACAAGATCCGTGGTCTGGATATCACCATCACCACGACTGCTGAAACCGACGATGAAGGCCGCGAACTGTTGAAAGCCTTTGGCTTTCCGTTCAAGAAATAAGGAACGAGTGACATGGCAAAGGTTTCCATGAAGAACCGTGAGCTCAAGCGCGAACAGACAGTGCAGAAATATGCTGCCAAGCGTGCGGAGCTCAAGGCAATTATCAAGAACCCGAATACCAGCGACGACGAGCGCTGGGAGGCTCAGATGAAGCTTCAACAGCTTCCTCGTGATGCGAGCCCCTCACGCCTTCGCAATCGTTGCCAGGTGACAGGTCGCCCCCACGGCGTCCTGCGCAAGTTCGAGCTTTCACGGATCAAACTCCGTGAATACGGCATGCGTGGTGATGTTCCGGGCCTGACCAAGTCAAGCTGGTAAGTGTCACCGCGACTCGTCGCGGTGATCGTTGGTAAGCGGTGCGGCAAGCCGCTGCACAACTAAAAAGATCAGGAGCCTCATACCAATGAGCATGCAAGACACGCTTGCGGATATGTTTACCCGTATCCGTAACGCACAGATGGCACAGAAGGCCGACGTGGCCATGCCGTCTTCCAAGATGAAGATCTCGGTAGCCCAGGTCCTGAAGGATGAAGGCTACGTAGAGGATTTTTCCGTCTCAGCTGATGCCAAGCCGGAGCTGACCATTGCCCTCAAGTATTTCGGTGGCAAGCCGGTTATTGAGGAAATCAAGCGGGTCAGTCGCCCCAGTCTGCGCCAGTACAAAGGCTCAGGCGAGCTGCCCAAAGTGGCAGGTGGCCTCGGTGTCGCTATCGTGTCAACGTCCAAGGGCGTTATGACAGACCGCGCTGCGCGCGCTGCCGGCGTCGGTGGCGAAGTCATCTGCACCGTATTCTAGGAGAAAGACATGTCCAGGGTTGCCAATAATCCTGTCGTGCTGCCTTCCGGTGTTGAGGTTAAGCTGAACGGACAGGACATTAACGTAAAGGGCTCCAAGGGAGCGCTTGATTTCACCATTCACCAGGCGGTGGAAGTCACCCAGGACGAAAACGTCCTGCGGTTCGCTCCCCGTGATGGTGCCAAACAGTCCCGCGCTCTTGCTGGCACAACCCGCGCACTCGTTAACAACATGGTTAACGGTGTGTCTTCAGGGTTCGAGCGCAGGCTCAACCTGACCGGTGTTGGTTATCGTGCGCAGGCACAGGGCAAGAAGGTCAACCTGACACTGGGTTTCTCCCATCCGGTTGAGTATGAGCTGCCCGAGGGGATCACCGCTGAAACTCCGTCCAACACGGAGATTGTTATTCGCGGGATCGACAAGCAACAGGTTGGCCAGGTCGCTGCTGAAATCCGCGCGTTCCGTCCGCCCGAGCCGTACAAGGGCAAGGGTGTTCGTTACTCGGATGAGCAGGTCAGACGCAAAGAAGCCAAGAAGAAATAAGGCGGGACTATGAGCGCGAATACTGAAAGATTGCGTCGCGCACGTAAGGTGCGCATGAAGATCCGTAAGCTGGGCACTGACCGCCTCTGTGTACATCGTACACCGCGGCACATGTACGCCCAGATCACCACCGCTGATGGCAGCAAGGTTATTGCTTCTGCCTCGACGCTGGACAAGGACCTGCGTCAGGGTGCTACGGGGAATGTGGAAGCAGCCAAGAAGGTTGGTCAGCTGATTGCTGAGCGTGCCAAGGCTGCTGGTGTCGAAAAGGTCGCTTTTGACCGGTCCGGCTACCGTTACCATGGCCGCGTTCAGGCCCTGGCCGACGCCGCCCGTGAAGCTGGCTTGCAATTCTAAGAGGTGGAGAAGATGAGCGTTAACGAACAGAAGGCGCCTGAGCTCCAGGAAAAGCTGGTTCAGGTCAACCGCGTAGCCAAGGTGGTCAAGGGCGGCCGTATCTTTGCCTTCACTGCACTGACTGTAGTGGGTGATGGTAAGGGCCGTGTCGGATTCGGTCGTGGCAAGGCCCGGGAAGTCCCGGTTGCCATCCAGAAGGCCATGGAAGCTGCGCGCAAGAACATGGTGGACGTTGCACTTGACGGCACCACCCTGCAGTATCCGGTCAAAGCACAGCATGGCGGCTCCAAGGTCTACATGCAGCCGGCATCCGACGGTACCGGTATCATCGCCGGTGGAGCGATGCGTGCGGTACTCGAAGTAGCCGGTGTGCAGAACGTACTGTCCAAGTGTTACGGGTCAACCAACCCGGTCAACGTGGTACGTTCTACCATCAAGGGTCTCCAGGCAATGAACGCGCCTGAAGATGTTGCAGCCAAGCGCGGCAAGACCGTGGAAGATATTCTGGGTTGAAGTCATGGCGAACAAGACAATCAAGGTTACACTGACCCGCAGCCCCATTAGCTGCCAGCCCAAGCACAAGCTGTGCGTGAGGGGCCTGGGTCTTCGTAAAATCGGTCATACCGTGGAAGTGGAAGATACACCGTCCATCCGCGGCATGATCAACCGGGTGAGCTACCTGGTACGGGTGGAGGAGAACTAAGATGCGTCTGAACGAACTTAGTCCGGAACCGGGTTCGCGCCCGTCCGCCAAGCGCGTTGGTCGTGGCATCGGTAGTGGCCTGGGCAAGACCGGCGGTCGTGGTCATAAGGGCCTGAAGTCCCGCTCCGGTGGCTCAGTTGCGCCTGGCTTCGAAGGCGGCCAGCAGCCGCTGGCTCGTCGTCTGCCGAAGTTCGGCTTCACGTCACGTCAGCAGCGTTACGTAGCGGAAATCCGCTTGAACGAGCTGGCAAAGGTTGAAGGCGACGTCGCTGACCTGGCAGCCCTGAAGAAAGCCGATGTGATCCGTGAGGAAATCCGCGCTGCGCGTGTGATCCTTTCCGGTGAGCTGACCCGTCCGGTAACCGTGAAGGGTCTCAAGGTGACCAAGGGTGCTCGTGAGGCAATTACTGCCGCGGGTGGCAAAGTCGAAGAATAAGGCGAGTCGAGGACTGCATGGCCAAGACATCATCAATGCCTGCGGGCGCGGGAAAGGGACTGGCAGAGCTGCGTTCGCGGCTGTGGTTTGTCGTCCTGGCACTGCTGATCTATCGGATTGGCGCGCATATTCCCGTACCCGGAATCAATCCGGATCGCCTGGCGGCACTGTTCGACCAGAATCAGGGAACTATCCTGAGCCTGTTCAACATGTTCTCCGGTGGTGCGCTTGAGCGGATGAGTATCTTCGCCCTCGGCATCATGCCCTACATCTCGGCGTCCATCATCATGCAGTTGATGACGGCGGTGAGCCCCAAGCTTGAGCAGCTCAAGAAAGAGGGTGAGTCCGGGCGCCGCAAAATCAGCCAGTACACCCGGTATGGTACCGTTGTGCTGGCCCTGGTGCAGGGTATGGGTATCTCCATGGGGCTGGCGTCCCAGGGCGTTACCTTCAACGACAGCTTCAGTTTCCACTTTGTTGCCGTGGTCTCCTTCGTGAGCGGTGCGGTATTCATGATGTGGCTGGGTGAGCAGATCACAGAGCGTGGTATCGGTAACGGTATTTCGCTGCTGATCTTCGCTGGTATCGTCGCCGGGCTTCCCGGTGCGATCGGGCAGACCCTTGAGCAGGCCCGCAGTGGGGAAATGAGCCTGTTGGTGGTTCTGGGAATCGGCATCCTTGCGGTTGCCGTGGTTGGCTTCGTCGTCTTTATGGAACGTGGTCAGCGCCGGCTTACTATAAACTACGCCAAGCGTCAGCAGGGCCGCAGGGTGTTCGCCCAGCAGTCCAGTCACCTGCCGCTCAAGGTGAATATGGCCGGTGTTATTCCGCCCATCTTCGCTTCCTCCATCCTGCTGTTCCCTGCCTCTCTCGGGCAGTGGTTCGGACAGGGTGAAGGGATGGAGTGGTTGAGCTCGGTCTCCCAGGCGCTGGCCCCCAGTCAGCCTCTGTACATCATCCTGTTCGCAGCGGCAGTGGTATTCTTCTGCTTCTTCTATACAGCACTGATGTACAACCCGAAGGAAGTCGCTGACAACCTGAAGCGGTCGGGTGCCTTTATTCCGGGCATTCGCCCAGGTGAGCAGACCGCCAAGTATATCGATGGGGTTCTGACTCGACTGACCCTGTTCGGTGCAATGTATATCGCAGCGGTATCCCTGTTTCCCCAGTTCCTGATGGTGGCAGGGAATGTTCCGTTCTATCTGGGCGGTACGTCGCTGCTGATTGTGGTAGTCGTGGTAATGGATTTTATGGCCCAGGTGCAGTCACACCTGATGTCCCATCAGTATGAATCTCTGATGAAGAAGTCCAACCTCAAGGGCTATGGCCGGGGCTGATTCGTCAGCCCCACTGAAATCTGGAGTCGACAATGAAAGTACGCGCTTCGGTAAAGAAAATTTGCCGTAACTGCAAAGTAATTCGTCGCAATGGCTCGGTCCGGGTCATTTGCACGGAGCCTCGTCACAAGCAGCGCCAGGGCTGATTCGGTCTGAATCGCACTGGCCCTGGTTAGGGCTTGACTGATAGCGCTTGACTCCTTAGGGGGTCAAGCGCTATTATTTCGCGCCCTTTTTGTGGCGGAAAATTCACACAGCAAAGCTTTGAACGCGGAGTAATCTGGATGGCACGTATAGCCGGTGTCAATATACCCGACAACAAACATGCTGTTATCTCGCTGACCTATATCTTTGGTGTTGGCAAGACAGCAGCCCAGAAGCTTTGCGATGCAGCAGGTATCCAGCAGGATATCAAGATCAAGGACCTGTCCGACGATCAGCTCGAGACCCTTCGTACCGAAGTGGGCAAGCTGAGCGTGGAAGGCGATCTGCGTCGTGAAGTTCAGATGAACATCAAGCGTTTGAAGGATCTCGGTTGCTACCGTGGTCTGCGCCATCGTCACGGCCTTCCGGTTCGTGGCCAGCGCACCAAGACCAACTCGCGCACCCGTAAAGGTCCTCGCAAACCGATCCGAAAGTAAACAGGTAGGCAAACATGGCAAAGCCAGGTACACGTACCCGTAAAAAGGTGAAAAAGACGGTTGTTGATGGCGTCGCGCATATTCACGCGTCCTTCAACAACACTATCGTGACCATTTCTGACCGTCAGGGCAACGTCCTGTCCTGGGCCACCTCTGGTGGTTCCGGTTTCCGTGGGTCACGCAAGAGCACACCTTTTGCTGCGCAGGTAGCAGCTGAAAGAGCCGGTAATGCGGCTGCTGAATACGGCCTTAAAAACCTGGACGTAGAGGTTAAGGGTCCCGGGCCCGGGCGTGAATCTGCAGTTCGTGCGCTTAACGCGTGCGGCTACAAGATCACAAACATAACTGATGTGACGCCGATTCCCCATAACGGCTGTCGTCCGCCCAAGAAGCGCCGCGTTTAAAGGAGACAGTGAGATATGGCACGTTACATAGGTCCAAAGTGTAAGCTGTCTCGCCGTGAGGGGACAGATCTTTTCCTGAAAAGCGGTGTTCGTGCACTGGATTCCAAGTGCAACATCGAAACACCCCCGGGCATGCACGGCGCTCGTCGTGGCCGGCTGTCCGAATATGGCGTACAGCTCCGTGAAAAACAGAAAGTTCGTCGTATCTACGGCGTACTGGAGAAGCAGTTCCGCAACTACTACAAGGAAGCTGCCCGGATCAAGGGCGCTACCGGTGAGAACCTGCTTCAGCTGCTGGAAACCCGTCTCGACAACGTGGTCTACCGCATGGGCTTCGGCTCGACCCGCGCTGAAGCGCGTCAGCTGGTATCCCACAAGGCGGTTCTGGTGAACGACAAGCCGGTGAACATTCCGTCCTACCAGGTCCGTCCTGGCGACGTGGTGAGCATCCGTGAGAAGGCGAAGAACCAGCTGCGCGTAAAAGGTGCACTGGAGCTGGCCGCGAGTCGTGCCCCGGTTGAATGGGTCGAGGTTGACGCCAACAAGATGACCGGCACCTTCAAGTCGGTACCAGAGCGTACCGAGTTGTCGTCGGACATCAACGAGAACCTCATCGTCGAGCTTTACTCCAAGTAAAGTCCATTAGCAACGAGAGCAGATAGGGGCGTCTATGCAGCGTTCAGTACATGAGTTATTGACACCTCGTACCATTGACGTGAAGGAGCTGAGCACCACTCGCGCCAAGGTGACCCTGGAGCCGCTCGAGCGTGGCTTTGGTCATACTCTGGGCAGTGCCCTGCGCCGGATCCTTTTGTCCTCAATGCCTGGCTGCGCCATTACCGAGGCGCAGATCGACGGTGTTCTGCACGAGTACAGTGCAATTGAGGGTGTCCAGGAGGACGTCATCGAGATTCTGCTGAATCTCAAGGGCGTTGCCGTGAAAATGGGCGGGCGTGACGAAGCTGAGGTTTCCCTCAGCAAGAAAGGCCCGGGTGTCGTGACCGCCGGCGATATCGCGCTGGATCACGACGTTGAAGTGACCAACCCGGACCATGTTATCTGTCACCTGAGCGAAAAGGGTGAAGTGAACATGCGTCTGAAGGTGGTTCGCGGTCGTGGTTACGAGCCTGCCGATCAGCGGGGGCTCGACGAAGACGAGACCCGTGCGATCGGACGCCTGCAACTGGACGCCACCTTCAGCCCGGTGCGTCGTGTCGCCTACGCGGTCGAAAGTGCCCGTGTTGAGCAGCGCACCGATCTGGACAAGCTGGTTATTGACCTGGAGACCAACGGTACCATTGATCCGGAAGAAGCGATTCGCCGGGCCGCTACGGTACTCCAGCAGCAACTTGCCGTGTTTGTCGATTTCGATCATGAAAAAGAGCCGGAGAACGTCGAGGAAGAGGAAGAAATTGATCCGATTCTGCTGCGTCCGGTCGATGATCTGGAACTGACGGTCCGTTCAGCAAACTGCCTCAAAGCAGAGAATATTTACTACATCGGCGATCTTATCCAGCGTACTGAAGTTGAGCTGTTGAAGACGCCTAATCTGGGTAAAAAGTCGCTTACCGAAATCAAGGACGTTCTGGCCTCACGTGGCCTGTCCCTGGGTATGCGCCTTGACAACTGGCCGCCGGCAAGCCTTCGTGGTGATGACCGGGTTCTGGGCGGTTGATCGCCGTATTGGTAGTTTAAGGTAAGGAATCAGAGCAATGCGTCATCGTAAGAGTGGTCGTAAGTTCAGCAGGACCAGTGCGCATCGCAAGGCCATGTTCCGTAACATGACTGCGTCACTGGTTGAGCACGAGCTGATCAAGACAACGCTCCCGAAAGCCAAAGAGCTTCGCCGGGTAGCCGAGCCGTTGATCACACTGTCAAAAAATGATTCGGTAGCTAATCGTCGCCTGGCGTTCTCCCGCCTGCGTGACGATGCAGCCGTCGCCAAGTTGTTTGACGAACTGGGCCCGCGTTACAGCGAGCGTCCGGGTGGCTACCTTCGCATCCTCAAGTGCGGTTTCCGTGCCGGTGACAATGCCCCCATGGCATTTGTCGAGCTGGTCGGTCGTCCGCTGGATGTGGAAGCTGAAGAGATGGACGACGAAGAATAAGTTCTTCGTGGTTTAAGGAAGAAGCCGGGGGCCGAGAGGTTCCCGGCTTTTTTCGTTCAGGGTGAGTGCTTCAGGGAGGAGGCCGCTGTCTCTGCAGGGTTCTCCATGAACTCGAGCACCGCACGCTGGTATTCGGGCAACAGGAAAGTCCCTGCATGGGGCAGGTCAGTTCGCAGGAAACGCTTGGGCTGTTCAGCCGCCTCATACAGCGCCAGGCCATGGTGGATCGGGATGATGCCGTCCCGGACACTGTGAATCACCATCACCGGAACCGGACTGATGTCGCCGATGCGGTCGACTCCCTCGTAGTCATCAGGGATGGTCCAGCTGAGAGGGGCCTGCAGGGGCCAGGTCAGCCAGAATCCGGCCAGTTTCTCCCGGGCGATGGCGCGGAAGCCAGAGAAAGCGCTATCCACGATCACACCACTCAGTTCAGGCCTTTCCTGTCGTGGAACCCATTCGCTGGCGAGGGTGATCGCCAATGCGCCCCCGAGGCTTTGGCCCAGTAGGTAAAGAGGCCGTTTACCATCGGTTCGTTCGCCAAGCCAACGCAGGCCGGCTTCTGCATCGTGTAGGGCCCCCTCCAGGTCGGTAGCGCCCGTCGACCTTCCGTACCCCCGGTAGTCGGGGAGAAAGACGTTGTAGCCGGTCTCAGGCAGCCAGGCGACGTTTAGCACATGGCTGCTGATGTTTTGGGCATTACCGTGGAGAAAATAGACATCTCCCCTGGGCTCTCCCTGGGCCGGTAACCACCAGCCATGGAGGGTTTCGCCGTCCGGTGTTTCCAGCCATACATCTTCATAAGCCAGTTCGAGCCGGTCCGGGGTGATGTATACCTGCTGGTCCGGGTAGAAGAACAAACCGCTACATCCGGCCTGGAATGCAGCAAAGGCTGCCACCAGCGGCATCAGAAGAAAGCGTGGAATCCGAGCTTCCATGAGGTTTCGTACCTGTCGTAGTGATGGGTTCGGCTGAGTTGGGCTCTCACGCTGTAATCCCGCGCTATATGCCACGCGCCCTGCATATACAGTTCATCTTCCCGGTGGTGCTCGCCGACAACCCACGACTTGCTGCGCAGGCCGGTCATCACGCTGAGTCTGTGGTCCTGGCGTAGCAGGGCGAGGTCAGCGCCGGGGGCGATGTCGTATCCGCGTGACAGGTGCTTGCTAATCTCAAGGTCTCCGGTCAGTAATGCCAGCGCCTGGATCCGGTTAGTGATCCGCCAGGAGCCGCCGGCACCGCCATCCACATAGGGCGTGAAGGCCCGGTCACCATTCTCGAGTTCAGCACGACGGCCACCAAAGCCGACCTGCCAGGACAGCGGTTTGAAGAACCCGTCCCGGGGTGTCAGCGAGCGTATCTCCACGCCTACGAGGTTCTCCAGCTGAAGCTCCTGTTTATCGTGGTAGAGCCGTGCATCCAGCCTCAGGAATTGCAGCTGGGCGCCTGGCCGATAGCCTGCGGGAGGGTCAAGCAGGTCATGGTAGGCCGCCCGTAGCGATAACTCGCTATAGCGCCGTTCTCCCGTACTGCCGGTGTTGATCCCCAGACGCATCGTGTCGTGGCCCTGATCGTCGCGTACCTCTGGCCTTGCAGGCGAGCCCAGGGAAGGTTGGTCCTGGAGACGGCTTCGGGCCACGAGCAGGTCATGGGAGAGAGGTGCTGAGAAGTCGCGCGGCCACTCTTCAGCCTGTGTCTGGTGGCGTACATAGTCGTAGGTGGCATCGAGGACCCGGGCCTGTGCCGGGGGCGCGAGGGATTGCACCTCGTCGTCGTCCACTGCCACATAGCCGTTGGCGATGGCTGCGGCCAACCGGCGTTCGTCTGGACTCAGCTCGCCGAGGGAATGGCTGACGCGGGTAGCAGCGGAAGGGCGGTAGTGGATCTCCTCGACCAGGCCCCGGTCCACCACCCAGCGGATGGTATCCGAGGGGATTGCGTGGGTGCTGACCTCGTCCAGCAGTTGCGTACCCGGCCGGGCCACATCAATCAGCGCCAGTAGCCGGTAGGCGCAGTTTTCATCGAAGAAGTAATAATCGAAGTTGCGGTCCTGGATCTCCCAGGTGTGCGCCAGCATCTGATCCACTTCGGCAGCGGTGAGGTTGAGGCGATATTCCCAGAGGTCACGGTTCTCTATGTCGGAATAGACCTTGATCATCTCATAGTAGGGCTGGACCGCCGTAATCCCCGGGTAACCGCCGAAGATACCGCGATAGGCAAACAGGATTTCACTGTCATGTTCGGCCGCGTCTGCCGCATAGGAAATGGTGTTGGCGAGTAGCAGGTTGGTTTCGCCGTCTTCTCGGGGTGGATCCAGTCGCAGGAAGGTGTGCCCGAACATGGAGGAGGGGCTGTTAAGGTACGAGGCGGCAAAAACCAGGGTTACCGCCTCGGTGTTAAGCTCAGCTTTCCAGTCGTTGTAATCGGAACAGGTCACCTCCGGTTCCCGCAGTGACAGGCGAGAGCGGATCCATGCGTCCCGCGCCGGAAATTCACAACGGGCGTGATCGTTGTCGTTACCGCTAGCGGGCCGGGTAATGGCCTCGATAGTGGCCCGCAATTCGGCTTCCGGGTTGGCCTTGCCGTTCGGGCTGAGGAAGAAGTCGTCATCATCTGCCTGACTGGTATAACCGGATCCCAGTGTGTCCGGGTGATAGTGCCCCAGTGTTAACCAGGCCTCGGAGCTGGCAAGTCGGGTGATGGTGCCGGGCTGTTCCGCCTGGGCGGTGGTGCAAAGCGATAGCCCGATTATCAGGGCTGGCAAGGTGCGGATTGGCATGCAGCAGGGAATCTTGTGGGTGAACGGCTGGCGTGGTGCCCTCGAAAGGGGGTGGGCAGCCTGCCTGAATTGCAGGCTGCCGCTGGGCGCTGACGTATCAGGCGACGTATTTGCTCAGGCGCTGATTCTGCTCAAGCAGTGCCACGATGGCATCCACCGCCTGGTCTGAGGTGGTGTCAGAGGTCGGGAAGATAACGGCAAAGTTGTCCTGCAGTAGCTGGCTGAACTCGCCGCGGTCGGCTTCATCAACGCCCAGCAGAACGGCCAGGGTTTCCAGGTTTTCACCGGAGCCGCGGGACATGTCACGGGCAACCTTGTCGATGTTGCTGTCCATATACATGGCCATGGACTGGACCGACTGGTTGGTCTGGCAGCCCAGGGTGCCAGTGGTCATGCCGAAAGTCTGGTTGCCGAAGGTGGCGTTGGTAGTCGCCGCCAGTACGTGGGGGGCGATGCCTGACTGGCCCTTCCAGATCATGGCGCCAACACCACAGCCTGGTTGTGCGAAGGCCATGCTGGATGCGCCGAGAAGGATGGCACCTGCGATCAGTTTTTTCATGTTCTGCTCCTTGATTATCATTTTGCGTCGCTAATGCGAAGCGGGGCCGGTCCGGTCGCCCACTCCTACGGCATCAACCCCGGTGACTCTCCGGGGCCCAACCGTTCCAGACAAGTATAGCCAAGTCAGGATAAAGGCCAACCTTGTTCATTGATATGTAGTAAAAATTCTCGATTGGTCCTCGTTCCCGGGTAGCCGTTCTAACCCCCGAGGTAGGCCGCCTGGACATCAGGGTTGGCCAGCAGGTTGGCGCCGGTGTCCTGCAGGCGGATGCGACCGGTTTCCAGAACGTAGCCCCGGTCCGCCAGCTGCAGCGCCTGGTGCGCGTTCTGTTCCACCAGGAACACCGTAATGCCCTCGTCGCGAAGCTGGGCGATGATCTCGAAAATCTGTTTGATCACCAGCGGGGCCAGCCCCAGGGACGGTTCATCCAGGATCATCAGCCGTGGCTTGCTCATCAGCGCCCGGCCAATCGCCAGCATTTGCTGCTCGCCGCCGGACATGGTGCCCGCCCGCTGGTGTTCCCGTTCCTTTAGCCGGGGAAACAGGTCGTACACATGGCGAATTCCCTGTTCGTTCTGCGTCCGGTTATTGAAGAACCCCCCCATGTACAGATTTTCCTCCACCGTAAGGCCTGGAAACACCCGACGCCCTTCAGGGACGATGGCGATGCCCGAGCGCATGATTTCCGACGTGGGCAGACGGGTGATATCCCGGTCCTCCAGCAGCACGCGACCAGCGCTGGCCTGGGGCGTGCCGCAGACCGTCATCAGCAAGGTGGTTTTACCCGCCCCGTTGGCGCCGATCAGGGATACGATCTCGCCCTGATTGACCTCCACAGAGACCCCGTGGAGTGCCTCGATCTTGCCGTAATGGGTATGAACATCTTCCAGTAACAGCATGGGTCAGGCTTCCCCCAGATAGGCTTTGATAACTTCGTCGTTGTTGCGGACTTCCTCCGGCGTACCGGTGGCCAGGGGGCGACCCTGGCTGATCACGTTGATGCGGTCGGAGATGTCCATGACCAGGCTCATATCATGTTCGATCAGCACGACCGATACGTTGTAATCTTCCTTGAGGCTGATGATGAGCTGGTTCAGCTCCCGGGTTTCTGCCGGGTTCAGTCCGGCAGCGGGTTCATCCAGCATCAGCAGCCGCGGTTCGGTGACCATGCAGCGGGCGATTTCCAGTCGCCGCTGCTGGCCGTAGGCGAGGTTGCCTGCATCCCGGTTGGCAAGTTCCTGCAGGCCCACCCGTTCCAGCCAGTAGGACGCCCGGTCCAGGGCCTTCTGCTCACGGGCCCGGTAGTTGGGCGTGGCCACCAGGCCGGACAGCAGGTTGGTATTGAGGTGACGGTGTTGCGCTACCATCAGGTTTTCCACCACGGTCATGCGATTGAATAACCTCACGTGCTGGAAGGTGCGCACCAGGCCCAGGCGGGAAATCCGGTAATCCGGCTTGCCCTGAATCTCCTTGCCATCGAGCAGGATCTTGCCACCGGTGGGGCGGTAAAAACCGCTCATACAGTTAAAGACTGTGGTCTTGCCGGCGCCATTGGGTCCGATGATGGAGACGATTTCGTGCTCCCGGACATCCAGCGACACCTGGTCCACGGCCAGCAGGCCACCAAACCGCATTGACAGGTTCTGTACTTCCAACACGTGCTATCCCCCCGCCTTCAGTTTGATGTGGCGACGTCTCATGGGCAGCAGGCCCTGAGGCCGCCAGACCATCATCAGTACCATGGCGGCACCAAAGATGAGCATGCGGTACTCGGAGAATTCCCGCGCCAGTTCCGGCAGAATGGTGACCGCAATGGCCGCCAGGATGACACCGAGCTGGGAGCCCATCCCCCCGAGCACCACAATGGCCAGGATGATCGCCGATTCCAGGAAGACGAAAGACTCGGGGCTGATAAAGCCCTGCTTGGAGGCGAACACGGTACCGGCAAAGCCGGCAAAGAACGCGCCGATAGTAAAGGCGGAGAGCTTGACGCCGGTTCGGCTCAGGCCAAGGGAGCGGGCGGCAATTTCATCTTCCCGCAATGCTTCCCAGGAGCGCCCCACCGGCATGCGCATGAGGCGGCGAATGACAAAGGCAGTGAATATTGCCAGCACCAGGGCTATCAGGTACAGGAAGATCACCTTGTGTTCACTGGAATAGGCGATGCCAAAGGTTTCGTGGAAGGAGGTGTTGCCCTCTTCCTTGACCCGCCGCCCGAACTCCATGCCGAACAGGGTAGGGTCCGGAATACCGCCAATACCATTGGGGCCGCCGGTAACGCTGGTCCAGTTGTTGAGGAGGATACGGATAATCTCGCCGAAGCCCAGGGTCACAATGGCCAGGTAGTCACCCCGCAACCTCAACACCGGAAAGCCCAGTACCAGCCCGAACAGGGCGGCCAGCAAGGCACCGATGGGCAGGGCCATCCAGAAGGAGGCGCCCCAGTAGTTGGAGAGCAGGGCGAAGGTATAGGCGCCCACCGCGTAGAAGGCGACATAGCCCAGGTCCAGCAGCCCCGCCAGGCCCACAACCACGTTCAGGCCCAGGGCAAGCATGATGTAAATCAGTACCAGCGTGGCCAGGTCCACCGCACCCCGGGACACGAAGAACGGCCAGATCAGGGCAACGGCTATCAACAGCACCAGGCCAATGTTTTCGAGCCGGAGGCGCTTTTCGTCCGGAAGAGGCTCCCGGTCGGCCAGCCTGTCTAGAATGGTGACGGCGCCCAGGCCGACCATGACCTTGTCACGGAATAGCTGGAACAGGAAGACGATCACCGCGGCTAATGCCACCGCAATCCAGGTGAACGCACTGGCGCCGACGACGGTGATTTCGGTGCCGACCGCAGTCAGTTTCAGGCCCATGATCGGCCAGGCGATGATCAGGGTGATCAGGGCGCAGAAAAGCGCATGTCGGAAGTTCTGTGCCACCATCAGATTTTCTCCACTTCCGGTTTGCCCAGAAGCCCGGTGGGCTTGAACAGCAGAATAAGGATCAGCAGGCTGAAGGAAATCACATCCTTGTACTCACCGCTGAGGTAGCCGGAGGTCATGGCTTCGGCAATCCCCAGAATCAGGCCACCGAGCATGGCGCCGGGAATACTGCCTATGCCCCCGAGCACCGCTGCTGTGAACGCCTTGAGTCCGGCGATAAAGCCGAACAGCGGATCCACCGAACCGTAATACATGCCCAGTAACAGCCCTGCCACTGCGGCAAGGGCGGCACCGATCACGAAAGTGGCGGAGATGATCCGGTTGGTGTCGATGCCAAGCAGGTTGGCCATGCCCAGGTCCTGGGAGACGGCCCGGCATGCCCGCCCGATACGTGAGCGTGAAATAAACACTGACAGAGCCGACATACAGATAAAGGTGGTGACAAAGATCGTGATCTGGATCCAGGAGATGGAGAGCTGGAAGCTCTCGTCACCGCCTAACTGAAAACCACCGTCTATCAGGGCCGGGAAACCGATATTGCGGGAGCCCTGGGAGAGGTGTACGTAGTTTTGCAGGAAAATGGACATACCGATGGCGGAAATCAGGGGGATCAGCCGGTGTCGGCCGCGAACCGGCCGGTAGGCCACCCGTTCCACCGCCCAGCCCATGGAACTGGAAACGATCACTGCGCAGATCAGCGCCACCAGTAACACCAGGGGCAGCCAGGCAATGCCCAGTGTTGCCAGTCCAGTAATGGCGATCAGCGCCGTATAGGCACCAATCATGTAAATCTCGCCGTGGGCGAAGTTGATCATGCCAATGATGCCGTACACCATGGTGTAACCAATGGCGATCAGGGCATAGGTGCTACCGATGGTCAGTCCGTTGATCAGCTGCTGACAGAAATAGAGCAGGTCTTGCATGGAAGGTATTCTCCGTCAACCTGACCGTTATGAGCTCCCCGGCAGCCTGCCTGGCTGCCGGGGAGAGGTCGAGTCGGATTGGGTTCAGTTGACGGGGGTCTTGCTGCCGTCGGCGTGCCACTCGTAGACCACAAACTCGAAGGACTCCATATCACCCTTCTCGTCGTAGCTGACGGTACCGATGGGGGTTTCAAAGCTGCCTTCGCGCAGAGCCTCGGCCACCTCGAACGGGTCGGTGGAGCCGGCCTGTTCGATGCCGTCGGCAATGAGCTGCACGGCGGTGTAGGAGGTCAGCACGAACGGGCCAGAGGGATCCTCATCCTTGTCCTTGAATGCCTGGACCAGCTCCTGGTTCTCTTCCTTCTCGTCAAAGCTCGGTGGCAGGGTCACCAGCAGCCCTTCGGCTGCATCGCCGGCAATGGTGTTGATGTCATTGTTGCCAACCCCTTCCGGGCCCATGAACACGGCATCCAGGTCGGCCTGGCGGGCCTGGCGGAGAATCAGGCCAAGCTCCGGGTGGTAGCCGCCATAGTAGACGTAGTCAACGTCTGCCTGCTTGAGCTTGGTGACCAGTGACGAGAAGTCCTTGTCACCGGCGGTAATGCCTTCGAACATCACCACGTTAACACCGGATTCTTCCAGTGTGTCCCGGACCGCCGTGGCGATACCTTCGCCGTACTGCTGCTTGTCATGGATGACCGCGACCCGCTGTGGGTCAAGGCTGATCAGGTGGTTCGCGGCAACGGGGCCCTGCATGCTGTCCAGGCCGATGGTGCGGAACACCAGTTCATAGCCCCGCTCGGTGATGCCGGGGCTGGTGGAGGCCGGGGTAATCATCAGGATACCTTCGTCTTCGTAGATGTCTGACGCAGGCTGGGTAGAGCTGGAACACAGGTGGCCAACGACAAAGCTGACGCCTTCATTGACCAGCCGATTGGCCACGGTAACGGCCTGCTTCGGGTCACAAACATCATCGACTTCGACGGCTTCAAGCCTCTCTCCATTAACACCGCCGCTGGCGTTGATCCGCTCGATGGCCATGCGGGCGCCGGAAAACTGCATGTCACCATACTGTGCCACGGGGCCGGTCATGGGGCCGGCGATCCCGATACGGATCTCGGCGAGGGCGGATGCGGGTAGGGCAATCGCGGCGGAAACACCGGTCGCCAGTGCGAGTTTCGTGAATTTCTTGATCATTGGAAGCTCCTGCCTTTTCTGATTTTTCTTTATTACCAACGAACTTACTAACCCGAAATAAAGTAAGCGAACATCATCCAGAGATATAAGCCAGGTCCGGATG
Organism: Marinobacter segnicrescens; assembly: GCF_900111555.1. GTDB lineage: Bacteria > Pseudomonadota > Gammaproteobacteria > Pseudomonadales > Oleiphilaceae > Marinobacter > Marinobacter segnicrescens. Next base: position 22,389 of record NZ_FOHZ01000035.1, read on the forward strand.
ACCAAAAAACGATTTCAATAGCTTTGGCAATTTCTG
>NZ_FOHZ01000038.1 GCF_900111555.1 Marinobacter segnicrescens
CCCTATGTGTCAGCGTAGTTGTCGCCTGATGATTTCAGAGGACAACCATGCCCCATTACTCACCGGAACGTAAGGAAGCCATCCTCCAGAAGATGGCCCCACCTCACAGCCTGACGGTGGCCGAGTTAGCTGGCCAGGAAGGCATCAGCACCGCGACCTTGTACAATTGGCGCAAAGCCGCCAGAGAACGAGGTGCCGTTTTGCCGTCGAACTCAGCCACGCCTGAAAAGTGGAGTAGCGAAGAGAAGTTCCGCATTGTTCTGGAGACCGCCCCGATGACCGAGGCGGAACTCGGTGAATATTGTCGCAAGCACGGTCTGTATCCGGAACAAATCGAAGCCTGGAAGACCGCCTGCATGGGTGCCAACGCCCAGTCTGATGAACAGGCCAGGCGTAACCGGAAAGCGGCGACGACTGAGAAAAAGCGCGTCAAAAAGCTCGAATCTGAATTACGTCGCAAGGAAAAGGCCCTGGCAGAAACGGCAGCGCTACTGACGCTGTCAAAAAAAGCCGAGGCGATCTGGGGCCCCAAAGACGAGGACGAATGACCAGCCTCCCGGATCGCCAGCAGGCGGTTGCTCTGATCCACGAAGCTCAGAGCAGCGGCGCCCGGCTGGCCAAGGCCTGTGCCTTGCTGAACCTGAGTGTGCGCACCTTCCAGCGCTGGACGACTGATAAGGCTGTCAAAGCGGATCAGAGACCGGTGGTGCCCAGGCCGGCACCGACTAACAAACTGACGGATCAGGAGCGTCAGGCTGTGGTGTCACTCAGCAATCAAAAGAGATACCAGAGCTGTCCGCCGGCATTCATCGTTGCGGACCAAATGGATCAGGGGCATTACCTGGCCTCGGAGTCGACCTTTTACCGTGTGCTGCGGGAGCATGGCCAGGTTAACCCCAGAGGCCGTCAGAAAGCGCCACAGCCCAAGAGACAGGCGACGACACACCAAGCCACAGAACCCAACCAACTGTGGTCGTGGGATATCTCCTGGTTGCCGGGCCCAGCACGAGGCACCTGGTTCTATCTGTACCTGATGCTGGACGTCTACAGCCGCAAGATCGTTGGTCACGAGGTCTACCAGAGCGAAACGGGAGAGCTGGCCAGTGAGTTCATCGAAAAGGCTTACTGGCGTGAGCACCTGGCAGCCAGGGAGAAGCCTCTTGTGCTGCACTCGGACAATGGCAGCCCCATGAAGGCCTCGACCTTCCTGGAAAAGCTGTACGACCTGGGCATTACGCCCTCGAACAGCCGGCCCAGAGTAAGCAACGATAACGCCTACTCAGAGTCGCTGTTCAAAACCCTGAAGTTCCGACCAGGGTTCCCGGTCAACGGCTTCAGCACCATCGAGGACGCCCGTGACTGGGTGCTGGCCTTCGTGCGCTGGTACAACACCGAGCACCGTCACAGCGCCTTGAATTACGTAACACCTCAGCAGCGTCACGATGGCGAGGCTGACCAGATCCTGGCTCAGCGCAAACAGGTGATCGAGGCTGCGAAGACCGCGAACCCGCGGCGCTGGTCCGGTGATATCCGAAACTTCAGCTTGCCGGAATCAGTGACCCTGAATCCGGAGAAGGCGGTGAACTGTTAAAGAGCTGAATGCTTAAACGCGACAACTACGTTGACAGACTCCGATCTAGGCTTTCTGAGGTCGCCTGCAGGCGGTAATAACCGTTCACCGTGAAGGGGGAATCGCCTTTCTTGAGCTCTTCCACTTCAGCCGTCAGTTGATTTATTTCAACCTTCAGGTCTTCTACGGTTGGTGACGCACGCCCGACCGGCTCCGCGGCCAACGCCGGTGTTGCTACTAAAGCTATCGCCAGCGGAGCGCTTATTGATTTGAAGATTTTGCTCACCTGAAACTCCTTATTTTATTTTTCGTATCGACAACGGTTTGTTGCCTCAGAATGGATGTGCCAGTTAAACGCAGTTCATCTTGACGCACAAACCTGAAACGAACATGAAATTTCAGCTAAAATTCATTTCTCCCACTTTTTATGTAGACGCCCTGCCAATAAGATCTGACGACATATCACATAGGCGATTTAGGCCCTTAGTGCTGGGTGCGATGGCTTTAACCGGCCAGATAATTCAATTAGCTTTGTGGAGGCTAGCAACATTCCCAGGGTTGGGAAGACTTGGCTAGTATTCAATTGGAAATGGCGATTTCAACTTCGGCTGCCTGAAATTAATAGATTAGTTGGATAGATTATGCATTGTTCAAGTCGACTATCCCGTAGAGGCTGGTTCCTGTTTTTTTTAATTTGGTCTGTCAGCTTTTTGCTGCATTTTTTTTGGGAAATGATCCAGGTGCCTTTCTTTACAGGGATGATGGAGGCATCCCATGGTGCGGTAGTCTGGCTGTGCACGCGGGCGGCAATCGGTGATGCCAATATTGCACTATTTGCCTATGGCATTGCCGCCGCGGCAACTAAAGATGGCTTTTGGATACAGGGACGGTGGCGCCGCCATGTTTTAGGAGTGTATTTTGCTACCGGTCTGCTTATAACGATAGTCTTTGAAGCATGGGCCACAGGCGCAGGCCAGCGCTGGAGCTACAATGATTCTATGCCCCTGTTACCCTTTATTGGCACAGGTATTGCGCCTCTAGTGCAGTGGATTATCGTTCCAACAGTCTCGCTCTTTGGTCTGCGTTGGCTCTATAGAGGCTGGCTTGATCTCAGACGTCAGGGCGGTGATTACTCTCGGCAATAAATAATGGGCTTCGGCCATCATGCAAACGGCCCTACAAACACTTGCGCAAATACACCCAAAAGGAGTGTGACAGTCAGCGCTATTATCAGTACGGCTTTCAACCAGATATCAGTTCTAGCCACCACGACATTCCCTTGCCTGTACATCGGCACAACGAGGCGCAGATAAACTGCCAGCGAGAGTACGCTATTGATGATCGCCACCACTGCCACCCAGGTGTACTGCACGTCGATGGCTGCGGCAAACAAAAGGAACTTGCCGACAAAACCCGCCAATGGGGGAATCCCAACCAGCGATAGCAGAAAGATAACCATTGCGAGGCCAATAAGCGGCTGGGCGCGACCCAATCCGTCAAAATCGTTCAGAGTCCGTCCAGTACTGGCGGCAACGGCGAAAGCGCCCAGGTTCATGGCCGCATAGGCTGCGGCAAACAGGATGATGGATGGCAGCGCAAGCTCACTGGCGCCGACTGCGAGGATGCCCAGAAGAAAATAGCCGGATTGGGCAATCGACGAATAGGCAAGCAGCCGAATCACGTTAGTCTGAGCAAGCGCGGCCAGGTAGCCATAGGTCATGGTCAGAACAGCCAGACCGGCGATGATGGCGGTCCAACCACTTTCCGGGGGTAGATCGCGAACCACCTGAGCGAGTGCGAACAGAGCACCGATCTTGGGCACCACTGACAGGTAGGCCGCTATTGACAGTGGCCCACCCTCATAGGCATCTGGCGCCCAGAAATGGAATGGAACCAGCGAGGCTTTGTAACCCAGACCGACAACCACCGCCACGAACCCAAGAAGAACCGCCATTGGCATGGTATCCATACCAGGAAGATCCGCGAGTAACGTGGATCCCGCAGCGCCGAACCAGTAACTCAGGCCGAAAATCATGATCGCACCTGTGACCGAGGCGAACACGAAAAACTTCATGGCGGCCTCTGTGGCAGGGTCGGTATCCGGGTAGGCAACCAAGGCAAAGGTGGCCAGGCCAGTTAATAATGTACCCAATACAAGGAACATCGTATCACCCGCGCCTGCCAGAACGAGCGCGCCGATGGTGGCAAAGCAAAGCAGGCTGTAAACCGTGCCCTCTCGCACGGTGCCTCTCACATCCACTCTCGCCAAAAATATGGCGAGGATGGTGGCCGGCAGCAGAATGAGTTTGGCCCACACACTGAGGTCGTCAACCCGGAAACTGCCACCAAACACCGTTGTGTCCTCACCAATCAGACTGACGGTCAGACCCGTGGCAACGATCAGACCGCTAACGGCGACCAGCAGCGCAATTTGCGGCCTACGCAGCATTTCCGCGATCAGCGCACCGACAGCCGTCAACAGTACGGCAATTTCAGGAATCAACAGTGCAAGATCACGAGCCATCACAGTGCCAGCGCCGATGTAGTGCGGTGGATGATACCCAGCACCCAGGAGGGTGCCACGCCAGTGCCGACAGTGAGCACCAGCAATGGCCCCACAGCAAGCCACTCACGAGCGCTCAAATCAGGCATGGACTGCCAGCGCTGCCGGGGCTCGCCCAGAAAGGTTTCCCGCAGTGCTTTGAGAAACGTACCGGCAATAATGGCAATACCCAAAATCACAACCACCGCGGCAGGCGAAGCGCTTAAAGTGGCAAGAAATATCTGAAACTCGGCCGGAAAGTGCGCCAGCCCGGGCAAGCCCAGCGATGCAAAGGCCGCCAACACAAAGGTCCAGCCGAGCATTGGGACCGTCTTGAGCAACCCACCCAATTCGCCCATTTCACGGGTGTGGGCACGGTCCTGGATCATGCCCACCAGCAAGAACAAGGCACCGGTAACCAGTCCATGGCTGAACATCTGCAATACCGCCCCGTCCAAAGCAACAGTTCGCACTGAGGGATCCAGAGTCAGTGCCGCCACGGCCACACCGACGATGACATACCCCATGTGGTTAACCGAGGTATAGGCGACCAGGCGTTTCAGATCACTCTGGGCCAGAGCGGCAAAAGCCCCATAGAGCGCGCTGACAACACCGAGAATCAGAACAACAACGCCCGCTTCACGGAACGCATCGGGGGTCATTTGCAGAGCAAATCGAACCAGCCCGTAAGTGCCGAATTTCAGCATGACGCCGGCGAGGATGACGCTGCCGACGGTCGGCGCCTGCACGTGTGCGGCGGGCAACCAGGTATGCAGGGGCACCGCGGGGATCTTTACCGCAAAGGTGATCAGCATAGCGATCAATGCCCACATGGCCGCCGCGCCCTCCAGGGGGGGATTCTCAATCCAGGCTCGCATGTCGAAGGTCGGTTCGGGGCTGCCCAGATAAAGCCCGAGGATAGCAAGCAGAAGCGGCAGACTTCCCAGCAAGGTGTATATAAAAAACATCAACGCTGCCCGTTGCCTGTCTTCGTGGCCCCACCCGGCGATCATGAAATACATGGAGACAAGGGAAACCTCGAAGAAGACGTAGAACAGGATACCGTCGAGGGCTGTAAAGGTACCGATAGACGCAGTTTCCAGAAGAAGTACCAGAGCAATATAGGCGCGCGGACGTTCACGAAGCGACGACGTATAGATCACAGCAACCAGGAAAAGAACAGCGCTCAACAGCACCAAAGGCAGACTGATCCCATCAACTCCAACCCGGTAGGCGGCACCGATGGCTGGTATCCATTGCAGCTCTTCGACCTGGGAAAAGCCTGCACCGCTCGCACCCTGAAACCACATGGACAGAGCACCGATCAGTGTAAGGGCGGCGGTAATAATCGCTATGACGTGTACCGTACGCGTTGCGGGCTTCGGAAGACACAGAATCAGCACCGCGCCGACCAGCGGCAAAAACAGGGTGAGCGAGACAAGTGGTAACATGAATATGGGTTTCCTCTAAAAGCTCGTCGATGAAGCAAAAAGCAGAACAGCCAATGTGACGGCGATTGCGACCGCACTGATCGCCAGGCTATGATGGATAAAGCCGCTTTGGAGGTTTCGGGCTAGCGCACCCAGTGCACGCACAGCCGCCACCAGGGCGAAAATCAGGCCGTCGATACGGAGTTCATCTCCAAACCGCACATAGGTCGCGACCCTCAGGCTCACCCTGCCCACGCAAAGTACAATCTTGAACAAGCCCCGCTCCGCTCGCTCGCTCGCAGAGGCAAGGAAGAGACCGGCGCGCCCAAGAGAAAGCACAGCTTCATACAGACGCCCTTCCAAACGCTCACATCCTCGGGCCACAGCCATTGCGGGCCTACCGACCCAGACCGTAAGCCCACCGCCAACGGAAAGTCCGCGTCGCGCCCACGGATAAACCGGCCCTAGCAGGCGGGGAGCCGGCACGAGCCAGCCCAGGCCGAGGCCGCACGCGGCAGCAAGAAGCCCAAGGAGCACGGCCAATGTGCCTGCGGTGACGGCGGGCAGATCAAGAACGGCCTCGATGGGGCCGAAGGCCAGGCCGAGAATCGTGGCAGGGACCGCCAACCCCCAAACGCCCAAAGTCATCCAGGCACTACCGGCAACCGGGCGGGTTTCTCCGGAGCCTCGCCATAGCAGGCACAAGGCCCGGGCCATATAGCCGCCGGTCAGCAGGGCACCGGCCAGCGCCAGGGGGCCGAGCCAGGCGGTGCCCTGCGCAGACAGGGCGGCGGCGATTACCGCGTCCTTGGAAAAGAACCCACTCAGTGGCGGGATACCGGCCAGTGCCAGCGCTGCCAGCACAAAGCCGGCAAAAGTCCAGGGTCTGTCACGACCAACACCCTCCAACTGATCGAACCCGGTACCCCCGCGGGCATGCTGGAAGTCTCCGGCGGCAAGAAACAGGGTGCTCTTGATGGCGGCGTGGGCGAGCAAATGCAGGAGGGCCGCCAGCGGAACGCCGGCTCCAACCGCAACCAGCATCAAGCCATATTGACTGGCAGTGGAAGCGGCAAGCAGGCGTTTGAGATCACGCTCGGCAAGTGCAATAACTCCGGCCGCCACCGTGGTAACGCCGCCGACAAGTCCGACGACGAGCAACACCTCCGGTGTCAGCAGCGGGGCCGAACGGATCAGCAGGATGGCACCCGCCGCCACCAGGGTGGCCGAGTGCAGCAGCGCCGAAACCGGTGTCGGCCCCGCCATCGCGCGCATAAGCCAGTCCTGCAAGGGGACTTGGGCCGACTTACCCATGGCGGCCAGCAGCAACAAAAGCCCCGCGGCAGTCGAGGCACTGCCGCCGGCCTCCAGGGAGGCGGCAATCTCGCTGGTACCGGCCGACCCAATCAGCATAAATACCGCCACGTACAAACCCAGATCGGCGCTACGAGTGTAGAGGAAGGCGCGACCGGCGGCATCCGCGGCCTCGGGCCGCTGGAACCAAAAGCCAATCAGCAGGTAACTGCACAAACCGATCAACTCCCAGACCGCCAGCAACAGAACCCAGTCGCCGGCCAGCACCAGCGACTGCATAGCGGCCAGGAACAGGGACATTACTGCGTAGAAGCGGCACAGGCCGGACTCCCGCTTCATATATCCGACTGCATAAATCAGCACGAACGTGCCCACGGTGGCCACCGCCACCGCCAGCAGTGCTGTCATAGGTCCGGCGACCAATCGAAGTGGCATTTCCGGCAGACCGGGCAGAAGCAGGGTTTCGGTCTGCCCGCCGGCGACCCGGGCCAGTAGCCAGAGGCTGCCGCCCAGACTTAACGTCGCCCCGCCGAGGGCCATCGTCGCGAGGCCCCGGCGCAGAACCAGCAACGCCAGGGCGGCGATCAGTGGTGGCAATATCGGTAGAAGCACTGCACTCATCCTTTCAGGTCCCCGGCTTCTTCCATTTCAACCGAGCCCTTGGCCCGGAAACGCGCAATCGCGACACCGAAGCCAACCGCCATTTCGACCGCCATGACGGTCATCACCACCAGCACGAACATCTGGCCGGAGTAGCTTTCGGGGTGCAGAAAACGCCAGAAGGCGACCAAGTTCACCAACGCGCCTGCAAGAATCAGCTCCACCCCCATCATGATCATAACCAGATTGGTCTGGGACAACGCGCCATAAACACCAATACCGCACAGGATTGCACCGGTTACAAGCGCCACGATCAGGACGAGAGTCATTCCGTATCCTCCTTGTCAGCACTATTGGCCGTCGTTTGCACCGGTATCGCCACCGCCGTGGCCGCAATCATCGCGGTCAAAATAGTGATACCGGCGGTTTCGAAGATCAGCATGGAGCGACCCAGCAATTCCATGCCCAGCGCCCGTGTCTGCATCGCCGCATCCGGCGCCTCGGCCGTTACAGGTCCCCAATCGGCCCAAAACGCGACCACTATCGCAACACCGGCAGCGACCACGCCAGCGCCAATTGAAAAGCGCTTCTGGTGGGTCATATCCATGCCCCCCATCCCGCCCGGGTCCATCATGAACATCACCATGAAAATGGCCATGATGCTCATCTCCGTCGCCATCATCATGATCTGCAGCACTCCCAGGAATTCGGTCTGCATCGCCAGGAACATGCAGCCGACGGCCGTCTGTGAAAACAGCAGAGCCAGCGCGGAACGAACCATGGACGAGGTGCGAAACACCACCACGCCGAAGCCGATGGCAGCCAGCCCGAAAACAGCAACGAAAAAAGCCTGAGCGTACATTAGGGAACCACCAGAACCAGTAAACCGACAACAATGATATTGAGCAGGGCCAGGGGTATCCCCAGGATCCAGCACCACCTCATCAGATCCGCCTCGCGAATGCGCGGCAGATACCGACCCGCCAGGAGCATCGACACGGCCACGGCCAGGGTCTTGATCAGGCTCCAGGCCCAGGGCGGCAGCAGCGGCCCGTGCCAACCGCCGAGGTAGAACACCGTGGTCGCGGAAGCCAGCGTGATCACCAGCGTCAGCCTGGCCAGGCGCAACACCGCCAGGCGCACGCCGGTGTATTCCGCGTCCACACCCCCGCCCAGTTCCCCGGGTGCGGTTGGCAGATCAAAAGGCGCACGAAACGCCAGCGCCATGGCGGCAATGAAAAACAGCACGAAACCAAGCGGCTGATAGACAATGTTCCACAAGCCGTCTTGGGAGACAACGATCACCGTGGTCACCAGGGATTCGGCGCGCATCGCCACCGCAGTGATGGGCATGACAATAAGCATGGCGTAGGCGATGAGCTGGCCAAGGAATCGCCAGCCGCCGATCATGGCGTAGGCGCCATTCGGGCCCCAGCCGGCCATGATCAGCGCCACCAGCACATAGGCAAGCGCCGCGTTGATGAACAGCGCACCGGTAGCCAGATCCGCGATCACCAAGGTCGGCGCCAGCGGCAGAACCGCCGCGCCAAGCACCGCGACGATCAGCAGTAGCACCGGCGCCGTCTCGAAAAAGACCCGGTCCGGCGTACGCGGCACAATGGATTCACGACCGAGGTATGCCAAGCCGCTGAGCAGAGTCGCGGTCAGACGCAGGCGGCCGGTTGTCGTCCAGCCTTCGATCACGGCGAGCAGCCAGACACTACCAAGCAACGCAACCAACACGACGGCAAAGTTCACACGAGCACCTCCCAGGGCGATAGGTCAAGTGATCCGACCGCCACCAGTGCGTCACCCAGCTCCCGGCCCTCCACAAGCGTTGCCACCAGACCGATATGGTGATTGCAGGCGGTGTCCAACCTGTAGGATTTCACCTGGCCGTGTTCCAGAATCAGGCTCAGTTGAGCCTCGCCGCGCGGGGTTTCCACGGTGGCCTCACCGGTGCCTGATCCACGCCCGATGTTTCGCAAAACAGGTAGCCCCGGCTCCCCGGTTGCCTTGATGTAGTCGAGGCTCGTGATGATTTCGTCCAGGCGCTGCCACAGGCGCGCCCAGGCATCTCCGGCGTCGTCAGCAGCGCGCGCCACGGGGCCACTCAGGCCCGCAGTGCCCGATGGCAGTACGCCGATCCCCTTCAATCGCGATTTGAGCAAAGGCGTTCGCCCAAGACGAGCCGCCAATGCCTGCAGAGCGGGCGTCAGTTCCACAAGCCGTTTTCCACTGGCGCGGCGGATCTCCAGTTGCAGGGTTGCGGCACGATCCGTCAACCAGGCGAAGCCGAGCTGGCGCCCCGTTTGCGCCAGCCAACCCAGGTGACTGGCGATGCGCTCACATTCAAGCGCCACAGCCCGGGCCTGATCGGTTGCCGAATCGTTCTCCAGACCAGCCGCCCGCTCGATTGCCAGGCAGGCCAGCAGTCGGTAGCTCACGCTGGCCAGTGGCATGGCCGACGCCAGGCGCTCGATAAAGGTCTCGGCGTCGATCTCCTTGCCTTCGTCACTCTCATTGATCATGCCCACCAAGGATGTGGCCTGTCCTTCTGTTACGCCGTCACCGTCAAGAGTCAGCGTCAACTTGAGCCCACCAGGCAGACCGGGGAAAACCGGACCGAACGGCACCTCCATCCAGTCCATCGCCAACCCGTCGGCGCTACGAGGCAGGTCCTTGGTCACTTCAATCATGGACATGAATCCCGAGGCGCCGTGGTCATGCCCACCATGATCATGACCCCTATGACCGTGACCCCTATGACCGTGACCTACATGATCATGGCCACCATGTTCGTGGCTATCATGACCGTGCTCACTGTGATCATGCCCCGAATTTTTCTCCTCCGCGTCGCCGTCGGACTCATCGTGCTGGTGCTTGTGTCCGTGATCATGATGGTTTTCGTGCGAGTGCTGATGACCCTCGTGCTGCTCATGATCGTGCTCATGCGAATCATGATGTTCATGGCAGTGACCATGATGACGTTCTTGTTCATGGTGTTCGTGCTGCTGCGCATGATCATGATGCTGGTGTTCGTGCTCATGGTGCCGGTGCTCGCGATGATCGTGCCCATGGTCATGGTCATGCTCGGGGGCCGGCTCCCCTGCCTCCCGGGCGACCAGGTCCATGCCACACTTGGGGCAACTACCCGGCTCGTTCTGGACAACATCCGGGTGCATGGGGCAGACATACTCGATCCTGGCGTGCAGAACAGCGGCGTCGAAATCCTCGGGAGAGGAGGCAAAAGCGCCTTCCGCCAGCGCCCGTCTCAGCCGGTCAACCGCGTCGGTCAGTGCCTCTTGCGAGATACCTGAGGAAACATCGGCGCCCGGTAAAGATGACGGTACCGGTCCGCCCAGCACAAGGATGGCGCGCGGCCGGGGCATCTGCGCGTAGAGCACCGCCACGGCCTCGCTCATTTTTTCTGAAAGCCCTCCAATGACCAGAAGCACACCTGAATCGCGAGGTGTGGAGGTGATGCGCATACCTGTCGCAGCAACGTCCAAGCCGCACGCCAACGCTACTTCCGGCCCCGGGATGATCAGACAACTCAGGTCGTGCGCCAAGGCACGAGAGACCCACTTCTGAAGCACAGAGACTCGTTTCAGCCACTGACGTGAGCCCGTATTGCGGATTTCTGGATTAAAAGTCATTGCCGCCCAAGAGCCCCTTGGCTCCAGCCGTAGAGCAAACCAAGAAAGAGAATGGCAAGGAACACCCCCATGTCATACAAAGCAACCAGCCCTACTTCCCTGTATACAACGGCCCATGGGTACATGAACGCCATTTCCATGTCGAAGGCCAGAAAGAGCAGCGCGTAGCCATAGTACCGTGCGTGATAGCGGCCCCAGACCGGATCCCGGGACAAGGCTCCGGAACTCGCCGGTACATCCTTGCCCGGTTCACTGCGTGTAGGACCAATGGCACGGGCAAGCCCATATAGGGCCAGAACGGTAGCCGCAATGCCGAGCACCAGGGAAAGCAACAGAGCGTATTGCTCTAGAACACTCATCATTAAACCTCCAGGTCAAATAACTCAGTGTGCCCTACACGTAAATTGACCCCGACCGCGCATGCCATAACCTCAGACGGCGGATGTCAGGCGGAACAGGCTGCTTTTCTAATCCATCCACCGGCCTATCGGTGGTCCCTTTCATAGCGACGCCGCAGCAACATGGAGTTGCCAATGACGGAGAGCGAACTGACAGTCATTGCCACCACACCGATCATCGGGTGCAGCAACCCGGCAGCTGCTATCGGAATGGCGGCGGCGTTGTACCCACTTGCCCACAACAGATTTTCAACGATCTTTTTGAAGGTGGCACGGGACAGCACCATGGCATCAACGACACCAGACAGTTCCCCACGGACCAGAGTAACGTCCGCGGCTTCTATGGCCACATCCGCGCCGGCGCCTATTGCAATACCTACATTCGCCTGTTTCAGAGCCGGGGCGTCATTGATCCCATCACCCACCATGGCGACGTGGTTGCCATACTTTTCCTGAAGCTCCCGGATGGCATCAACCTTGCCCTCTGGCAGCACTCCGGCACGCACCTCGTCAATGCCGACTTCGCGGGCAACGGCCTTGGCAGCACGCTCGTTGTCACCGGTAATCATCACCACGTAAAGCCCTTGCTGGTGCATGGCCTGAATGGCCGCAACCGATTCGTCCTTGAGCGTGTCGGCAACCGCGACGATGCCAAAAGCCTGGCCTTCCCGGGCAACGATGACGGCGGTTCTGCCCTGGTTCTCAAGGTCTTGAAGATTCTGATCCAGAGCTTCCAGCCCATTAACGCCATGTTCTTCAAGCAGAAGACGATTACCAATCAGTACGGTTTTCCCATCGACCGCACCCGATACACCCCGGGCGCCAGTGGAGCGGAAATCAGCAACCCTTCCGGGCTTTATACCTCGCTCTCTGGCCCCGTCCACGATGGCACGGGCAATGGGATGCTCGGACGCATTTTCCACCGTTGCCGCTAGCTCCAGCAGTTCGGTCTCCTCGACTCCTTTGGCCGTTATCACGTCCGTAAGCTTCGGCTCGCCCCGGGTGATGGTGCCGGTTTTATCCAACACCATCACTTTGACATCCTTGAAGGTCTGTATCGCCTCACCCGAGCGAATCAGGATACCCCGCTCGGCACCAACGCCCGACCCCACCATGAGTGCAGTCGGCGTTGCCAACCCCAATGCGCAGGGGCAGGCAATCACCAGCACGGCGATCGCGGCAAGGATAGCCAACACCGGCGTGGCAGCCATCGGGTCTACCCACGGCAGGAAACCGGCCCCCCACTCGAGGACTGGCCGGAGCGAATCTGCGGCCAGCAACCAGGCAACAAGACTGCCCAGCGCGATAATCAGAACCAGCGGCACGAAGCGACCCGTCATACGGTCGGCAAATTCCTGAATAGGCACCCTGGACCCCTGGGCCTCGTCAATCAACTTCACAACCTGGGCCAGAAAGGTATCACCCCCGACACGGGTGGCCTTGACCCTCAGGCGGCCTTCCTTGTTGATGGTGGCGCCGATAACCGTGTCTCCCGAGCTTTTATAGACAGGCACCGACTCTCCAGTGGCGATGGATTCATCTACATGGCTCTCACCTTCCACGACTTCACCATCCGTAGGCACCTTGTCACCGGGCCGGATGATCATGACATCGCCGGGCGTCAATTCCTTAACGGGAATTTCGACCTCCTCCCCTCCCCGCTCGACACGAGCCGTCTTAGCACCCAGAGTAAGCAACTTGCGGATAGCTTCTGAGGCCTTACCCTTGGCCTTTGCTTCCAGATACCGCCCAAGCATATGGAAGGTCATGATGGTGGCAGCCATTTCGATGAAAGAGGTCATCGGATAGACAAAACCCACCAGTCCGATCAGGTAGGGAGGCAGGCTGCCCATGGAAATCAGCACATCCATGTTGAACGTGCCGTTCTTGAGTGAACGCCAGGACGCCTTATGGGTCGCGGCCCCGCCATAAAGGAAAACCACCGGGAAGCCTAGCGCGGCAACAATTACCAGATACCCTGGAATGGACTGCCAGAACATATGAGGCATCATCAACAACATAATCAGTGTTGTCGGAATCGCAGCGATCCGAAACCTTCGTAGGGCCAGCTTCAGGTAGGCTTCCTCAACGGCGGAGTCTTCCTCCTGGTTGGTCTCCCCCTCGAGAGCGATGGCGGCCACGTCATAGCCGGCACCCTCTATCAGCTTTTTCAACTCATGCTCTGACGGCCCTTCAGGGCCGACCACTACGCTTACTGTGTGGTTCGATATATTGGTTGACGTGCTCTGCACGCCATCGTGTCGTGCCAGCGTGCTTTTAATAATGCCCGCGCAATGGTCGGACCCCATTCCAGGCACCGTCACCCTGAGCGTGGTCGCACCAACTTCCCTGACTGACGCCACGTCATAACCAGCCCCTTCCACAGCGCGTTTGACGGCATCCCCGTCAGGCCCTGATGCTAGAGAACGGACACTCACTCTGTGTTTTGCGATATTCGTCTTTATTCCATCAATACCATCCAGGCGGGTAATTGTCTTACTGATAATACCCGCGCAGTGATCTGACCCCATTCCCGGCACAATTAACTCAAGCTCCCTTAGCCCGGAAGATGCCTGTTTTGCCGCGCTGCCCATCAGGATCTCCCTTCACTGTCTCTTTCAACTGGCCAATCCGCGAACGCGATGAAATAGAGTAGAGCGAGATTGACGATGGGTATCAGTATCAGCACGCCCATCCACCCCGGAAAACCGGTCCGCTGGCAGATACGCCAGGCGGGAATCACCACTGCAATGGCGATCACCAGCATCCACAGCCAGTGCCCAGCCCACATCGTGTTACCAAACATGTCATTGTCCATCATGGTACTGCCCTCCACGTCGAATTCTGGTTATTAGTGATGATGAGCATGAGATTCCTTGTGCCCTGATTGTCCGGCTTTTGCGGCCCTTTTCAGGAACGCCTGCTCGGCCACGGCGATAGCAATCATGGTGACAACCGCCACACCAATGACAAAGGGATCGGTATTCAGTTTGACCCAGACAAAGCCGCCGAGTACAAGCAAGTCCAGCAGGATGGCCGTCGCCGGCACCCACACATTGGCTTTCACATCTTCCCGCAGGTAGCGAAGCACGCCCCAATGGATGGCAATGTCCATAACCAGGTAGAACACGATACCCAGGGCGGCAATCCGGGAGAGGTCAAAGAAGGCGGTCAGAATCAGACCCAGGACAACGGTATACACCAGTGTGTGCTTCTGAATGCTGCCGGGCATCCCGAAATGCCGATGAGGAACCAGTTTCATCTCCGTCAGCATGGCCAACATGCGGGACACAGCAAATACACTGGCCAGAATTCCTCCCGCCGTGGCCATCATGGCAATCGCAACAGTAAACCAGACGCCGTATTCGCCGAGAGCGGGGCGTGCAGCAGCGGCGAGAGAGTAATCCTGCGTTTCGATAATTTCAGCCAGAGATAGATTGCTGGCGACCGCAAATCCCACCAGCGTGTAGATCACCACACAGGCGGCAATGGAAATCACGATGGCGCGCCCAACGTTTCGCTTCGGGTCGATGACTTCCGAACCACTGTTGGTGATGGTCGTAAAGCCTTTGAACGCAAGAATGCCCAACGCGGTCGCGCCCAAGAAGTTGCCCAGCGTTCCGGCTTCACCGGGCTCCGAAAAATCAACCGAGATTGAGTCGGCAATCCAGACCCCGACCAGACCGAAAATCAGTATGCCGCCGATTTTCAGGATCCCGATAAAGGAAGCCACCCCTTGAATCATCCGATTGCCCAGCAGGTTGATCAGAAAGGCCGCAAGAATGAGCGCCACGCCGAGAATGGGCACCATACGGCCGCTTTCGTCCCCTCCGAATAGTTGCATGGTGTAAGAGCCAAAGGTGCGGGCCAGGAAGCTCTGGGCGATCACCATGGAAAAGTACATCAACAGGGCGTTGAAAGCCGTTGGCAGCCGGTTTCCGTAAGCCTTGTGCAGGTACATGCCGATACCGCCGGCGGACGGGTAGGCATTGGAGATCTTGATGTAGGAATAGGCGCTGAAGCTGACAATCACCGCCGCCGCGAGAAAGGCCAGCGGGAAAAGGACACCGGTCATCTGGGCCATCTGCCCGGTCAGAGCAAAAATACCGGCGCCAATCATGACGCCGGTACCCAGCATAACCGTTCCTGCAAGTGTGAGACTGCCTTCCTTGTAGCGAGTAGTTCTGTCCTGCTCCCTGCTCATCTAACCTCCAGCTATTTTCGTTTCATGGGCGGGATCTTTGAACAGCAAAACGGATCAAGTTTGGCATTGGCACGTACGTTATCATCTGTAAACCGGTACCACGCCAGTTTCCGTTTAGTCCACCACCCCCCCTTCAACCGACCGCCATGTGCTTCAATCGCCTTCAGCAACTCATCGGTGGACCAATGGGTTCCATCGAAGGTGACGTCTAGCCGATTATTTGGCTTGCGTTCGGCAAAATCGACACAGGGGTGATGATTGAGTTCGTGAATAAAGTCAGACCATTCACTCTCTTCAAGACCTTCCACGGCAAGTTTCCGCCGCAGCAGGAACTGCTCCTGGTTCGATGCTTTATGTGCTTTAGTCATGACAGGCACCTCCTCGCCTATTCATTTCACACCAATAACAACATGCGGACCTGAACTGCGACTGAAAATCGACGAAGGCTGTCGAAAATTTGATGTGAATCAAAAAAAGAGCCAGGACAAACCCTGGCTCATTATTCCGATCAGAACGCGATGCGGGCACCGATGACGGCGAACCAGTCTTCTGTACCACCGCCCTCGGCTCTAGCAAAATCTGCGCTATCGCCGTACTTGCGCTCATGTACAACACCTACATAGGGCGAGAACGCACGGTCTATCAGGTCGTAGCGGAGCCGGAGGCCGGTTTCGGTGGAAACCAATCCTTTGCCGATGCCAATTTCCCTGTCTTCACTGAACGCTACCGTCGCATCCAGCGTTGCGGAAAGGATCCAATAGTTAGTGAGCAGCAGCTCGTACTCTGCGTCAAGTTCGGCTGAGGTATCTCCATCCTTGCTGACATACAAGTTTGCATCGATCTCAAACCATTGGGGTGCCAGCCCGGCTACACCGAGAACAGCATACGTACGATCCGGTCCCTCGGGGGTGTCGAAACGCACACCCGCTTTGGCGTCGAAGAACTTGGAAATGGGGATCTGGCCGACCAGCTGGTTTTCCAGCGTTTCGTAGGCCTGCTCCTCGATCTCGTACTCCCCGGTTGTGAGCAGCCGGACTTTAAAGTCGTCGGTGCCATAGAAGGCATCCGCATTCCAGACGCCCAGCTCCTCGTCATCGTCGCTATAGCGGTATTCAAACTCCTCAAATTGCACACCCCAGGTTGTGAGCGGCTGTTTACGAGCCGTGGTGTCGGAAATCATTTCCTGAGCTGTCACCGCCGTTGAGAAACCAACTGAGGCAAGAAAACTGACGGCGACAAGTGATCGAATACAACTCATGCCTCACCTCCATCTTCAGCAATCACGTCTGTTTTGGCCTGCGTTGAATCTGGCCCACCTTCAATAATTACCTTACGGAACATACCAGCGGCCGCGTGATAGGACAGATGGCAGTGGAATGCCCACTGGCCCGGTTCATCGACCTCCGTTTCCATGTACACCGTGGTACCCGGGTTCACGTTGATTGTATGTTTGATCGGGTTCCACTGGCCGGCGCCAACGTCCAGAATCGACCACATGCCGTGCAGGTGCATGGGGTGTGTCATCATGGTTTCATTCACAAACTTGAAACGGACCCGCTCACCGTATTTGAGACGAATCGGATCGGCGTCTTCATACTTGACGCCATTAATGCTCCAGGTGTAACGCTCCATATTACCGGTCAGGCGAAGCTCTATTTCCCGGGTCGGTTCCCGGTCTTCGTACAGCGGATCCTGAGCCTTCAAGTCAGCGTAAGACAGAAACTTACCTCCATTCGCCGCTTTGGGCATGAGGCCACTGCCCTTGGCATAGAAAGGATCGCTTTTATCTTCTTTTCCCATCGTCATGGAACCATGGTCCATACCGGACATACCCGAATGATCCATAGCTTCCATATTGGAATGATCCATGCCGCCCATGTTGGACTGGTCCGTCCCCTCCATAGAAGAGTGATCCATCCCGGACATATCTTCTGAGCTGTCCATATCCATGTTCCCATGATCCATGCCCGCCATGCTGCCATGGTCCATACCAGGCATACCGCCCATATCAGCCATGGTCAGTCGGGCAGCTTCACGCAGTTGCGGCACTGCCGCTTCCATGCCCTCTTCGGGGGCCAGTGTTGCCCTGGCGTATCCGGAACGTCCCATGGATTCGGCGAAGATGGTGTACGCCTGCTCATC
>NZ_FOHZ01000039.1 GCF_900111555.1 Marinobacter segnicrescens
TTTTCCTGATCCTCGATAACCACCCGGTTCACCATGCTCGTCGCGTTCGCGAGTATGTCGAGAGCCTCGACGGCAAGCTCAGGCTGTTCTTCCTGCCGCCGTACTCGCCGGAGCTGAACCCTGATGAGTCTGTTTGGGGCTACATCAAATACCACCACGTCGGTAAAAAGATCATCAACAGTAAAGAACAACTTCGGAGCATTGTTTACCGGCAGCTTCGGCGCTTGCAGAAATTGCCAAAGCTATTGAAATCGTTTTTTGGTCATCCGGACCTGGCTTATATCTCTGGATGATGTTCGCTTACTTTATTTCGGGTTAGTAAAAACCAAACGCTTTTTATTCTGTGATCATTTTTTCGTGTTTTTCGTGTTTTTCGTGTTTTTCGTGTTCTTTCGTGGGTTTCGTGGCCAGCCCTTTTTTTCCTTGTCTTTTTTCCGTGCTCTCCCGCTCACCCTGAGCCTGTCGAAGGGTCGTGGCAAAAATTCATGCTTTTATAGGCGCAAACGAAGCCCTGGTCAGGTCCGCCAGGTCCGCCGGCGCCAGCTCGATTTCCAGCCCCCGCCGGCCGGCGCTGACGTGGATGGAGTCAAAGGCCTGCGCAGACTCATCGATAACGGTCCTCAGTGCCTTTTTCTGCCCCAGTGGGCTGACGCCCCCGAGTACATACCCCGTTGTACGCTGCACCTTCTGCTTGTCCGCCATGGCCGCTTTCTTGGCCCTGGCAGCCTTTGCCAACTGTTTCAGGTTGAGGCTGCCGGATACCGGGACAATGGCCACCACGAGTTCGCCTGTGTCCGTTTCTGCTACCAGGGTCTTGAACACCTGGTCCGGGTCCAGGCCCAGCTTTTCGGCCGCCTCGGTGCCGTAGGATTCGCTCTTGGGATCGTGGGCGTACTCGTGGAGGGTATGGGCGATACCTTCCTTGCGCACAAGGTCAACTGCCGGGGTCATGGAATCTCCGATACGCTGGGTTTCGACTGTGCAGGATAACCCTGAAGCTGTGAGAAGTCAGGGCTGCTGATGAGGCACTTTGGACGCCTGGGGCACCGTCAGCATGATCAGGAACCCTGCCGCCAGGAATACCAGGATGGTTGCCATCCCCCAACGCTGGCTGCCGGTGGCTACCGTTACCCAGCCCACCAGCAGGGGGCCGGCAAAGGCGGTGGCCTTGCCGGAAAAGGCGAACAGACCAAACATCTGGGTCTGCAGGTCCGCTGGAACCACCCGAGCCATGTAGGACCGGCTGGCAGACTGCAGTGGCCCCACGAAGATGCCCAGAACCATGCCCCAGATCCAGAACCAGAGCGTCGAATCCACCAGCAGGATGGCCAGCGCACTGGTACCCAGCCCGACCAGCGACAACAGAACCGTATTGCGACCGCCGAGGGCATCGTCCACCCACGCAAACCCCAGCGCCCCCAGGCCGGAGGTTACGTTGAGGGCAATGGCAAACTGCAGTACCTGGGTCTGGTTCATGCCAAAGGTGCCGGCGGCGTAGACGCCACCGAAGGTGAAGATGGTGGCGAGTCCGTCCGTGTAGAGCATCCGTGCCACCAGGAAGCGGAGAATATGGCCCAGCTCCCGAACCTTGCTCAGCGAATCCTTCAGCTGTGCCAGGCCGGACCGGATTGCCTGGCCCATGGACAGGCCCCGGGAGGGCTGGTCCGGGATGAAGAAGAACGCCGGCAGGGAGAACAGCAGATACCACAGGGCTACCAGTACAAAGGTGGCTCGCACGTGTTCGAGGTTGTCGCGGTCCAGCCCAAGCCAGCTGGTATCTCCCTCAATAAACCCGAACAGGGCCACCACGAGACAGGTAACGCCGCCGACATAGCCCAGCCCCCAGGACCAGCCTGACCAGCGACCAAGCCGGCTGGGCGATGAAAGATCCGGGAGCATGGCGTTATAGAAGATGAAGGCACACTCAGCCCCCAGGATGCCCACGCTAACCCAGAAGGCAGAGAACCACAGATCGCCACTGCCCGGTTCCACGAACCACAACATGCCGCTGCCCAGAACACACAGCAACGTGAATGCAATGAGCCAGGGCTTGCGGCGGCCAGACTGATCGGCAATGGCTCCCAGCACCGGGGCCACCAGTGCCACGACAATTCCGGATACACCCACGATGTTGCCCCACGCATTGGTGCCTGCAACGTCGTCCTGTACGACCGACTGGCTGAAATACCGGGCAAAGATAAATGTCAGGATGATGGTGAAGAAGGCGCTGTTGGCCCAGTCGTAGAGCGCCCAGGACCATAGTGCCCTGCGGTTTTCCTCGTGTGCCGTTCTGGGTGGGCCTGCTGCCATGCCTGGAATTCCTGGTTAATGGAGGTCATCGGCGCGCCCCGCCGACCTGTCAGACTATCGCAATAAGTATGACAGTCGTAAAAGATTGTTGAAGTAGTCGACGTGACTGTTGTGACACACTACTTTCATTACAACGACTTGTCAGGCAGGTTTGCAGGCCAGGCGGGCGCCGGCTGCGTATCTCTTGCCAGCCCATAATCTATCAGGACAAAGTAATACCCATGGACAATAACCAGACACAGGGAACGGCACTGGGGCGTTCACTCAAGATAGCCATGGCTTACCTGCTGGCAGGCGCGCTGTGGATACTGTTCTCCGACGCTGCAGTCGAAAGGCTGGTCAGCGACCCGGTCGCCCTCAGCCGACTGCAGACCTGGAAAGGCTGGGCCTTCGTCCTGGTTACCGCTACCGTGCTTTGTCTGGTGCTGCTGCGCCAGTTGCGGCGGGACCGGGAGCAGCTCCACATGCGCAAGGCCCAGCAGGAGGAAATTCTGCGCCTGAGCCAGTTCCAGCAAGGTGTCATTGATAATGCCAATGTCTGGCTCAATGTGCTCGACCCGGAGGGAAAAGTACTCATCTGGAACCGGGCTGCCGAACGCATCAGCGGCTATACCAGCGATGAGATTACCGGAAACAGCGAGATTTGGCAGAAACTTTACCCTGACCCGGACTACCGGGCCTGGGTGATGGATCAGGCCAGGGGAATCATTACAGGAAAGGAAGAGGTGGAAGGCCTTGAGACCCGCATCCTGGCGAAACATAACGGTGAACGCCTGATCGCCTGGAACTCCCGGGCCTTGAAGGACTCCCGGGGCGAGGTGGCTGGCGCTATAGCCATCGGTGTGGACATTACCGAGCAAAGGGCGGCCGAGAACGCCCTGAAGGCCAGGGAGAGGCAACTGGCCAATCTCATGGACAGCTTGCCTGGCATGGCTTACCGCTGTCTCTATGATGAGTTCTGGACCATGAAGTTTGTTTCCAGTGGTTGCGTGGAACTCACTGGTTATAAGGCGGAGGATCTGATCGATAATCATAGGGTCTCCTGGGCCGGACTGATCGATTCCAGTAGTAATTCCGGTGAGCTGGTCCGGGAGGTGGAAGAGGCCATTGGTAACGCCACGACGTTTTCGGTGGAGTATCGTATCCGGCGCGCCACCGGGGAGGTCATCTGGGTCTGGGAGCGTGGCCGTGGCGTTGAGGGTGACCAGGGAATGGTGCTGGAAGGCATCATACTCGACATTACCGAGCGCAAGGGACTGGAAGAGCGGCTCTCCGAACTGGCAACCCTGGACCCGCTCACTGGCCAGTTCAACCGGCGGGAAACCGAACGTATCCTCCAGGAAGAGCTGGTCAGGGCGGAACGTTATGGACGGCAGCTGGCGATTCTTTGGGTGGACCTGGATCACTTCAAGCGGGTCAATGATTCCTGGGGGCATGCCATAGGTGACCAGGTGTTGCGTACAGTGAGCCTCCGGCTGGCGGACAGCATCCGGACCGTGGATACCCTCGGCCGCTTCGGTGGTGAGGAATTCCTGGTGGTGTTGCCAGAGATGTCAGTGGACGAGGCCTGTGATACTGCCGAACGCTTGCGCAGGCGAGTTGCGTCAGAGCCTGTTCAGGTGGCGGAACGTCAGTCGCTGGAAATGACGGTCAGCATCGGGGTGGCAGTCTACCCGGACCACGGTAGGGACGCCGATAAACTGTGTAACCGGGCTGACAAGGCTATGTACCTGGCGAAGAATCTGGGGCGCAACCGGATTGAGGTATACGCACCGGGCTCCGCCGAAGACGCCACCTCAGATCGTACGTAACTGGGCTTCCAGGATGCCCAGAACAGACGAGACGATATCCCGGAAGTCGGTCAGGGTCTGGGTACGCTGGATGACCTCATGGCGTTGTTCGTCCAGGCGTTCGAGTTGTGGCACGACTCGCCGCACACCTTCCGTAATCACTTCATAGGGATAGTGATGATCCTGGATGCTGAGTTTATTCAGCTCTGCCACTTCCTGGTGAAAAATGGTGATGATGTCGTAGAGAAGGTCCTTGTGGGCGATGCTGCCTGCTTCCCAGTAGGCATCATCGAGTAGCTCAAGCAGGGACAGGTATTCCCGGAGGGTATCGGCAACGGATGTCTGGCTCATGGCACACTCCTTGGTTACATGAGCCAGACTATAGCAGTTCCTCCGCAATCAGGCCTTTATGCCACCTGGCGGGCGATCCAGGAATCATAGCGGCTCGCCAACGCCTTCACATACCGGGCTTCTGACCCGCCCAGGGAGGCAAGCACACCATTGAAGATCCAGCCCCGTTCATACAGGCCAAGTACGCTGCGTTCGTCGTCCAGGTTAACCCGCTGGTTGAGCTTTTTGCAGATGGCATCCAGCAGCGGCAATTTATCCGGACGGCGGATGGGGCCCGGCCGGCGGCTGGCCGGTATATTGGCGGCACGTCTGGTTGTGGGTCTGTTCATGGCACTCTCCTTACCGTTTTGCGGCTGCAAAAACCAGAAAACCCGGCCTCACGGGACCGGGTTCTCATGCGGGAGATTGCATGCCCGGTCGCCTGAAGCTTCCGGGCAGGGCCGAAAGCGTTACCTGAAACTCACCATGCCACGGACAGGCGTGCACGCCTCACTCCGTGTGCTCGTGTGGATGAGATGACTTTGTTTCTTAAAGCCCATCGGGACTCTCCGGCCTGGCTCTGACAAGTATTCGTTCAGGTATCACTATTCAGTAAAAGCCGGCCAGATCGAGGCCAGCATTGGTCAGTGTAGCGTGGACGGCCTGCTTTTAAAATGGGTAACAGCTCCTGCCCGATACGCATTAACCCTGGCTTCGGCAAACCCCTACAGACTGCGGGCTGCAGGCCGGAGATAATTCTCGCTGTCACGTGTTTTACGTTGTGCAATCCGCAGTGGCGAGTTGGTTACTGTGTGATCTCTCCTTTATTGTCTTGGCGCTCCGGGTCTTCCGCAGCGCCTTTTTTTATCCACGAACAGCGGATCATCTGCCCTGGACAGAGCCGGAACGGTCCTGGTCGGCTGTGGTAACCAGTTGCCAGGTAGCCTGCAGGATGCGGGCATCGTTGGCGGCCCGATGTACCGGCAGTCCCAGTTCGGCGATCACCTTCTGTCGTGCTGGCGTCCAGTGGCGCACCTGGGAGGGGTTCAGAAGGAGGGATATGGATTCCAGCTGGAAGGCTGGCTGCATATCAGCAGCACGGAACAGTCGGTGCAGCCAGAAACTGTCGAACGTCCATGCGTCACAGAATACCTGGCCACTCAGCAGGTCATTGAGGTAGCCCGCAACCTGGTGTACAGCATGGCCTTTCTCCATCAATGCCTGGCGCGGGATGCCATGAATGGCTTCCGCACTTTCAGACCAGTCGTGCCAGAGAACGTGGGGGCGGATCAGCCAACTGTATACCGCGCCGTCCGGCAAGCACACCCCCACCTCGATGGGATAACTGGCAATCAGGTCGAGGCTCGAGGCCTCGAAGTCGATAAAGGCCGGTGTGGAGGCATGGGTCATCGGCAATTCGGTCAGTAGCTGGGCTGTCTGCAAAGTGTAACCGTCCCTGTGGTTTGACGCGAACCCATGCTGGCGGCTGGCTGTTACAATAGGAAGTCTGTGGGCCTGGCTGGCACCGCAGACGCGGTTATGCTGAACGACATCTGGATGAATCACCAGTGTCCGTTCGGCAAGAATGTTCGATTGGCAAGCAGGAGGACCGGTGCCTGAACGTGTTGTTGTGATCTACTCGGGGGGAATGGACTCATTCACCCTGCTTCACCGTGCCCTGTCAGAGGGTCACGAGGTTCATGCCTTGTCCTTCGACTATGGCCAGCGGCATGTCCGTGAGCTGAAATCGGCGTCAGACGTGTGCGAGCAGCTTGGCCTTCCCCACAAGGTCATTGATATCCGCTCCATGAAGGCGGTTATGGCCGGTTCCGCCCTGACCGGCGGTGGTGATGTGCCTGAAGGTCATTACGAGGAAGCGTCCATGAAATCCACTGTGGTGCCAAACCGCAACATGATCCTGCTCTCACTGGCCACCGGCTA
This sequence comes from Marinobacter segnicrescens, assembly GCF_900111555.1. Taxonomy (GTDB): domain Bacteria; phylum Pseudomonadota; class Gammaproteobacteria; order Pseudomonadales; family Oleiphilaceae; genus Marinobacter; species Marinobacter segnicrescens. The sequence continues at coordinate 6,372 of NZ_FOHZ01000039.1, forward strand.
TGCGGTCACAGTGGAAGCAGATGCGGTCTGGTTCGGTGCCCACGGTGGTGACCATGCCATCTACCCGGATTGCCGCCCGGAGTTCGTTGAAAAAATGGACGCCGTGTGTCGCATTGCCAACTACGAACCGGTCCGCATCGAAGCTCCGTACATCCGCGCCAGCAAGACAGACATCCTGGCGGATGGCCTTGCCATGGGCCTCGATTACAGCCAGACCTGGACATGTTATAACGGGCGCGAAAAGGCCTGTGGTGTCTGTGGCTCGTGTGTGGAGCGCCTGGAAGCGTTTGCGGCCCATGGTGTCACCGATCCGCTGCCATACGAGGCTCGCAACTGATGTATCGGGTCAAGGAAGCCTTTTACACCCTGCAGGGTGAAGGCGCACAGGCTGGTCGAGCCGCTGTTTTCTGCCGTTTCAGCAAGTGTAACCTGTGGAATGGTCGTGAAGCGGATCGGGCCGATGCTGTGTGCAACTTCTGTGATACCGACTTCGTGGGTACCGACGGCCAGAATGGCGGGCAGTTCGAGACGGCAGAGGCCCTGGTGGAACATGTCGCGTCACTCTGGCCCTTTGATATTGCCGAGGGTCGGCAACAGGGTGTCGTGCCCTATGTGGTCTGCACGGGCGGCGAGCCCTTGTTGCAGCTTGATGCGCCCCTGATCGCGGCGTTCCATGACCAGGGGTTCGAGGTGGGTGTGGAAACCAACGGTACCCTGCCGGCACCTTTAGGCATCGATTGGCTGTGCGTGAGTCCCAAGGCGGACGCAAAGGTGGTAATCCGTGAATGTGATGAGCTGAAGCTGGTCTATCCCCAACCCCTGGCTATGCCGGAACGTTTCCTTTCCATCCGGGCCCGGCACTATTTTCTGTCCCCCATGGCATCGCCGGCAATGCCGGAAAGCGGTGCTGATCCGGTCAAGGCAAGTAATACCCGCAAGGCCGTGGATTACTGCCTGCGCCATCCCCGCTGGCGCCTGACCATCCAGATGCACAAGGTCGTTGGTATTGACTGAGCCCTGGCAGCCTGGTGTTACCTGGGGGCAAGGCGCAGGTCGGTAATTACCGGGTTATGGTCTGACGCCCGCCAGATATAGCCCGCAGGCAGTTCAAAGCTGCTGTGTGCGTCGTAGGCCCAGACTCTTGGCTCTTCAGCGTTGACTGCCCAGAGGTGGCTGGCCAGCACAGTCTTCCTCGCCGAGTGGTTGGCCAGGTGATAGTCGAGGGTGCCTTGCCGGCCATGGAAGCGGAATGTCCGGGTATGAAGGCCGTGAAAATCACGAACCAGGTCCTGGTAACCCGATTCGGCCAGGATCCGGAGAGGATCTTCCATAGCGTAGGCGTTGAAATCCCCCGTCAATAACACCGCGGTCTGGTCGGTGATACGGTTTGCTACCCACCGGGCCAGTTCCCGGGCGGCATCGGTTCTGGCCCGGGCAAAGCATGCCTGGCCGTCTCCCGTGGCCTGCTGCATGGGTGGAGCATTGCGGCAGCTCTTGGATTTGAGGTGCACCGCGATAATGGTAAGGGGCTGGCTGCCATCTGGAAGCTCGAACGTCTGCGCCAGCGCGGGCCGATGCCAGTCCGTGAACGCGCCCTGGCTGATCAGCTGGGGCGCTCCCACCGGGCGTGCCCGGTCAGGGCGATAGAGCAGTCCGTTGCGGATTGCATCGCTGTGAGAATCGGTAGAACCTTGCACAAATCGCCAGTGTTCTCCGAGTTGTTCTGTCAGCTGCGCTATGGCGCTTTGCGCTCCGTAACCGTCGTTCTCCAACTCGGATACTGCGAGGATGTCTGCATCCATTGCTGCTATCTGGGCGGTCAGGCGGGCCAGCTGTTGCTGGTAAGCGTCATGGCTTCGTGCGCCACGAGGGGAAGGGTACCCGCCACCCTGGCCGTTGCCATTGAACAGGTTACCCAGGTTAAGTGATGCGACCCTCAGGTTGGCGTTTTCATGCCTCACAGGTGCTGGTGAGCGTGGTTCTGTTGAGTGGAACCCAGGTGGTTCCAGCGGCTGCAGTCGCCAATGTCCGAACCGGTAGTCGAGAATACCCGTCAGGGGGCCAACCCGGTCACCCACCCGCACCGGGTTGTCCGGTGCCAGGTTGCCGGTTGGCCAGGGCACGGGGCGGGGATCCTGGCGTCGCTGACCGTCATCGAGCAGCAATCTCTCCTGCTCCTGTGCGTCAAGGTGGCGTGTCAGCCCGGGCACGGGTGGCTGGAGCTGGGTGGGTACCCACTGCACTTCCGGTGCCAGTACAAGCTCACCGTAACGGGCCAGGTTCCAGGTGTCCGTGACCGCCAGGGGCTGATCAACGTGGACCAGCATGCCTTCAAGAGACTCACGGATGTCGGCGGGCGCCTCACCGGGGTGAAATACGACGGGGGGCGGTAGCCCTGGTGAGCCACAGACGGAAACCGCGTTCACCTGGCTCAGTGAGGTCAGGCCATAGTACTCGCCTGCACGGCCGCGTAATCTGACCCGGTCGCCGGAGCGGCCGCTGCTGACCCGCGTGTGCACGAAGATGGCTTCCGAGGTGACCGGGTTGTCGTCCTGTTCAGTTGGGGCCTGCTGGAGGTAGAAACCCTCAAAGCCGCCGGGTTGGCGGAGGTCGAGGGTAATTATGCCTTCCACCGTCATCGTCTGCCCGGACAGGGGTGTCTTATCCGCCTTTCCCTGGACAGTGGATATGGGTGTAGATGGCGCACCACATGTCAGCGCCTGGACCGGAGTGACGATGGTCAGCATGACCATGACAACAACCGCTTTCTGCATAGACCGTTACCTGGTCAGGCCTTGGCCGTAGCAGGCCGGGAGACGTCAATTATACGGTATCAGCCTGGGTTGCACTTGTCTCCCGACGGTCCGGCGCCTTCATCCACGCCGGCAAGGCGTCGGCATTGGACAGCTCGAGCTGGCAGTTGTCTATATCGCCTTCCCGGCCCCCGGAGGGTAGCCCCAGCATCGGCAGCAACCAGGGCGCCATGGCCTCACGGCAACGTACTTCCAGGGGCGTATCCTCAATGCCATAGTCGGCACAGACCAGGCGACGACTGGCCGCATCCAGTCCCGCTGCCGGTTGTACTTTCAGGCTGATCATCCGGTTCCAGCGCTCATCATGCTCTTCCCGGTGCCGGGACTTGTCTCGGGCGACCCGCACCTGTCCGGTGAGCCGGCTGAGGCGATAGTCACCAAAGCCTTGCCGGCGATCGTTCCAGGCCCGAACATGCCAGCCCTGCCCGGTCATCACCAGGGTGTGGGGCTCCAGTACCAGGGTTTCCCCGTCCGGATTTTCAAGGGTGAGGTAGCGTGCTTCCAGTTTGCGTTTCTGACGACAGGCGGTAATCACCGCGCGGGTAACCTCGGGGCTGGCCTGGCCACAGGGGGCCCGCACCACACAGCTGTCAGGCAGTCCGATATCGAGGTTTTCAAAGCAGTCGCTCAGCGACTGATGCCGGCAAGCAAGCTCGAGGTACTCTTCAGGCTCACCCCGGGTCACTACGGGCTGGAAATCCGGAGCCGGGATGTAGCCTTTCAGATGCCTGTCGTATACCAGGTTGCCGGGTGCCAGTTCCCGCAGATAGGTATTGATGTCCTTTGACGCCTGCTGACGGCCAATGCCGAAGCCGTGGCAGATATGGTTGGTGGTAAGGCGACCTTCCCAAAGTGCAACAATTTCTATCAGGCGGTAACGCAGCAGCAGATCCCAGCGAATGGGCCATTCCGTTTTTTTCATAATGTCGGGCTCTTGGTGATGGCTAACAGAGGTCTGGTCGACAGCGACCGATCCATGATCACCCGACCGATGTTAGCAGTATTACCACAGGTCAGTGTGTTACGGGCGATTAATGTAAAATTTTGTGAAATGCAGTCGTGGCGCGACTTGCAGCGGTGTTTTTCTGTTCAATCCGGAGCCGTTTCGGCAACTGCGTAATGGCTGTTGTCGCTATCGGATGCTTAAATCAAGTTTGCTGTCGTTTAGTCAGCTGAATATTCACCCTGGCGGCCGCTGAGCCCCCTCCAGAACACAATCCCGGAGATTTCCCGATGACCCGAATGGTGGCGTCCCTGTCGGCGCTGATCATCAGTATTATTCTTCTGGTCAGTGGCAACGCCTTCCTGACGACACTGCTGGGTATCCGTCTCAGTATCGAGTCAGTGGAGCCTTCGGTGATCGGCTGGGTGCTGGTCTGCTATTCGGTCGGGTTTGTGCTGGGCACTCTGTATGTGAGCCGCATTATTGCCCGTGTGGGCCATATCCGAGCGTTTGCGGTCTTTGCGGCCCTGGCCGCGGTTACTGCCCTGGTCTACCCACTGTCTGTCACCATGGTGCTATGGGCGCTGCTCCGGGCCCTCTCCGGTTTCAGCATTGCCGGCGTGCTGGTCGTTATCGAAAGCTGGTTCAGTAGCCGGGCCACCAACAGTAACCGGGGAGCGCTGTTCGCGGTCTACCAGATTGTGTTCTACATTGCCGCCGCCGGGGGGCAACTGGTGGTCAACCTGGGTGACCCTGCCAACTTCATGCCTTTCACCCTGGCTGCCATCCTGCTGACGCTGGCACTGATTCCACTGTCGCTGACACGTATGGAAGCGCCTCACATTGAAACGGCGGAGCGAATGTCGTTCTTTACCCTGGCGCGGGAGTCGTTCACCGGGATGGCGGGGGCGCTGACCTGTGGTGTACTGATCGGTGGTTTCTATGCGCTGGGGCCGGTTTACGCCACCATGGCGGGGCTGGACGTATCCCGCACGTCATTTTTCATGGCGGCAGCTATCGTGGCGGCAATGATCCTGGCCTGGCCGTTGGGGCGTATCTGCGACACCTTTGACCGGCGTCGGGTGATGTTTATCGTGGCGGTGGGTGCTGCCGCAACTGCGGTGGCCGTGGCGATAGTCGGCAGTGCCAACCTGATGCTGCTGATGTTGCTGGTGGGCCTTTTTACCGGTCTCTCCGCCACGCTTTATCCCATAGCGGTGGCTATCACCAATGACCGCATGGAATCCCACCGTATCGTCGCCGCCAGTGCCACCTTGCTGCTGAGTTATGGCATAGGCAGCGTAATCGGTCCCGTTGTGATGGCGGAACTGATGGGTGTTCTCGGGCCATCAGGCCTGTTCTGGGGCAGTGCGGGTTTCCTGGTCATGCTTGCGATTGCCACCAGTTACCGTATCAGCCATACCCCCGATGTGCCGGTGGAGGAGCAGGAGCACTTTGTCGCTGCCATGCCCGAAGCCTCGCCTGTGCTGGTGGAAATCGACCCCCGGAACGAGGAGTTTCATGCGTCTCCGGAAGCGGAGGCTGACGAACTGGCACGGGAATCGGCATGACATTGCAAATTACATATTGACCTGGCGCAAACCTGATCAATGTGTAACTTGTGTTCGTCTCAATGATTAGCTTACTATTGCTGAATCTTCAGTAATCAGGACAGAGACATGGACCCGCAAACACTTCGAGACCAGTTTCCATTTGCCGTCGCCCGGGTGACCCGGCGCTGGCGCAAGTTGTTGGATGAGCGCCTGAAGGATCTGGGGGTGACCCAGGCACGCTGGTCCACCATGGTGTACCTGCAACGCGGTGGTGAGGGATTGACCCAGCGGGAGCTGGCTCACCTGATGGCGATCGAGAACCCCACCCTGGTGCGCCTGCTTGACAGCCTGGAGGAGCAGGGTCTTATCGAACGCCGGCCCTGTAAGCGTGATCGACGGGCTCGTCGCCTGTACCTCACCGGTGCTGGTGAGCGCTTCATGAGTGACCTCAATGAGCGAGGCAACCTGCTGCGCGATGAAATGCTCAAGGGCATTGAGGACAAGGACCTGGAAGTTGCGCTGAGCGTCTTCCAACGGGTTATGGAAAACGCCGCAGACCTCAAGAAGTAGCCTTTACTGCCCGGTTGAGTTTTATCGGGTGGATCGCTATGCTTGCTTCTCCTTCAGGGGAGTAGTCTCCGTAACGATATACCGTTGCGGGTGATGGTCAACATAATCGGAGCACATCTCCGTGGCCATCACGTTCTGGTGGTGCTGCGAGAATGCCGGGACCTGGCAGCAGCAGGCGGAACTGACAAGACCTGGGGAACAGCCACTTCCAAGGGCGGAGGGTGGTCGTTCCTCATGTCGTCACGTTCCGCCCCGGACTGCCAATGTTATGGATGCTTTCCTCGCCTCCACACTCTCTGTTTTTATTGCCGAGATCGGTGACAAGACCCAGCTGCTGTCACTTTTCCTGATTACCCGTTTCCATCGTCGTACCCCTGTTATTCTCGGCATACTGATTGCCACCCTGGTGAATCATGGGCTGTCGGCCCTGCTGGGTGCGTGGGTGGCAAGCTGGCTACCGCAGGCATGGGTGCCCTGGCTGGTGGCGGGCAGTTTCGTGGCGATTGCGCTCTGGTTATTGTTTCCGGACAAGGAAGGTGGCGAAGATTCCAAACTGCTTGGGCTGGGGGCCTTTGCGGCCACTATCCTCATGTTCTTCCTGGCGGAGATCGGAGACAAGACGCAGATTGCCACCGTTGTGCTCGCAGCTCGTTACGATGCAACCTTCTGGGTGATCGTGGGCACTACCGTTGGTATGCTGTTGGCCAACGTGCCGGTCATCCTCGCTGGCAAATGGATAATGGAACGAATGCCCATGGCAACGGCCAGGATCGGTGCCAGTATCCTGTTCATGGTATTGGCTGTGATCACCGTGCTGGCGGCATTCAATGGCCTTTAGTATCCATAGTGAACGGAACTCCGCCGAGACGGCGGCGTCCAAGTTAGCAACAAGTCTTGCCCGGCCCGCAACGTGGGGCTGGGTTTCGATCGGGAATACCCAAATGGTTAAAAACCTGAACTCTGGTTTTGCACTGATGATCACTGGCCTGCTGGCCTGGAGCGCTGCCCTTTGCGTTTCGGCCCAGGAAACCCCGCAAACTGGCCAGGCTCGTGGTGGTACGCCACTGGAGAGTCCAGCACAGGCGAACGACAATGCCAGCGAGGAAAACCCCGGCCCGAAGGATAGTCGGAGTCGCTCGCCGGTATGGGTGCTGGAAGGTGATCTCGCAGGGAAGTTACAGATGATGACGACCCGCTACGAGGATACCTTTGCGGAAATAGGCACTCAGCGTAGCCTGGGTTACCTGGAGTTGGTGAAGGCAAATCCTGAAGTAGACCCCTGGCTGCCCGGAGACGGCACCCGCATTACCCTGCCGCGCAAGTACGTGCTTCCGGACTCCCGCCGGGAAGGCATCGTCATCAACCTGGCCGAGTACCGCCTGTATTATTTCCGCGATGGCGGCGTTCAGGTATTCCCGGTCGGGGTAGGGACCGAAGATAACCCCTCTCCCCTGACCGATGCGGAAGTCACCATGGGCCTGGAATCGCCAGCCTGGTACCCGCCGGCGAGTATCCGGGCCGAATACGAAGCCAGCGGTGAATATCTGCCGCGGATGATCCCGCCGGGGCCGGAAAATCCGCTGGGCAGCCACGCCCTGATGTTGAGTGAAGACGGCTACCTGATCCATGGCACCAACAAGGGATTCGGCGTGGGCATGCAGGTCAGCCATGGCTGTTTCCGCATGTATAACGATGATATCTCGCGCTTCGTCAAGGAAGTTCCAAAGGGCACCCCGGTTCAGGTCATTCATCAGCCGGTCAAGGTAGGGCTGCGTAACGGCCAGCTGTGGCTGGAGGTGCACCGTGCCAAGGAAGAGTACCCGGACGATGAAAAAGAGCGTCTGTGGCAACAGGTGAACAAGGTGCTTGAGGCCTATTCCGAAGATAACAAGGGACTTGAGATCCAGCGGCGGGTTGTGGAACAGGCCGTTGATCAGGCAGACGGTGTTCCGCGTATGATTGGAGAGAGGGTGACGCAGCTGGCCAGCCGCGACGATGATTCGGCGGGGCCCACCAAAAGCGTGGGTACCGAACCGGTAGGCCGGTCGTCCGATAACCCCGGCTCTACCTCCCCGCAGCGCTGGTTCTGACGGCGGGAGGCCAGGCCTGGGACAACGCCCCCTGACCCATGAGGGACAGGGGATGCTTATCGAAGGGAGCAGGCCATGGAACGAATTAAAGCCCCGACGGGACGGCATCGATACGGCCTGTGGCTGGGTCTGATGCTGCTTGGCCTTGTATTGAGTGTCGGGCAGTGGGTATTCGCACAGTCCTCCGAAGAGCGGAAAGCCGTCGTCCTGACGATTGACGGTGCGATCGGCCCTGCAACCATGGACTACGTGGTGCGGGGAATTGAGGACGCCGAAGAAAACGGCGCTGCAATCGTGGTATTGCAGCTGGACACCCCTGGCGGGCTGATGGACTCCACCCGTACACTCATCAAGGCGATACTGGCATCCGATGTACCCGTGGCCACCTGGGTGACGCCGGCCGGTGCCCGGGCGGCCAGCGCCGGTACCTACATACTCTACGGCAGCCATATCGCGGCCATGTCCCCGGCCACCAACCTCGGTTCAGCCACGCCAGTGCAGATGGGGGGCATGCCCGGAAGCGAGGAGACCCCCGGTGAGCCCAGCGGTGAATCCGGGACTGGCGAGGAGCAGACAGACGAGTCCCGTTCGGACAAGAACAGCACCGCGATGGAACGCAAGGTCATGGAAGATGCGGTTAGCTACATCCGTGGCCTGGCGGATCGCCACGGACGCAACGGGGACTGGGCCGAGCGGGCGGTACGGGAAGCCGTAAACCTGGGTGCCACAGAGGCGCTCGATCAGAATGTCATCGATGTGGTCGCCACGGACCTGGACGACCTGCTCAGCCAGGTTCACGGGCGTGACGTCGTGATGGCTTCCGGAACCCGTACCCTGGACACCGAAAACCTCGCCATCGTGCGCCAGCAACCTGACTGGCGTACCAGTCTGCTATCGGTGATCACCGATCCCAACGTGGCTTACTTCCTGATGATCATCGGTTTCTACGGCATCATTTTCGAACTGGCAAACCCCGGTAGCCTCTACCCCGGGGTGATTGGTGCCATCTGCCTGGTGCTGGCGCTGTTCGCCTTCCAGGTGCTCTCCGTTAATTACGCTGGCCTGGCGCTGATCCTGCTCGGGCTTGCCTTTATCGTTGGTGAGGCTTTCATGCCCAGCTTCGGGATGTTGGGGGTTGGCGGGATCGTTGCCTTTGTGTTGGGCTCGGTAATCCTGATGGATGGCTCCCACCAAGCAATCTCCTTGCCAGCCGTGGGTGGTACTGCGGCCGTGGCCGGTGGTTTCATACTGTGGACAGTCACCCGGTTTATAGGGTTAAGGCGAAAGGCCCCCGCTGTGGGCACCGAACACATGCCCGAGGAACGCTGCCGGTCTTTGGAAGACTTTTCCCGGGATGGCGACTACTATCGTGGCCATGTCAGGCTTTCCGGCGAACGCTGGAATGCCATCAGTAACGAGGCCATCACCGATGGCCAGTGGGTTCGTGTACAGTCGGTAGAGGGCCTCACTGTGAAGGTGGCCCCGGAGCAACCAGATCATGGCCGTCAGGAGGCATTATGATAGGTGAACTGATTCCGTGGATTGCACCCATTGTGGTGCTATTACTGATTCTTGGCTCTGCTATCCGGATTCTGCCGGAATATGAGCGGGGCGTGGTTTTTTTCCTGGGCCGCTTTCAGGGGGTAAAGGGCCCCGGCTTGATCATTATCATCCCGGGCATCCAACAGATGGTGCGGGTTGATTTGCGGGTTATAACCCTGGATGTCCCCAGCCAGGACGTGATCTCCAAGGACAACGTGACGGTTCGGGTAAATGCAGTGCTCTATTTCCGGGTTGTGGATCCTGAAAAGGCTATCCTGCGGGTGGAGGACTACGGATCGGCGACCAGTCAGCTTTCCCAGACCACGCTGAGGTCGGTGCTGGGCAAGCATGACCTGGACGAGATGCTTTCCGAACGGGACAAGCTCAATTCTGACATCCAGGAAATCATCGATGCCCAGACCGAGGACTGGGGTATCAAGGTGGCCAACGTTGAGATCAAGCACGTGGATCTGAATGAGTCGATGATCCGCGCCATCGCCCGTCAGGCGGAAGCCGAGCGGGAGCGTCGCGCGAAGGTGATCCATGCGGAAGGCGAACTGCAGGCATCCAGGAAGCTGGTTGAAGCCGCCCAGGTGATGTCAGTGGATTCAGGGGCGATGCAGCTGCGTTACCTGCAGACCCTGGCTGACATGAGTACCAGCAACGCATCCACGATTGTGTTCCCGTTACCGATGGACATCATGGAGGCGTTCAGGAAGAAAGCCGGAGAAAGCGCCGGGTCCTCGCAGGATGGACCGAAACCGGAGAACTCGCCCGGGGCAGCCTTGTAACAAGGCTCAAGAGTGTTCAGTGACCCGTCCTAATATACGTTGACGGTTTTTGTTGAAGCCAGCGGCCTAGGGTCGCTGGCTTTTTCATGCACCTCTTGGGGCGTTTTCATGCCGAGACTGAGGTGTGGCCTGTAGGTATTATAGGCAGCAATGGACTCCTTGATCAGTACACCCAACTCGGCAAAGGTTCGACATCGGTTGATAAGAAACTCTTGCTTGAGGATGCCGTTGATCCGTTCAGCAAGAGCGTTCTGGTAGCAATCATACCCATCGGTCATCGATGGCCGAATCTGATGTTTCCGTAGCACGCTTTGGTACAGAGAAGAGCAGTATTGGAGGCCTCGATCCGAATGATGTATGAGGGGCTGATCGGTCATACGGTGACGGACTGCCTGGTTCAACGCGGCCACGGTATCGGAAGCTTTCAT
>NZ_FOHZ01000040.1 GCF_900111555.1 Marinobacter segnicrescens
GCCTTCCAGCGCCATCAGCGCGGAGCCAGTGATGATCGGAGTATCGTCACCCGGGAAGTCGTACTGGCTCAGCAGTTCGCGAACTTCCATCTCAACCAGCTCGAGCAGCTCTTCGTCGTCTACCATGTCGGCCTTGTTCAGGAACACGACAATGTAGGGAACGCCAACCTGACGGGACAGCAGGATGTGCTCACGAGTCTGCGGCATGGGGCCGTCAGCAGCGGAGCAAACCAGGATTGCGCCGTCCATCTGCGCTGCACCAGTGATCATGTTCTTCACATAGTCAGCGTGGCCCGGGCAATCTACGTGGGCGTAGTGGCGAGTCGGGGAATCGTACTCAACGTGAGAGGTCGCGATAGTGATACCACGCGCACGCTCTTCCGGTGCGTTATCGATCTGGTCGAATGCACGGGACTCACCAGTACCCCATACTTCGTGACATACGCGGGTCAGCGCCGCAGTCAGAGTGGTCTTACCATGGTCAACGTGACCGATGGTGCCCACGTTCAGGTGCGGCTTGTTACGCTCAAATTGCTTCTTGGACACGGTTACACCTCTTCCTGTTTCTTAAAGTCCTGGGAATCAACCCTTTTTGATGATCGCTTCGGCAATGTTCGAAGGAGCCTCGGAATAGCCGGCAAACTCCATCGCATATGACGCCCGACCCTGTGTTGCAGAACGCAGGTCAGTGGCGTAACCGAACATCTCCGACAACGGAACCTCGGCACGGATAATCTTGCCTGCAGGGCCATCATCCATACCCTGGATTACACCGCGACGACGGTTAAGATCACCGACCACGTCGCCCATGTAGTCCTCAGGCGTTACCACTTCAACTTTCATGATAGGCTCAAGCAGCGCCGGATCAGCTTCTAGCGCACCTTTCTTCATAGCCATGGAGCCAGCTACCTTGAACGCCATCTCGTTGGAGTCGACTTCGTGGTAGGAGCCGTCATACAGGGTTGCCTTGATACGGAGCAGCGGATAACCGGCAATACAGCCGTTCTGCATCTGCTCTTCGATACCCTGCTGCACCGCCGGGATGTATTCCTTGGGAACCACACCACCAACGATTTCGTTCACGAAGATGAAATTCTCGCCATCTTCCTCGTCCAGAGGCAGCGGCTCGAGTTTCAGCTTGACGTGACCGTACTGACCGCGACCACCAGACTGACGGACAAACTTGCCCTCAACGTCAACCGCCTTGCGGATACGCTCACGGTACGCCACCTGCGGCTTGCCGATATTGGCCTCAACCTTGAACTCTCGCTTCATACGATCAACGATGATGTCCAGGTGAAGCTCACCCATGCCAGAGATAATGGTCTGACCGGACTCTTCGTCAGTACGAACACGGAAAGACGGATCTTCCTGGGCCAGTTTGCCCAAAGCAACACCCATCTTCTCCTGGTCCGCCTTGGACTTCGGCTCGACCGCAACGGAGATAACCGGCTCAGGGAACTCCATGCGCTCTAGAACGATCTTGTGATTCTCATCACAAAGGGTGTCACCGGTCGTCACGTTCTTCAGACCGATCGCAGCGGCGATATCGCCAGCCAACACTTCCTTGATCTCTTCCCGGTCATTGGCGTGCATCTGAACCATACGGCCCACACGCTCTTTCTTCTGCTTGACCGAGTTGTAGACAGCATTACCGCTTTCGAGTTTACCGGAGTACACACGGAAGAAGGTCAGCGTACCAACAAACGGGTCAGTCGCGATCTTGAACGCCAGGGCAGCAAACGGCGCATCATCATCAACCGGACGAGTTTCCTCGGTACCGTCTTCGTCCACCTCACCACGAATGGCCTTTACTTCATCCGGAGCGGGCAGGAATTCGACAACGGCATCGAGAACCGCCTGAACACCCTTGTTCTTGAAGGCAGAGCCACAAGTCGCCAGGACGATCTCGTTGGCGATAGTGCGCTGACGAAGCCCGGACTTGATTTCCTCGTAGGTAAGCTCTTCACCTTCCAGGTACTTCTCCATGTACTCTTCGTTGGCTTCTGCAGCCGCTTCGATCATCTCTTCCCGGGCCTTTTCGGCATCCGCCATCATGGACTCAGGGATATCCTTGAGCTCATAGGTCATGCCCTGGTCGGCATCATTCCAGTAGATGGCCTTCATACGAAGCAGGTCGACAACACCCTCGAAGTCGTCCTCTGCGCCGATCGGCAACTGGATCGGAACACAGGTGGCGCCCAGTCGATCACGAATCTGAGCAACAACGCGGGAGAAGTTTGCGCCGGCTCGGTCCATCTTGTTGACGAACACCATGCGAGGCACTTCGTACTTGTTGGCCTGACGCCATACGGTCTCTGACTGAGGCTCAACACCGGAGGAGCCACAGAATACAACCACCGCACCATCCAGCACCCGCAGGGAACGCTCTACCTCAATGGTGAAGTCAACGTGTCCCGGGGTGTCGATGATGTTGATGCGGTGCTCATCGTACTGCTTGTCCATACCCTGCCAGAAGGTGGTAACAGCCGCTGAGGTAATGGTAATACCCCGCTCCTGCTCCTGGGCCATCCAGTCAGTGGTAGACGCGCCATCATGGGTTTCACCCATTTTGTGGCTACGACCGGTATAGTAAAGAATACGCTCGGTGGTCGTGGTTTTACCCGCGTCAACGTGCGCACAGATACCGATGTTTCTGTAACGTTTGATAGGAGTCTTACGTGCCACTGTATAAACCTCGGCTGTTTAGAAACGGAAGTGAGAGAACGCCTTGTTGGCTTCTGCCATGCGGTGAACGTCTTCGCGCTTCTTAACTGCGGCGCCCTTGCTGTCAGCGGCGTCCAGGATCTCACCTGCCAGGCGCTGAGCCATGGACTTCTCACCACGCTTCCGGGAAAATTCTACGAGCCAGCGCATAGCCAGCGCGTTCTGACGGGAAGGCCGCACTTCCACCGGCACCTGGTAGGTAGCGCCACCCACACGACGGGACTTAACCTCGACCATCGGCTGGATGTTTTCCAGGGCCTTCTCGAACATTTCGATCGGCTCTTCCTTTGACTTTTCGGCAACGATGTCGAGCGCGCCATAAACAATGCGCTCGGCTACAGACTTCTTGCCACTTTCCATCACGTGGTTGATGAACTTGGCAAGACGTGCGCTACCAAATTTGGGATCCGGGATAATCTCCCGTTTTGCTGCAACTCTTCTTCTAGGCATCGATAAGCCCTTCTAAAAATTAAGGTCTTCAGGAACCCCTGAGATAGCCACTGGCTACTCAGCCTTACTCTTATCGTTCACAGGGACGATAAAAGACACCCATCAGGGACATCAGGACTTGGGTCGTTTTGTACCGTACTTGGAGCGACCCTGCTTACGGTTCTGTACACCCTGGGTGTCCAGTGTTCCGCGAACAGTGTGGTAGCGCACACCCGGGAGGTCTTTTACACGACCGCCGCGGATCAGCACAACGCTGTGCTCCTGAAGGTTGTGACCTTCACCGCCAATGTATGAGGAAACCTCGTAACCGTTAGTCAGACGAACACGGCACACCTTACGCAGTGCGGAGTTCGGCTTCTTCGGTGTGGTGGTGTACACACGAGTGCATACGCCACGACGCTGAGGGCAGGCCTGGAGCGCTGGAACATCGCTCTTGGCTACCTTGCGTTTACGAGGCTTACGTACCAACTGGTTGATCGTTGCCATGTAAGCAAACTCCAAAAAAACCATTCCAATGAAACTTACCCCCGGCGAACGGGGGTAAAAATTAAGGGACGCAAGTGTAAGCCTGCGCCCCGGGTCAGTCAAGATGACTGATGCCTTTTTGACCACCCCGGGATCCGTAGTTCCCGGGGGGGGCTACGCCGCCGGGAGTTAACCCTCCCGGTTCAGCTCGGCGCTCAGGGCTTCAACCACATCCTCTGCGGTGACCCCCTGTTCCTCGAGGTCACGCTTGCGGCGACGCTCATTGTGATAGGCAAGGCCGGTACCCGCCGGGATCAGGCGACCCACAACCACGTTCTCCTTCAGGCCGCGCAGGAAGTCGCGCTTGCCGGTAACGGCACCCTCGGTAAGTACGCGGGTGGTCTCCTGGAACGAAGCCGCAGAAATAAACGACTCGGTTGCCAGAGAGGCCTTGGTGATACCCAGCAACTGACGCTCACCCTTGGCAGGTTGCTTGTCAGCGGCGATGGCCTTTTCGTTCTCGTCCAGGAACTGGTGGTATTCAACCTGATCACCAGCCAGCAGCGTGGTTTCACCCGGATCGGTGATTTCCACTTTGCGCAACATCTGACGGACGATAACCTCGATGTGTTTATCGTTGATGACAACGCCCTGCAGACGGTAGACGTCCTGGATTTCGTTGGTGATGTACTTGGCCAACTCAACTACGCCCAGCAGGCGCAGGATGTCGTGTGGATTGGAAGGGCCATCCGAGATGACCTCACCCCTCTCCACAGTCTCGCCCTCGAAGACGTTCAACTGACGCCACTTGGGAATCAGCACCTCGTAGGGGTCAGCATCCTTCGGCGTGATAACCAGGCGCTTCTTGCCCTTGGTTTCCTTGCCGAAGGATACCGTACCCGTGATTTCCGCCAGAATGGACGGCTCCTTCGGACGACGGGCCTCGAACAGGTCGGCGACCCGTGGCAGACCACCGGTGATATCCCGGGTCTTCGAGCTTTCCTGCGGAATACGGGCAACAACGTCACCCAGTTCCACATTGGCGCCGTCGGCCAGGGTTACCAGCGCGTCGGCCGGCAGGAAGTAGTGCGCCGGTGACCCACCGGGCAGAACCACTTCTTCGCCCTTTTCGTCTACCAGTTCGATCGCCGGACGCAGATCCTTACCAGCAGCCGGACGATCCTTCGGATCGATCACCTGGATTGTGGAGAGCCCTGTCAGCTCATCGGTCTGGGTGCGGACGGTGATGCCCTGATCCATTCCAACGAACTTCGCCTTACCAACTCCCTCGGCGATGATCGGGTGGGTGTGCGGATCCCATTTCGCCACCACGGCACCGGCATCAACCTGGTCACCGTGTTTGACCGACAGTACCGCACCGTAGGGCAGCTTGTACCACTCGCGCTCACGACCCTGTTCATCAGCGACCGCCAATGCAGAGGACCGGGACACGACCACAAGGTTGCCATCGGTCTTCTCGATGGACTTCATATTATGCAGGCGGATCTGACCGCCATGCTTGACCTGGATGTTGTCCACTGCGGAGGCCCGGCTGGCCGCACCACCGATGTGGAAGGTCCGCATGGTCAGCTGGGTACCCGGTTCACCGATCGACTGAGCGGCGATAACACCAACAGCCTCTCCGACATTCACCAGGTGACCACGGGCAAGGTCGCGGCCGTAACAGTTGGCACATACGCCGTGGCGCGCTTCACAGGTAATCGCGGAACGCACCCATACTTCGTCCACACCCGCACGCTCGATACTCTCGATGGTCTTCTCGTCCAGCAGGGTACCCGCAGGAACCACTGCGTTCTCCTTGTCTGTGGGCGTGAACACATCACGGGCGGTGACCCGCCCCAGTACGCGATCGCCGAGGGGAACAACGACATCACCACCCTCAATGTGCGGCGTCATCAACAGGCCTTCTTCGGTACCACAGTCTGTTTCTGTGACCACGAGGTCCTGGGATACGTCCACCAGGCGACGAGTCAGGTAACCGGAGTTGGCCGTCTTCAGAGCGGTATCCGCCAGACCCTTACGGGCACCGTGGGTCGAGATGAAGTACTGCAGTACGTTCAGCCCCTCACGGAAGTTCGCGGTAATCGGCGTCTCGATGATGGAGCCGTCCGGCTTCGCCATCAGACCCCGCATACCAGCCAGCTGACGAATCTGCGCGGGGGAGCCCCGGGCACCGGAGTCAGCCATCATGTACACGGAGTTGAAGGACTCCTGCATTTCAGGCTCGCCATCCTCACGGAATACCGGCTTGCCCTCAGCGTCAACCACCTGCTCCTGGGAGAGGCGATCCATCATGGCCTTGGACACCTTGTCGTTTGCCCGGGACCAGATATCGATAACCTTGTTGTACTTCTCGCCCTGGGTCAGCAGGCCGGAGGAATACTGGGACTCGATTTCCTTCACTTCATCGGTAGCGGCGTCAACCAGCTCGTACTTCTCCGGAGGAATCTCGAAGTCGTTGAAGCCGATAGAGGTGCCGGACACAGTGGCGTAATGGAAGCCCATGTACATCAGCTGATCGGCAAAGATGACGGTATCCTTCAAACCAGCCACCCGGTAACAGGTGTTGATCAGGTTGGAGATCGCCTTCTTGGTCATCGGTTTGTTGACAACCTCAAAGGACAGGCCATCCGGAACGATATCAAACAACAGCGCACGACCAACCACGGTATCAACGATAACGTGCTCAGTCTTGAGTTCTTCGTTCTCGCCGTAGGTCACTTCCTTGACACGCACCTTGATCTTGGCCTGCAGGTCAACAGCACCAGCGCCGTACGCACGGTGAACTTCCTTCACATCGGCAAAGACACGACCTTCGCCGAGCGCGTTCTTGCGCTCACGGGTCATGTAGTACAGGCCCAGAACAACATCCTGCGACGGCACGATGATCGGCTCGCCGTTGGCCGGTGACAGTACGTTGTTGGTGGACATCATCAACGCACGGGCTTCCAGCTGCGCCTCCAGGGTCAGCGGCACGTGCACCGCCATCTGGTCGCCGTCGAAGTCAGCATTGTAGGCCGCACACACCAGCGGGTGAAGCTGAATGGCCTTGCCTTCGATGAGCACCGGCTCGAACGCCTGAATACCCAGACGGTGCAGGGTCGGGGCCCGGTTCAGCAGGATCGGATGCTCACGGATGACCTCGTCGAGGATATCCCAGACCACGCCTTCCTCGCGCTCGACCATTTTCTTGGCCGCCTTGATGGTGGTCGCCAGGCCACGATGCTCCAGCTTGGAGAAGATGAACGGCTTGAACAGTTCCAGTGCCATTTTCTTCGGCAGACCACACTGGTGCAGGCGCAGGTATGGACCAACCACGATCACTGAACGACCGGAATAGTCCACCCGCTTACCCAGCAGGTTCTGACGGAAACGGCCCTGCTTGCCCTTGATCATGTCGGCCAGGGACTTCAACGGGCGCTTGTTGGTGCCGGTGATGGCACGGCCACGACGGCCGTTGTCCAGCAGGGCGTCAACGGCTTCCTGCAGCATACGCTTCTCATTGCGTACGATGATGTCCGGCGCGTTCAGCTCAAGCAGACGCTTGAGGCGGTTATTCCGGTTGATGACGCGACGATACAGATCGTTCAGGTCGGAAGTCGCAAAGCGGCCACCGTCCAGCGGAACCAGCGGACGCAGGTCCGGCGGCAGCACTGGCAGCACGGTCATGACCATGTCGCCCGGACGGTTGCCGGAGTACAGGAAGGCCTCGAGGATCTTCAGTCGCTTGGTGAACTTCTTGATCTTGGTCTCGGAGTTGGTCTGGGGAATCTCTTCCCGCAGCAGGTCAACTTCCGCCTGCAGATCAATGTCTTCAAGCAGCATCTTGATGGCTTCGGCGCCCATGCGGGCGTCGAACTCGTCCCCGAACTCCTCCAGGGCCTCATAGTACTGCTCATCGTTAAGCAGCTGCCCACGCTCCAGGGTGGTCATGCCGGGGTCGATCACAATGAAGGACTCAAAATACAGAACCCGCTCGATATCACGCAGGGTCATGTCCAGCATCATGCCGATCCGGGACGGCAGGGACTTGAGGAACCAGATATGTGCTACCGGGCTCGCCAGTTCAATGTGACCCATGCGCTCACGGCGAACGCTCGCCAGTGCCACTTCGACACCACACTTTTCACAGATCACACCACGGTGCTTGAGACGCTTGTACTTGCCGCACAGGCACTCGTAGTCCTTGATCGGACCAAAAATCTTGGCGCAGAACAGACCGTCACGCTCAGGCTTGAAGGTCCGGTAGTTGATCGTCTCGGGTTTCTTTACTTCCCCGAAGGACCAGGAACGGATCATGTCAGGCGACGCCAGCCCGATTCGGATGGCGTCAAATTCCTTGCTCTGGTTCTGGCTCTTGAGAAGATTCAGCAAATCTTTCATCAGTAACAGCTCCGGATGGCGTTAATCTCGGGCGGGCACCGCGGTGCCCGCTCACGCTGCCAAAAAACGATTCGGCTTACTCGGATTCCAGCTCGATGTCGATACCCAGCGAGCGGATCTCCTTGACAAGAACGTTGAAGGATTCGGGCATACCCGGCTCCATCCGGTGGTCTCCATCCACAATGTTCTTGTACATCTTGGTACGGCCATTCACATCGTCAGACTTGACGGTGAGCATCTCTTGCAGAGTATAGGCCGCACCATAGGCCTCCAGGGCCCACACTTCCATCTCACCGAACCGCTGGCCACCGAACTGCGCCTTACCACCCAGCGGTTGCTGGGTAACCAGGCTGTAGGAACCGGTGGACCGTGCGTGCATCTTGTCGTCGATCAGGTGATTCAGCTTCAGCATGTACATGTATCCAACCGTCACCTGGCGATCAAACTGATCACCGGTACGGCCGTCGAACAGCGTCACCTGGCCGCTGGTATCCATGTCGGCGAGCTCCAGCATGTGCTTGACCTCAGCCTCCTTGGCACCATCGAAAACCGCAGTCGCCATGGGCACGCCGCCACGCAGGTTGTTGGCCAGCTGGAGAATCTCTTCGTCGTTCAGGCTGGGCAGATCCACCGACGGAACTTCGTCGCTGTGGTTGTAGATCTTGTCCAGCAGCTCGCGAATCTCGGCAACCTTGCGCTGCTCTTCCAGCATGCGCTCGATCTTCCGGCCGAGACCCTTGGCTGCGGCACCCAGGTGGGTTTCCAGTACCTGACCCACGTTCATCCGTGACGGTACACCCAGCGGGTTGAGGACGATGTCGACGGTATTGCCTTCGGCGTCATAGGGCATGTCTTCCACCGGCATAACAGCAGAAATAACACCCTTGTTACCGTGACGACCGGCCATCTTGTCACCAGGCTGAACCCGGCGTTTGATCGCCAGATAGACCTTGACGATTTTCAGTACGCCCGGAGCGAGGTCATCACCCTGCTGGAGCTTGCGTTTCTTGTCTTCAAAACGCTCTTCATGCTCTTTCTTGCGATCTTCCAGGCCTTGCTCGGATTTCTCCAGCAGCTCATTGAGAGCCTCATCCTTCAACCGCAGCTTGAACCACTGGTCCCGGTCCAGCCCCTTCAGGTAATCTTCGTCGAGGGTTGCACCTTTCTTAAGACCAGGCCCGCTGATGACTTCCTGCCCGGTCAGGGCGGCAGTCAGACGTTCGAAGGTCGCACCTTCGACGATACGATACTCGTCCTTCAGGTCCTTCCGGTACTGGTTCAGCTGGTCCTGCTCGATCGAGAGCGCGCGGTCGTCTTTCTCGATGCCGTCACGGGTAAACACCTGAACATCAATAACGGTGCCCCGGGTACCAGCGGATACCCGTGAGGAGGTGTCTTTTACATCGGACGCCTTCTCACCAAAGATAGCCCTCAGCAGCTTCTCTTCCGGAGTGAGCTGGGTTTCACCTTTCGGCGTTACCTTGCCCACCAGGATGTCACCCGGGCCAACCTCGGCACCGATGTAAACAATCCCGGATTCATCCAGTTTGGCCAGGGCACTTTCACCCACGTTGGGGATGTCAGCGGTGATTTCCTCGCTGCCCAGCTTGGTATCCCGGGCCACACAGGTAAGCTCCTGGATATGGATGCTGGTGAAGCGATCCTCCTGGACCACCTTCTCCGAGATCAGGATGGAGTCCTCGAAGTTGTAGCCGTTCCAGGGCATGAATGCGATACGCATGTTCTGCCCAAGCGCCAACTCACCCAGGTCCACAGAGGGACCGTCGGCCAGGACATCTCCACGGGCAACCACATCACCCTGGTTTACGATTGAACGTTGGTTGATGCAGGTGTTCTGGTTGGAGCGGGTGTACTTGGTGAGGTTGTAGATATCCACACCAGCGTCACCGGCTTCGGTCTCATCATCGTGCACCCGTACGACGATACGGGCTGCATCCACGTCCTCGATAACACCACCGCGACGCGCGGTAACGCAGACGCCGGAGTCCTGGGCCACGGTCCGCTCAAGGCCAGTACCAACCACCGGCTTGTCTGCACGCAGTGTTGGCACAGCCTGGCGCTGCATGTTGGAGCCCATCAGGGCCCGGTTGGCATCGTCATGCTCCAGGAACGGGATCAGCGATGCTGCCACCGAGACTACCTGCCGCGGCGAAACATCCATGAAGTTGACGTTCTCTGGCGGGGTTACGGTGAATTCGTTCTGGTGACGCACGGTAACCAGTTCATCCGCAAGACGGCCGTCCTCAGTCATCGCCGCGCTTGCCTGGGCGATGATGTAGTTACTTTCCTCGATGGCCGACAGATAAACGATGTCATCGGTCACCTTGCCGTCGATGACCTTCCGGTACGGACTTTCGAGGAAGCCGTAAGAGTTGGTCCGGGCATAGGTCGCCAGCGAGTTGATCAGACCGATGTTCGGACCTTCCGGTGTCTCGATGGGACAGACGCGGCCGTAGTGGGTGGGATGAACATCCCGCACCTCAAAGCCCGCACGCTCCCGTGTCAGGCCACCAGGCCCAAGCGCAGATACGCGACGCTTGTGAGTCACCTCGGACAACGGGTTGTTCTGATCCATGAACTGGGACAGCTGACTGGAACCGAAGAACTCCTTGACTGCTGCCGCCACCGGCTTGGCATTGATCAGGTCCTGAGGCATCAGGCCTTCACTTTCAGCCAGGCTCAAGCGCTCACGCACCGCACGCTCTACGCGTACCAGGCCCACACGGAACTGGTTCTCGGCCATCTCACCGACGGACCGGATACGGCGATTGCCCAGGTTATCGATGTCATCCACGTTTCCGTTGCCGTTACGGATGTCGATCAAGGTACGAAGTACATCGATGATGTCTTCGTTGGTCAACGTACCTTCACCGGTGCTCTCTTCGCGACCGAGGCGACGGTTCAGCTTCATCCGCCCAACCGCGGACAAATCGTAGCGCTCTTCCGAGAAGAACAGGTTATTGAACAGGTTCTCGGCGGATTCCTTGGTGGGCGGCTCTCCCGGACGCATCATCCGATAGATTTCCACCAGCGCCTCGAGCTGGGTGCGGGTCGGGTCGATACGAATCGTATCGGACATGAAGGGGCCGCAGTCCAGGTCGTTGGTATACAGAGTTTCGACTTCAGTGATCCCTGCACCCAGAATCTTTTCCATCACCTCTTCGGTGATCTCAGTGTTGCACTCGACCAGCACCTCGCCGGTCTTGGTGTCTACCATGTCACGGGCAATGACTCGGCCATGGAGATAGGCAGTAGGCACTTCCAGCTGAGTGATGCCGGACTTTTCGAGCTGACGGATGTGGCGTGCGGTGACACGACGGCCCTCTTCCACGATCACATTGCCGTCATTGTCCTTGATGTCAAAGGTGGCGATATCACCACGCAGTCGGCTGGGCACCAGCTCCAGACTGGAGGTTTCTTCTCCAACAGTAAACTTACTGGTTTCAAAGAACTTTTCCAGCATTTGCTCGGAGCTGTACCCCAGGCCACGCAACAGGATGCTGGCAGGCAGCTTCCGGCGACGGTCGATCCGGACGAATACTGAATCCTTGGCATCGAACTCGAAATCAAGCCAGGAGCCACGGTAAGGAATCACCCGGGCAGAATACAGAAGCTTTCCGGAGGAGTGTGTCTTGCCCTTGTCATGGTCAAAGAACACGCCCGGTGAACGATGGAGCTGGGACACGATGACCCGCTCGGTACCGTTGACAACGAAGGTACCATTTTCAGTCATCAGGGGCATTTCGCCCATGTAGACTTCCTGCTCCTTGATGTCCTTGATCGCCTTGTTGGACGATTCGCGATCATAGATGATCAGCCGAACTTTCACGCGCAGGGGAGCAGCATAGGTTACGCCCCGGAGCTGACATTCCTTGACGTCGAATACCGGATCGCCAATACGGTAGCTCACGTACTCAAGCGCCGCATTGCCAGAATAACTGACAATCGGGAATACGGATTTGAAGGCTGCGTGCAGGCCAGTTTCCTGGCGCTCGGCAGCGGCGGCTTCCATTTGCAGGAAGTCCCGATAAGAATCCAGCTGAATAGCCAGCAAATAGGGAACATCCATCACGGAAGGCAATTTACTGAAGTCTTTGCGAATCCGCTTTTTCTCAGTGTAGGAGTAAGTCATCTGCATTCCCCAGCTTTAGACCTGATACCTGGTATCAAGAAGCAACCATTTACCTGCTTCGGGGCCGAGTTGCTCGGCATACTGCGCCGTCTTGAACAAGACTCTGGCTGTAGGTGACAGAGGCAGTCATTAACTATAGCAACTGCATCCGTCTCTATAGCATATATACAACAGAAAAAGGCCGGTGGCGCTAAGCCACCAGCCTATCCATGCTAATGCACGGAACCGATCAAGTATCGGCGATTACTTGAGCTCAACAGAAGCGCCTGCTTCCTCAAGCTTCTTCTTGGCTTCTTCAGCGTCGTCCTTGGAAGCAGCTTCCTTAACGGTGGACGGAGCAGAATCAACCATTTCCTTCGCTTCCTTCAGGCCCAGGCCAGTCAGTTCGCGAACAGCCTTGATGACGTTCACTTTCTTCTCGCCAGCGCCGGTCAGAACAACGTCAAACTCGGTCTGCTCTTCAGCGGCAGCAGCGTCGCCAGCAGCGGCAGCCGGAGCAGCTGCAACAGCAGCAGCAGCGGATACGTTGAACTTCTCTTCCATTGCTTCGACGAGCTCAACCACTTCCATAACGCTCATTTCAGCAATTGCATTCAGAATATCGTCTTTAGACAGAGCCATGACTTTCTCCCAAAAAATAAAATATGGTTTTCAACAGAATCAAGCAGCTTCTTGCTTCTGGTCTCGGACTGCAGCTACTACGCGGGTAACCCTGCCCGGAACATCGTTCAGAGTGCGTACCAACTTGGTAACCGGTGCCTGTGTGACAATAGCCAGCTGAGTCAGCGCTTCGTGCAGCGTCGGCAGCTTGGCCAGGCGATCGATCTGTTCTGCGCCCATCAGCTCACCGCCGACGGCCAGACCCTTGATCTCGAAAGCCTCTTTCTCTTTGGCGAAATCCTTGAGCAGGCGCGCAGCGGCACCAGGATCTTCCATAGAGAATGCCAGAATGGTCGGACCAACCAGAGCTTCGTCGATGCACTCGAACTCGGTACCGCGAATGGCGATCTTGGCAAGGTTGTTACGAACAACCTTCAGACGCACATTCTCGGCACGAGCCTTGGCACGAAGCGCCGTCATGTCACCTGCGGTAACACCACGGTAGTCAGCCAGAACAACAGACAGAGCAGTACCAGCAGTCTCGTTGACTTCAGCGACGATCGCTTTCTTGTCTTCGAGTCTAATTGCCACTGGATTTCTCCTCGATTTCGCCGGAGATTCCGGCAAACCCATCATTGCCCAGGGAACGCTGTCCGGATCACGCATCAGCGAAATCCCAACCACATTCCTTTATGGGCGCCTAACGGTGTTTGGGTTCAGAGAGAACGTCTTCACACCGTCTGCGCAGGCGTTGCTTTAACCCTTGTGACCCGACTCGCGAGAGTCGGCCCTCGGGGGCCTGCGGTCTTTGACAGCCTTGGCTTCCGCCCAGACTACAAAGTTACTGCCGACCAGGGATCAAAGGTTCAAAGAACCCTGATCAACAGTCAGGCCAGGCCCCATTGTCGAGGACAGGGATACCTTCTTCAGGTAAACGCCCTTGGACGATGCAGGCTTGGCCTTTTTCAGGTCTGCCAGCAGAGCTTCAAGGTTTTCCTTGATGTTCTGTGCAGAAAATTCAACATTTCCCAGAGGAGCGTGGATAATGCCATTCTTGTCAGTACGGTAACGAACCTGACCTGCCTTGGCATTTTTTACAGCCGTTTCCACATCCGGGGTAACCGTGCCAACCTTGGGGTTAGGCATCAGGCCGCGAGGCCCAAGGATCTGGCCAAGCTGACCAACGACACGCATGGCATCGGGGGTCGCAATGACCACGTCGAAATCCATGTTGCCCTTTTTCACTTCTTCGGCCAGGTCATCCATACCTACGATGTCAGCACCGGCTTCTTTCGCCTTGTCGGCATTGGCACCCTGGGTGAACACAGCAACCCGCACGCTCTTACCGGTACCGTGGGGCAGCACGGTGCTGCTACGGACTACCTGGTCGGATTTCCGTGCATCGACACCAAGGTTAACGGATACATCGATAGACTCGCGGAACTTGACGGAGCTACCCAGCTCAGCCAGGAGCGCTACAGCCTCATCTACCGTATAGGCGCGGGCCGGGTCCACTTTTTCGCGAATCAGCTTCTGACGCTTGCTCAGTTTAGCCATTTTACAGACCCTCCACGTTCAGGCCCATGCTACGGGCAGTGCCGGCGATGGTGCGGACGGCAGCGTCCATATCAGCAGCAGTGAGATCAGGCTCTTTAGTCTTTACAATCTCTTCAAGCTGCGCGCGGGTAACCGTGCCCACCTTTTCGGTGTTCGGACGGCCAGAACCACTCTTGATACCGGCAGCCTTCTTCAACAGCACCGGTGCTGGCGGGGTCTTGGTGACAAAAGTGAACGAGCGATCACTGTAAACAGTGATCACCACCGGAGTCGGCAGACCCGGCTCAATGCCCTGCGTGGCAGCGTTGAACGCCTTACAGAACTCCATAATGTTCACACCGTGCTGGCCCAGCGCGGGACCGACGGGGGGGCTCGGGTTGGCCTGACCGGCAGCAACCTGAAGCTTGATGTACGCTTCGATTTTCTTAGCCATGGGTTTCTCCTGTGGGTGTTAGCGCCTTTCGGCTCCCCGGTTTTGAGACACAAAAAGCCCGCTACACCGCAGTGAGCGAGCCCTTCGCTTCAGAGGTAACTCAGTCCTTTTCGACCTGGCCAAACTCCAGCTCAACCGGAGTGGAGCGACCAAAGATCAGAACTGCCACCTTTACACGACTCTTGTCGTAATCAACTTCTTCCACAACGCCATTAAAATCGGCGAAGGGACCTTCAATAACGCGAACAATCTCACCAGGCTCGAACAGCGTCTTGGGTTTCGGCTGATCGACACCGCTTTCAACACGACGAAGGATTGCTTCAGCTTCCTTCTCGGTGATCGGGGCAGGCTTATCCTTGGTACCACCAATGAACCCGAGAACCCGCGGCGTATCTTTCACAAGATGCCACGAGGCGTCATCCATTTCCATCTGGACAAGCACGTACCCCGGATAGAACTTACGCTCGCTCTTTCGTTTCTTGCCATCCCGCATTTCGACGACTTCTTCGGTGGGCACAAGCACGTCACCAAATTTATCCTCCATGCCATTAATGGCGATCCGCTCCTTGAGCGACCGCATGACATGTTTTTCGAAACCGGAATACGCCTGAACCACAAACCAGTGCTTAGCCATTGCCTGCCCCTGCCTATCCGATGAAACCCTGTACGAGGAAGCCGATGAGCGAGTCCATACCCCAAAGGATAAGTGCTACGACAAGCACAAACACAACGACGATTGCCGTGGTCTGGATCAACTCCGGGCGAGTCGGCCATACGACCTTGCGAATCTCTACCCTGGCCTCTTTCAACAGGGTCGCGAAACGACGCCCGCGATCGGTCTGGAGCGCCACAACTGCAGCAACCAGAGCCAGCGCCACCAAACCAAGCACTCGATAGAGCACTGATTCGCCGCTGAAATACTGATTGCCGACTACTCCCACGGCAATCAGAACGAAAACAACCAGCCACTTGACAACATCAAAGCGGCTGGTCGACTGTTGGGCTTTTGACTCCATAGGAATCAGCTTATGTATCCAGACGTGTTATAAATGGCAGGCCAGGAGGGAATCGAACCCCCAACCTGCGGTTTTGGAGACCGCTGCTCTGCCAATTGAGCTACTGGCCTGCACCGAAACCTTTTTGCGGTGCAACAAAAGGACCACCCAAAGGGCAGCCCTTCTGCTTTCAGATCGTGCGAGCTGTTACTCGATGATCTTGGATACCACGCCGGCACCAACGGTACGGCCACCTTCGCGGATCGCGAAGCGCAGACCATCTTCCATGGCGATCGGAGCGATCAGGGTAACAGACATCTTCACGTTGTCACCCGGCATTACCATTTCAACGCCTTCCGGCAGCTCACAGGAGCCAGTCACGTCAGTGGTCCGGAAGTAGAACTGCGGACGGTAGCCCTTGAAGAACGGAGTGTGACGACCACCCTCGTCCTTGCTCAGCACGTACACTTCGCATTCGAACTTTGTGTGCGGCTTGATCGAGCCCGGCACACACAGCACCTGGCCACGCTCTACGTCGTCACGCTTGGTACCACGCAGCAGGGCACCGATGTTCTCACCAGCACGACCTTCGTCAAGCAGCTTGCGGAACATCTCAACACCGGTAACCGTGGTCTTCTGGGTATCACGGATACCAACGATTTCCACTTCGTCGCCAGTCTTCACGATGCCACGCTCAACACGACCGGTCACAACAGTACCACGACCAGAGATGGAGAATACGTCCTCG
>NZ_FOHZ01000060.1 GCF_900111555.1 Marinobacter segnicrescens
TGCGTATTCCGGCGAACGTGACCGGTCATTCCGGGGATCGTGACCGGTTTGCACACGGCCATCACGCTGGAGTCAGTTTTGTACTTTGAGCGGTCACGATGGGTCAACCGATTCCGTCTTTTGTGTTTTTGCTTTTCGCAGTGATTCCCCCTTCAGATTGAGCCGGTGAGCGCCGTGCAGGAGCCGGTCCAGGATGGCGTCGGCGAGCGTGGCGGAGCCGATGTAATCGTGCCAATGCTCCGTGGGTAACTGGCTGGCAATGAGAGTTGAGCCCCTGCCGTGCCGGTCTTCGATCACTTCCATCAGGTCCTGTCGCTGTTGCGCGGTTACCTTCTGCATGCCCCAGTCGTCCAGGATCAGAAGGTCGGTTTTTAGTAACTGGTTCATCAGCCGGGCATAGCTGCCATCGCCATGGGCGATGCGCAGTTGTTCGAACAGGCGCGGTACCCGCAGGTAGCGAACTGAGAGTCCTTGCCGGCAGGCCTGGTTGCCCAGGGCGCACGCCAGCCAGGTTTTGCCGCAACCGGTCGGGCCGGTAATGCACAGGTTCAGGGATTGGCGGATCCAGTCACAGCTGGCCAGTCCGGCCATGCGAGAGCGCTCCAGCCCTCTCGGGTGGTGGTAGTCGATGTCTTCAATGCAGGCCGGCACACGCAGACGGGCGGCCTTGAGCAGCCGCTCCAGTCGCCGGTTTTCGCGGTGCAGCACTTCCCGATCTACCAGCAGGGCCAGGCGCTCCTCGAACGCCAGGTCATGGGTGTCAGGCTGTGCCCGCTGTTGTTCCAGGGCATCGCACATGCCGGTCAGTTTGAGCTGTCGCAGGGTATCGAGGGTGTTGTGAGTCAACATCAGTTTCTCCGGGATCAGTGGTAGTAGCGGGGGCCGCGAACGTTGGTGTGTAAGGGCAGATCGGCCAGCTCCGGCTCTTCCTCGGCCAGTGGCAGAGGCAGTTGGTCCAGACCCTGCTTCAGGATCGAGCTGATGCTCTGATAGCTGGCCGAGTTGATGACCAGTGCTCGGCTACAAGCCTGCTCCAGCCGGTCACGGCTATAGCGGCGACTGAGGTTCAGCAGACCCAGGCAGGCCCGGTAACCATGCTCCGGATGAGGGCGATCCTTAAGCTGTCGCTGTACCACGTCGAGCGTGGCGGGACCGATGTCCCTGGCCCAGTTCAGGAACCGCCCGGGAGACCAGTTCTGATGGGCCTGGTGGGACTTGGGCATGTGCTCGGTCAGGGTGACGAAGCGGCCCTTGCCATGCCGAGGGTGCAGTGCGACCCGCTGGCCTTTGTGCATGACTTCCACGGACGTATCAGTGACGCGCACGTCCAGCTTCACACCCACCAAGGCGTGGGGCACGCTGTATAGGCGTTTGTCGATCTCGATGTGGTAGTCGATGCCCGGTCGTGCCTTGCGCCACTCGGCGTAGACATAGGGCGTTGCCGGCAGTGGCTTCAGCGTAGGTCGGTCCAGTGTTTCGAACAGGCTCTGGCGGCTCTCGGAGCGCCCCTGGAACGGGCGCTGATTGAGTGCCGGTAGCAGCTCCGCGATGGCCGAGTTCAGTTCGGCCAGCGAGAAGAACGTTCGGTGTCGTAACCGGGCCAGGATCCAGCGTTCGACCAGCAGCACGGCGGCTTCTGCCTTTGCCTTGTCCTTGGGTTTGTAGGGCCGTGCTGGCAACACCGCCGTCTGGTAATGGGCGGCCAGTTCCGCGTAGGTCTCGTTGATCTTCGGGGTGTAACGATCCGCTTTGGTGACCGCTGCCTTGAGATTGTCGGGGACCAGCAGCTCAGCTACCCCGCCGTAGAACGCCAGCATGCGCTGGTGGGAGGCGATCCAGTCCGGCAACGACTGGGACCAGGTGGCTTCGGCGAAGGTATAGCTGGACGCACCCAGCACGGCCACAAAGACCTGGGCCTTGCGCATCTCGCCAGTGCTGCGGTCCACCACCGGCACGGTGGGGCCGCAGTAATCGATAAAGATCTTTTCACCGGCCCGGTGGACCTGACGCATGCTGCGTCGCTGCCGGCCGCGCCAGAGCCGGTAGTGATGGCAGAACTGGCTGTACCGACGAGCCTTGTCGCCGTGGCGCTCTACGTACTCAGCCCAGAGCAGTTGCAGGGTCACGCCCTTGGTCTTGAGTTCCTGATGGATCTGGAAGTAGTCGGGCTCGGCAAAGCGTTCGGGCGGCGTCTTAGCCGGGAACAGCTGGGCCTCTAACCGTGCTTCATCCGTGCCTTCCGGCAACGGCCAGGTGATGCCCTGCGCGGTGGCCAGGCTGACGTACTTGCCGACCACGCCCTTGGAGAGCCCGCAGGCACGGGCAATACGCTCATGGCTCAGGCCCGCTTCGTACTTGAGGCGCAAGACCTCGATGATCTGTCGCATGGAAATCCTCGCTGCCGGCATCCGCCCTTCCTCGTGATGAAAAAGGAAGGGGTATGCCGGATAAAGTTGAAGAATTCCAGCGTGTTGGCAGGGATTCCGGAGGAACGTGACCGATGATTCCGGCATCGTGACCGGCGATTCCGGAAAACTACCCGAAATCGGTCACGATAAAACGGAATGAGCGGTCACGATCACCCGGAACAGGCGGTCACGTTCAAACGGAATGGGCGGTCACGATGGGCCGGAATATGCAA
>NZ_FOHZ01000041.1 GCF_900111555.1 Marinobacter segnicrescens
ATATTGCATTCAGATCGAGGCAGCCAATTCACCAGCGGTGACTACCAGCGATATCTCGGCAGCAACCGCCTGGTAAGCAGCATGAGTGCGGTCGGTCATTGTGGCGATAATGCCGCCTGCGAGGGGTTCTTTGGGATGCTCAAGCGGGAGCGCATCCACCACCGGCGTTACCGCACTCAGAACGAAGCGCGAGCTGATGTATTCGACTACATTGAGCGGTTCCACAATCCCAGGATGCGACGTAGAGTTGCCGTTCAGGATCGGAAGTTGTCAGCCGTTTTAAAACCGTCCGTGGAAACGGGGTAGAACCCATAGCTATCCCGGTGAGCAGTGCCCATATTCCTGGTGAAGCGGGATCTTGACCAAGGATTGCATAAGACACAGCAACAGTCAGATCGAACCCCTCTCATACATCCACTGCTTTGACATTTTCCTGATGAAACGCCGACAAAGCCATGACACCGGATTGGCTAATCTATCGATTCATCAGGTCAGGCCGGAGCTGCCGGTTGTCATTGTGGCTGTTTCCCCTATGAGCAAACCTTTAACCGTTCAGTTTCAAGGATTCATTGCTGCCGGTGGCCTTGCCACACTATTCCACTGGTTTGTCATGGCGGCTCTGACCGGCGCGGGGCTTGATGCCATGCTGGCCACCGCAAGCGGAAGCCTGTCCGGTGCAGTTATGAATTATGGGCTCCAGCGTCGTCTGGCATTCCGCAATGCCGGCCCTCACCGCCTGACCGCCTGGCGCTACCTGGTGTCCTGCATTTGCGCCTGGCTTTGCAATCTCGCTTTCTTCTATCTGCTACATCACATTCTTACCTTGCCGGTCACGCTCTCACAGCTTGTCACGACAGGTCTCGTAGCTGCTCTGAATTACATCGTCTACAAGAGGCTGGTGTTTTATGAACAAATCCCTTGATGTCCACGTCGGGCCGCCAGATGACCGCCTTATCTCACTGGTGGTACCTGTGTATAACGAGCGAGCCATGCTGCCGCTGTTTTTTGACCGGGTACTGCCCGTGCTTGCCGCGGTCAACCTGCGTCACGAAATTGTGTTCGTGGACGATGGCAGTGAGGATGGCAGCGCTGGTTATGTTCGTAATGAGATAAAGCGAACGCCAGGCCTCCGCCTGGTCAAACTGAGTCGGAATTTCGGCAAGGAGGCGGCGGTAACGGCAGGGCTGGAGCATGCCAGGGGCGACGCGGTGATCGTTCTCGATGCGGACCTGCAGGATCCGCCTGAGCAGATCCCCGCCATGATCGAATCCTGGCAGTCCGGGGCAGACGTTGTGTTGATGCAGCGTCGTTCCAGAGCTGGGGAAACCGTGGTCAAACGCTGGAGCGCGCACTTCTTTTACCGGTTGCTGAACCGGACCAGCCGGACCGATATTCCCGTGGATACCGGCGATTTCCGGTTGATGAGCCGTAAGGCCGTAGACGCGATACTGACTCTGAACGAACGTAACCGGTACATGAAAGGACTGTTTGCCTGGATCGGCCTGCCGACCCGTGTCATCCAGTATGACCGGGAACCCCGGGCTGCCGGAGAAACGAAGTGGGATTACCCCGGACTGGTTGGCCTGGCGCTGGAGGGTCTGACCTCATTTTCCGTCTCACCATTGCGCTGGGCGACCGCCATCGGGTTGTTTGCCGCGAGTGTTGGAGCCCTGTTCGGGCTCTGGATCGTGATCAAGGCCATGATGCTGGGCGATGCAACCAGCGGCTATCCGTCACTGGTTGCCATCATCAGCTTTATCGGTGGCATCCAGCTACTGAGCATCGGTATTGTCGGGGAGTATGTCGGTAAAACCTATCTGGAAACGAAGCAGCGACCGGTCTACCTGGCCGAGGAGGTGCTGGAAAGTCCGGTTGGTGTCAGTCAGCCCTTAAATACGCGGCTGGCGGAGGCGCGTCATGTCAAAGCGATTTGACATCTGGTTCCTGGCGTTGGCAGCGGTCCTGGTCAGCCGCCTTATCGGCATGGCGCTGTTCCCTTTTGCCGATACCACCGAACCTCGCTACGCGGAAATTGCCCGCCTGATGGCTGAAACCGGTGACTGGATCACCCCCTGGTTTGAGCCGGGTGTGCCTTTCTGGGGCAAACCACCGTTGTCTTTCTGGGCCCAGGCGTTGGCCATCAAGGTGTTCGGCCTCTCGGAGTTTTCATTGCGCCTGCCGTCCTGGCTGACAACCTTGGCGATGGTCTGGCTGGTCTGGCGGCTGGCGAAGCAGCTCTGGAATGTCCAGGCGGCACTGTGGAGTAGCCTGGTGTTCGCCACCATGGCGCTGACCTACATCAGTGCCGGTGCCGTGATGACCGATTCGTTCCTGGCCCTGGGCACGACGCTAACACTGGTCAGCTTCTGTCTGGTGATGTCGGGAGAGGACGGCCCCTGGCGCTGGCTTTTCTTCATCGGACTGGTGATCGGGCTACTGTCCAAGGGCCCGCTGGCAGTCGTACTGGTCGGTATTCCAATCGTTTTGTGGTTGCTCCTTTTCAAACACGAGGCTGCCAGGCTGCGAAAATTTCCGTGGTGGAGGGGGGCTTTACTGACGGCGTTTCTGGCTGGCCCCTGGTATCTGCTGGCTGAACTCAAGACACCCGGGTTTCTGGATTATTTTATCGTAGGGGAGCATATTCGCCGCTTCCTGGATCCCGGATGGACCGGCGATCTGTACGGCAGTGCTCACGATCAGCCCAAAGGTATGATCTGGTTGTTCTGGTTGTGGGCATCGTTCCCCTGGGGAATTGTTGCACTGGTGGGCGTGATTGCCGGCTGGCTCGGTGGTCGAGGGACAGGTCGCATTCGGCTGCCGCTGTCACATCCTGGCTCCTGCTTTCTTTTTGTCAGTGCGCTGGCGCCAATGCTGTTTTTTACCCCCGCGGGTAACACGCTCTGGACCTATGTGCTGCCATCCTTGCCATTTACAGCCATGCTGATCGGTCGTTGGATTTCAGACATGGATTCCGCAAGACTTTTCGCAATGAGGCCGCTGTTGGTGGGATTGGTGCCCGTGCTGCTGACTGTTTTCGTGGGGCTGACTACGGTAGGCCTGAAACCGTTCAAGACGGAAAAAGAACTGGTAAGCTATTACCTGCAGGTCAGAGAGCCTGTCGACAGCCCATTGCTCTACCTGGATGATCTGCCATTCTCGGCCAGATATTACTCGCGCGGAACGGCTATGGAAATTTCGGAGGACGATTGGAAGGAACTGCGGCAGCGCGATGGAGTACGACGATTCTATGTAGCTGTTCCCGAAGACTGGTCGGACCGGGAAATCGCGGTGCTATCGTCGTCAGCTGACAAGGTTCTCAGGAACCGCCGCTACCAGTTACTCGCTATAGAGACCCCTGTTCGAAAACTGCAATCGGCGTCGAGTGCTGATGGAGCCCTATTGAATGACAGCTAACAGGCCGCCTCTAAGGCTACTGGTCGTGGAAGATCAGGTGGACCTTGCGGAGAATCTTTTCGAGTTCCTGGGTGAGGACCGCTATTCGCTTGATTTCGCGGCTGATGGTCTGACTGCCTTACACCTACTGGCCACCGAGAGCTACGACGTCATCGTACTCGACCTGATGCTGCCGGGCGTGAATGGCTTCGATGTTTGCCGTCGTATCCGACAGGACCTGCAGTGTCAGACCCCCATCATTCTGATGACCTCCCTCAGTGCGCTCAACGACAAGGAAAAAGGCTTTGAGTGCGGTGCGGACGATTATCTCGTAAAACCGTTTGAATTGCGGGAACTCCAGTTGAGAATCGAGGCGCTTCACCGGCGCCATTCACCGATGAAGCCGGTTCTTCAGGCTGGGGAGATCCGGTTCAACCCTGGCACCCTGGAAGTCGAACTGCGTGGAATGAAAACCACGCTTTCCGGCACGTCGTCCCGGTTATTCGAATTGCTGATACGAGCTTACCCGAATTTTCTCAGTCATACGGCGCTCAGCGATGCCTTATGGGGGGGTGCCCGCTACGGGGATGCCGAGGGTAACAGTCTGCGTACCCATATCTACACGCTTCGAAAATCGTTGGCGGCAGACCTTGGCAACGGATTGGTGAAAACGGTTCATGGGCGGGGGTATCGTCTGGAGTCTCCCGAAGATGGCGACCGGACGACATCATGAAGTCCTCGTTGACGGCCAGGCTCACCCGAACCCTGTTTCTACTTATTGCCGCCACTGCGGCGGTGTCCATATTCATTGTTGAGCAGTTTGTCGATGATGTAGAAGACACCATTCTGGATCTTGAACTGAAAGCGGACGCTGAGTATTTCAAGGAGCGGCTTCGCAACGATGAATTCCAGCCTGTTAAAACGGCACGGCTGGAAGCCGTATTCCTGCCTGAGGGAGAGACTGAGGCGGTGCTGCCGACGTATTTCCAAGCACGCACCCTGCCATTTTCCCGGGAAATCGAAGTCGGCGAGACGACCCTGCTTATTGTCGGTGAACGACTTGAGGAACCCAATGGAAAACTCTTCCTGGCCCAGGATATTACCATCATGGAGAATCGTGAGTTCCTGGTTCAGCTGATCCTGATCAGCGTGGCGGCTGGTATGCTCCTGATCGGCTATTTTATTGCTCGTGGGAGTGCCCGCTATCTGGTGCGTCCGTTCAGAAAATTGACCCGTGAGGTGCTGGGTGCGGTGCCTGGAACGTCGGTGCCGCGAATCAACACGAGTTATCGCGA
The DNA here is from genome assembly GCF_900111555.1 of Marinobacter segnicrescens. Classification (GTDB taxonomy): domain Bacteria; phylum Pseudomonadota; class Gammaproteobacteria; order Pseudomonadales; family Oleiphilaceae; genus Marinobacter; species Marinobacter segnicrescens. Next base: position 4,689 of record NZ_FOHZ01000041.1, read on the forward strand.
TCAGGAATTTTGCGACATCGCCGAGGCTTTCAACCGCTTTCTCTCAGAGCTAGAGCACCACATTGAGAGAGAGAAATCCTTTGTAAAGCTGGCCAGTCATGAAATGCGTACGCCCCTGGCGGTGATGAATGGCGCACTCAATGTGCTGGAGCAACGCCAAAACCTGTCGGAAGCTGATCAGAAGACCCTGGCCCGCCTGCGCAGGGCTATGCAGACCATGCGCGACGACATGGATGTTCTGCTGGAGCTTGCCCGCAGCGAGGCTTCGAGCGAAGGCTCCAGGATGGTTAAGGTGAGTGAGATCGTCCGGGCCACTATTGACGATCTGGAGCATGGGCATCCCGACCAGGCTGGGCGCATTACGCTATTTGAAGATAATCCGGATGTGAGAGTCAGAACCTATCCCGTATTGGTGCGTATGCTAATGCGCAACCTGTTGCAGAATGCGCTGCGCCATACCAGGTCACCTGTTGAGGTGCATATGCTGTCGAACGGGATTCTGGTAAAGGATTTTGGTTCAGGTCTTCCTGACGCAGTGGTAAAAAACCTGATGGTCTCGCGTGCAACCGGCGGCGGCTTGCCCAGAGCAGACCAACTCAACAATACAACCTTCGGTTTGCTCATTGTACGGTTGGTCTGTGAACGGCTCGGCTGGGGGCTCCAGGTTACACAGTCAGATGACCGGGGCACCGAGTTCATGATTGAGATCGGCAACCGGGGGTGATCAGTTTTGCTGTTTCTGCATTTCATTCCATATGCTGAATTCCCGTTTGCTCACCTTCAGGTCCCGGTCGGCATCCAGGTGATCGAGGATCAGCGTTGTTCGGGTTGAAGACTCCAGGCCTCTATCGCTGGCATCTTCAACGCAATCATTCCGGCGGCTGAGTTCCTTAATCGTCAAATAGCCATCGCCGTTCTGGTCCATGCAGTCGAATCCTTGTAGCGAACCAGGGTGCAGAGGCGTAACGTCCGTGTCGAAGTTAGTCTGCTGGTGCTTTGGGTGGTATAGGTACTGCTCCTCGGCATCCTTGGTTGAACTACCCTCACTGGCGAACGCCGGGGTCTGGCTGACGACCGCCACTCCCAGAAAGAACACCGCTAATGTGGCATTCAATTTAATCATCATCGGACCCTTGTTGGTGGGTAGCTAGTCCATATGAGCGGTTACTGTACAGTCTCAATGGCAGGAGGGCATGGGCCAGAGCTTTGTCAACCAGGCTTGCAGGCGGTTCCAAGTCAACATAAGTGGTCTGTTCGCTTTGATTGGAATAAACACCTGCTAAAGGCCTCTGATCGGGTCGTAACACAGTTACGTTAAAGTCTTGGTCCATCCATGCATAATAATCGTTGAACTGCATCATTGCCCGCCCGGGCTCGTCCGGAAACGCTGCCAGGTCACGGCCCACCAGGGGATGTTCACTCGCTATGCCCATGAGTGATAGCAGCGTCGGCGCAAGGTCGATCTGGCTGGTAACTGTCCTGATGCGCCTGCTTTCAATATCGGCGCCCAGTATCAGGCCCGGAATCTGGAAGTTCTTGATGGGTACCAGTTCGTCACCCCACACCCTTGCGTCATGGTCGGCAACGATCAGGAAGAGCGTATCTTCCCAGTAGGCACTGTTCCTGGCGGATTCGATAAACTCACCCAGGGCATGGTCCGCGTATTTGACAGCGTTATTGACGGTGTTTTTTTCCGCGTCATAGGGATCGATGCGTCCGTCGGGATACTCGAAAGGGGTGTGATTCGAGGACGAAAACACCAGACGGAAGAAAGGCTTCCCTGAAGCATGGAGTTGCTTGAGGTCCTGGTGGGTCTTTTCAAACAGGTCTTCATCGCTGACCCCCCAACTGCCAGTAAACACCGGGTCAACGTAATCCTGCTGGTCGACAATGGAGTCAAAACCGTTGCCGGTAAAGAAGCTGCGCATGTTGTCGAAATGCGCCTCCCCGCCGTATATGAATCCAGTGTCATAGCCCTCTCTTTTCAACAATTCCCCGAGCGTAAAGAACCCGGTCTGGGACAGGGACAGCTTTACGACACTGCGTGCCGGCGAGGGTAGGAAACCAGAAACCACCGCCTCGATGCCGCGAACGGATCTTGTTCCAGTGGCGTAAAGGTTCTCGAACCACCAGCCCGAACCCTTCAGGGCTTCCAGGCGCGGGGTCACCGGTCGGCCACCCAGGGATTCAACAAAGGTCGCACCAAGGCTCTCCTCCAGCACAATCACCAGGTTAAGTGGTCGGGGCCGGGTTCGTGCCGGGGTCTGGTGGTGCAATGTCGGATATTGCCCGGAACTGAACTGCGTATTGCGCAGCCACGGCTCATCGCGTACTTCGTCCACTATCTCGGATAATTCCATAGTGCCATAACGGTCACTGGCGTCCGCCTCATGCTTGAGGTTGTAGACCGCGAACGCAACGGACCAGCTTGAGTTGAGAATCAGCGAGTTCACCAGGGCGTCAGAGGTTAGTGCGAACATGGCGGGGTTGGCGGGGCGATGGCCCGTGGTGGATCGGATGCTAATGAACACCAGGAGCACCACTATCGGCCACACCAGTAACATTTTACGATAGTTGCCTGGGCGGGCCTGCCGTACCCATGCTCCCATCAGCCAGGCGAACAGGGCTGTCAACCCCATGACCAGGAAAGAGCCCCGCAGGACGGTGGGCAGATAGCCCTCCCAGAGCATGCTCAGAATCTCCCGCGGATAGTTCAGGTACTCAATAAAGAGCCGGTTGGGTCGGGAATCGTATTCGGCAATGAAGGTCGGCGTGGCCAGTTCCATGAACAGAAATGCAAAAACCACGACCAGTGCCCAGAGCATCGTGAGGCGCTTCCAGAGTGCCCAGCTATACCGGTGGCCCATAATCGGCAGGAGCAATACCAGTGGTGCTACCACCATACCGGCCATGATCAGATCCACTCGCAGGCCGTGAAGAAAAATGTCTGGCCACACGGGAGTTGGCTGGACTCGATCAAATTGCCACGCGACCAAAAGGGCACGGGATAGCCCCCCGATAATAAGGACCGAGCAGAACAGCATCAGTATCGGGGCATAGGCTCCCGCCCAGTTGAACCAACGATATACATGAGCGGGGAGGGATTGCTTTCTGATGAACGATGACGTCATGACTGCACTCGTAAGTAAAAGCGGAAGAAATCGGCCTGGAGCGGAGGCGTGAAGGATAGAGGGATGTTCGTCAGGGAGGGGTCGTGGAAATGTCAGGAATTTGTCAAAAGTCCTACTAGCACGTTGAGCATGTCGGTAAACAGGGTGTTAAGAATCTGAGGGCCGGAATGCACAGATTTTCAGTGACGAAGTGTGGCCTGATAAGGACGCCGTTGTTCAATAAAGATTCTTTAAAACTGCTGGTTGAGGTTTCTTCTGGGTCGATGCGGAAGGGTAAATGGTACCCCCCGGCAGGACTCATAAGTATACGCAAGAACTTGTTTTATATGTTTTATTAAATGTTTTTGTCTTGATATATGCCCCCATTTGTACCCCCAGACTATTTTCTGTACCTGGGAGTGATTCCCAATTGAGCCGTTGTCGTAGGAAGCTATCTTGTGGTTGGCGCATTGAAGTGGCGGAGTGCCAAACCAGATGAGCAAGGGGCTGGCACAGAGCCGGCCCCTTGCAGGTGATCTGTATTACAGCATTTTTTTCAGCTCGCCGTAATCCCCGTCAGTACGAAGCACCAGCGTGATATCGTTGTCGTTCCGATTGCGGAAGAACCATCCATGGTTACCGGTGAAAGCAGCTTCCAGCTCGCCCTCGTCTTCCGGAACGCCCCGGCCTTTCTCATAGGAAATTGACTGGCCGCTTCCGTCGCCATGGGTGTCATAGTTGATGGGGCCGCCCTCGGATATCCACGAGAACCGAGCGACAGCACCTTCCTCCATGGTGAGCTTGAACTCAGTACCTTCGCCAGGCGTGAGAACCACTCGCACTTCGTCCTGCCATTGTGGTTTTTCTGTTTGTACTGCTTCAGACACTTGTGGCTCTTCCTCGGCCGATGTTACTGGCTCCGGGGCCGAGGCTTTTTCCTGAGTGGGTTCTTCAGGGTTTACTGTTTCGGTCCCCTGCTGATCACTCGGGGATTGCACGGCAACCATCTGCGCCTCCTCGTCAGCGGCGGCTTCATCAGCCAGTTGCTCCTTGATCTCGCCCATTTCGGTCAACCCCAGTGCCCGGCCAGCTCCGGTGGGGTCTATGCCATACTCTGCTGGCATGACGACGGTAACCAGCAGTACCAGAGCGACAATGGCTGCGATGATGGTGGATCGAATCAGCTTGGCAGTGCTGGGCAGTTCTTCACGTTTGGGTATATCAGTGTTGTACATTGCGAATCTCCAGAATCAGGCGACAAAGTAACCGGTGAGCTGATAGCCAAAGAGCAGGAAGCCTGCGCTCATCATGGCCACATTGGCGGTGTAGGCATGGCGGAAGAAGCCGTTGGTTTTTCGCCAGAAATTGATGACGATCAGGATCATGGCCAGGGCAATGAGCTGTCCGATTTCCACGCCCACGTTGAACGCGAGGAGATTCGGGATCAGGCCGTCCGGCGAGATGTCGTATTCGATGATCTTCGTGGACAGGCCGAAGCCATGGAAAAACCCGAAGATCAGCGTGGCGGCCTTGGTGTTGGGCTGGAAGCCAAACCACCGCTGATAGGCCCCGATGTTGTCCAGAGCCTTGTAGACGATGGAGAGACCGATGATCGCATCAATGATGTAGCTGTTGATGCCCACGTTGAAGTAGACGCCCAGCAGCATGGTGGTGGAGTGCCCCAGCGCAAACAGGCTCACGTAGATTGCGATGTGTTGCATGCGGTAGAGGAAGAAGATAACACCCAGCAGGAACAGCAGGTGGTCATAGCCGGTGACCATGTGCTTGGCCCCCAGATAGATGAACGCAATAAGGTTTATCCCGGTAGTTTCCTGGATGTACCCCTTATCGCCCTGGGCGACAGCATGGGCCAACACATCCGTGCTCAGACCCAGCAAGCCCAATGTCAGAAATATCCAGAAGAGACGACTGCCTGGGCCCGTGAAGGACACACCGCAGCAGCCGCCAGGTAAGCTTGGCAACATAAAGACTCCAATCGAATTTGTTTTCTCGGGCCGCGAAAGCGGCAAGAATCAAGCGTGAAGGAGTGCTTTGGGAGGGCGTTCCAGTCGGTAGCGCAAACTGCGAGGGGATCCACCAGCAAACGGCACCGGTTGCCGGAGAACGGTAAGACTTTGGGAAACCAGTGGTACCCCTACCTGGTCCGCGGTCTCATGGGTGTGGTTTCCAGCGTCGTGGTGTAGTGACGACGCCTCTGGCTCTTCGTCAAAATCGTGGCTGTGTCCATGCCCGTCATGACTTACAGAATGGTGGGTGAGTGCAGACTCCCCATCACCAGCCAACTCAGCCACGCCGTGAGAGAACGACTCGCCAATCACCGAAAGTGACAGCCCCGCCAATGCGAACAGCATGAGGAGCGTCGGAAGCAGTTTTCTTTGGTGGAGGTCCGAAACCATCAATCTCAGTGGGTCGAATCGGTAGTTGGATTTCAACGAAGGCAGAGGATACCATCCCCCTATGGGGGATAGGAATTACACATGGTAAATGATCACAAGCATCAATCGCACCCGGACATTATCAAACGCCTGAAGCGGGCCAGGGGCCATCTCGAGAGCGTGATTGGCATGATGGACCAGGGAAAACCCTGCCTGGAACTGGCGCAACAACTTCACGCTGTGGAAAAAGCCATTCAGCAAGCCAAGCGCGTACTGGTGCAGGACCACATTGAGCATTGCCTGGACGACGCCATCGGACAACTGGAGCCAGAGCAGCAGCGCCGCGTCGATGAATTCAAGGCAATCGCCCGGTATCTTTAACCCGTTAGGGCCTAAACGGTGCTATTCCCGTTAATCACACTGAAGAGTTTCCACCGTCACGTGGACCAGGGACTGGCAACGGGCCTGAATACGCTCCTTGTAAGCAGAAGGTGAGTCGGGCTGGTGCGACACCACCGAGACAATCGCCGCATGGATGTCTGGGCCGATCGCCCACACATGTAAATCACTGACTTTGGTTTCATCGCCTTCAACCGCCTGCTTGACGGCTTCTTCCATGTCCTGATCCTGCTCGTCGAGAAGGACTTTGGAGGTGTCTCTCAACAGCTGCCATGACCAGCGTGTCACCAGAATGGCCCCGATAATACCCATCATCGGGTCCATCCAGTTCCAGCCCGCATATTTACCAGCCAGCAGAGCAATAATAGCCAGCACGGATGTCAGCGCATCGGCCAGCACATGAAGGTAGGCGGCCCGGCGGTTGTGGTCGTGGTGATGATGGTGGTGATCATGTCCGTGGCTGTGGCCATGGTCATGTCCCGCATCCCCGAGTATCCGGGCTGATACCCCGTTGATGCCCAGGCCGATGATGGCCACGAAAATTGCGCCGTTAAATGAAATCGGGACCGGCTGTATAAAACGCCCAATGCTCTCAATAACCATGTAGAGCGCGAAGACCGCCAGCAGAACCGCACCGGTGAACCCGCCCAAAGCGTTGACCTTCCCCGTGCCGAAAGAGAACCTGGCATTACCTGCGTTTTTCCTGGCATACGCGTACGCGAACGCGGCAATGCCCAAAGCAACCGCGTGGGACCCCATGTGTAGGCCATCGGCCAGCAACGCCATTGAGCCATATACGATCCCCGCCAGGATTTCCCAGACCATCATTGTCAGTGTCAGGCCAACCACAATGAGTGTTCGGGTCTCACCGGAGCGCTTCAGGTCCTGACCGAAAGTGTGATCGTGTTGCCAGTGATCCAATCGTTCGTGATGCACAGAAGACTTCCTGAGAAAAAAGCGGAGGGAAGGTTTTGTAGCGATTAACTTATTTGCATCCCCCCGGGGGGGATAGGTGAATGCTACGCCACCGCAATGGCGGCTGCAAGTGAGGTGTTGAGGTGTCAGTTGCCTGATCGGCTGCCGAATCGATCGGAACCGGGGATTTCAACAACAGCAGTAAGACCTCCCGCCTTACTGGACGTGTAATGAACCTTCCCCTTGTAACGCTCAACTATCGCGTGGACAATAGCCAGCCCCAGTCCATGACCAGGTGTTTGCTCGTCCAGCCTCAATCCCCGCTTGCCCAATTGTGTCCTGGCTGTGTCTGAGACGCCGGCCCCGTCGTCGCTGATCATGATTTTTAACTGCCCTTGATCTTCACCCAGCGTGAGCTCCACCCAGCGGGACGACCATTTACCTGCGTTATCCAGCAAGTTGCCAAGGATTTCGTTCAGATCATGTTCCTCAACAGGCCAGCGATGGTGTTCAGCCAGATCCGTTGACAGTTCAAAAGATTTATCGGGGTAGAGGCGGCCGAGCATCCACAGCAGGTCCCGGGACTGTTTGACCGGGCAGGCACTTTGACCGACCTGTGGACCTGCAAACCGGCTTCGCCGCATTTCTGACTCCAGCTGAGCATCTATGTCGTCGAGGCGCGACGCCATTTCCCGTCTCAGGTTCTCATCAAGCGGTCGGCTGGTGTCTTCCAGGATCTGTCTGACAGCCGCTATGGGCGTTTTCACACTGTGGGAAAGGTTGGCAAGGGCGTCACGGGAGCGTTCCAACCGGTCATCCAGTGAATCCAGCAGCTGATTGAGTTGCTGAACGAGGGGCCGGAACTCCTCCGGGCCGTCTGCGTTAATACGGGAGATATCGCCTGACTGAAGCTTTTTCAGGCTCGCCCGAAGGCCCACTACTGGCCGCAGGGCCAGAGTGATGCCCACCCATATGCTTCCGACCATCAGAATGACCAGTAAAACCGAGACGATGGCAGTCCAGGTGTGGAGTTCGGCCTGACTTTGCTGAAGTGCCTCCATATCCTCGGCAACAATGACCACAAAGGGGTTGCCGCCGATTGTGAAAGCACGGCGATACCCAAGCAACTCTGAAGGCGCAGCGGATACCCCAGCACCTCGGACTCTCACGGCTCCTTCCTGCTCGGACGAGAGCAACGGCCTCAGCAGCGGTGTCCAGGTTTCCGGTGAAATGGACTGCCCGGACGGAGAGGCAATGGCGAAGGCGTGGTGGAACACTTCCTGGAAGTAATCGCCGGTCTGGAGTGTATCAATCCGGCCACCGGACTGGCGGATCTGGTGTTCCAGAAAAGCCACCTCATCTTTCAGGCGGCTTTCCACGAAGTCCGTGGACATCCTCTCCAGCAAGGCCCCATGAATGAACCAGGCCAGTGCCATCAGACCAATACCGACCGGAAGCAGCAGAATCAGGAGCATCCCCCTGACTGAGCGAGGTCTAGCGGCTAGCGGCATCGAACAGGTACCCCTGACCACGTCGGGTCTTTATGGTGTCCGTACCCACCAGCTTCCTGAGCCGCCGCACGTAGGCTTCGATAACATTCTCGCTGGGTGTGTCGTCGAGGCTGTATAGCTGGTCCAGAAGCTGTTCTTTCGAGAAAACCTGCCCGGGTCGACTCATCAGACAACGGAGCAAGCGGAACTCCGTACCGGTCAGGCTATGTTCGGTCTGGTCACCGGCTCTTAACGTCTGGCGATTTTCGTCCAGCTCGAATCGGCCCGCTGTCAGGGTATCCATTATTCGGCCTTCGCTTCGCCGGACGATGGCGTGAAGCCGGGCAATCAGTTCCTCCGTCTGGAAAGGTTTCGCGAGGTAATCATCAGCGCCGGCCTTCAGTCCATTGACCTTGTCCTGCCAATCTCCCCTGGCGGTCAGGATCAGCACCGGGAAGCTGACCTTATGCGTCCGCCACTGCCTCAGTACGTCCAGACCGTTGCCGTCGGGCAGGCCCAGGTCAAGAATACCGGCCCGGTAGCTTTCCTGCTGCCCGAGTTGCCGGGCGTCCCGTGCGGTACGGGCGGTATCCACGCTGAAACCGGCCTTTTCCAGCTGGGCGCTTAGCCCGTTCGCCAGCAGGGGATCATCTTCCACCAGAAGTAATCGCATTCCTGATCTGCCTTCCCAATTTGAGCATCAAAGCCCGTCAGTGTTGCTGCCCAAGCTGAATTCTGCCTGAACGAAAAATAATTCCGATTTTCAGCATGGATTCAGGTTGCTGAGCGATGGTAGCAACCGTTTCTGGATATTGCTCAAGTTTTGAGTGAGACAACCCGGCCTCCAGGGCCAAATCTGTTCAAGGGAGAAGATATATGACCATATCAAAATTTCTCGTTGCTGCTGCGGCTATCTCATTGTCGGCGACCGCCTTTGCCGCTGGAACCCATGGTGGAGGCCATGGTCACGGCGCTGCGAGTGGTGAGCCCGGCAAAGCCTCAGCGGTCAGCCGAACCATAACAGTCGAAATGTACGACAACTACTATGAACCGGAATCAATCACCGTAAGCCCCGGGGAAACGGTGCGGTTCATGGTGGAGAACAAAGGGAACCTCGTTCACGAATTCAACATCGGCACCCCAGAGATGCACGAGGGCCATCAGGAGGAAATGATGATGATGGTCGAGCATGGCGTCATCCAGGGCGGAAGACTCAACCACGACATGATGGAAATGGACATGGGGAACGGCCAGTCCATGAAACACGACGACCCCAACAGCGTCCTGCTGGAACCGGGCCAGAGCCAGGAAGTCATCTGGAAGTTTTCCGATAACAGCAATATCGAGTTCGCCTGCAATGTGCCGGGTCATTACCAGGCAGGGATGTACGGTGACGTTAAGGTTCAGTAACTCAGCTCACTAGTAAAGCGTTGAAGCAGAGGGCCTACAGGTATTTCTCCTGTGGGGTCCTTGGTGCAGTGCTATTTGGAGTAACAAGCATGAAAAGCCGTTTAGGTTCGGTGTTGTTAAGCCTGCTGATGTCTACATCGGTTATGGCCGGCGAATATGATCTCACGGTTGATCGGGTCGAAATTGATACCGGCGATTTCGTGAAAGAAGGTATTGGCTATAACGGTGCATCTCCGGGACCGGTGATGCGCTTCAAGGAAGGTGAAACCGTCAAGATCAATGTGACCAACAACCTGGATGAGATGACGTCCATTCACTGGCACGGTCTGATCCTGCCTTTCAATCAGGACGGTGTGCCAGGTATCAGTTTCCCTGGCATCAAGCCGGGTGAAACGTTCACCTATGAATTCCCTATCCAGCAAGCAGGCACCTACTGGTTTCATAGCCACTCTGGTTTTCAGGAGCCAGACGGGGCCTATGGTGCCATTGTCATTGAGCCCGAGGGCCGTGAGCCGTTCCGCTACGATCGTGAATTCGTGGTACAGCTGACTGATAAACACCCCCATTCCGGTGACCGCATCATGCGCAACCTGAAAATGATGCCGGACTATTACAACCGCGAGCAGCAAACCGTGGGCGAGTTTTTCTCGGACGCGTCAAAGAATGGCCTGATGAATACGGTCCGAGACCGGATGGCCTGGGGCGACATGCGCATGATGAAAGCGGACGTTGAGGACCTGCAAGGCTTTACGGGTCTGATCAACGGTAAGGGGCCGGACCAGAACTGGACTGGGCTTTTTGAGCCGGGCGAACGCATCCGGCTGCGATTCATCAACTCTTCGGCCATGACCTACTTTGATATCCGGATTCCTGGTCTGGATATGACCGTCGTTCAGGCCGATGGCAACAACGTTCAGCCCGTTAGTGTCGATGAATTCCGGATTGGTGTAGCGGAAACCTACGACGTGATCGTACGTCCGAAGGATGAGCAGGCGTACACCATCTTCGCCGAATCCATGGGACGTTCCGGATACGCCAGGGCAACACTGGCCCCCGAAGAGGGCATGGAAGCGGCAGTGCCGCAACTGCGTGAAGCTGCCCGACTGACCATGGCTGATATGGGCGGTATGCCTGGTATGGACCATGGCAGCATGGCGGGCATGGATCATGGGAACATGGATATGGACAGCTCAGAAGATATGTCCGGGATGGATCACTCTTCTATGGAGGGGACGGACCAGTCCAACATGGGCGGCATGGATCATTCCAATATGGAAGCTATGGATCATTCGGGTATGTCCGGTATGGACCATGGTTCCATGACGATGGGAAAAGAAGATAAAAGCGATCCTTTCTATGCCAAGGGCAGTGGCCTCATGCCCAAAGCGGCGAATGGAGGTAAGTTTCTGTCTTACGCTGACTTGAAGGCTCAGGATCCGCTGTACGAAGACCGGGAACCGACCCGGGAAATAGAGCTTCGCCTGACCGGTAATATGGAGCGTTACACCTGGAGCATTAATGGCGTCAAGTATGAAGACGCCGATCCGATTCGTCTCAAATACGGTGAGCGGGTCCGTTTCAAGTTTGTGAATGAAACCATGATGACACACCCCATGCACCTGCACGGCATGTGGTCGATTCTGGACGTTGGCGCCGGCCAGTGGAACCCGATCAAACATACAATCAACGTGAACCCGGGTACCACGGTGTACATGGAAACGGAGGTCGATGAACCGGGCCAGTGGGCATTCCACTGCCATCTGTCCTATCACGCGGCCGCTGGTATGTTCCGTAAGGTAATTATTGAAGGTGGGCCAGATTCAACGCAGGCCAAAACAGACGTGATTGCTGAAGATGGAGGTGAGGCATGAGTTGTATTCGATCACTTGTCGCCGTCAGTTTTCTTGCCTCAGTTGGTTTCTCAACGGCGGTGACAGCTCAGGAAATGATTTCCGACACCACGGCTCGTAAACAGCCGCTCACAACCTGGGGTGTGCAATTTGAGGAGTTTGAATACCGCTATAGCGACGATGACGAGGA
>NZ_FOHZ01000043.1 GCF_900111555.1 Marinobacter segnicrescens
CCGCCATATTCCTCGGGAAGGTCCACGCCAAGCAGGCCGGCCTCGCCCAGTTTGTTCCAAAGTTCCCTGGGAACCTGGTGGGCTTCCTCCCAGTCGTCATAAAAGGGCGCCACTTCCTGATGGAGGATTTTTCGAACCGAATCCAGAAACAGGTTGTATTCCTCACCGGTTGTCGAATCAGTAACTGCAAAAGCAGATGGTGTACTACTCATTATTTCGAACCCTCATTTTTGTTGTGGAATTAATGGGGCGCACCTGTGTAATGCACGCAGCGACTGCCAGGAAAACCAAGGAATCAGGCTTTCATGTGGGATGGGGTAATAGCATCGGCCAGCCCCTCCTTTTCCAGTGCCCTGTCAGCACTATAAAGGGATGACACCTTGATTGAGGCCAGACGATTTCGGAAATCCCGGTCCATCTCATTCCGAAGACCGCTCAGTACGTCATGCACATAGCACCGGTCTTTCCAGTCTGAAAACGGATTATCTATCGAGAAAAGCTCCACGTTTGGCTCCGCAACTGCCTCAAATACATCCAGCAAAGAGACAGTGGATGGTGCGCGGGCCATTGTGACCCCTCCTTTCCCTCCCCTGGTTGATGTCAGCAAGCCCGCCTGGACCAGGCGTGAGATGAGTTGGCGCACCCTTGACGGATTAACATTCACCCACTTTGCAATGGTCCGTGAGGAGTGCTGCTTCTCGCTGTGATACGCCACAAAGGAAAGGATGTAACACGCTGTGGTGAACTTTGTTGAGTTCAAGGAAACCTTCCTATGCTGGTGCAAGTCATTCGGCCGGCTTGACCTCGAACGCCATGCTCTTATATGTTAAATGTTTCAGTAACTATAACCATCAAACGCGAATACATCAACAAAGCATCAATGCCCGTCACAACCAATCTGGCGGTGCCCTGATGGACCTAGGAGCAAATAATGACAACAAATGCTCTGGAGCAAACCATTGCTGCAGCCCGCGAACAGACTATTTCCGGCATGTTACGACGTACAGCCAGGAGGAACCCTGACAAGACAGCCGTTATTTGCGGTCAGGTAAACTGGAGCTATCGCGAATTTGATGACATTTGCGACCGTCTCGCCAACGCTTTGATCCGGCGCGGCGTGCAATGTGGAGACAAGGTCGCCATCCTGGCTAGAAACTCCCATGGTTTCGTCGCAATGCGCTTTGCACTTGCCCGCATTGGCGCGGTTCTGGTGCCGGTCAATTTCATGCTGAATGCCAAAGAGATGGCCTACATCCTTACCCACTCAAAGGCCAGGATCCTATGTACGGACACCTCAATGGCAAACATGGCCAGGGAGGCTGCCAACCAGAATACCAATGTCGACCAATTTCTCTGGATTCCGGATGAAGCAGGCTCAGCCCCCCTTCCAGGTATGACGTCGTTCGACGACCTCCTTACTGAGGGAGCCGACTCCAACCAACAGCGCCCCCGTGTATCAGGGGACATGCTGGCACAAATTGTCTATACCAGTGGCACCGAATCCCTTCCAAAGGGTGCCATGCTTACACATGAAGCCGTCGTGACCCAGCATATGAGCTGCGTCATGGCCGCTGGATTCGAGTCGTCAGACATAATGCTGCACGCATTGCCGCTGTTTCACTGCGCGCAACTCGACACCTTTTTCGGGACCTGCGTTTACGCAGGTGTCACGAACGTCATCACCGCCACTCCCTCTCCGGAGGTCATTCTCCCAGCGCTTGAAAAGTACCAGGTCACCTCGTTTTTCTCTCCACCCACAGTCTGGATATCACTGCTCCGCTCCCCAATGTTTGACAGCGAAAAGTTATCCAGATTACGCAAGGGTTATTACGGTGCTGCAATTATGCCAGTCGCTGTTCTGCAGGAACTTCAAGAGCGCCTGCCAGAGGTCCGCTTATGGAACCTGTATGGCCAGACCGAAATTGCTCCCACGGCGACTATTCTCGGGCCGGAGGACCAGATACGGAAAGCCGGATCAGCAGGTAAGCCTGTGTTCAATGTTGAAACTCGTGTGGTGGATGACGCTGAGCAGGAGGTACCAACAGGAACCGTTGGGGAAATCGTACATCGGTCACCCCAGCTTATGAGTGGTTACTTCAATGATGAAGAGCGCACCAGGGAGGCGTTCAAGGGCGGCTGGTTTCATAGTGGAGATTTAGGATTCTTCGACGAGGAAGGCTATCTGACGATCGTCGACCGCAAGAAAGACATGATCAAGACCGGAGGCGAGAACGTTTCAAGCAGAGAGGTAGAAGAAACCATCTTCCAGATGGACCAGGTTTCAGAGGTAGCCGTTATTGCTGTAAGCGACCCTGTTTGGGTTGAAGCTGTTACTGCAATCGTTGTTCCCCGGGACGGTTCGACCATCGACCAAGAGATGGTCGTCAATCATTGCAAGGCGCGACTGGCAAGCTTCAAGGTTCCCAAGCGAGTGGTTGTCGCCGATGCCTTACCGCGTAACCCGAGTGGCAAAATCCTCAAGCGAAACCTGAGAGAGCTTTATGAAGTGTCGGCCGAGAGTTGACAAAAACTAACTGTAGCCTCTGGGATTATTTCTTTTGGCGCAAGAAAACAGATACCCGGCGAAGCTGCTAGCGCACTCCAGCCCCAAGACCAATAACCTTTCCGCCGGGTTTCGCAACGCACAAGACAGGAGTTTTGTTTATGGCTACTCCCGAATCCTTTCAGGGCCGGCTCAAAGCCCCGGCCATTGTTGCTCCCATGTTTCTCACTTCGGGCCTGGAACTAGAGGTAGAAAGCCGACTCAACGGTGTCGAGGATGCCTTTCCGGGCCTTAATCAACGTCCCAGCGAAGACTTCGTAGAATGGCTGGAGGAGATTGACGCCCACCCTGAGGGCAAGGATGCCGCGCCTTGTAGCGTGAACCTGATCGTCCTCACCTCTAAACCCCACCTACAGGAAGCCCTGGAGATTATGAGAGGTGTGTTACACATCGCCTCTTCGGAAGTGTACGTGAGGCGAATCGAGGATGAAGGCCATGCGGTTGGCACCTTGGCGCTGCTTTTTTCCCAGAGCCTGAAGGAAAATAATGAGCATACCGAGCCGCTCCGCATCGACTATATCCAGTCACTGCTGGATACCTTCGGTCCAGAAATCCAGGAGCAGGCAGCCTCATCAAAGCCGCAAAGCACCCTGCTGGATCCCCTTACCCGCAAGGAAACCCGGGTACTGCAGTTATTGTCCGAGGGCTATTCCAACAGCACCATGGCGGAGAAACTGTGCGTCTCCGACAGCACCGTGCGGACTCATTTACGGAATATTAATTCCAAGCTGAATGCGAGCAATCGGACGCAGGCTGTGGCTATCGCCCGGCGTCTCGGTATTGTCTGATGTTATGAGTTTTGGTGGCTGAGTGTTTATTAGGGATCCGGGGCTCAAGGCCTTGGTGGGAGCCTCCACTGTGCCCCCACCAGGCCTTGGCGGTAAACCACTTTGAAAAAGAGTCCAATCATGAGCACACTCGGTACCGGACAACGCCCGCTGACGGCCAAACACTGAATGCAGTCGCAGATTCCGCATCCAGCGAATGCCCTCAGGCTGAGCCGACATCGCTGCTGAAATCCAACTATCTAAATCACTTGGGCCCAGGTGACATTGATCTACAAGAAGACCAAGAATCTTCGAGCCGTCCAGTTGCTGTTGGGACACACGAATATGTCGAGCACCGTGCGGTACCTTGGTGTCGAGGTCGAGGATGCTCTGGAGATAGCTGAGAGTATTGAGATCTAGGTGCGTAATTTGTGTCCTTGGTCCCTTAGGACACCGCAGACGCTGCCAGCCCCGGTCGATGCTCACCCTCGGGTTTCGATCAGGCTCCCCCCGTCGCTAAACAGAAGCGAACATTCGCCGTACCCCAGTGTTGGCTTGTATCTCCACTGGAATCCATAAAAATCTAGGCCGGGGTCATGAGTCGGATTTTTCCAACTCTGGATGGACCTAATACGGGGTCAGGGGCACGGCCCCTCAGGCATTCGCTTAGATCTTTTTGGTTGTGTGCTAGGTTGTCGGGAAGCAACTCAATTCAAGAATCTGGATGATGCCGTTATGTTCAAAACCCTGAAATCCCTGTTCTCCAAAAGCGATGAACTCAAGCCTGACGAATACACGGGTTACACCGTCCACGAGGGCAAGGAGTACGTCAGCCATGACGGGCTGGGACTGAAGACGCCTCAGCCAGAATCGGACTCCGAGCCAGTTCCAGAACCAATAGTGACATCCCCCGACTGGCAAGATATCAGCCAGGCGGGCGGTATTTTCGAAGATTCAGAGACTGAGTCTGTGACCGATGATGAAAGCCCGTTCACAGACGACTGGCTCAATGATATCGAGCTTCTGATCCTTGGCATAGGCACTCAGGCTCAGGTTCAGTGAGTGCGCGTGGTACAAATGCCCCAGCCAGAATGCCTGCGGCGGGGTCAACTGATGGTTCATGGTCAGCCTCCTTCTTAAGAGGCCGGGAGTCTGGCGAACTCCGGAAAGTTGGTTTAGCTGGGGTTCCTGGACCGTTTACCTCGGTCAGCTCGACCGTTTGCGATACACGGGCGTGCAGCGCCTCATGTGGAACCGGGGTGGGCGATTTCGGGTAGACCGCCTATACTTCTTTGGGTTTGCCTGAATCCGCAGTAACTCGATCAACCAATAACTCTGATGGGATTACGTATGGGGGTTTTTGATGGTTTTAAGTCTTACGAGCATGAGATCAATGAAGTTAGAACTTATCTCCTTCAAGAGAGAAATATGCGAAAGGAGTACGCTGATCCGTTCATTGCCGCTTATGGGAAAAAACTGGGCAAATTCATCGAGGATGGTCGTAAAAAGTCGCTCCAACTCAACACGACCTCTTCGATGGGGGCACAGCTCAACAAAGAGTTTTCTGAAAACGACGTAAGGTTTTCGGTTCTCGGTCAGGCGATTCGTGGATATTTCTCTGATCTCCGATCAGGTAAATACGTGAACACTGCTGTTGAAACGGCTATTTGGGGCATAATATTAGATGAAGATCCACAGCTGGTTAATAGCATGAAGCCAAGGCTGTGGGAGTTTGTTGTTAATAACTACGGAAGAATGGCTCCCAATGCTGATATCGTCTTTCGGAGTGAGGATGATAGCTTTACAGGGATGGTCTCGTCGAAGAGTAGTGTGCCAGCAAGACCAGTGCCTACACGACCTGTAGCCACGAGAGCCCCGACTTCAAATGCCCCGAAAAGAGGACTTGATAAAAAACATCGGGTGTTCGCCGCCTTAATAAAGATGCTTGGAAATAGCAAAGCGTCTGGAGTTTTGAACAGGCTATGGACAAACGAGAATTTCCGAAGAAGTCTTGGTTATAAAGGGTATCCGGAATTGAGTGTGGGAACCGCTGATTTGTTCTCCCTCTCAATTCCGGTATCAATGTAGAAATATCAGGAAAAGTGGCCGCTTTCCAGCAGGTCGCAAAGCGTAGGGATATGTGGACCGTACTCAACCGTTCTGGGCACTTTCTCCAGGCCAACAGATCTCGACAGGGTCCCCTTTTGAGGTTTGCCTTTCGGCTTTCGTCCTCTCAACTTGGTTGTCGGTTTACGCGCTTGCTTCTCATAGATCAGTCGAGCACGCATGACCTCAAAGCTGTATCCGCGTCCCATCCGGTTAATGTCCTTTGCCAGCCGATTCACAGACTCAGTATAGGCGTTTGTGACCTGGTGATCATAGAAGTTGAAAACCTCCCCCCACCAGTTCAATAGCGCTGTGCGGGATGCCTCAAAGGCTGGCTCGATTGCAGGCGGTAGTGATCTCATCCATGCGCGTGCAAACTCCTGAGCTTCAGTCTTGTTTTTGCATGAGTATATGCGGTGGAAGTTTTCCTTGGCCTCGTAAGCCATAGCAAGTTCAGGGTGCAGGTCGAACCAGGACTGCATTTTTTCACGCTGCTCAGACGAAAGGTTGTGCTCCCTCTCCAAAAGGATAAAGCGGTCGTCTTTCAGCTTCAGCCTCTGCCGAGTGTTGAGGCCTTTACGAATTTGCTTTCGCACGGACTCCAGCGCCTCATTGGCCATGCGGATGACATGCCAACGATCCACGACAATATCGCGACCTGGCAGTTGCGCGTTCACGACATCCTTGTAGGTGCGCCACATATCCATCGTCACGACCTTTACCTTGTGCTTATCAGGCATAGCCTTGAAGTAAGTCATAAGGTCGGTTTTCCGACGGTTGGGCAGTAAGTCGTAGACAGCAAGCTCGTTCACGTTGGTGATCATGCACCGGTATTCGCCAATAATCTTCAGCTCATCAATCCCTAGAAACTCCGGGGTTTCAAACTTGACCTCTTTTCCAAGCCGGTGAACGTAATCTTCGAAGATATTTTTGATAGTCTTTTCATCAATACCTGCCTCGCGTGAAATCATTGCGAAGGTTTTCTTCATCGACTCCTGCTCGACGTATTTGATGAATCGGGTGGAGGCTTTCCGTTTCGGGTCGATGTCTGGCAGATTTGAGAAAAAAGTCTTCCCACAACTTTTGCATCGGAAGCGAGCCCGATCCACGCGGAGCAGTACGGGCTTTCCATGCATCGGGGTATCGATGTAGTGCTGTTGCTGAGTACCGTGTCTATACGGCCCCTCAGCCTGGCAATGTGGGCAGCGCCCAGGGATTCCTTGGCCATCAACCTCGATGACGTAGTGATCCCCCTCATCAATAAGATTGCTCGACTGGAGGGTATCCATGTTTAGCAGGTCAAACTGGCGCATCGTTCACACCTTCTTCCTCACCAATCGCCCGGTGGTATTATCCATGCGATACTGAACGATGCTTCCATCGATGATTCGCTTCACGACCTCTCGGGCCGTGTCGAGCGGAACAGAAAACCACTCTCTCGGGTGATATTCTTTCCCGTCCCTCCCTGTGAGCGTCATCTTGATTCTCTGAGCGTGCAAGAACCCATGGATGAGAGTCTCAAACTTGTTCGGATTCAAGTTATAGCACTCTATCGACGCGAGCTTTTTGACCGGTGCTTCGAGGAACGCCGTGTCCCGCTCCGCATTTTTTGTCCGCTCATCCACGGTCAGCTCGGTATAACCAATTTTCAGTAGATTCGGGATTTCACGAAGTGCGGGCTTATCGCTCAACGTCGTGACAAAATAGATTTGGCCAGCCCGCCTGTCCTTGTGGTTCACATTGTTGAAAGCGTCGACGACCGACTCAGCATCACGGATGATCCTCCGTCCAGTGGGGTCTTGGTAAAGTCGTTTTGCCAGAGACCGGAGGAGATGATTAGACTCTGTCCCATTCTCGAAAATCAGCCGCAGCCTCGGGTCGTATCGCCCATCTCCATCCTCTCGATATTCGCCAACTTCATCGATAAGACACATGACGCCTTCCAGTATGAAGGCATCACCCGGCTGAACTTGTGAGGCCTGCTGGAAGCGAGCTGCTTTTACGTCGCCAGTTTTCAGCTTATCGTGCAGATCCCTGAATATTGGCTCAAACGCATAGAAATCCTGGCAGACACGCCGTTGAGCGATCTCATCGGGATCCTCTCGGCTTTTCTCAAATGAGACATGAACCGGGTCAAAGAGGGAGTCGTCTCCTTGATCAAACTCTGAGAATGCCTCGCTCGCAAAAATGTCATCAAGTGATGTGACGTTTTCCGCCTGGTTCACGTCCGTCTTCGACGCTGGCCTACTCGGTTCGATAGAGGCGCGATAAGGTGTCTCCTCATCATGCGCGGTGGCCTCCTGACTCGACGCCAGTACGGGCTCGGGCAGCAGGTTATGACGGTCGTATGGTTTCAGAGCTGATAATAGCTCTTCCTTCTCCGCGTAGCTCTTTAATCTCCGGGCGAGAAGCTTTTCCTGTAGGTCAGGACTATCGGCTTGCGGAGGTTTTCCCTGCTTATCGACGAACGCACTGATCTCTTCAAATCGAGAAACTTCAAGAGGCGCACCCGAGCTTGATTTCTTGGCCTCGACATCAAGAAGACCGAACTCATCCGGGCCGGAGAATATGTCGTCCAGAGAAGGCCGAGTAGAGGCCTTTTTTCTGTTGTGATTGATCGGTGGCATCTCATATCCCTCTTACGACGTCTGCGCCTGCGCCTTGCGCTCCTGAGCCTTTCTTTTGATATAGGCCAGCGCATCCGCCAAACGGCGCTCATACGGCTCACTAGCCGTCACAGAAGGTTCTCGGCCTTTCTCCTTACGGAATTCATTAATTCGCGGCCAGAGGATAACGGCCTCTTCTTCAGACATCTGTGATCGCATACCAACCACGGTATCCTGAATGGTCTTGAGGACCGATGGCGTCACGGATTTTGAGAGAATCTCGTAGGCACCCTGGAAGGGATTCACCTGACGAATCAGATCGACATTCAGGTTTTCGATATTGACGAACTTGTTCCCAATAAGAACAAACTTGCGATTGGGCTTGGGCTCATCGTTCCCAGCACCAACGTCGGTTTTCGACGGCTTCTCTGTGCCACCCTGGTAATCCGGCGCTTCTTCTTGAATACCTTCAGGCGTCATGATCTGAGCGCCTTCCGGCAGGTCAGACTCATCGAAAAGCCCTCCGGTAGACTGGATGGCCATGGAAGCGTGTACGGCTTCTGAGACAGTGCTTATCTCACTGTCATCCATATCTGGGTAAAGCGTTTCCACGACCTTTGGAATCTCTACTTGCTCCATGACCTCTGGGTCATCATCGCCTGTCACAGCTGGTGCAATGACTTCAGGCTTTTGGAGGATGGCGGCCTTGATGTTATCCATGTTCTCCAGGGCCTTCATGACCTTGTCGGAGACAGGCGATGTGGTGTCTTCGATGACCACAGAGCCAGGGTCGACTTCTTCGCCCGGCCGTATCCGAGACCTCGGCTTGAAGTTCACGGCGGGTGCCAAGACCTGCTCCATCAGTAGCGATACGGTGATGGCCTTGAGCATGTTGTTGACCGATGTTTTGACGTCGTCATCCTCTGCATCTGGCTGGGCGATCAAGTTGGTAAACTGCGCGTGTGACTTACCCTCAGAGTCACGAGTGGAACGACCGATGATCTGGATGATTTCGGTGAGCGAGGAGCGATAGCCAATAGTCAGCACATGCTCACACCAAGGCCAGTCAAAGCCTTCCTTCGCCATACCCAGGGCAATGATGATATCCATGTCGTCTGCTTTGGACACATTCCTGAGATAGTTCTGAACCTCTACCCGAAGTGGGTTATCGTCAACCAGATCGGCAACCTTCAAAAGCCGGCCAGATTGGTCCTTCACAGTAATAATCCCGGTCTTCATGTCCTTCCCGACGACATCACCGATAGCATCGAGAATGTAATCGACCTCAGAATACTTGTCCTTCGTGGACTCGACCGCGTTGACGTTTGGAATATGAACGATCGTCTTCTTCGAGGTGTCCAGCACCTCATGCACGGCATCCAGGTACCGACCGGTGTAGAAGTGGTAGCCAATTCCTAGCGACTTCAGATACCTGTAGCCATTGAGCTGTTCATAGTAGGAATAGGTGACCTGAGTAAACTTCTCTTCATCCTCGGGCAGCAGAATTGGTACTGCGTCGCCCCGGAAGTAGGACCCTGTCATTGCTACAATGTGGGCGCTGGAGCCTGCCATGACGCCATCAATAAGCCCCCCAAGCCGGTTTTCGCCATCCGCAGATGTGTGGTGGAATTCATCGATCGCCAGCAAGGTGTCGTTGAAGTCTGAGGGAGCCAGTTCTTTGTAGGCGTATCGCAGAGTTGCATGGGTGCAGATCAAAATGTCTGCGTCCGGATCAGACATGAAGCGGATAAACGCTTTGACCTTACGGCCCTCCCCGCCAGGCACACAAAGGTTATAGCTGGGCTGAACCTTCCAGTCGGCGAAGAATCCAGCACTCTTAAGATCGGTATCCTTGAACGAGCCACCGATCGACATTTCTGGCACAGCCACGATGACTTTCTTTAGCCCCTGGTGGTGCAATTTGTCCAACCCAAGGAACATCAGGGCTCGGGATTTCCCGGAGGCAGGAGGCGCTTTCAAAAGCAGGTATTGCGCATCGCGAGCGTCATACGCCCGAGCCTGCATTTCCCGCATGCCGAGTTCATTCAGGTTTGAACTCTTTCCAGTTTGCTTGTACTGGACGGTCATCAGATCAGCCATTATCAATTACTCCCTTTGGCTGTTTTTTGGCAGGCTTCTTTGCTTTCTCTTCAGCAATCAGTTTTTCGTAAAGAGCGAAAAGGTGCTCCAAACGTTCGGTTGCATCTCTAAATGGCTTTTCGCGGTAAAGTTTTTCGACGGCGCGATCCAGAGCTTTATGAGCTTCACGCAATGGCTCCGGCATTTCTTTTGGGTCATAAAGCTTGGATAAGGATTTATCGGGATAATCCTCACGAAGAAGAAGGACTTCCTCTGCAAGCTCTTCGATTTTCTTTCGCTGCTGGTCATTGGCTTCGGGCCATGGGAATGTGTTGTAAACCAGTGTGGCGGAATAACGGTAACGACTCTCTAGACGTCCAGCAACAGCACGCATCCAATCATTATGCATTTCAGATGTGAGAACGCCGAACTCAAAAACTCCAGCATTTGGCACAATCAAATTAGCGTCACTAGAGACTGTACTTGAATCCAAAAGACCTATAGGCACATAAGGCCGGCGTTCAGAAGAAACTTTAGGAACCAAAAGATATGTTCCCTTATCTGGGTGAGATGCAAACCAAAAAAGATGAGGTGTTGCCGCCGCCTTGTTAGCGCCGGGGCTTTTACTAGCTAACCTTACTGACCTTACATTTTCCACTCTAGCTTTCACCGATGGCAACTGATTTAGCTCTTCTTCAGTTATACCTTTTAGCCACAAGCAATAGCGTTTTTTACCATTTAAAAACTCCTGAGCCCCAAGGATAGGCTTGACCCAATGTGCCGTCTCGGGGTCTTCGGAAATCAGATCATTTTTTTCCGTTGGGGATAGCAAGAGATTTCCACCATCATTAGGCATGCTTCCATATTGCATTTCTATATTTTTATTTATTGGTTTTGACCTATTATTTACGATAATCGAGCTTCCACCTACAAGGTAGGCATTGATAGATTCCGTTAACTCTTCGCTCCACACTCCTTCTTTGCTTAAACAAAAAAGTCTTTTTTTGCCCTTGGAAACACCTAAGCCAATAACGACCACATTCACAGCCGCTTTATTACGAGCAGCATTTTCCCAAGCGAAATTACTATAGGCAAAAGAGATGTTTACGCCAAGACCGAAGATTCTTGGCCATAAAAAAGGCACCTGCATGCCTTGGCAAATTGAACTGGTTGCTACAAAAGCGGCGAAGATGCTTTCATTGTTTGCTATATACTTTGAAGCAAGCAAAAACCACGACGATACATAGTCGAGTTTTTTGTAGCTTTGCTTGTCACCAAAAAGTAATCGCATTTCATCTTGCTGTTCAGAGCTTCTAGAGTTGTAGCCTAGGAAGGGAGGGTTTCCGCAAATATATACTTCGGAATCAATTTTTCTTGAGCATAAAAATGGGCATACCTCTTGCCAGTCAATTTTTAAGCTATTTCCACAAATAATATTTCCTGAATCTCGTAATGGAAGGTCTGCGTCTGCATATCCAAATTTTTCCTTGAACGCCATATTCATTTGATGCTCTGCGAGCCATAGAGACAATATTGCTACTTCATGGGCAAAGTCATCAATTTCGATGCCGTAGAACTGAGAAAGCTTAATCCCTGAGTAATACATTTCAGTCTGATCCGACACTGTGTTCAGAGTGTCGATGACTTCCATTTCTAGCTTTCTCAGCTCTTTGTAAGCAATGATCAGGAAGTTTCCTGAGCCACAGGCCGGATCAAAGATATGCAGATTCTGGAGGCGCAGAAGCAGCTCTTTCAGTTTTCGTTCGTTCTCCCGGCTTTTCTCAAGTTCCGCGTACAGCTTGTCGAGGAACAGAGGCTGGATCACCTTCATGATGTTGGAGACAGATGTATAATGCTGTCCTAAGTTGCCCCGCTGCTCTTCATCTATGACCGCCTGAAACATAGAGCCGAAAATGTCTGGATTGATCTCAGACCAATCCATGTTCCCGCAATCAATCAAAAGTCGGCGAGCCTTCCTGCCGAACTCGGGGATAGGCTCATCCTTTTCAAACAGCCCACCGTTAACGTAGGGGAATTTCTGGAAATGAGCGGCCATCGATTCTCGTTCAGGCGCTTTGTCTTCTAGGTTAAGGACGGTGAATAGATCCGTAAAGAACTGATCGACGTCCGAGCCATCTTCCGATGTGGTGGACTGGATGGCAGACGTCATCTGCCCCTGATCGAAAATGCCGGTGTCCTCGGCATAAAAGCAGAACAAGAGACGGGTAAGGAAAACGTTGAGAGCGTGAATGTCCTCGGGCTTGGAGAGGTCATTGCGTTCGCGGATCAAATCGAACAGGCGCCCCATCTTCTCAGAGGCTTTAACGTCAGCCGGATGCTCTGAGTACATGACCGCTTTTTCGTACCCAGCCAGCGGAAGAAAGAAGGCATACTGTTTGTCCAGTTCATCCATCGAGGTTTCAAGGCGCTCTTCAGCCTTGAGATCGAAAGCAACCAGGCTCTTGAAGTCAGTGACGATGACAAAGCGGATATCGTTCCGCGACACGACTTCGCTTGCCTTGAGCGAGTCGGCTTCGGCATTCAAATCAGTCCCCTCAGGAACGGATCGGAAGTAGAGCTTCTTCTTCAGCCCGATGTCATTACCGCTGGCAACGTTCCGGCTATCGTCACCATTGCGGAGACGGGTTATGGTGCTCTTCGGAAATCCGTAAGCATCAAGGAAGGAGAAAATGAACTCATCCGGATTAGGGTTGGAGCAGGCCTGCTCCATGGATTCGATAATGCGTGCCTGACTAATCGCCATGTTTTCCACTCCTGGCCAGTCGTTCGTCGAGCCTTCGACTACGTGCGAATTCTGACGACAGAATACACACCTAGTTCCGGTTTAGAAACCCGATGATACGACACGATCATTACACACGCAATTCCGGTTTACGAGTTAGGTGACACCCTGTAGGCTGGAGTGGAATTACACACTAGGTTCCGGATACCCGTTATAAAAATGTGCCAGAAAATGATGTGTTGAGAGTGCGTCTTGCGTTGGAGTGGCTGACTAATGAATTAGATAACCCAAGAGCTGAACCAGGAATAACTAAAAAAATGCGATCAGAAAACGAGCTATTTTTGCGAAACTTAGTGGCGTTGGCGGTTATGTCATGACTGATCATCAGGTAAAAGATCTAATTCAGGATGTTCAAAGTTTCATGCGCGGAGGCGACGTCTACACTTCGGGTCCGGCTGGGAAATATCTGGATGGTTTAGAGGACTATTGCATCGATAAGGAATAGCCCCCGTAATAAGGAAGTCAGTGTGGAATTCAGGTAACTACGCAGCCAACTCAGAAAGCTCGTTGAACCTAAGCTGCATTAAAAAGGGCGCTCTTCCCTATGGAGGTACAGATAAATAACGCCTTTCAGGTAAGGCTTAGTTTACCGGCAGTCAAAACTCTGCTTCGCGCTTTTTTGCGTTCGATGTTGGCTGGCGTTAGTTCAAATCTGAATGTTCGCTTTGCGACCAGGCCGGGCTCCTCGAATTCCTTAAACAAAATCGGACATTGCGCCGGAGCGTTCTCGAATGGCCTCGGGTGAGTTCGCCTGTCCTACGTAAATCAACTCCAAATGTCGCAAAACTTCGTAAATTTTCACTACTTGGTCTTACAAGTATACGAAAGTTATGAAATAGTTGGATTCATAAGGTGTGGGATAAGTGTTTGGGGGATAGATGCCATTTGTCGCTGAATCAGCTGTTAGCCAATTTTAGGAGAGCTGCATGCCAGATCCCGAGTTTAAGGAATGGGTTTCTCTGATCAAGGATGGCCTCTTAGCCATTGCTGCATTGGTTACGATTGGCGTAGGAATTTATGGGGCGCGTGTTTGGAAGATGGAATTAATTGGCAAGGAGGTATATGCCGCAGCGAGAGAGCTTGTCAAACAAAGCCATATCGTTTGCAAAGCAGCTGACAAACTGCGGTTGCCGACCGACGCGCTGGACAAAGAGCTAAATCCGCACTCAGATACTACAGCTACCGATGATAAGCTCTGGCGTATTTCGGAGATAAAGGCTTATCAAAGGAGATTAGAGACTTTCTCGATCAAACTCGACAATTTTGAATCGGCGAAGCTTGATCTGCGAGTTTTGAAGGGGGCGAGAGTTTATGAGAGTTTTATGCCTTTCGGCAGGCATCTTACTGATACCATATTGCTAATCAATGAATACTTGGACCTTTTGAAAGATGACTCGTTAAAGGTAGGGCCAAAGTCTTCAGAGGTACTCGACCTGCAACAGAGGATGTACCCATCAATGAATTTAGATGATGATCTGTCGCAAAAGCTGTCTGATAGCCGTGAAGAGGGAGAAAACTCGCTCCTAGTGTCCCGTCTGGGTAATTCGTTTATTTATCATTAATGACACTCAACTTTGCTCGCGCCACTGAAGTCATAATCGATTCTGCGCTTTTGTGCCAGCGGAAGGGCTTTGCCAGCTTCTCATTATGAGTTTGGATAAAGCGACGAATCGCCTTCTTCAGTTCGCCGACACTGGTAAAAATGCCACGGTACAAAGCACGGCGTTCCAGTTGACCAAACCAGCCCTCCACGGCATTCAGCCAGGAGGCGCTGGTTGGTGTGAAGTGAAGCTTGAACCGGGGATGTTTCTCCAGCCAGGCTTTTACCTCTGGTGTTTTATGAGTCGAGCTGTTGTCCAGAATCAGATGAAG